>CAYNSX010000030.1:0-32909 GCA_964400165.1 uncultured bacterium
CGCCGCCGAACCCGCCGCCACCTTGACCACCGAAGCCGCCGCCTTGGCCGCCAAAGCCGCCGCCCTGACCGCCGCGACCGCCGCCCGACCCGCCGAAGCCGCTGGTGAACCGCGGCGTCAGCACCTGGCCGCCGAAGAACGCCACCACATCCACCGGGTCCAGATACTTGAGTGGGATGCGCACGAGTCGCACGCGCTGCGAGTCAGTCGGTTTCTTCACTTCGACGCGCAGCACGCCCGTCGGGGCTGACGGCGCCGCGGGAGTCGCACCTTCACGCAATCGATATACACCCTTGTCGTCCACTTCATAGGTCATGCCGACCTGGCTCAACACCGTTCGGAGGGCTTCCTCAAAACTGACGTTGGACAGACTCACCGTCACCGTCTTCGTTCGCGCGGCTGCCCCTTCGAAGATGTACTCGAGCGACCGGCCGGGCATCTGGGCCTGCCGGAAGATCAACTCAATAGCGTCCGCCACCGGAATGTCTTCGGCCTGAATCGAAATGGGTCCGCCCGCCTGGGCAAAGACTGTCACGCGGGTGCTCCCAAGCGCCAGAGCCACCACGGCAAGTCCAATCAGTAGACGGCGAGCCATAGGTCTGCCTCCCTGCGTGAGCGTACTCACTGAACACTTTCCCGCACCTCTACGATACCCTAGACACTGCACGAAGCCAACATGTTCCCGGTGCGGCGCACGGGTGGGCCCGGCACCGTTGTTTCCGGGCAGAACCGTATGGCCCGCCGCTCGATGGCGCGACTTCCGCCTTCCTTTCGCTCCCAGCCCACTGTCCTCTGCTGTGTTCCTTCCCTCTCCGCTTGTCGGAGCGGGGCCGGGGGTGAGGGTGCTGTTGTCTCTGTCCCTCCCCGTGGACGGGGAGGGGTTAGGGGTGGGGTCTAGAACGGCAAACTCGACGCCCGGGTGATGAACACCGCCATCTGGCCGCGGGTGACGATGTTGGCGGGCCTATAGGTCCCGTCGAGGAAGCCCGACGCGATGCCCTTGGCTTTCACATACTCAATGAACTTGTAGGAGGCGTGGGAGCACGGGACATCGGGGAACGACTCGCTGCCGCAGGCGGGCGGCGTGAAGGCGGCGAAGTCGCCGTCGGCCAAGTCGCGCAGCCGCGAGAGGAACACCGCCATCGCGCCGCGGGAGACGCCGTTGGCGGGTTTGTAGGTGTCGTCGGGGAAGCCGGAGGCGATGCCCTTGGCCGCCACATACTCGATGAACTTGTAGATCGGGTTCGTGCAGGCGACATCGCTGAACGACTCGCTGCCGCAGGCGGGGGGCGTGAAGACGGCGAAGTCGCCGAGTTGCAAATCGGCCGCCCGGCTCATGAAGACCGCCATCTGGCCGCGGTTGACGGTGTTATCGGGCTTGTAGGTGCCGTCGGGGAAGCCGGCGGCGATGTTGTTGCGGGCGACCGCCTCGACGAAGCGCCAGGCGAAGTGCGTGCAGGGGACATCGGGGAAGGTGGTGTTGTCGACGGTGACATTGGTCATCCTTGAAAACCCGACGCTGCCATCCATCGCCGTGGCAATTGCTTCCAGGGTGTGTGCGCCTTCGAAGGCGCAGTCAACGACCGTCGGCCATTCGAAGACGAAAAAGGCGCCGGGGCCGGCGATGCTACCGAGAGAGGTGTCGTCGAAAAAGACCTCTACGCTGGCAATGCCGGAGGGGTCGAAGGCGTCCACCTGGACGGGGACAAAGCCCTTCACCGTCTCCGTGTTGCCCGGTGTGAAGATGACGACGGTGCCGAGCGTGAAGTCGACCCGCTGCGAAGAACCAGCCAGCGTCACATTATCTTCCTTGGTGATGAAGCCAAACTCGAAGACTTCGAGGTAATATGCGGTCTCGTCGAGGAGGTCGGGGACGATGTAGTCGCCGTTCGCGTCGCTGATGCCAGATCTCACGTATTCGAGGTTGTCAGACCTATAGACATCGACGAAGAGGCCGAGGGAAATGGGGGCGCCGAATGGGTCTTGCAAGTGGCCAAAGAAGGAGGGAGAGGTGTACAGGCCCACCAATCCTGCAAAGTCCATGCCCGCCGGGGAATGGTCCGGTGCGCCGACGAGCACATCGCCGCGGCCGTCTTGGTTGAGGTCTGGAGTGCCGGCGAGGGCCTCGCCCAGATTATCGCCGTCCGTCTGGCCCTCCAAAGTGTGCAGGACCGTGCCGAAGAAACCGTCGACGACGATGACGGACCCCGCTTCCGACCGGCCGCCCGGCGACGCGAACGGCGCGGCGATGGCGACATCGGGCCGGCCATTCCCGTTGACATCAGGAATGCCGGCGACGGCGTCGCCGAATTCGGCGGAGTCCTCGACGCCGAAGAACTGCAACAAAAATGACTCGGGGCCATAGATTGCGGCGTATCCTCTGTTCGGGCCCGTGGATGAGTCTTCTGGGCCGCCGAACACGAACTCATCAATGTTGTCACCATTGACATCGCCGACAAACGCGATCGACTCGCCGCACCGGGCGCCGCTGTTGCAGACGAGTCCGGGGTCGAGCAGCTCCCGCGTGGCGCCCGAATAGGTGCGAACCAGGCCGCGGCTGGAATCGAACGCGGGCGCCCCGACAGCGAAATCGGGGATGTTGTCCGTGGCCGGGTTCTGCTGCCCGGCGGCGCTGACGGCGAATCCGAAGCGATCGCCCGCGGCCACGCCGTCGATGCGCTGCACGAATGATAGGCCCGACATGTAGAACACCGCGCCGGTGTCGGAGCCACTGCCGGGATCACCGAAAACCCAGTCGCCCTTTCCATCACCCGCGGCGTCACCGCCCGTGACCGCCACCGAGAAGCCCGACTTGCCGCCCGCGCGACCGATGGTAAACGCGGCGGCATCCCCGGTCGCGCCTTCGAATAACCACACGAGGCCGCTATTGTTGGCAATGAGGTCACTGAACGGTTGCCCCACCAAATAGTCGGGCACGCCGTCGTTGGTCAGGTCGTGTCCGCCAGCGACGGCGGAGCCGAATGCGTCGAAGTCTCCGCCAAAGAAGTTGGAGCCAAAGTGGGCGCGGAGAATGGTGCCGTCTTTCCCAGAATAGACGAACACCGCGCCGACATCCACGAGCCCGCCGTTGTCGTGCGACGACGCGCCGACGATAAAGTCCGGCACGCCATCAGCGTTAATGTCACCAATGGCAGCGACGGACGACCCGAATCTGTCTCCGCTGTTGCTGCCGGGAATCTGGCGAAAGATGGTGTATTTGCTCGATGCCGACGGCGCCAACACGCCCAGCGAGACAAACGACGCGACGACTCCCATCACGGCAGTCACGGCGCGCGAACGGGTCATTCCAACCTCCCAGGCGGTGATGTCGACTCGGCGCCGTTTCGGCTCTTCGGGCACCGCAGGAGACTGCTACGGGCCGGAAGGCAAAACTCCTTCTCGCGTGGCAGGCACCCTGCTTCGCTGGGGCTTCGCAGGGCAAGGGTTGCCTGCGCGGTCGCCCTCACCCGGCCTGCGGCCATCCTCCTTCGCTCGGCGCGCTGTGCCGAGCTTCGGAGGACAAGCCCGCTCCCGTTCGGGAGAGGGACTGCGTATCTCCCCTCTTCACTGTCTGTCTCCCCTCTCCGCTGGTCGGAGAGGGGCTGGGGGAGAGGGATGTGCAGGCGGCCGCGTCCTATCGTCGAAGTGACTCAATACAGTATTTTCGCCCCCGGAGGGATGACGATGGTGCGTTGGTCGCGTGTCGTGCTGGCGTCGGCAATCGTGTGCGTGGTGATGGCGCCGCTGCGGGCTGCCCCGGCGGGCGAGAAGAAGAAGGACGGTGAGTTGCCGCTGAAGTCCGACCACTCGATGACGCTGACGACGGACGAGGGCACCTGGCTGTCGCTCGATGTCTCGCCCGACGGCAAGACCATCGTCTTCGACTTGCTCGGCGACCTCTACACGATGCCCATCACCGGCGGGACCGCGACGCAACTCACGACCGATATGGGCTTCGACGCGCAGCCGCGCTACGCCCCGGACGGGAAGCGCCTCGTCTTCGTCAGCGACCGCAGCGGGGCGGAGAATGTCTGGCTGATGAATGTGGATGGCACGGAACCGAAGGCGCTGACCAGCGACCAGCAGTCGAGTTTCATTTCGCCGGAGTGGACGCCCGACGGGACCTACATCGTGGTATCGCGCTCGACGCGGCGGACGCACGAACTCTACCTCTACCATGTGGACGGCGGCAGCGGCGTTTCGCTGACGGGGGGCGCCGGGCGGGAGACGCTGAACGCGCTGGGGGCGGCGCTCGGCAAAGACAAGGACGGGCGCTACATCTACCTTGCGAGCAAGACCGGCGGGTTCGGGTATCAGTTGCAGTTCCCGCTGTGGCAGTTGTCGCTGTATGACCGGAAGACGGGTGAAGTCTTCGGCGAGAGTGCGGTGCAGGGGAGCGCGTTCCGGCCGGTGGTGTCGCCGGACGGGAAGTGGCTGGTGTACGGCACGCGCTTCGACGCCGAGACCGGGCTGCGCCTGCGCGACCTGACCACCGGCGACGACCAGTGGCTGGTGTGGCCGGTGACGCGCGATGACCAGGAGTCGGTCTTTACGCGCGACCTGTATCCCGGTTCGTCGTTCACGCCGGATTCGAAGGAACTCGTCACGACGATTGACGGGAAGTTCTGGCGCATCAGCATCCCCGACGGGAAACTGACCGCGATCCCGTTCACGGCGGAGGCGAAGGTGGCGCTCGGGCCTCGGCTGCACTTCCAGACGCCCGTCGACCAGGGGCCGGTGACGGCGCGGCAGATCCGCGACCCGCACCTCTCGCCCGACGGCAAGACGCTGGCGTTCTCCGCGCTCGACCGGGTGTGGACGGTGGCGCTGCCCGACGGCACGCCGAAGCGGCTGACGGCGATGAGCATCGGCGAACACCAGCCGGTGTGGTCGCCCGACGGGAAGTCCCTTGCCTATGTCACCTGGTCGGACGATGACGGCGGCCATGTCTACCGGGCGCGCGCCGATGGCCGCGGGACGCCGGAGCGGATGACGCAGCAGCCGGGCTTCTACACCAGTCCGGCGTACGCGCCGGACGGCAAGCGACTCGTGATCGTCCGCGGCCCGAAAGAAGAAAAGTTGGAGACGACCGAGGCGTGGGACCCGGGCGGGCAGCAACTCGACCTGATGTGGCTCCCCTCGGACGGCGGCGACCTCACTTTCATCGCGCCGATGCGCGGCGGGCACCCGCACTTCACCCGCGACCCGGACCGCATTTACCTCTATGAGGGGCCGGGCGGGCTGGTGTCGATGCGCTGGGACGGCACCGACCGGCGCGTGCATGTGAAAGTGACCGGCTACTCGGCGCCCGGCGCGCGCGGGCCGTCGTGGGCGGACGATGTGATGATGGGCCCCGACGGGAAGCAGGCGATCGCGGCGACGGACAGCCAGTTGTACTGGCTGGTGGTGCCGATGGTAGGCGGCGAGGCGCCGACCATCGGCGTCTCGGGCGGCGGCGCCTCGATGCCGACGCGCAAACTGACGGTGGTGGCTGGCGACTTCATGGACTGGGCGCCGGACGGGCACACGGTGTCGTTCTCGCTCGGTCGTTACTTCTTCCGCTACGACCTCGACGCGGCGAAGCAGGCCGAGGACGAGGCCGCCGCCAAGGCCAAGGCCGACGCCGAGAAGGAGAAGGCCGAGCCGAAGGAACAGGAAGAGAAGGAAGGCGCCGAAGCCGAGAAGGCCGAAGCGAAGGAGGACGAAGAGAAGAAAGAGGAAGAGAAGAAGCCGGTCTACGAGCCGGTGCGCCTCGAAGTGAAGGTGGTCGTGCCGCGGAGCATCCCGCACGGGACCGTTGTCCTGAAGAACGCGCGCATCGTGACGATGCGCGAGCACGAGATCATCGAGCGCGGCGATGTCGTGGTGACGGACAACCGCATCACCGCGGTCGGGCCGTCGGGGTCGGTCGTCATTCCGGCGGGCGCGACGGTGATCGATTGCGCGGGCAAGACCATCATCCCCGGGTTCGTCGATGTGCATTCGCATATGTGGGTGTCGTGGGGCATTCACCGGACGCAGAACTGGGTGTACCTCGCCAACCTCGCCTACGGCGTCACCACCACCCGCGACCCGCAGACGGCGACGACGGATGTGCTCACTTACGCCGACCTGGTGGAGACCGGCCAGATGTACGGCCCGCGCATCTATCACACCGGGCCGGGCGTCTTCAGCAACGAGAACATCCAGAGTCTCGAAGACGCACGGAATGTGCTGAAGCGCTACTCCGAGTACTACGGCACGAACACGATCAAGCAGTACCTGACCGGCAATCGCAAGCAGCGGCAATGGCTGATTATGGCGGCGAAGGAACTCGGGCTGATGCCGACGACCGAGGGCGGGCTCGACATCAAACTCGATATGACGCACATGATCGACGGCTATCCCGGGCACGAGCACTCGCTGCCGCTGGTGCCGCTGTATCGCGATGTGGTGCACCTCGTCGCGGACACGGGGACGATGTACACGCCGACGCTCATTGTCGCGTACGGCGGGCCGTTCTCGCAGGACTACTATGTGACGATTTACGATGTGCATAACGACCCAAAGTTGCGGCGCTTCACGCCGCACAAGAAAGTGGACGAGTTCACCCGGCGGCGACCGTTCTGGTCGATGCCGGAAGAGGCGGTCTTCCCGCGCATCGCCGAGTCGTGCGCCAAAGTGGTCGCCGCCGGTGGGCATTGCGGCCTCGGCGGCCACGGGGAGATTCAGGGCCTGGGAGACCAGTGGGAAATCTGGGCGCTCGCCAGCGGCGGAATGCCGAACCACGATGTCCTTCGGTGCGCCACCATCTTCGGCGCCGAAGCGATCGGGATGGAGCGCGACCTCGGCTCCATCGAAGCGGGCAAACTCGCCGACCTGCTCATCCTCGACGCCAACCCGCTCGACGACATCCACAGCACCGGCGCCATCCGCTGGGTGATGAAGAACGGCGAGATGTTCGAGGGCGCCACGATGGATATGGTGTGGCCGGTCAAGAAGGCGCTGCCGCGGCAGTATTGGTGGGACACGGACCCGGCGCCAAGGCCGCGGGATTATGTCGCCCCGCTGCCGCGGTAGGGCCCTCTCCCGGCCTGCGGCCACCCTCTCCCTAAAGAGGAGAGGGACAACTGGCAACCGGGTGCTGGTAGTCCCTTCTCCCAGATTGGGAGAGGGGTACGCGTAGCGGGGGTGAGGGGCCGCCGCTACCGCGGTAGGTGGTCGGTCGCGCCTTGAAGTTCCGCCTGTCGGGGAGTAAGTTCGACTCACGCTGCAACGGGAGGGGGCTTACATGACGAAGTCACGAACTCTGGTTTTGGCGGTTGTCGCTCTGGGGGTCTTTACCAGTCCTGGCGTGGCGCAGCAGCAGGCGCCGGAGCAACGAGGCGGCGCCGGCGGGGTGTCAGCCGCCAGAGGCCCTGTTCCCGGTGACGCGGCGCAGACGCTGGTTCAATCCGACCTGACCTTCCGTTCTGCAGTCGCTTCTGCCCTCGTAGAGGCGGCCCAGCGGGCGGGCGCGACTGGCGTGAAAATTCGCACCGACGATTTTGTAGCCGTTACCTTGGATGGCGGCAGTTCCGTCGTGGTGAATGCGGGCATCGCCGGTGTGGAGAACCTCGACCTTGAGCAACTGGCTCGCGGGGCCGATGTGCTCTTCACCTTCGTGCGACTGCCCAAAGGTTCCGGCTTGCCCTCCGGGTTCTACACCGTCCGGATACTCCGCAACGATGCCCCCGCGCCCGCAGCAGGCGCCCGCACGCCAGGACGAGCGCAATGGCGGGCGCAGTTCAAGAACCTGGAGGGGCGGGTGGTACTGGAGACGGACGCGGCGGTCGGATCGGGGGACCCCGCGCTGCGACAGACCACTTGGTCGGTTACGATATTCTGCTGTCCTTTCAGCATGACCTTTGACTGGTCCGCCGCCAAGACCGGGGGCAAAGTCAGCGTGGCGCTCGGCGCCGGAGGACCTGACACCACGCCCTTGCCGCCGGCGGGACAGAAAATTATCAAGGCAGCCGGTGACTCTGGCCAGCAAGCGGCCGTCAACCTCAACTCCTCGAAGAGCAACATCTACCGGCAGTTTGGGCAGGTTGGGAAGACGATGATTGCCTCGACCGGGGACCTCCTGGCCGCGCACGCGGTCTTCCAGGGCGTCGAGCAGCTAACGCTGGAGGAGCTGGCCACGGGACAGGATGTCTTCTACGGGTACTTCCGCACCCCGAGCGGCGCCGGCCTGCCCGCCGGCTTCTACACGGTTCGCATCGCGCGATCGGCCACGGGGAACTGGCTTGCGCGCTTTGTGGACGCGACGGGGAACACGGTGAAAGAGGTGGCAGCCATCGTAGACTCTGGGACTGGGGAGCAACGGTTCACAGTCACAGGGGGATATGGCGGGGGCTGTTTGACCATCGACGCGCATGGGGGCGACTGGAGTATTACTGTGACGCTTTGCTTTTCCTAAGTTGTAGCGGGGGGTTCTACCATCGGATGAGAATGGCGCCGGCGAAACAGATGCCGCTGCCGCGGCAGTATTGGTGGGACACCGACCCGGCGCCAAGGCCGCGGGATTATGTAGCGCCGCTGCCGCGGTAACGCTGTTCCCAAGATCGGCGGCGACTGAACAGCGGCGCGCCCCGCCACAGGGATCACACGGGCGAGTCGACTTGTGTACACAAGGAGTTTGACTCGCTGCGTTCGTATAATCATGAAGTGAGCACTCACTAAAGGAGGAATTCGCCATGCGCACGCTGCTTCGCGTCTCGATTCCCATTGAAGCGGGCAATGCGGCCATCAAGGCAGGAACCCTCGGTTCTACCGTGGAGAAGATTCTTGCCGATCTGAAGCCGGAAGCGGCTTACTTCTACGCCGACGACAACGGCAATCGGGCGGCTTCCATTGTGTTCGATTTGAAAGACAGTGCACAGATTCCAGGAGTGGCCGAGCCGTGGTTTCTCGCCTTCAATGCGACGGTTTCGTTTCGTCCGATTATGAATGCACAGGACCTGGGGGCGGCGGGTCCGGCCATTGCAAAGTCCGTGCAGCAGTACGGAAAGTAGCCGATCCCGCAACTGCGAAACGGCGGAGCGCGCGGCAACGGCGAGTGACGCGCAGTCCAAACCGGAATGTGTCGAGATGCCCAACGCGCGCACACTGGCTCTGACCGCGCTGGCGATGGTGGCGTTTGCGGGCAATTCGCTGCTGTGCCGCGCCGCCCTCCAGCACACCGCGATTGATGCGGCCAGTTTCACGACCGTCCGCCTGATGTCCGGGGCCGTGATGCTGTGGCTGGTGGTGCGGATGCAGCGGGGTGTGCGGCGTGTGGGCGCCGCGGAGAAGAGCGGCGGCAGCTGGCTTTCAGCGGGTGCGCTGTTCGCCTACGCCGCGGGCTTCTCGTTTGCGTATCTCTCGCTGCCGGCGGCCACCGGCGCGCTGCTGCTGTTCGGCGCGGTGCAGGCGACGATGATCGGCTGGGGCCTGTCGCAAGGCGAGCGCCTGCGCGGATGGCAGTGGGCCGGGCTGGCGCTGGCGGTGGGCGGGCTGGTCGGTCTGCTTCTGCCGGGCCTCTCGGCGCCGCCGCTGGGCGGGGCGTTGTTGATGCTCGGCGCGGGGATGGCGTGGGGGGTCTATTCGTTGCGCGGGAAGGGCGTCGGTGATGCCACCCGCGTCACGGCCGGCAATTTTCTGCGAGCGGCGCCCATCGCGGCGGGAGTGAGTCTGCTGATGTTGCGCGGCGCGAGCGTGGATGTGGCCGGGTTTTCCTACGCAGTGGCGTCAGGCGCGCTGGCCTCCGGCGTCGGGTACGCCATTTGGTATGCAGCGCTGCTTGGCCTGCGCGCCGCCAGCGCCGCGACGGTGCAATTGAGTGTGCCCGTCATTGCGGCGGCGGGGGGCGTTCTGCTGCTCGGCGAGCCGCTGACCGGGCGCCTGGCGCTCGCCTTCGCCGCGATTCTTGGCGGGATTGCGCTGGTCATCGTTGAGAGGCGGCCGGCGGGACGCCGGCCCCACCCGATTCCTTCCAATCGGTAGCCCCGAAATTCCCATTCGGTAGCCCCGGAATTCCCATTCCGGGGTCGTTGGGTAGCGGCGTTGGGAAATGCCGCCCTGCCAGAGACGGGGCCATCCGGCTGATGTAACCTATCAGGGGGGCCGGTCGTCTATTTCGGCAGGAGGAGCCCAGTGGCTATCCCCACGGAGACTACGGCCTGGGTTTCCGGCGCGCTCGACCACGACGGCGCGCTGGTGGCCCGCACTTGCGCGGGGGAGCGGGAGGCGTTCGAGCAACTCTTCGCCCGCTACCAGAACCGCATCTATCGCCTGGCGCTCGGACTGCTGGGCGATGCCGAGGAAGCCCACGACGCGACGCAGGATGCGTTCGTGCGCGCGTACCGGCAGTTGCGCTCGTTCCGCGGCGACTCGGCGTTCCTCACCTGGCTCTATCGGATTGGCGTGAACCAATGCCTGACGCGGCTGCGCAAGCGGCGCCGGCAGGCGGAGGCGATGCTGTCGGTCGGCCGGGACCTGCCGGTGATTTCGGACGGCGTCGCGGAGCGCGCGGTGGAAGTGCAGCGCGTGCGCGAGGTGGTGAATCAGTTGTCGGCGGCGTATCGCGTGGTGCTGGTGCTGCGCTTCTGGCACGAACTGTCGCTGCAAGAGATTGCGGATGTGACCGGCTCGACGGCGCCGCAGATCAAGATGCGGCTGCACCGGGCGCGCAAGGCGTTCGCCCGGCGCTATCTGGCGGACACCGGGAGCCGCGCGTGAACTGCGGCAGCGTCCAGCGGCGGCTGTGGGACGAAGGCCCCCTCGCGGCGGAGGTGGTGGAGCATCTGGCCGCGTGTCCGAAGTGTGCGGCGTGCCAGGCGAAGGCGGCGCAGGTGTTCGAAATGCTGGCGGAAGCCAACCCGATCGAGGATGCAGGCAACCTGCTGCCCGAGATTCGCACCCGGCTTACCCGCATCGGCACGCCGCCGTCGATGTTCTCCATGCGCGCGTTGACGGCGATCGCGGTGACGGTGATGACGCTGTCGCTGGCCTGGTGGTCGCAGGGGTCGCGGGCGCACAGTCCGGTGACGGTGGCGGGTTTCGGCGTGCTGGACCCGATGGCGGCGGGCGGCATGGTGGCCTCGCACCGCGCCGGAGAGTACACCGACTATCGCAACTCTCGGCCGGGGATGCTGGCGGCGAGTGATTTGCACCAGTTTGCGGCGCCGCGCAGTGCGCCGATGCTGAACGGGGTGGCGGTGGCGTCGCCGGCGGCGACCGTGCCGGGCACCGAGCCGGCGGCGGCGGTGTCGGTGAGCGCAGCAGCGGGCGCATCGGACGAGAGCGGATGGGAAGCGCGCGGCTATAACCCGGTGACGGGCGAGTGCACGCTGACGCGTGTGCGCACCATCACCGATGCGCAGGGGCGGGTACTCACGGTGGAAGTGACGGTGATCGCGCTGCCCTGAACGGCGGCGTCAAGAACTCTGGAGGTCTGTGATGCGCTATCTTGCACTCTTGCTGCTGATGACGGGGGCGGGGCTGGCGGTGCCGCCGGTGACGGCGTGCGACACGAACGGGGTGATGGTCGTCACGCTGACCGGAACCGACAGCGCCGCGCCGGATGCAACGGCGCCGGCGGCGGGCGTCCGGCGCGTGGTCGTGCTGACGCTGACGGGACCGGACGGCGCCACCACCGAAGTGCCGGTGAAGGAACGCGTCTCGGCCGGGCCGTTCGCTTTGGCGAATGCGGCGGGGCCGACGGTGTCGGTGCCGGACGCGGTCTATGACGCGCTCGACACGCGCATTTACGGCGTGAAGATTCAGGGCGTGTCGCTGCAGGCCGCGGCGCGGTCGCTCGAAGAATCGGTCGGGCGGCGGCTGCACATCGAACTCGGTCCCGGAGCGAACGCCGATGTGAAGGTGACGGCGACCTTCGACGGTGTGCCGCTGGGACAGGCGCTGCGGCTGCTGGCGCAGAGCGCGGGCGTGACAATCCAGCCGGTGGCGAACACCAACGCGGTGCGGCTGGTGAACGCGGCGGCGACGGCGGAAGTGCGCGTCGAGCGGCCGGGCCAGCCGGGCGTGACGACGGCGGAGAAGACGCGCACGAATCCTTCGGCCTGGTCGGAGGAGTGGGGATTCGTCTGGCCGGCGGTCGGCTATCCGAGCAAACGGCTGCCGATGCCGGGGCAGTTCAAGTGGACGACAGAGGGCGGCGCGCTGGCGCTGCCGATGAAGGAAAGTGACGCGCCGCTGTTGTGGCGGACGGAAGCGCCGCTGGCGGCTGGCGACATGAGCATGCACCTGCAGGCGCTGGAAGGCGCGCACATGGCGATGGCGCTGTCGCCGGAGGCCATGAAGGAATGGAAAGTGGCGGCCGGCGATTGGGAAGCGGCGATGGCCGAGCACGCCCACGCCCAGGCGTTGAATGCCGAAGCCATGCAGCGCATCAGTGAAGAGATGAAGCGCGCGCACGAGGCGCTGGCGCGGGTGCGCGACCGCCACGAGGGGATGCCCGACTCGCAGGCGGCGCACGAGGCCCTCGAGCGCGCGATGCAGGAAATGGCGCGCGTGCACGAGGAACTCGAGGCCCGCCACCTGGACATCGAGAAGGCGGTGCGGGCCGGCGCCCTCGCGGGGGAAGTGGACGCCGCGACGCGCTACCGGATTGAGACCGGGCCGGACGGCTTATTCCGGGCGGTCCCGGGGCCCGGCGTCGCGGCAGTCAGCAGCGACGAGATTATCTACCTGCCGAACGCGGCGCTGACGATCGACGGCAAGGCGACCGGCGCCGTGCGAGTGGTCATCGGCCGTTCCAGCGGCCGCCCGTACCTGGAGACCGAGGGGCTGCTGCGCATCCTGAAGGCGCTGCCGGCGGGCGTGCGCGTCGTGGCCATTGAGGTCGACCAAGAGCACAACACGGTGACGGTGAAGACCGGCAAGGAATAGGCCGGCTGCAGGTTGGTGTGCAACACGACGGCCTCCTGCTTCGGCGGGGGGCCGGTGTTTTGGGGGGGCGACGGGGAAATGTGAAACGGGGGAACGGGGGAACGGAGAAACGAGGACTAGGAAGAGCACTTCCCGATTCGAAATTGTCACACTTTTTTCACATTTAGGGGCGTGCAATCACAGGGGGCTGTCATTCGTCGGCGCATGATTGCGAACAGGTGGCTTTGGCTGGAAGACGAGAGGGGTTGGGATGGCGAATTTCCGCAAGGGTGTCGCAGCATTTCTACGCAATCGAACAGCGCGGTCTGTTGACGAGGCGTCAATCAGGTCTGTGAGAAGGGGTGAGACGGGGCACCGTATCTCAACCCCGAGCAGAGCAGCAAGACTCCCCCGACTCGGGCTGCGGCTCCTTGCCCTCGGCTTGGCGGCCCTGCTGCCGGTCGGCGTCAGTGTCGCCTCCGGCGTTTCATTCGGCGCCGCCACCAACTTCGCCGCGGGGGCGTTCCCGGGCTCCGTCGCGATCGGCGACCTCAACCGCGACGGCATCCCCGACTTGGCCGTGGGGAATCGGAACAGCAACAATGTCTCGGTCCTCCTCGGCGCCCCCTCCGGCGCTTTCGGGGCCGCCAGCAACTTTGCTGTGGGATCAGACCCACACTGCGTCACCATTGGGGATCTCAACCGCGACGGCATCCCCGACCTGGCCGTGGCGAATACCGGCAGCAGCACCGTTTCGGTCCTGCTCGGCTCCGGCAGCGGCGCCTTCGGCGCCGCCAGCAACTTCGCCGCGGGCACAAACCCGTTTTCCGTGGCGTTCGGGGACCTCAACCGTGACGGGAAGCCCGACCTGGCCGTAGCGAATCCCAGCAGCACCAGAGTCTCAATCCTGCTCGGCACCGGCAGCGGCGCTTTCGGGGCCGCCACCAACTTTGCCGCGGGGGGGACGAACCCGACCACCGTCGCGATCGGCGATCTCAACCGCGACGGCATCCCCGATCTGGCCGTGGCGAATACCGGCAGCGGCACCGTCTCGATCTTTCTCGGCGACGGCACCGGCGCTTTCGGCGCCGCCAGCAACTTCGCCGCGGGGGTGAACCCGATCTCCGTGGTGATCGGGGACCTGAACTCCGATGGCAATCCCGACCTGGCCGTGGCGAATATCCTCACCAACAATGTCTCGGTCCTCCTCGGCGACGGCACCGGCGCCTTCGGCGCCGCCAGCACTTTCGGCGCGGGCACAAACTCGGGGAGCGTGAGGATCGGGGACCTCAATGGCGATGGGAGGCCCGACCTCGCCGTGGCGAATAATGGCAGCAGCAATGTCTCGATCCGGCTCGGTGACGGCACCGGTGCGTTCGGGGCCGCTACGCACTTCGCCGTGGGGACGGGCCCGCAATGGGTCGCGATCGGGGATCTTAATGGCGACGGCAAGCTCGACCTGGTGACGGCGAGTGCCGGCACCAACACCGCCTCGGTCCTCCTCAACACCTCGGTGTTTCCCCCCTCCGGCGCCTTCGGCGCCGCCACCAACTTCGCCGCGGGGACACGACCGGAATCGGTCGCGATCGGGGATGTGAACGGCGATGGCAAGCCGGACCTCGCGGTGGCAAACGTCGGCAGCAGCACGGTCTCCATTCTCCGGGGCGCCGGCGCCGGCGCCTTTGGGGCCGCCAGCAACTTCGCCACCGGGCCGGGGCCGTTTTCCGTCGCGATTGGGGACTTCAACCGTGACGGCATCCCCGACTTGGCCGTGGGGAATCGGGACAGCAACAATAACAATGTCTCGGTCCTCCTCGGCGACGGCAGAGGCGGCTTCAGCCCCGCCACCAACTTCGCGGTGGGGTCACTCGCGCTCTCGGTCGCAATCGGCGACCTGAACGGCGACGGGATACCCGACCTGGCGGTGGCCAATGCGGGCGGCAACAATGTCTCGGTCCTGCTCGGCACGGGCACCGGCGCCTTCGGCGCCGCCAGCAACTTCGCAGTGGGGTCATTCCCGTTCTCGGTCGCAATCGGCGACCTGAACGGCGACGGCATCCCCGACCTGGCCACAGCCAATGCGGGCGGCAACACCGTTTCGGTCCTGCTCGGCACCGGCACCGGCGCTTTTGGCGCCGCCAGCAACTTCGCCGCGGGGGGGACGAACCCGACCTCCGTTGCGATCGGCGATCTCAACCGCGACGGCATCCCCGACCTGGCCGTGGCGAATTTCGGCGGCGGCACCGTCTCGATCTTTCTCGGCGACGGCACCGGCGCCTTCGGCGCTCCCACGAACTTCGCCGCGGGGGTGAACCCGATCTCCGTGGTGATCGGGGACCTGAACTCCGATGGCAAGCCCGACCTGGCCGTGGCGAATGTCGGCACCAACAATGTCTCGGTTCTGCTCGGCGACGGCACCGGCGCCTTCGGCCCCGCCACCAACTTCTTCGCGGGGGACCGCCCGATCTCGGTCGCGATCGGCGACCTGAACGGCGACGGGATACCCGACCTGGCGGTGGCCAATGAGGGCAGCAACAATGTCTCGATCCTCCTCAACGGCTCCGTCGCGGCCGCGGACACCACCCCGCCGACGATTGCCTGTCCCGCCAATGTGACGGTCGGCGCGCCGGCAGGCAGCACCAGCGCGGTCGTCAGTTACGGCGCGCCGGTGGTGAGCGACAACATCGATCCGAGCCCGACGGTCGTCTGTGTGCCTCCGTCTGGGTCCACCTTCCTACTGGGGCCCACGCCAGTGACTTGCACGGCGACCGATGCCGCGGGGAATTCGGCACAGTGCTCGTTCACGGTGACCGTGAACGATGTCACGCCGCCGACGATTTCCTGCCCGGCCGATCTGACTGTGGGCGCGCCGGCGGGCACTACCAGCGCCGTCATCCACTACCCGGCGCCGGTGGCCAGCGATGATGTCGATCCCGCCCCGACCGTGGTCTGCACGCCGCCCTCCGGGTCCACCTTCCTGCTGGGGGCCACCCCCATCAGCTGTACTGCGACCGATGCCTCGGGGAATTCCGCGCAGTGTTCGTTCACGGTGACCGTGAACGATGTCACACCGCCCACCATCACTTGTCCGGCCGATGTCACAGTGATCGCCGCCTTCCAGGAGACCACGGCCGTTGTGCCCTACCCGGCCCCGGTGGCCAGCGACGACATCGCGCCGGCCCCCACCGTTGTGTGCATCCCGGTGTCGGGCTCCAGTTTCCCGGTCGGGACGACAACGGTGACCTGCACGGCCACCGACGGCGCGGGCAACGCGACAGCGTGTTCGTTCACGGTGACGGTGAAGAGCCCGGCGCAGGCGACGCAGGACCTCGTCAATCTCACGGTGAGTTTCAACCTGAAGCAGGGCATATCGAATAGTTTCGATGCGAAATTGCAGGCGATCATCGATGCCCTGAACAAGATGAATGCGGGGTCCGTGGGCGCGGCGTGCAACCAGCTGGATGCGTTCATCGCCGATGCGAATGCCCAGTCCGGTAAAGCGCTGACCGTGGTGCAGGCGGCGCAGTTGATCGCCGCCGCACAGGCCATCAAGGTCGCCATCGGCTGCCCGTAACGCCGCTCCACTCGACGACTATACGACGGCCTCCTGCTTCGGCGGGGGGCCGGTGTTTTGGGGGAAGTGCTCTTCGCGCTCCCGAATTCGAGAGGCCGTGAGACTCACTTCGCCGGACTGTTCACCCGGGCGATCTCGCGGAACAGGAACTCCATATCGCTGAACGGGTCGCCGCCGGTGCGCTTCCACCGGACGCGGCCCTCCGCATCAATCAGGATCGTCGAATGGAGTTCGATGTCTTCGAAGTCGTCGTACGAGGCGAATCGCCGGGCGTTCTGGTGGTCGGTGTCGGTCAGCAGCCGCACCTGCAGGCCGCCCAGCGTCTGCGACACTTTGTTCGTTTCCGGGTCGGCGCTGCTGACGGCCAGCACCACGGTGTTCTGCTTTGCCAGTTCGGCGGCCCGGCCGTTGATCGCCACCAGTTGCTCGACGCAGTGGGCGCACTCTTCACTTAGGTAGAAGACGAGCAGCACATTCTTGCCGCGGAAGTCCTCGAGGCGCACGCGCTGGCCGTCGGCGTCGATGCAATCGAGCGCAGGCGCGGCGTAAGGCGTCCAGTTGCTCGGGCCGAGGCGGGCGAGCACGGCCGGATCATAGGGCCGTTCCTTCGCGGGCGTCTCGGCGACGGGCGCCGAATGTAGGCCGAGCGCCTGGGCTTCGGTCATCCAGCGCAGGTTTGGGTCGGCGTCCGACCAGACATATAACAGTCGCCCATAGTATTTCGCGGCGGTCGCGGTCTCGCCCAGCGCCTGGTGGGCGGCAGCCAGGCCGGCGAGCGTGAAGCCGTCGTTCGGTTGCTGGTGCAGCGCGAGTTCGTAGGCCTCGATGGCGAGGCGGAAGTCGCCGCGCTGCCGGTAGAGGTCGCCCACCAAGCGCGCGACCGGCCACGGGTCCATCGGCGGATCACCGGAGGCGCCCCATTCCCTTTCCGTCTCCATGGCCTCGAGCAGCAGCCGTTGCGCATCGAGGGCTTTCCCCTCGGCCTTGCGCAACAGCCCCTCGGCGATGCGGAGCGTTTGTTGCGCGAACTCGCCCGGCGGCCCCCCTTGCCGCTCCGGTTTCGGTTGCAAGAGTTTCTTCAATTCGGCCAGTCGATCCCGGGCCTCCTCGAGCTTCCCGGTGCCCGCCAGCGCCAGGGTTTCGACAGCCGCACGGATGAGGTTGTCGCTCTCATCGGACTCCCGCCACGGGATGAGTCCCGGCCGGAGGATGTTGTCCCACCGCTCGAATTTGACCAGGGCGCGGCACATCGCGATGATGCCTTCGGAGTGCGCCGCATCGTAGGGTTCGGCCGGATCGCGCGGCGCCGACAACAGGTCGCGGGCGCCGCGCAGCGAGGCCTCCGCCATCCCGAGTTGCTCCTGGATGTAACAGAGGTAGTTGCGGTTGTGCGAGTAATTCCAGGTCTCGAAGGGCAGCGCCAGGCGCTCGTTCATGTAGCGCAGTTCGATGCGCGTGGCGCTGTCCATCGCAATCGCCGCCTCGTGCCACATGCCGATCTTGCTGTAAATGTGACCGGGCATATGCAGCGAATGGCCGATGCCAGGGGCCGCCTTGCCGTATAGCACACAGCTGGCGATGGCCTCCTCGCTGTTGACTTCATCCCAGTTGTGAATGCGAATATGGTGCGCGCCCGGATGCATCGGGTTGGCCTTGAGCACTTCCCGAAGAAGCATTTCGTTCGCTAGCGCGCTGCCCTGGCCGATGTTGAACAGCGCCAGGAGCGCCTTGGCCTCGACATCGTCGGGATATTTCACGCACAGGTCTTGCAGTGCGCTGACCATCTCGCCGCCCCGGTCGTCGGTCTCTTGGATGAAGGCGCTGTCCCACGCCTCGATGTACATGCGCTCGCGCTCGGGCACGCTGCTCTTGCGCTTGACGGCCTCCTTCAGGAAGTCGCGGAATCGATGCAGGCTGGGGTCGTCGGGCCCATGGATGGTGAACCAGGTCAATCCGCACCGCGCCAGACTCCAGTACACCATCGCGTTCTCGGGATCGAGTTTGTGGCACCAGCGCAGGGTGCGCTCGGCCTCCTCGAACCAGAAACTCCACAACAGCGCGTTGGCCTGATCGAACCATCCCTGCACTTCGGGGCTTTTGGTGGTGATGGGAAATGGCGCGTGGCCGATGCCGTCCATGCGCCAGGGCTTCTGGCGCATGCCGGAATCGAATGCGGCGCCGTGCCGTGAATGTCCGTACTCCGCGGGCGTGGCCTGGGCGGGCGACACCGGCAGCAAAAGTGCTACGAAGGTAATCCACGCCCCACACCGGAAGGCAGTCATGCTGGGGCAATTCCTTGCTGTCTCCCCGTTTCCTGCAAGGCGCCGAGACGGCGTTGCACGGAGCACCGGCGAGGCCGCCGGCGGTGACTGACAGAAACGGAACCGGCGTGGACGCCGGCGGTACCCGCTCAATCCTCGTTTCCTTGTTTCCTCGTTTCCTAGCAGTTGGGTGTCCCCGCGCTACCGTTTTGGAGAACGCTAGAGCTCGTCCTCGCCCGGCCAGCGCTGCGCGCTGGCCGCCCTCTCCCTGAAGTGGAGAGGGACAACAAGCAACCGGGTGCCTGTAGTCCCCTCTCCCGGATTGGGAGAGGGGTACGCGAAGCGGGGGAGAGGGGACAGGCGCTACCGTTTTGCGGGGCGCTGCGGTATAACTACGGCGCGAAGCCAGAAGGCGGCGCTCGGTGGGAGACTTGGATATGCCGCGCATCTACTTGCTCGATGTGACCAACCGCGACGGCGTGCAAACCGCACGCATCGGTCTGGCGAAATTGCAGAAGACCGTGCTCAATACGCTGCTCGATCAATTCGGCGTGTTCCAATCCGAGGCGGGATTCCCGTTCACGCGCCATGAGGTGAATTATCTGAACGGCAACATCGAATTGGTGGACCGCGGCGTCATCAAGCGAATGCGGGTGGCGGGGTGGTGCCGGGCGCTGGTGAAGGATGTCGAGGCGGCGTTCAAGATGACGCGGGTGCGGCATTTCAACATTTCGATGTCCACCAGCGACCAGATGATCGTCAACAAGTTTCAGGGCAAACTCGACCGCGCCAGCGTAATTACGGAAATGACGGAAGCGCTCGACGCGGCGCGCGACCTGGGCGCGGAGAGCGTCGGCGTGAACGCCGAGGACGCGTCGCGCACCGATTTGAAGTACCTGACCGAATTCGCGCTGGCGGCGAAGGAACACGGCGCCGACCGCTTCCGTTACTGCGACACGCTCGGCTACGACTCGCCGCCGCGCATCTACGAGCGCGTCTCGTCGCTGGCGAAGGCCGTCGGGCTGCCCATCGAGCCGCACTGCCACAACGACCTGGGGATGGTGAACGCCAACTCGGTGATGTGCGCCAAGGCGGCAGTCGACGCCGGCCTCGACGCCTACATCAACGCCACCACCAACGGCATCGGCGAGCGAGCCGGCAACGCCGACCTGCTGTCCTGCTGCCTGGCGCTCAAGTTTGCGGGCGGCTTCGCCGAGCAGAAACTGCTCGACCCGGCGGTGGACCTGACGCAGGCGTGGCGGCTGGCGAAGTATATGGAGCACGCCATCGGGGTGCCGATCCCGATCAACCAGCCGGGCGTCGGCGGCAATGCGTTCGCGCACGAGTCCGGCATTCACGCCGACGGCGCGCTGAAAGACCGGCGCAACTACGAACTGTATGACTCAGAAGAACTGGGCCGGCCCGATTTCACGCCGATGCCGACGGGGCGCATGATCACGACCGGCGAGTACGGCGGCATCAAGGGATTTCAGAAAGTCATTCACGACCTGGGCATCGAATTGAACGCGGGCGACGACCCGCACCACCTGCTCGAAGTGATTCAATACGCGGCGCTGCACACGCAGAAGCCGCTGCACGAGGAAGAGATTCGGTTCGTCTGCGCGCATCCCGATGTCGCCGAACAGGTGATGACCGTGACGCCGGGGGCGCGGGAAGGCGTCGCGGCGTAGGGAGGCAGTGGGCAACAGGCAGCAAGGAGATGGCAGACGCGTGTGGGTGTGTAGTCACACAGAGCGCAGACGCGAGAAGGTGGGTATACTGTCATAGGGAGTCCACCTGATCGACCCAACGGGACGGTCGCTGGGCTTGCGGGAGGATCGAATGGTAGCGATCTGGAACGGGGCCAGGCGACTTAGCGAGCGATGCGCTCGTATCGCGCTTTTCGCGATAGCGTCCCTGATTGCCGTATCGCTTCCCGGATCCGCGGGCTCGACGGTGGGGCAGTATGAGTTCGAAGGGCCGGCGTCGCTGGCATGGGAGCGGTGGTTTGAGGACACCTCTGCAGTTTCATTTACTCCGTCAAACCTGGCGGTGTTCGCGCCGGGCACGGGTGCTGGGGATCGCGTTTTTCAGTTAGCATTTCGTTCCTTGGGGACTGAGTCCCCGGTAGCCGAAGAAGTGCTGTCGGCGGACGCCGCGACCGGCGCGGAACAGTGGCGAGCGTCTGTCGATCTACCGCAGATTTTCGACCGGTATCCGAAGGCCGTCGTGAGCGCCGACGGCACGCGCCTGTTCCTCGGCGGCCAAGCCAGCGAGGCGCTCAGTGCCGTGGCCTACGAAACCGCCGGCGGACAACTCCTGTGGCAGCATACCCTCGACAAGCCACCGGGCGAAACGCAGGAATTCTTACTGGCAATGGGCGCCGGAGCGGATGGCGGGCGGATTTTTCTGTCCGGCTTGCTGAGTGTAATTCTCGGAGGTCCGACTTTTCACTACCTGGTGACGGCCGGGCTGGATGCGGATACCGGGCAGACGGTCTGGAGCGATGTGTATCCGGCGCAAGTTCAGGGCACATCCAATGGGAAGGCGTTTGCGGTCAATCCGGACGGCTCGCGGGTCTTCGTCGCAACGGCCGGATTCGGTGAAGTGGTCCCGATGCTCGTTGTCGCTTACGATGCGGCGACGGGACAGCGGGTGTGGGAGGTCTCCCACGCAGCACCGGGAGGGTCGGCTACGATTCCGGTCCGGATGGGCGTCAGCCCGGACGGGACGCGCGTGGTTGTGACCGGTACGACCTATCTCGACGGGTGGCCGAGCCCGCGGTTGTGGGCATTCGACGCGGCGACCGGCGCGCTGCAATGGACCGGCTACTCCGCCGGGGACGAGCCGCAAGTTCGAGTTACGGGGCCGCACGATCTGGTCATCAGTTCGGACGGACGCCGGGTGTTCGTCCTGAGCGATTCCCAGACTTCGTGGGCGGATTTGGCGCCGTTGGTTGAGGCGTACGACGCTGCCTCGGGCGAGACGCTCTGGTTCGATTTCTATAAGGACCCCACAAACCCGCAGTTCTCTTACAGTAACGCGGTGGCGATTTCCCCGGACGGAAACCTGCTGTTCGTCGACGAAACGATGTACCATGATTCGACTTTCACCCGAGTCGTGATCGCCTACCATGCGCCCACCGGCTTACATGTATGGCGAGCGGCCGGGTCGCTCCCAATTGTCGGGCAATTTGGCATTGATCCTCTCGAGTTCGCGCTCGCGCCGGACGGTAGCCGCCTTTATCTGTCAGGTGAAGAGTCCCTCAACAATCAACCGCAGAAGTTTCCCGTTGTCGCTTATAACACTTGCGACCCGACCTTCAGCGATGTGGACTGCACCAATGCGCTGTGGCCTTTTGTGGAGATCGTTAATACCGCCGGCGTGGCGTCGGGGTTCCCGGACGGCACTTTTCGGCCGGCGCTGGGGGTGACCCGCGGCCAGATGGCGGTGTTCCTGGCGCGCGTCGCCGATCGCGCGTTCGGGGACTTCGCGGCCTATCAGCCGCCGGCCTGCGGTGCGAAGTCCTTCGCCGATGTGCCGTGCTCGCACCCGCAATACAAGTTCATCGAATACATCGCCAGCAAGGGCATCGCGGCCGGCTTTCCGGATGGCAGTTACCGGCCAGGCGCGGGCGTGAACAGAGGCGCCATGGCCGTGTTCCTGGCGCGGACCCGCAATCTGGCTGACGGCGACTTCGACTCCTTCGCGCCACCAGGATGTGGCACCGAACCCGAACACTTTGCGGATGTCGCTTGTACTCATCCGTTGTACAAATTCGTCGAATACATCCTAAGCAAGCAGATCACCAGCGGAAACGGGAACGGAACGTACGGCATTGGCAACGGCGTGACCCGCGGGCAAATTGCCGTGTTCATCACGCGCACCGGGAATCTCGGGAAGTAATCGCCGGGCGTTCGGTCGCCGACCACCCGGCGATGGTCAATGCGCGGTACCATGCCGTCGACGGGAGCAAAACAAACGGCCGACGACGACCAGATGGCCCAATCCGCTCCCGCGCCCGATGTGGCGGCGCGGGCGAATGAACTGATCCGGCGGCGCTACACGCGCCTGGCGCCAGTCTACTTTCTGATTGACCGCATTTTCCCGCTGGCGTGGTGGGTGCGGCAGCGGGCGGTGGAGCGGATGGCGTTGCAGCCGGGCAGCCGGGCACTCGAAATCGGGTGCGGCGCCGGGCGGAATTTCGCGTACCTGGTGCGCGCGGTCGGCCCGACGGGACATGTCTACGGGGTGGATCTGACGGCGGGGATGCTGGCGATGGCGGCGGAGCGCTGCCGGCGGCACGGGTGGACGAATGTCACGCTGCTCAACAGCGACGCCGCGGAGTTCGCGCTGCCGGAGCCGGTGGATGCGGCGCTGTTCGGCCTCTCGTATTCGCTGATCCCCGACCACCAGGGCGCGCTGCGGGCGGCGTGGCAGCACCTGAAGCCGGGCGGGCGGGTGGTGGTGGTGGACGGCAAGCGCGCCGATAACTGGCTGGGGCGATTGATGAGCAGCGTCGCCATCGTGGTGAACCGGGCGACGGTCTACGGCACGCTGGAGAAGAAGGCGTGGGAGGACTTGCGCGCGCTGACGGATGCGGTCGAGGTGCAGGAGATGCTGTTCGGGAGTTATTTTGTGTGTGTGGGGACAAAGGCGACCTAATGAATCATGAATGATGAATGATGATTGATGAATCGTTTGCAGGGCAGGATTGCGGCACGCCGAAGAGTTAGCGACACAGACTGAATGCGGAGGTGGAGCGATGACGACCAAGACGACAAAGAAAACGGCTGACGGTGTGCAGGCGCTCTACAAGACCTATTTCGCGGCGCGGAAGCGGCTGCTGGCGGCGCGGCGGAAGGCGGCGGCGCTCAAAGTGAGCGACTACCTGTTCACCGACCACACAGGCAAGCAGGTGAAACTCTCGCGCTTGTTCGGCAAGGGCAAGGACCTCATCGTCGTGCACAACATGGGCACGGGTTGTTCGTATTGCACGATGTGGGCGGACGGGTTCAACGGCGTGCGGCAGCACTTGAGCGACCGGGCGGCGTTCGTCGTCGTCTCGCCCGACAAGCCGGCGGTGCAGAAAAAGTTCGCCGCCGGGCGCGGGTGGAAGTTTCCGATGCTCTCCAGCCACGGCACGACTTTCTTCAAGGACATGGGCTTCGAAGGCGACGGCGGCAAACCGTGGCCGGGCGTCTCGGCGTTTCGCAAGGAGCGGGGCGTTGTCAAGCGCACCGATGCGGCGCCGTTCGGGCCGGGCGATGAGTTCTGCTCGGTCTGGCCGTTCATCGAGATGCTCAAGGACGGCGCGGATGGGTGGGGGCCGAAGTATAAGTATTGACCGCACTCCACGAACCCCAATCCGCAACGGATCGTCCTCACCCGTCCCTCGCTGCGCTCGGGCCACCCTCTCCCGAACAGGGAGAGGGAACAGAGACCTCTCCCCCGGCCCTCCTACTTCGCCGAGGCTTCGTAGGACAGGCTTCTCCAACGAGTGGAGAGGGGGGAGAATGTCCTCACCCCCCAGCCCCCTCTCCAACAAGTGGAGAGGGGGGAGGAAGGAAGTCTGTGGCCCGGGGCTGAAGCCCCGGGCTGAATCCGAAAAGGTTGTGTTCTTTGGCGACCCTTAAGGGCCGCTGACAAGAATCATCCTATTCGGATTCAGCCTGGCCCTTCAGGGCCGGGGAAGGAGTATCCACTTCCCGCGCCGTCCTCACCCGCCCCTCGACTGCGCTCGGGGCATCCTCCTTCGCCCCATAGCACGGGGCTACGGAGGACAAGCCCTCTCCCGAACTGGGAGAGGGAACGGAGGCTACTTCCCTGCCCATTTCTCCGTCAGGTGGAGAGGGGAGAGTGTCCCCTCCCCCCAACCCCCTCCCCATTGGGATGGAGAGGGGGACTTCTCGACTTCGACAAAAGTCTTCGCCCCTCTCCGCTGGTCGGAGAGGGGATGGGGGTGAGGGAGTTGAAAGGGACGACAGAGGAGAACTGACCGCATGAGACGCGCACCAGCGAAGACCACTGCGAAGCAACCCGCGGCGCCGGTCAAACACGGCGGCATCAGCAGCGTGGCGGTGCAGAAGCGCACCGGCAAGGGGTGGAACCAATGGTTCGCCGTCCTCGACCGGGCCGGGGCGAGGAAATGGAACCACACGAAGATCGCCTCGTACCTGTACGAGAAGCGCAAGTGTCCGGGGTGGTGGAACCAGATGGTCGCGGTCGGCTACGAGCAGGCGCGCGGCCTGCGTGAGAAGTATCAGACGGCGGGTGGCTATTCGGCGAACGCCAGCCGCACGCTGGCCGCGACGGTTAGCGCACTCTCGAAGGCGTGGACGGACGCGAAGGCCCGCGAGCGGTGGCTGCCCAAGGCGCCGCTGGAAATCACCAAGACGACGGCGGGGAAGTCGGTGCGGCTGCGCTGGACGAAGGGCGACTCGCGGGTGGCGGTGATGTTCTATCCGAAAGGCGCCGGCAAGTGCCAGGTCACCATCGACCACACGAAATTGTCCGACGCCAAGGCCGTCACGCGCATCAAGGCCTACTGGAAGAGTGCGCTCGACCGGTTACAGAAGACGGTGGAGAAGTAGACGCGGGCTTTGTCGCCGAGGCAAAAGAGGCCGAGACGCGCGAGCGCCGCACAGACGGTGGCGGCGCTGGTGAAGGCGGGCGCGAGGAAGAAGTGACTCAATCCTGGGTGCAGCCGGTGTCGCTCGTCGGGCGGCTGGTGCGGCTCGACCCGATGACCGTCGCGGATGCCGAGGCGCTGTTCGCGGCTGGCGACGCGGAACTGTTCCGCTTCATTCCGCATCGCGCGGCGGAATGGTCGCTGGAGGCGTTCCGTCAGTACCTCGTCGAACTGATGGCGATTCCCGACCGGGTGATGCTGACAACGCGCCTGGTGGCGAGCGACGAGGCAATCGGGAGCAGCGGTTTCCTCGAAATCCGGCCCGAGCACCGCGGCCTCGAAATCGGCCACACCTGGATTGCGCGGGCGCACCAGGGCGGCGCGGCAAACCCGGAGATGAAACTGCTGATGCTGCGGCACGCGTTCGAGTCGCTCGGCGCGCTGCGGGTGCAACTGCGCGCCGACGGGCGCAACACACACAGTCAGCGGGCCATCGAAAAACTGGGAGCGGTGCGCGAGGGTGTGCTGCGCCAGCACATCGTGATGCCCGACGGCTATGTGCGCGATACGGTGATGTATTCGATTGTGGAGGCGGAGTGGCCAAAGGTGAAACATGGTTTGATCGGGCGGCTGGGATATGAACTTTGAGGCCCAGGCCAAGAGGAAAAGAGGAAAAACGGAAAAGTGAAAGAGATTGAAGTGCGGTGAGGCGCACTTTCTCTATTCCTCTTTTCCTCTTTTCCTTTGACCTAGTTCAGTGGAAACTCGACGCCCAACGCCACACCGTCGTCCTCGGTCGGCGGCCTGAATCCGTTGTGCCGGTACTTCGCCAGGAGCGCGGGGCCGCGCAGCGGGCGGTAGCGCAGCGTCAGTTCCGCGATGGTGGTGATGTCACCGCCGACGGACTGGGTGGTGTTGAAGTCGGCCCAGAAGTTCCACGCCCACCGGTCGCCAAGCGACGCGCCGCCGACGAGGGAGAACTGCCCGCCGGGCGCGCCGGTCTGCAGCGGCGAGAGGCGTACGAACAGCCGGGAGCGCGGCCCCAACGATAGCGGCGGATACCAGCGCACTCCGAGGCGCCCCTGTACCGCGTTGCCGGTGAGTGAATTCACTTCGGCGTCGAGCGCCAGGGCGTCGGCGACCCAATACGCGAAGTGCCCCTCGGCGAGGTGGCGCTGCAGCGAGAAGAAATGATCGGCGCCATCGAACTGCGTGCGGCCCTGATAGTCAATGTAGCCGCTCAACGCGAAGTCGCCGCGGCGGGGCTGGTTGAAGTCGAGGTGAAGCAAGGGAAAGCCGCGGGAGTCCCACAGCGATTGGAGTGACCATTGGGCGGGCGGCGCAGGGGCGGCAAGGGTAGGGTGAGCGGAAAAGAGGAAAAGAGGAAAAGAGAGAGCGACGAGAAGCGAGAGCGGGCGGCGCACGCCCTCTCCATTTTTCCTCGCCTCCTCTTTTCCTTCTACGCCAGTCTCCTGGTCGCCGCTTTGATGCGCTTCGTTCGGGTGGGCGAGGGGGGTGCGCCGAATCAAAACCTGGCATCAGCGCGGTTTCGGGGGGAATGCTACCGAGGCACTCGCCTTGAGCGAGTTCAAGAATCGGTCGAAGTTCAATTCCTCGTTGGGCTGCAAGTAAGCGCCCTTCGGTCCGGTCAATCTGTCGGAGGTGATGAAACAGCAGGCATCGTACAAGCGCTCTCGCAGCATTTTGAGGCACAGCAGTTCATAGCGGGTTGCGTAGGAAGAGTCCTTGAACTCGCCCATTACAGGAAAGTGTCGCTCGCCAGTCCGAACCGGTCTGGTCGAAGCATCCGCGAGTTCGAGCAGCATGAAATACCCAAGCCAAGGTTTCGGCGACGGCTTGAAAACGCCCTGACGATAGGCTGTCAGAATGTCTGTGGCGCTTCCCAATGCTTCTTCCGTTCGATTGTTGAAGTTGTTTCCAAATGAACCGACATGTGACTTCAACTCGATTGCGCACACGAGCCGATGATCATGGACCACTACTAGATCCCATTGCTTGGTGGGCCTGAAGAATCCCGGCAATTCGGAAACCCGGCTACCTCTGAACACCGCAGTCTTGGGGACGCCAGCTTCCAAGAGGAGGTCGCCCATGAGTTCGACAAATCCTGTCAACTGGCCGCCGCCTGTCGCTGAACCCCGTAGTCCTTGATCCGCTCGGCCCGATGCGCGCTGACGGGACAATTGTTCGTCCCTGACGGTCCAAAAGGATCGGACAGCACTCGTGACTCGCTTGTTGAGATCAACCACTTCGATGGGTAGTGCCGTCAAGTTCCACCCGAGCGGTCGAATACAAACCGCCCATGGCATCTCGCAATCGTGATTCTGCCATCCGTGCATAATCCGCGTTCAGTTCAACCCCGATGCTGTTACGACCAGACTGCATCGCAGCGAGAGAGGTCGTTCCTGACCCAGCGAACGGATCGAGGACCGTATCTCCAGTGAAACTGAACATTCGAACGAGCCGATACGCCAGCTCGAGTGGGAATGGAGCCGGGTGCTCTCGGGTCGAGGCACCGTTGAGCTTCCAGATCTGCCGGAACCACTTCTGGTACTCCTCTTTCGAGAGGCGGGACGAATTGCGCTGCGCAAGGGTCGGCTTGCGATAGCCCCCGGGCTTCCGAAGCATGAGAATGAACTCGATGTCGTTCTTGATGATGGCATTCGGCTCATACGGTTTTCCTAAAAATCCAGCGCCGTTCTGGACTTCGTACCGAGCATTGGCAATCTTGTACCAAATGATCGGCGCCAGGTTGTCGAATCCGATTCGTCGGCAGCGGACGACAATGTCCGCATGCAACGGAATTACGCTATGGCGGCCAAATTCGCGACGCGAGCGACAGACATCGCCGACGACGCAAACCAGCCGGCCCCCGGGTGCCAGCGTGCGAAAGCAATGGCGCCAAACTTCATCCAGTTGGTCGAGGAAGTCGTCGTAGTCGTCAACGGCGCCCAATTGGCCGGGCTGCTCGGGATAATCTTTGAGTGTCCAGTAGGGAGGTGAGGTGACGACCAGATGGACGCCTTCATCATTGATCCATCCAAGGTCCCGAGAGTCGCCGCACACGATGCGATGCTGGGTCGGCTGGCCCCGGAGTTCTTTCACTCGGTGTGTGCGCGTCAGCATTCTGGTGAGGATACGCTTCGCGTGCCATTGACGGAATGAAGCATCATCCCCAGGAAACTAACGCAAAATGAAGTTTGCGTCAATCACTCATTTGAGATGCCGTGGAACTGGCCGATCGCGAGCGCTACGCCAACCGTCTGGTCGCCGCTTTGATGCGCTTCGTTCGGGTGGGCGAGGGGGGCTCGCCGGTTTCGAGGGCGACGGCGTGCTCTTCAAGTTGTTCGGCGAGGTTGGTCTCGCCGAGGCGGGTGGCCATGCCAGCGGCGTCGCGCAGGTTGCGGGTGGCGATGGCGAAGTCCTGGTCTTCGGTTGCCCACTGCGCGCGGCGGGTAGCGAGATAGACTTCGAGGCGGTCCACCAGGTTGCGCACTTCCTCATCTTCGGGGACATCGGAGCCGACGGCGGCGAAGACGGCGGCGGAGTCTTCGGTGGGCGGCGCGTCGCGCAGGCCGCGATACTGGACGCGCATGCGCGCGATCTCGTATTCGCCGATGTCCAGCGGCGGGACGGCGACCTTCGCCAGCAGGCGGATGGTGCGATCGGCCTGCGCCTGGCCGACGCGGACCGTCATCCAGCCCATTTCTTCGTCCACTTCCTCGAACATCCGCATCGCCGGGGTCGCCTGATACAGTTCCAGAATGGTGGCGCCGTTCTCGCCGGTGATGCCAAATTCGAGGTCGCGCAGGACGGTGGCGCGCAGGGCCTTGAACTCCTCTTTGAGCCGGGTCTCGAGGTCGCCGGAATTCTCGCAGTAGTAGTACTCGCCGCCGCTGCGGTCGGCGATGGACATCAGGAATTCCTCGTCGAACTCTTCACCGATGCCGAGGGTGGTGACGCTCAAGCCGCGGGCGCGCAGGTCGTGGAGGTTGCGCTGCGTCTGGCGGGGGTCATGCACCAGGCCGTCGGTGATGATGACGAGCCGCTTGAGGGTGTCGCCGTTGCGGTCGGTGAGGAACTCGCCGGCTTGCTCGATGGCCTTCGCCATGAAGGTGCGGTTGCCGAGTTGGAACTCGCCGGGCTGGTCGCGCAGTTGCTGGAGGACATCGAGGCAGGCGGGCTTGTCCATCCCGCCGGTCGAGTCGAAGAGGACTCGGGCGCGGTCGGCGAAGGCGATGACGGACATCTGGTCGTGCGGGCCCAGTTGCTCGACTTCGCTCATCAGCCCGCGGACGACCTCGCCCATCGGCGTCGGCACCTCGCGGCGCAACTGATCGAGCGTCTCGCCGCGCCAGACCCGCACCTCGCGGGCGTCGGAGTAGGCGGCCTGGATTTCGCCGCGGGACTGGGCCAGGTTGCGCCAGTGCTGGTATTGCTCGGGGGTGAATTGGAAGCGGAACATCGTGCCGCTGGCATCCACCAGCGTCACCACCTGCAGCGGCAGCCGGGCGCGGGCGGCGTCCACCTCGCCCGACAATTCGATGAGCAGCCACAGCGTCTGGTCGATGTCCGCCGCAAAGGCCGGCTTGTTCAGTCGTGCCAGGATATCCACCCGCTACTCCTCACGGTAATGGTTCCCCGGTCGGGCTGGCGTCCCCCGCCCGCCCGCGCGGGCGCCCGAAGACACGCCGCAACAAACCGGGGCGCGGCGCCGGTCCTGTCGGGACTGCGACCGGCGCCGCCGCCAGGTCGGCGGTTCGAATGATCGCCTCGCAGCGAATGCGCAATCCTCCACCCTGCCAGGTCACGCCGATATTGCCCTCTACCCGTCCCGCCTTGGGCGCTGCCTTCGGAAGAAGTCTTACCCGAATCTCGCTCGAGTCTCCCGCATAGGCGAGGCGGGGGCCGGCGGGGCCGCCGCCGACCTGCAATTCCAACCACGGTTCTTCGGTCGTGACCTCACCTTCCAAGTTGCCGCCGCCGACATTCACAATTTGCACTCGTTGCTCGGACAGTCCTTCCGCGGGCACTTCGCCAAAGGACAGCGCGTAGCGGTCGGCGCGGGCGATCGGGCGGGTGAGCGTGCTCAAGTCGGCGACCAGCGCCGAGGCGTCCGGATAGCGGAACTCTTCCGCGAACGACATCGCCCGCACGATGGTGCGCGCCAGCGCCGGGTTCATCGACTCGAGTTTGCGCAGCAGCGGGCCGGCGATGCGGCCGCTCAAGGCGTTGATGTCCTCTTGCGAGGGTGACCGGCCGAGCAGCATCTGGTAGAGCAAGATTCCAAGCGCGAAGACATCGGTGGACAAGCGGGCGCCGACATCACCGCGCAGGATGCGGACGCGCACTTCGGGCGGCAGATAGCCGTCGGACCCGTAGAGCGTCTGGTCGGGGGCGTCGGCACGGGCGGCGGCGCCATAGTCGACGATGATGGGGTCGCCGTGCGCGTCGAGCAGGATGTTTTCGGGCTTCAGGTCATGGTGGACGATGTTTTTCGCATGCAGCCAGGCGACCGCCCGCGCCAGTTTGCAGCCCCACTCGGCGAGCAGGTTGTGGTTGTCGCGGGCCTCGGCCAGGACCGCCGAGAGCGGCAGGCCCTCGATGAGCGTGACCGCCGTATAGAGGTAGGCGTCGGACTCGAATGTCTCGTACAGCCCCAGCATCAACGGATGGCCGGCGATGAGTCGCAGCATCCCGGCCTCGGACTGCACGAGGCGCCGCCGTTCTTCTTGTTCGGCGAAGGGGCAGTGCAGCGACACTTCTTTGAGCGCCACCTGCTGGCCGTCGGGCAGGGCGGCGACATACACTTCGGAGAATGCGCCATGGCCCAGGTGCGAAACGATGCGATAGGGCTGCGCGCCGGACACCGCTTCGCCGCTGACCAGGATGGTGCGGTCGCGCAGCCGTTGGCGGCGGGGCATCGCGGTCTAGTGCAGGTGGACGGTCAAATGGCAGCGTTCACCGACGGCGATGACATCGCCGGCTGCCAGCGGCCGCTCCTCGCCGGCGGCGAGGGCCTGGCCGTTGAGTTTCGTGCCGTTGGTGCTCCCCAGGTCCACGAGGTGCAGCACACCGTTTCGGATGCGGAGTTCGGCGTGACGGCGGGAGACCGCCGGGTCGGCAGAGAGATCGACATCGGGTGCCGGGCCGCTGCCCGGGTCCGAGCGGCCGATGAGCAGGCGGGGCTTTTCGAGGGCGACTTCGTGTCGGTCGTCACCGATGACGACTTCGAGGACACCGAGGGAGGGCGGCGCCGCCTGGGGCGGCATCACCAGTTCCGCGTCGAGGTCGAGAATGCGCGACGCATCCGGCTCGTCGTCGGGGTCGGAGCCGAATTCGAGGTCGAAATCAATCGGCTGGCGGTCGTCCGGCGCCATCGGCGGTGCGCTCTCCCGCGGCAGTTTCGCTCAACCGGGCGATGTTTGCAAGGGAGCAGCCGCCGCGGCGCCGAAAGCAGCAGGCAGAGCCGTCACGCGGAAGGGAGCAGGCGCGGCATGGACCTTTTGAAAGAACTGACCGAGACCCCCGGCGTCGCCGGGCGCGAGGAGCGCATCCGGGAGGTCGTCATCCGGCATTTGAAGCCGCAGGTGGACTCGTTGAGCGTCGATGCCCTGGGCAATGTCATCGGAGTGCGCAAAGGCGGCGGCAAGCCGCGCATCATGGTGGCGGCGCACATGGACCAGATTGGGTTTCTCGTCTCGCACATTGACGACCGCGGGTTCCTCCGCTTCGCCACGGTGGGCGGCTTCGACCCGCGGGTGCTGAACGCGCGCCACTGCACCGTCCACGGCCGCAAGGATGTGCGCGGCGTGATGGCGCTCGGCGGCAAGCCGACGCATTTGCAAGATGAAGAGGACCGCAAGAAGGCGCCGAAACTCACCGACTATTACATCGATCTCGGTTTGCCGGTGAACAAGGTGAAGCAATTGGTCGAAGTTGGCGACCCGGTGACCTTCACACAGGAGACGGTGACCTTCGGCGACTGCGTTGCCGGGCAGTGCCTCGATGACCGCGTCGGCGTCTATGTGCTGCTCGAAGCGGCGAAGCGGGTGAAGAAGCCGAAGGGCGATGTCTACTGGGTGGTGACGGTGCAGGAAGAAGTCGGTTTGCGCGGCGCACTGACTTCGGCCTACGGCATCGAGCCCGACATCGGCATCGCGGTGGACATCACCATCGCCGCCGACACGCCGATGAACGACGGCGCGCCGCGGGTGAGCGAACTGGGCCAGGGCGTGGCGATCAAAGTAATGGATTCGGCCTCCATTTCCGACCCGCGGCTGGTGCAACAGTGCCGGGCGCTGTGCGACAAGCACCGCATCCCCTACCAATTGGAAATCCTGCCGCGGGGCGGGACGGACGCGGGGGCCGTGCAGCGGGCGCGGGCCGGAGTGCCCGCCATCACGCTCTCCATCCCGACCCGGTATGCGCACACCATCATCGAAATGGCGAACCGCAAGGACATCGATGCGACCGTGGCGCTGCTGGCGCGGACGGTGGAAGCGGCGACCAGCGCCTGGGTGAAGTCGCCCAA
>CAYNSX010000031.1:0-31907 GCA_964400165.1 uncultured bacterium
TTGAGGTGCGGCTTGGTCCGCTCAAACTTCGGCTTGCCCATCGCTGGTCTCCCTCACTCCGCCTAGTTGGCTCGTGCCACGAGTGTTTCGCTCAACTGCTTCGGTACTTCGACATACAGCGCGGGTTCCATTGTGTAAGTGCCGCGGCCCTGCGTCAATGAACGCAGCACCGTGGCATACCCGAAGAGTTCGGCCAGGGGCGCCTGCGCCAGGATGGCGCGGCTGTGGCCGGGCTCCGGGTGCGTCTCCAAAATCTCGGCGCGCCGCTTGTTCAGGTCGGCGATGGTCTCGCCCAGGTGCGCTTCCGGCACGATCACTTCCAGTTTCATCACCGGTTCGAGCAAAACCGGCCGCGCCCGCGCCACCGCGTCGCGGAACGCCTGCGACCCGGCGATTTCGAACGCGAGATCCGAGGAGTCCACATCGTGCCATGACCCGCCGGTCAGCGTCACCTTAACATGCGTCAGCGGGTAGCCGGCCACCGGCCCGGTCGACATCGCGTTGCGCACGCCCTTCTCGACAGCGCGGACGAACTGCTTCGGCACATCATTGCCGCTCGACTTGTTCTCGAAGATGAATTCGTCGCCGCTGTGCGGCCCCACCTCGAGGATGGCGTGGCCGTACTGCCCGTGCCCGCCCGTCTGCTTCACATAGCGCGACTCGCCGCGCGCGATGGCCGTGACCGTCTCGCGATAGGCGACCAGCGGCCGGCCCATATTCGCCGCTACCTTGAACTCCTGCAGCAGGCGCGTGACGATGACTTCGAGGTGCAGCTCGCCCATCCCCGAGACGAGCAACTCGCCGGTCTCCTGGTCATTGCGCATCGTGAAGGTCGGGTCTTCGTGCGCCAGGCGGTCGAGCGCTTCGGCCAGTTTGTCGCCGTCGGCCTTGGTCTTCGGCTCCAATTTCATCGAGATGACCGGCTCGGGGAAGTGGATCGATTCGAGCAGCACTGGCAGGTCTTCAGTCGCCAGCGTGTCACCCGTGCGCGCGTGCGCCAGGCCCGCGGCGGCGACGATGTCGCCGGTGTGCGCGTGCTCCAATTCTTCGGACCGGTTGGCGTGCATCCGCACCAGGCGGTTGATGCGCTCGCGCTTCTTGCGCGTGCTGTTGAACACGGTCTGCCCCGACTTCACCGTCCCGCTGTAGACGCGGAAGTAAGTCAGCCGCCCGACATACGGGTCGGTCATCACCTTGAAGGCCAGGGCGACGAACGGCTGGTCGTCGGCGGCGAGGATTTCAATGACTTCATGTGTCTTCGGATGCTCCGCGTGCAGCGGGGGGACATCGAGCGGCGACGGCAGGTAATCGACAATGGCGTCCATCAGCGGTTGCACGCACTTATTGCGCCGCGACGCGCCGCACAGGACGGGCACAAATTTGTAGGCGATGGTAGCGGCGCGGATGCCGTGCTGCAGGTGCTCGGCGCTCAAGGTGCCGGTCTTCAGGTACTCCTCTTCATGGTGGCTGTGCGACTCGAGTTCGGCGACGGCGGCGACGAGTTCATCGTGGCCGTGGGCGGCGCGCTCGGCGAGGTCTTCAGGGATGTCGGCCTCGCGCACTTCCAGCCCCTCCTCGTCCTCCCAATAGAAGGCGCGCATCGTCACCAGATCGACGATGCCGCGGAAATCGCCCTCGGCGCCGATGGGGATCTGGATCGGGATGGCGCGCACGCCGAGGCGCGCCCGGATGTTGTCGAGGACGCGGTAGAAGTCGGCGCCGATGCGATCCATCTTATTGATGAAGACGAGGCGCGGGACGCCGTACTTGTTGGCCTGTCGCCACACCGTCTCGGACTGCGGCTGCACGCCGCCGACGGCATCGAAGATGGTGATGACGCCATCGAGAATACGCAGCGACCGCTCCACTTCGACGGTGAAGTCGACATGGCCGGGCGTATCAATGATATTGAAGCGGTGGTCGCGCCACTCTACGGTCGTCGCGGCGGAAGTGATGGTGATGCCGCGTTCCTGTTCCTGCGGCATCCAGTCCATGGTGGCGGTGCCTTCATCCACTTCGCCGACCCGGTGGACGCGGCCCGCATAGAAGAGGACGCGTTCGGTCGTCGTCGTCTTGCCGGCGTCGATATGCGCGGCGAAGCCGATGTTGCGGACCATGTCGAGGGGGACTTCGCGGGTAGCCATCACACGATCACCGAGGGCCGCCGCTGGGCGTCCGGAGTCCGCGCGAGCCCGCCGCGGGACGACCGGATTACCAGCGATAGTGGGCGAATGCCTTGTTCGCTTCCGCCATGCGGTGGGTGTCCTCCCGCCGCTTCACCGCGGCGCCGGACCCGTTGGCCGCATCCATCATCTCCGCAGCCAGTCGGTCGACCATCGTGCGGCCGGACCGGGCGCGGGCCGCGTTGATCAGCCAGCGCATACCCAGCGCTTCGCGCCGCGAGGCGCGCACTTCGATGGGCACCTGATAGGTGGCGCCGCCGACGCGCCGGGGACGCACTTCCACCAACGGCATAGCATTCCGCAGGGCCGCGCTGAATACCGCCAGCGGGTCCTTGTCGGACTTCTGATGCACCTGTTGGAAGGCTCCGTAGCATACTCTTTCGGCCGTGCTCTTCTTCCCGTCGCGCATCACTCGGTTAATCAGCCGCTGCACGAGCCGGCTGCCGAACACCGAGTCCGGTGTTACCGGTCTGCGCGCGACCGGTCCCTTACGCGGCATCGGCTATCCTCCCGTCTCCTTCTTCGGTTTCTTGGTCCCATACCGCGAGCGTCCCTTGCGGCGCTTCTCGACGCCCGCCGTGTCCAGCACCCCGCGTACCACTTTGTAGCGGATGCCCGGCAAATCGCGCACCCGGCCCTTGCGAATCAGCACCACCGAGTGCTCCTGCAAGTTGTGCCCCTCGCCCTGGATGTAGGCGGTCAACTCGATCCGGTTGCTCAACCGCACCCGCGCCACTTTCCGCAGCGCCGAGTTCGGCTTCTTCGGCGTCACCGTCCAGACGCGCGTGCAGACGCCGCGCTTTTGGGGGCCGGGGACGCGCACATACTTCCGCTTCAGCGCGTTCCACTGCCACCCCAGCGCCCAGCGCACCGTCGGGGTCACCTTCACCCGCAGGCGCTTGCGTCCTTTGCGAATCAATTGGGATGTAGTAGGCACAGTTTGTCCCCCGAGCGAGAGCCAGGGCGGCTTCAGACGATACCAGCGCCGCCGCGGACTGTCAACGGCGCGGGCTACGCGTCGTCGTCGCCGGCGCCGTTGCCGCCCGGTCCCAGCCGCCCGAGTTCCGCCGCCTTCGCGCGCAGCTCTTCCGCCGCCACCGGCGTCGGGATGCGCTCCTCGCCCGGCGCGTCGACGCGGATGCGGTTGACGCGCGGCATCCCCGTCCCCGCCGGGATCAAGCGGCCGATGATGACATTCTCCTTGAGGCCGGCCAGGAAATCCACCTTGCCCTTGATGGCCGCGTCGGTCAGGACGCGCGTCGTCTTCTGGAACGACGCCGCCGACAGGAAACTGTCCGTCGCCAGCGAGGCCTCGGTGATGCCGAGCAACACCCACTCCGAAGTCGCCGGGCGCCCCTTGCGGGCGAGCATGCGTTCGTTTTCCTCCTGCAAGACGAAGCGGTCCACGATCTGACCGGGCAGCAGTTCCGTGTCGCCCGGCTCCAGCACCCGCTGCCGCCGCAGCATTTGCCGGACGATGATCTCGATGTGCTTGTCGTTGATCACCACATCCTGCGACCGGTACACGCGCTGGATTTCCTGCACCAAGTATTCCTGTACGGAGCGCAAGCCCTTGTCGCGCAGCACCTGTTGCGGGTCGAGCGGCCCTTCCGTCAGCGGGTCGCCCTTCTCCAGCGTCTGCCCTTCCTTCACCTTGAGGTAGCCGCGGTAGGGCACCAGGTGGCGCTTCTCGATGGTGACCGACGGGACGGCCGCCTCGCGCAGCCGCGCCACGACATCCGTCTTCAGTTCCACGCCCTTCTTGGCGAGCACCTTGTTTGTCTTCGGGTGACGGATTTCGACTGCGCAGCGCTCGCCGATGATGTTCTCCGGCGGGTTGACCGGCTGCTCCGAGTGGATGACCACCCAGCGCCAACCGCGCGTCTCGATCGCCGGCACAAAGCCGTCGACCTCGGACACGATCGCCTTGCCCTTCGGCCGGCGCGCTTCGACGAGTTCGACGACGCGCAGCAGCCCGCCGATCGGCTCTTCAAGCACCTTGAGCACTTGCTGCATCTCGCGGCGCTGCTCGCGCTCGCGCCCAGTGGTCTGCAGGTCGCTGCGCACGATACCGCGGCGGATGTCTTCATGCACCTGCTTCAGCGTTTCCTGCCGCCGCTTCTTCACTTCGGCGACGCCGGTCAGGTATTGTCCGGCCACGCCGCCCGTGTGGAAGGTGCGCATCGTCAGTTGCGTCCCCGGCTCGCCGATGGACTGGGCGGCAATGATGCCGACCGCCTCGCCTACCTCGACGCGCCGCCAGGTCGCCAGGTCGCGCCCGTAGCACTGCGCGCAGCACCCCAGTTTCAGGGCGCAGTACATCGGCGAGCGCACCGGCACTTCGCCGACCGCCAGGGCGCCCTTCTGGCGCAGGGAATCCGCCAGCGCCCGCAGCGCCGTCAATTCCGATTCCGTCGGCCGCCGCCCGCCTTCCAGCAGCAGCGCACCGGTGCCCGGGTGGCGCAAGTCTTCTTCCACCGGCTGGGTGGTGGTCTGCGACCCGGCCAATGCCAGGATACGCTCCGCCAGTGCGGCAACACGGACGCTGCGCGAGAGCGGCAACTCTTCCTCATCGCCGGCGATCCGGGTCTTGCACTTCGGGCACTGATACAGCACTTGGTATTCGCCGCCGCAGGACAGGCAGCGCTCCGGCTGCGACAGTTGCATCGGTTTGGGCAGCGCGTCGCCGTCCTCGTCGACGCCCGGCAATTCGGGCATCGGGATGCTGAACAGCGACAGGCGCGGCGCCGGCCGCGGCTCGTCGCCTTCGCTCTCGACGGCCTCGATGTGCTCGGCGCCGTCGGAGGCGGCGGGTTCCTCGTCGTCGTTGGACACTTCCGGCGCGCCGCTCTGCAGGCCCGCTTGCAACTGCATCATCGCCAGTTCCGCGCGCTGCTTCTCCGCCTTCTCCTGCGCTTCGCGAATGGCTTTGTCGGCCATCGACTGCAGGTCCTTGTCTGTGCGCTCCCAGTCGCAGTGGGGGCACCACAGGACGCGCATGCGCTCCTTCGCGCAGTCGGGGCACGGCCCCGGCTTCGCGTCGGTGATTTCGGCGCCGGCCAGGACGAGCAGCGTGTCAGTGAACGGGTCGAGGATGTCATACCAGGCGGTGCGGCCGTCAATGCGCGTGCGCAGGTCTTCCAGTTCCTCGCCGTCGGGGCGCAGCACCGTCACCCAGATGCCCTGGGTGGTGCCGCAGTCGTCGGCGTTGATGATGACATCCTGCGCGACATCGACCAGCCGCCGCGTCAGGTAGCCGGCGTCCGCCGTGCGCAGCGCCGTGTCGGCCAGGCCCTTGCGGGCGCCGTGCGTGGAGACGAAGTACTCCAGCACATCCAGGCCCTCGTGGAAATTCGACTTGATCGGCAGGTCTTCGATGAATTTGCCGAACGGGTCGGTCATCAGCCCGCGCATCCCGGAGAGTTGCGTAATCTGCCGCATGCTCCCCCGGGCGCCGGAGTTGGCCATCATGAAGATCGGGTTGAAGGGATCGACATTGGCCATAATGTTGGTGGCCACTTGGTCGGTCGCCTTCGTCCACAGGTCGCAGACATTGCTCTCACGCTCGCCGGCGCTGATGATGCCTTGCGCGAACAGGGCGTTGATGCGCGCCACTTCCTTTTCGGTCTCGTCCACGATGCGTTCGCGGTCGGTGTCGATGTCCATGTCGGTGATGGCGAAGGTGATGCCCGCCTCGGTCGCGATGCGGAAGCCGAGTTCCTTCAGGTCGTCGAGCAGTTGCACGGTGCGCGCCTGCCCGTAATGGCGGTAGCAGTCTTCCACCAGCGCCACCACGACGCCACTGTCGGCCACCTTGTCGAAGTAACGCAACTTCGGCGGCAGAATCTGATTGAAGACGACACGCCCGACGGTGGTTTTCGTCAGCACGCCGTCCATCCGCACCTGTACGCGGGCGTGCAGTTCCACCTTTTTGTGCTCGTAGGCGAACAGCGCCTCTTCCGCCGAGGCGAAGACGCGGCCCTCGCCGCCGGCCCCGGCCCGGTCCTGCGTCAGGTAATACAAGCCCAGCACAATGTCGCGCGTCGGCGCCACGATCGGCCGCCCGTGCGCCGGCGAAAACAGATTGTTCGCCGACAGCATCAACAGCCGCGCTTCCGCCTGCGCCGCCGCCGACAGCGGCACATGCACCGCCATCTGGTCGCCGTCGAAGTCGGCGTTGAACGGCGGGCAGACCAGCGGGTGGATCTGAATGGCCTTGCCTTCCACCAGCACCGGCTCGAACGCCTGGATGCCCAGGCGGTGCAGCGTCGGCGCCCGGTTCAGCATCACCGAGTGGCCGCGCGTGACTTCTTCGAGCGCGTCCCACACTTCCGGCCGCATCCGCTCCACCATCCGCTTGGCCGTCTTGATGTTGCTGGTGTAGCCCTTTTCCACCAGCCGCCGCATCACGAACGGCTTGAACAGTTCCAGCGCCATCTCCTTCGGCAGGCCGCACTGATAGAACTTGAGGTGCGGCCCGGCCACGATGACCGACCGGCCCGAATAGTCGACGCGCTTGCCGAGCAGGTTCTTGCGGAACCGCCCTTCCTTGCCCTTGAGCATGTCCGACAGCGAGCGCAGCGGGCGGTTGTTCGAGCCGAGCACCGGCCGGGCGCGCCGGCCGTTGTCGATCAGCGCATCCACCGCCTCTTGCAGCAGGCGCTTCTCGTGGTTGACGATCGACTCCGGCGCCTCCAGGTCGATGATCTTCTTCAGCCGGTTGTTGCGGTTGATGATGCGCCGGTAGAGGTCGTTCAAGTCCGAAGTGGCGAACCGGCCCCCGTCGAGTTGCACCATCGGGCGCAATTCGGGCGGGATGACCGGCACCGCGTCCATCACCATCCACTCCGGGCGGTTGCCCGACTTGCGGAACCCTTCGGCGATTTCGAGCCGCTTCACCGACCGGGCCTGCTTCGGCCCGTGCGTCTCGCGGATGTGCAAGCGCAGCTCGTGCGTCAGTTCGTCGAGGTCGATGTCGCGCAGCAACTCGCGGATCGCCTCTGCCCCCATGCCGGCGCGGAACAGCGTCTCGTAGCGCCGATTGAAGCGGTTGACCAGCAGGTCGCGCATCTGCACCAACTGGCGGTACTGATTCTCGGTCAACAGGTCCTTGCGCGAGAGGCCGCTGGCGCCGTCGCGCTTGGTGCCCAGCAGCAGTTCGAGCGCCGCCTCCAGGTCGCGGACTTCCGTGCCGATCTGGTCATCGAGCGCCTGCACGCGCTCGTCGTAGTTCTTGTTGATGACTTCCTGTTCGGCCTTCCGCTTCACGCCCTCGAGCTGTTCGGCGCGTTCCTTCTCCACCGCGGCCGTGTTCTTGGCGAGTTCCGCATTGCGCGCGTCGACTTCGCTCTCGACGCCGCGCACGATGGCCTTCAGGTTGCTCTCGATGCGCTTGTGGTCCACATGCGTGACCACATACGACGCGAAATAGATGACGCGCTCCAGCGGCTTGGGCGCGATGTCCAGCAGCAGCCCGAGCGGGCTGGGGACGCCCTTCAGGTACCAGATGTGCGACACCGGCGCCGCCAGTTCGATGTGCCCCATCCATTCGCGGCGCACCTTGGCGCGCGTCACCTCGACGCCGCACCGGTCGCAGATGATGCCGCGGTACTTGATCTTGCGGTAGGTGCCGCAGTGACATTCCCAGTCGCGCGTCGGCCCGAAAATCTTCTCGCAGAACAAGCCCTCCGGTTCCGGCTTGTAGGTGCGGTAGTTGATCGTCTCCGGCTTCTTCACCTCGCCACGCGACCACTTCCGGATCAGATCCGGCGACGCCAGCCCGAGCCGCAACCGGTCGAAGTGCATCGGCTCCGCCGTCGGGACGCTGCTGTACTCCGCCAGAATGTGCTCGTCAGCCAACGCGCTGCTCCTTTGTCCCGCGCCGCCGCGGGCGGCCCTTTTCCGTCTCTTCGGCGTCCACCGGCGCCGGTTCGCCCATCGCCGTCTCCGGATTGACGCTCAACGCCAGAGCCTGCAGTTCCTTCGTCAGAATCTTGAACGACTCCGGAATGCCCGGCTCCTGGATGTTCTCGCGCTTGACGATGGCCTCGTAGGTCTTCACCCGGCCCTGCACATCGTCCGACTTGATCGTCAGGATTTCTTGCAGGGCGTGCGCGGCGCCGTACGCTTCCAGCGCCCACACTTCCATCTCGCCGAACCGCTGGCCGCCGAACTGCGCCTTGCCGCCCAGCGGCTGCTGCGTCACCAGCGAGTATGGGCCGGTGGCGCGGGCGTGGATTTTGTCGTCCACCAGGTGCGCCAGTTTCATCAGATAGTGCACGCCGACCGCCACTTTGCTGTGGAACTCTTCGCCGGTCCGGCCGTCGTAGACAGTGAACCGCCCGGTGGCGTGGTCGAACCCGAGCGAGCGGTCGACCCGCTCGCGCAGCGCGTCCGCAATCAGCCCGGCACGCGCCGCCGCGTCGGGCCGCCCCTCCCACACGCTCGGGGACAGGCCCAGCCGCTCCGCCAGCCGCTCGCGCGCCGCCTCGCGGTCATCGCCCGGCGCCGCCAGCCACCCGTGCAGGTGCGCCAGCGCTGCATCAAAGGTGTGTCCTTCCACCGGCGCTTCCGTCTCGGCGTACTCGCGCCGCATCATGGTCTCCAGCCGGTCGCGCAGCATCACCTGCGCGACACCGCGCAACCGGTCCATGATTTCCGCTTCGCGCGCGCCTTCGAAAATCGGGCACTCAAATTGCACGCCGAGTTGCACAGCCGCCCAGCCCAGGTGTGTTTCCAAAATCTGGCCGATGTTCATCCGGGACGGCACGCCGAGGGGGTCGAGCACCACATCCACGGGCGTCCCGTCCGCCAGGTGCGGCATATCCGCTTCCGGCAACACCTTGGCAATGACGCCCTTGTTGCCGTGGCGCCCCGCCATCTTGTCGCCTTCGCGAATCTTGCGCCGCTGCGCCACGAACACCCGCACCAGCTGATTGACACCCGGCTTCAGTTCGTCGCCTTCCTCTTGAACGAACTCGCGGTTGTCGCAGTGCTTGCAGTGGCCCGGCGCGCCTTCCACCGACCGCAAGTGCAGCGTCCGGCACTTCTTGCACCGGTAGCGGTAGCGCGCCAACTGCTGCACATCCACCACCTTGCCCGACTCGCCGTGCGGCACACGCAGCGAGGTGTCGCGCATATCGGCGGCCTTCTCGCCGAAAATCGCGCGCACCAGTTTCTCTTCCGAAGTCAGTTCCTCCTGGCCCTTCGGCGCCACCTTACCCACCAGCACATCCTCGGCGCGCACCTGGGCGCCGATGCGCACGATGCCGTCCTCGTCGAGGTCGCGCAGCGCCTCTTCACCGACATTCGGAATGTCGCGCGTGATCTCTTCCGGACCTACCTTCGTGTCGCGCGCTTCGACCTCATATTTCTCGATGTGAATGGAGGTGAAGACATCCTCGTGCACCAGCCGCGCGCTGATCACGATGGCGTCTTCGTAGTTGTAGCCCTCCCACGGCATGAACGCGACCAGCACATTGCGCCCGAGCGCCAGTTCGCCCTTGTCCGTGGACGGCCCGTCGGCCAGTACATCGCCCTTCATCACCACCTGGCCCTCGCGCGCCACCGGCTTCTGGTTGATGCAGGTGCTCTGGTTGGAGCGCCGGAACTTCTGCAGCGAATACACATCCACCGCCGCCGCCAGCGCGTCGCCTTCCTCCACCCACTCGCTGCGCTCGACGACCGGCCGCAGTCCCGGCTCCAGTTTCACTTCGTGCCCCTGCCCCATCGCGTCCACCAGCCGGATGACCGCCTTCGGCAGCTTGCCGTTGCCGCCCGGCGGGGGCGGCGGCGGCGTCTCGACGACCTCGCCCGCCACCGGCGACTTCTGCACCGGCGCATCGAGCCGCTGCACCCAGATGTGCTTGGCGTCGACGCGCACCACCTTGCCGGTCGACCGCGCCAACACCACCGCGCCCGAGTCCTGCGCCGCCCGGGTCTCGAGGCCGGTCTTCACCACCGGCGCCTCGGCGCGCAAGAGCGGCACCGCCTGCCGCTGCATGTTCGAACCCATCAGCGCGCGGTTGGCGTCGTCGTTCTCCAGGAACGGAATCATGCAGGTGGCGATGGACACCAACTGCTGCGGCGACAAGTCCACCAGGTCGATCGCCGACGGCGGCACCTTCGGGAACGCCGCCCGGTACCGCACCGTCACCATCGGGGTGACGAATTTGCCGTCGCGGTCGCGCAGCGCCGTAGACGGCGCGATGTGGTACGGGTCCTCCTCGTCGGCGGATAGGTACACAATCTCATCGGTCACCCGCCCGTTCACCACCCGCTGGTAGGGCGTCTCGATGAAGCCGTACTCGTCGAGCCGGGCGTGCGTCGCCAGCGACCCGATCAGGCCGATGTTTGGCCCTTCCGGCGTTTCGATCGGACAAATGCGGCCGTAGTGCGAGTGGTGCACATCGCGCACTTCCAGCTTGGCGCTCTGCCGGCTCAACCCGCCCGCCCCGAGGGCGCTCAAGCGCCGCTTGTGCGTCAGTTCCGCCAGCGGGTTGGTCTGGTCCATGAACTGCGACAACTGGCTCGACCCGAAGAAACTGCGGATCGCCGCGCTCATCGGCTTGGTGCTGATGATGGCCTGCGGCGTCAGTTGTTCGGCGTCGAGCGTGCCCATGCGTTCCCGCGCAATCCGTTCCATCCGCAGGAACCCCAGACGGAATTGGTTCTGCAGCAGTTCCCCGACCGCGCGCACGCGCTTGTTCATCAAGTGGTCGATTTCGTCCACGCCCGCGGTCTCATCGCCGTCGCGCAGCCGCATCAGGTACGCCAGAATGGCCAGCACATCTTCCTTGGTCAGTGTGCGCACCGTCTCGGGAAGCGACGGAATCTCTTGCTCGCGCAGCCGGATCGGATACAACTTCCGGTTCAACATATAGCGCCCGACCTTCGCCAGGTCATACCGCCGCAGGTCGCAGAACAGCCCCATCAGCCGCTGGCGCGCCTGCGCCGGCGTCGCCGGGTCGCCGGGTCGCTCGCGGCGGTAAATGTCGAGCAGCGCTTCCTCTTCATTATGGGTCGGGTCGCTCTCGAGGGTCGCCGAAATCAGCGGGTGCGCCCGCACCACCCGGATGCGCTTACGCCCGAGCGTGGAAATCTTGGCTGCCTGTTCCTTGGAGATGCGCTCGTACGCCCCCACGACCAGTTCGCCGGTGCTCCGGTCGACTATCGGCTCCGCGCTCCACAAGCCGATCAGGTCGTCGGGCGACGGGTCGCTCACCGCCTCGCCGTCGAAGAACAGCCCCAGAATCTCCGCGGTCGTCGAGCACACGACGCGGTTGCTGTGCGGCGCCAGGTTCACCGAATTCAGGGCGCGCAACAGCGTCGTCGCGGGGAATTTGTGCGCCTGTCCGATGCGGACCGACACCACGCCCTGCGAATCGGCGTCGAAATCGAGCCAGGGCCCCTCGGCCGGGATCAGTTGCGCGGCGTAGAGGAGCTGCCCGCTGATGTCGATGGTGTCCTTGAAGTAGCAGCCGGCCGACCGGGACAACTGCGACACCACCGCTCGCTCGGCGCCATTGATGATGAAGGTGCCGGTGTCGGTCATTAACGGCAACTCGCCGAGGAAGACTTCGGTCTCCTTCACCTCACCCGTCTCGCGGTTGACCAGCCGCACCTTGACCTTGATCGGCGCCTCGTAGGTGGCGTCGCGGTCGCGGCATTCGTCCGAGGTCCAGCGCGGCTCGCCCAGGACATAGTCCTCGAACGACAGCGCCAGGTTGCCGGTGAAATCCACAATCGGTGAAAAACTCGCGAAAAGTTCCTTGAGCCCCTCGTGCAGGAACCAGCGGAAGGAGGTGAGCTGCATCTCGATCAGGTTGGGGGGCGCGTGCTCCGGCAGCCCGTGTTCCCGAGGTCCCCGAGCGCGAATTACCTTAGACATAGTGCCCTCCGCCGCAGTGGGGCAGCGCGACCAGACGAGCGCGACACACGCCTACGCCCGAGTCGTGGTTGAGTGTTGAGTGCTGGCCGGCACGCGAGAGAGTAGTGTAGTGATCCGGCTGTCCCCCGTCAAGGGGGTCAGGCCGGCCGGTCCGCCAGTTTTTCCAGGTGCTCCAGGGCCAGCCGCCGCCACGACGACAGCGGGAACCGGCTCACCAGTTCGGAAAACGCTTCGCGGGCGCTCTTGGCATCCCCGCTCGACTGACACAACAGCCCCAGCCGCACCAGGGCGTTTTCCACATCCGGCCCGTTGTCCGGTTGCCGGGCGATGGCCCAGAAGGCGTCGCGGGCCTCGTGGGCGGCCCCGGCCTCTTCGAGGGCGCAGGCGATGGAGAATTGCAGCGCCGCCGGCAGGGTATAGCGGTCGAACATCCGCCGGATCGACCGGTACGCCGCCACGGCGCTGTGCCGGTCGCCTTTCTCCAAGTACAGCCGCACTGCGGTCTCAAACTCGTCCTTCGCCTTCGGCCACAGGCCGGCGCGCTCCCACTGGACTCCCAATGCGTCGTGGACGGCCGGGTCGGCGGGCTGTTGCTCGCCCATCGTGACCAGGCGCGACACCACCCGCGGGTCAGGCGGCCCGCGGCGCGCCACCCGCGCCTCTTGCAGGATGAACTCGCGGTCCCCCTCGTCCTTGAAGCGCAGCCCCCAGGCGCCCAGCAGGCCGAAGGCGAACCCGCCCAGGTGCGCCCAGTAGGCCGTCATCCCTTCGGGATTCACTTCCTTTCCCCAGCTCTTCATCACCAGCACCCCGAACAGGAGCGCCGCATTGAACCCAAAATACAGCGCCGCCAGCACCCACAACGGCACCGACCCCAGCCAGTAGGTGCGCGGGAAGAAGATGGACACCACGCGCACCGGCGTGCGCGCGAAGCGCATCGTCGCCAGGCCCAACAGCCCATAGATGGCGCCCGATGCCCCCACCATCGGAATCGTCATGGCCTCGGGGAGGAAGAACTCCACCCCCAGCACATGCAGCAGCCCCGCCGCCATCTGGCTGCCGAAGTAGAACAGCACCAGGACCCCGACCCCCAGCGCGTCTTCGATAATCGACCCGAGCAACCAGAGGTACAACACATTCACGCCCAGGTGCAGGATGTTCGCATGCACGAACATGGAGGAAAGCAGCGAGTACCACGCGCCGGAACTCGGCCGCAGCCCGAGCAGCCCGGCGGCCTCCTGCACGGTCTGCGCGCCCGGCAGCGCAATGGCGAGATAGACACCGACATTGGCGCCGATGAGCAGCAGCGTTGCCAACGGCACCCGGCGCCGTCGTCGCTGCATCGCATATGGCACTGGCAGCAGCATCGCCCTTATCCTGACTGTTCCCGAATTCCAGTTTCGGCCGCGGAGCGCCGTCTCCTGCGCCGCTTCGCCGCCATTGTGCCTCTGCCGGGGGGCGGACAACAAATCGAGCCCAAAATGGCCGGGCGGCCGCCCGTGGCGCCTGGCACATTGGCCGGCAGTCCTTGCAGTGTCGCATCGCCTAGGATGGCGAAGGCGATCGCTTCTTTCGCCTGCGACGGCAGCCCGACATCCTCGTGCGTTCGCAAGGCGATGCCCGGCAGCCGTTCGGTGAGCATCCGGCACAGCGTCGCATTCAGCGCCCCGCCTCCTCCCAGAACAACCTCGCGCACGGGGTCGCGCCGCGGCAGGAACGCGCGATAGGCCGCCGCGATGCTCTCCGCGGTGAAAGCGGTCAGCGTCGCCACCAAGTCGTCGTCACGCAGGCCCAGCCGCTCGGCGCGCTCGATCGCTCGGTCGAAGAACGCACCCAAGAAATCGCCGCGGTCCGCGGACTTCGGCGGCCGCCGGACGAGAAACGGATGCGCCATCAGCCAAGTCAACAGCCGGCGACTCACCTGCCCCCGCGCCGCGACGACGCCGCCCGTGTCCATCGTCTGCCGGCCCCTCGAGATGGCGCCCATCGCCGCGTCGATCAGCACATTGCCCGGCCCCGTGTCGAACGCGCGCACCGCAGCCAGGCCGCCGCGCCGCGGCAGGTAGGTGACATTGGCGATGCCGCCGATGTTCTGCACCGCCCGCGCCTGCGCCGGGGAATGCAGCAACACATAGTCCGCGTACGGGACGAGCGGCGCCCCCTGCCCGCCCGCCGCCATATCCGCCGACCGCAAGTCGCACACCGTCAGCACCCCGGTCCGCCGCGCAATCACGGCGCCGGCGCCGATTTGCAGCGTCGCCGCCGGCGGCAGATGCGCAATCGTCTGCCCGTGCGACGCAATCGCCGTCAGGGCGCGCGCCGCCACCCGCTGCCCGCGCATCAGATCGCGTGCCGCCGCCGCCAGCGCCGCGCCGACTTCGAAGTGCAACGCCGCCAATTGCGCCGGCGTGCAGTCGCCGGCGCAGGCCGCCGCCAGCCGCTCGCGCAGCGCCGCCGAATACGGCGTCGTGCGCCACGCCTCGACGCACACGCGCGTCCGCAGTCCGCGGCCGGTGCAGGTGACCAGCGCCGCATCAATGCCGTCGAGCGAGGTGCCCGACATCAGCCCGATCATGCGGCGAGCGGCGGCGCGCCGCGGCGCCACTTAGCGGGCGTCCACGAGCGCCGTGTTCGGGAAGTATTGCGCCAGGATGTCGCGGGCCGATTGTCCCGCCCGCGCCCGCCCCAGCGTCCCCCACTGACACAGCCCCCAGCCGTGGCCGCGCCCCGTTCCGTCGAACGCCATCACGGGCTTCTCGCCCTGCGACAAGCCCGATGAGCGAATCACGAAGAGCCGGCTCGGCAATCCCGCGCCGCTCGGCACGCCGTCCCCGAAGAGCCAGCGGATGTCTTCACCGGTCACCGTGTAGGGGCCGGTGCTGGTGACGACCTCCAGGCGGTCGACGCGCCAACTCGGGTCGCGCCCGGCGATGCGCACCTCGCGCACCTCCCCCACCTGCCTCGCGCCCGCCAGCCGCGGCAAGTTCTGCTCGAACAGTTTCTGCAGCAGCAGCGGCTCAACGAGCCGCGACCACGCCCCGGTTCGCACCCGTTCGCAATACGGCAGGTCGGTCGGTTTCATTCCGATCCGGCGCAACCAGCGATAGAAGTCCTCGTCATCGCGAAAGTAGGGCGGCTCGCCCTTTGCATCGTCCCGCTGCCAGGCGAGATACGGAATCAGCTCCGTATCGCCCGGCCAGGGGCGCCGCTCGCTGATGCCGCCGCAATGCGAAGAGTAGTAGGCCTTCACCACCCGATGGTCGTGCATCAGCACCAGGCCGCGCGTCGCCGCCGCGGCCGCGGCGTAGTCGGCGTCCGGCTCCTTGCCCTGATAGACCTGGCAATGCACGCCGCTGCACAAGTCAAAGCCCTCGTCGCGGTGGTCGCCGATGCTGGCGAGGGAATACGACCGCACCGCAATCGCCTGTGCCTTGGCCGCTTCGAGCGGCCAGCGCGGCGGCAACTCGGCGCTCATCACCCGGGCAACATAATCGGTCAGCGTGACGAGATTGATGACCTGCACGCGCTCGCCCGCGGGCAAAAAGGCGAAGTCGCCGGGATACGGTCCCGCCGATGCGCCGGGCAGGCGGACGCTCGTCTGCCCGTCGCCCCGCGCCACGCGCACTTGCACCTCGCACTGCGCCGTCGTTGTCCACCCGCCCGAGGTCACTTGCATCGCCGCGCCCACCAACTGCGCGCTCACCAGGTCGCCGGGCTTCACCGCGTGCAGCAATTCGTCAGAGTCCGCGGCATAGACGCCCGCCGGGATGCTCGGGCGGACACCCACCAGCGCCGCCGCGCCCAATCCGACGCGCAGTCGCCGCGATTCATCGAGCAGTCCTTTGAGGTCGGCCAACAGCGGAGGGCGGGGAGGCGCGGCGACGGGAGATTCCGGATTGGTCGGCTGCGCCTGCGCCGACAGCGCGGCGAACAACGCGACGAGCAGCACCCCGCGGCGCAGCGCGTTCACGCCACCACCCCGAGCAGCGCGCCCGGCAGGGCCGCGACGCTGTCGAGCACCAGGTCGGCGCCCGCGGCGCGCAGCGATTCCGCGGTGCCGCTGCCGGTCAGCACCCCGACCGTGCGCATCGCGCAGGCCCGGCCCGCCGAAATGTCCATCGGGTGGTCGCCGATCATCACTGCATCCTTAGACTCTCCACCCACCGCCGCCAGCGCGGCGAGCAAATGAGCCGGGTCCGGCTTCACCCGCGCCACCGCCTCCCGCGGCAGGCAGGGCGCTTCGACCGCCAGTTGCGCCAACAGCGCCGCGGCGCTGCGCGCGGAATTGCGCGTGATGACGACGCATTGCAATCCGGCGGCCTGCAAGGCGCGCACGGCCTCTCCCGCGCCCGGCACGGGCCGGCACCGCGGCAGCCATTCCCCCTCGATGCGGTCGAGCGCCGCATGCGCCGCGGCGGCGAACCGCGCCGCCCGCTCGGCAGTCAGTTCGCCCGAGGCGCGCACGAAGTCAATGACTTCGAGCGCGGGGAGCGAGAGGTCGAACGGGTGCGTCCAGCCGTGACGACGCGCCGCCGCCCACACCTCCTCGCGCATGGCGCGGAAGTCGTAGGGGCCGGTGACGAGCGTGCCGTCGAGGTCGAAGATGCAAGCCGCCACCCCGCGCAACGCGGCATCCGCGGCACGCAGTGAGTCCCCCACCCTACTGGCCACCGGCGGCGGGCACGGCCAGCGGCGCCCGGCGCGGCCCGCCGTGATGTCCATCGGGTGTTCGCCGACCATCACCGCCTGACCCGCGGGACACTCGGCCACCCGCAACGCCGCCAGCAAGTGCGCCGCGTCGGGCTTGACGCGCTCCACCGCGACACGTGCGAGACAAGGCAGCGTCAACTGCAAGCGCGGTCTCCAAGGGGGAGGTCCGCAGCCTTACGCCCGCGTCACTGGCTGTCGGACTCGTCGTGGCGGCCGGCAATCTCTCTCCTGATACGAGCCTCCCGTTCAGCCCGGTATTCGGCGATCCGGCTCCGATCAGCCTCGGCGAGCGCGCGCCGGAGAGCGCCGGCATCGAGATCCCGACAGTAAGCCGGGGTTCCGGGCTGCTGCCGCCAGGAGTTGTCCAGATCACCACCGTCCACGGGGTCGAAGCCAAGCTCGTCGACGAGGCGAAGCACCGTTGCCTTGGCGTCCAACGAATCGCCGGCGACCGAGAGAGCTATCCGCCCCGTCGTTCCCATCGGAACGCCCTTCTCGAGAAGGTTCGTGGCCAAGATGTCGTTGAACGCCTTGATCACGGGACGCCCGAGCCGGTGCGCGACCCACTGGCTGTCGAGCATGCCTCGGTCGATCGCATCGATGCGGCCATCGCGCAGCTCCGGGTGGTAGTTGCCAGTATCGATCACGACGACGCTGCTCGGCACGTCTGCAAATAGATCCCGCGGAAGATCGGCGACGGCCTTCGTCGGGATCGAGATGATCACGATCTCTCCGGCGTTGGCGGCGTCGACGACAGAGACGGGCGTCGCGCCGACCTCGGCCGCCAACGCGGCCAGGCTCTCCGGTCCTCTCGAGTTTGCAATCGAGACCTGATGTCCTCGCTTGGCGAGGCGGCGCGCAAGTGTCCCTCCAACGGCTCCAGCGCCGATGATCCCGATCCGCATGGGAATTCCTCCTCTGAACGGGTAGTGTCCTAATTTGCCCCGCGTGCCGTGTGGCCGTTGACACCGGGAGAAAGGGGAACGAGCGCCAGGGCGTCATTGACAAGGCGCTCCATCGGCCAGGGCTGCTCTGTTATAGCCGCTTTGACGGCAGGTGTCGTCCCCAGGGTGCGGGAGCGTAGGACGAAGTTGTAGCGGGCGTAGTGGAACGCCACTGCGGACTCCAGGTTCGCCAGTTTCTTGCTGAACGCAGGCGTCAGCCGGGTGAGGCGGCGCATCTGGTGGTGCAGGGTGAGGTTTGGCGCCGGTCACGCGCCTAATCCGAAAACAGTTGCGTGGCCATGTAGCCGAGCACCGGCGAATAATAGATGCCAATGCCGCACTTCGTGAACCGGGGGGCGAGGATGTTGTCGCGGTGCCCCGTGCTGTTCATCAGGCCCTGGTGCAGGACGAGGACGCTCGGCGCCAGGGCCACATTTTCCGCCGAACTGCGGCGCACCAGTTTCACCGCGCTCATGCGCTCAACATGGGTCAGCCCCTCCGGGTCGTAATGCCCGAAGTAGCCGCGCCGCAGCATGTCTTCCGAATGGCCGCGCGCCACGCCGCGCAGCGCTTCGTCGAACGCGTAGGGCGTGAGCCCGCGCTTTGAGCGTTCCGCATTGACCAGGTCGAACAGTTGCTGCTCGGCGTCGGGCCGGACCTGCATGTTCTCTGCCCGGAAGTGCAGGTCCACCCGCTGCTGTCCCTCGGGCAGCACCTGCATCCCACCCGCGCCCGGCAACCCGCCCAGCGCCGGGCCGGCGAGCGAGGCGAGGCGGTGCACCACGGACAGCATCGGCGGTCCGACGAACGAGCGCTCGATGGCGCTCTTCGGCATGCCGGCACTCGGCAGACTCACCGCGATTGCCAGCAGTGCTGCAGAGAGCAGGACGCCCTTCGCCATTCCCGGCACCGCGCCCGCCGCGCGATGCCACTGCTCGCGGCCGACCGCTTCCACCATCGGTTTCGCTGGAAATCGCAACAGCCAGACGGCCAGCGTGTGCAGCGTCAGCAGCAGCACAATCAACGCCACCGGCCCGGCCGTCCGCACGCCCAGGCCCATCGAAGTCAGCACCTGCGCCGTGGGATTGAGCAACAGCAGCCCCGCCGCCAGTGCGAACGCCAGCGCCAGGATGTCCACGACGCCGCCGACCAAGCCCTGCCGCACGCCGAGCGCCGCCACGCCGGCGATGACCAGCACCACCGCGATGTCAATCCAGGTCAATACCGTTCCACCGGTTCCACGGAGCGCGCGACCTTCAGGTCGAGTGGCTGCGACCGCCCCGACCGGACGACACGCAGGGCCACCGTCGATCCCACGGGCCCGGTGATGAGCGCGGTAATGGCGTCGTGACGGATGTCTCGCCGCTGCTCTCTGCCGAACGCGGACAGGAACACCCCGTCAATGGCGATCACGCGATCCCAGGGGCGGAGGCCGGCCCGCTCGGCAGGGCCGTCCCGCTGCACGCCCAGCACCACTTCGTCCGTGCCGACCGGCGTTGACGAAAAACCCGGACGGCCCGCGGACGCTTGGCGCGCCACATCATCCGGCAGCCACCGCCACTGGCGACCCCATCCGACGAACGACACCGAGATTTCCCGCGTCCACCACGCGCCCGCCTTGTTCACCAAGTCGGCGAGGTCGTCCGCGCTCAAACCGTGGGCTTCAGCAGTCAGGCGCGTCCCCGCCAGGTCGCACACCACTCGGGTGGCGCCGTCCGGCATTCGCGTAATCCGCGCCTGGCACCATTCCAACTGCCGCAATTCGCCCAGCCCGGGGAGCGGTCCCCGGGCCGGTTCGAGAGACCACCAGAGAATGTCCTGTGTGTCGAGATTGAGAAAAGCGATGCGCAGCGGGCGGGGCACGGGCGGCTCCTCGCCGCGCCGGGCGAGCAGGATGCGCTCCGGCAGCATGCCCTCGTAGTCATAGTCCTTGGGCAGATTGTAGGGAACGGGCAGCGCCATATCGCTCAATCCCCGCACCGCCCAAAACCGCAAATCGAAGAACACCACGCTCAAATCCTTCGGGCGGCGCAAGCGGACATCGACCGACTCGAGGTCGAGCGCTCCTTCGAAGATGCGGGTCCCCGCGGGCAGGCGCCGGTCGGTGAAGAACGAGTCGGCAATCGGCCAGTCCAGATACAATCGCGTCGCTTCGATGACGACCGTCTCCCAGTTGTCGAGCGCGATGGCGCGCCGCAACGGGAGGCGCAGGGCGTCGTCCCACCACACGCGCACCGCCACCTGGACTTCCCGCCGCTGGTAACTGTCCGTGAAAAGTTCCTCATAGATCGTGCATGCGCGGCCGAGAAGCGTCGCGGCGCCGGCGGGCTTGCCTTGTGGCTTGAGGGGCGCACGCAGCGCGTCGGGGCCGAACAGCCACCAGCCGCGCTGGGGCCAGGCGGCGCTTTGCCAGTGGGCGGCGACTTGGTGGTTCGGCAGCCATTCCCAGCGCTCGTCGCCCAGGTACCAGCGCAGCAGCAGCGGCCGCTCAAGCGACTCGCGGTAGGCGCCGGCGACGGACATCCACACGCGCCCGGTGCGCCGGATACGGGCGACATTGGGGTCGGCGACTCGGACTATCTCCGCCGCCCACGACTCGCGGTACTCCAGGTACAGCGTGCGGGGGCGCGGCGCCGGCGCCGCGCGGCGCGCGGGCCCGGCGTTGCCCGCCAGCGCGCCGCCCGACAGCGCCAGGGCGAACGCTAGATACTGCGCGCGAGGAGTGCCGAGTAGTCGGCGGCGGACAGCAAGCCGTCCCATTCCGCGGGGTTCTCCAGTTCGATGGTCAGCAGCCACCCCTCGCCGTAGGGGTCGCCGTTGATGCGCTTGAGCGCCGCCAGGCGGGCGTCGGTCTGTTCGTCGGTCTCGGCCGCGCGCTGCACGACCGTCTGATTGAGCGCCACCACCTTGCCGGACACCGGCGCATACAAGTCCGACACCGCCTTCACCGACTCGATGACGCCGAACGGCTCGCCTCCCTTCACTGTCGTCCCGATGGCCGGCAACTCCACATAGACCACATCGCCCAATTCGCCCTGCGCGTAGGCGGTGATCCCGACGCGCACCCGCGCGCCGTCCCGCTGCACCCACTCGTGACTCGCGCTGTAGCGCCGGTCGTCGGGCGTGTTCATGCGGCCTCTGCCTCCATCAATGTGATGATGCGCGCTACATCGGCGGGCGGCGGCGCCGTCACGGTCAATTCTTCGCCGGAACGCGGGTGCGTAAACCGGATGGACGCCGCGTGCAGCGCCTGGTGGTCGAGCGCCTCCACGGCCGCCCGCAGCGCCGGCGACAGCGCCCCCGTCGGGGGACGGCGCACGCCATACTCCGGGTCGCCCACGACGGGATGCCCCAGATGCGCCAACTGCACCCGCACCTGATGAGTTCGCCCCGTCCCCAGTTTCGCCTCCACGACGGTCAATTGCAGGTGCGCCAGCGTGCGGCGGAAGAGCGTCACGGCCTCGCGCACCCCCGTCCGGCCCCCGTCGGCGTACACCGCCATCTTCTGCCGATTCACCCGGCTGCGCCCGATGAACCCGCGCACTTCGCGCTCGGCATCCGGGAAGCGCCCCCAGACCACAGCCAGGTAGCGCCGGTCGATGGCGCGCCGCTTGATCGCGGTGGCGAGCGCTGCCTGCGCCGGCGGCGTCTTGGCAACGAGCAGGACGCCCGAGGTGCCTTTGTCCAAGCGGTGTACCAGCCCCGGCCGTCCTTCGTGCGCGCGGTCGCGCAAGTCGGGGCAGTGCCAGAGCAGCGCGTTCACCAGCGTGCCGCCCCAATTGCCCGCCGCCGGGTGGACGACGAGGCCGGGCGGCTTGTTCACGACGAGCAGGTCATCGTCTTCGTAGCGGATGTCGAGCGGGATGTCCTCCGCCTGCGGCGCGTCGGGCGGGGGCGCCAGGCGCGTCGCCAGGACGGTGACGACTTCGCCGGGCCGGACGCGGTGCGCGGGCTCCGCGGGGCGGCCGTCGACCTGCACCTTGCCGGCGCGGATGAGTTGCTTGGCAAGACTGCGCGTCAGGTCGGGATGCTGCGCGGCGACGAACGCGTCGAGACGCGTGCCGGACTCCGGGTTAGGAACCGCCCGTCTCACCGGCAGGCCCGGCCGGCGCCTTGGCCGGCGCCCGGAATTGCCGCTTCATCATCACCATCACGACCAGCGTGACGGCGAATATGGAGATGCTTGCCCATTGCGCCTGCGTCAGGTTGGCGACCGGCGTCACCACGGCGCTGAAGTCGCGGCGGAAGAACTCCACACCGAAGCGCAGCGCCGACGACAACAGCACCCAGGCGCCGAACAGCGCGCCCGGCATCTTGAAGCGGCCCCGAGTCCAGACCAGCAGGCCGAAAATGAGCAGACTGCCGATCGCCGCGTACGCTTGCGTCGGGTGCCGCGGCACGGCCTCGCCGAAGACACCGAGCGACGGGTCGGCGTAGGTGACCGCCCAGGGCAGGTCGCACGGCCCGCCGCCGCAGCAGCCGTTGAGCAGACAGCCGATGCGCCCGATGCCGTAAGCCAGTGCTGCCGGCGGCGCCGAAAAATCGGCCAGCCGCCAGAACGCAATCTTGCGCCGCCAACTGAACACCACCGCCGCCAGCAGACCACCGGCGAAGGCGCCGTGGTACGACAGCCCGCCCTCCCACAGGTACAGGGTCTCCAGCAGGTTGCCGCGGTATTCTTGCCAGTTGAGCGCGACATACACGATGCGGGCGCCAACCAGGCCGAAGATCATCAGGTAGATGGCCCAGTCGAGCACCTGGTCCACGGTCAGTTTCAAGCGCTTGCGTTCCCAGATGCCCCAGGCGAGGGCCACCGTGAACGCGACCAGCAGCATCAGGCCGTAACTGCGCAATTCGAACGGCCCGAGCGTGTACTGGCCGACCGTAAACGGCCCGAAATCGTAGAGGACCGGCTTCATTTCATTGCTCCCGCCACCAAGACCATATCACCAAAAGCGCTCCGACGGTGAGGGCGCTGTCGGCGAGGTTAAAGACCGGCCAGCGGCCGATCTGCACGAAATCGATGACATAGCCCAGCCGGATGCGGTCGGACAGGTTGCCCACCCCGCCGCCGAGGATGAGCGCCAGCGCCACCGTCAGCACCTTTGACCGCCAGACGCCGGGCGCATAGGCGACGATGACCCCCAGGAACACGATGGCGACGACCACCAGCGCTGTCGTCGAAACCGGCAGCCAGCCGAAGAGGGCGCCGGGGTTATGCACCACCTGAAATTTGAACCAGTCGCCGATGAGGGGCCGGCCGTTGTTGGGAAGCGTCGCCGCCCACTGTTTGGTCAGTTGGTCGGCGACGAGCACGACAGCCGCCAGCGCCGCGACAGCGGCCCAGCGCCCGAGGCCGTGCCCTACCCGTGTTCCAGCAGACTCTGACACTCGACGCACAAGGTGGCGTAGGGCAGGGCGTCCAGGCGCGGGCGGCTGATGGCTTGGCCGCACTCGTCGCAGACGCCGTAGGTGCCGTCGGCCAGTGTCTCCAGCGCCACGCGGATTTGCCGCAGACGCATCACGAGGGTGTTCTCCACGGCGCGGCTCTTCTCACGCTCCACTACTTCGGAGGCGAGGTCAACCGGATAATCGTCGCCGCCGCCTTCATCGGAGACATCCATCACCGCGCCGCCGCTGGCTCTCATGGCGATGTCCTTGAGGCGCTTCTCGAGCGAGAGCGCTTCATCTTCGAGGCGCGTGCGCACGCGGCGCTTGTCGATGTTGAGCGCCTTCGCCACCTTCCGGGCCGCGGCGCGGCGGGCGGCGATTTCCTTCGCTTCCGCCGCCGCGATGTCGGGAAGCGGAATCGGCTTGGGCTTCGGCGGCGGGGGCAGCTTCAGCGCCGGCGGCGGCAAGGACTTCTGCTTCTTCAGCACGACCGCCTTCACCGGCGCGGGCGGCGCCTTCGGCGCCGGAAGCGGCTTGCGCACCGGCTTCGGCGCGGGCTTCGGCGCCGGCTTGCGCAGTGGCTTCTTCACCGCGGCACGTGATTTGGCCGGCGCGCGGGCGGGTTGCTTGGTGGTGCGTTTCGCGGGTTTCTTCGTCGGCATAGGGAGTCCGTCAGGGGATATCGTTCGCAGGTTCGGTCAGGCCCCGGAATCTCCTGCGTTGCGTCCGTGCATCACCGCCACACAACGCCCGCACAGCCCCGGATGTTCCGCGTCCTTGCCCACTTCGGGCCGCCACAGCCAGCAGCGGGCGCACTTGTGCCCGTCGGCGGTGGTCACGGTCACGGCGGCGGCGGGCCCGTCGCCAAGTTCGCCGTTGTTGCGCTCATCGGCGACTTCGAGGGCCACCTGTGACACGCCCAACACGAAGGGCAGCGAGTCCCCATTGTGGGAGAGCGCGTCAGCGACCGCGCCTGCGGCGCGGAGCCGCACCAGCGCTTCGAGCGGCTGCTTCACGATGCCGGTGCGCTTGGCGTCGTCGAGCGCCCGGTGCGCATCCTCACGCACGCGCCGAATCAGCCCCCACGCCTCCGACGCGTCGTCATCCCGCCACGAGTCGTCCGGCTCCGGCCAGTCGGCCAGGTGCACACTGTCGGGGTCGCCGGGGATGTGCGGCAGTTGCTCCCAGACTTCGTCGCAGGTGTGCGGGAGAATGGGCGCCAGGTAGAGGCACAGGTGGCGCGCCAGCGCGTACAGCACCGTCTGCGCGGCGCGGCGGCGGACGCTGTGCGCGGCTTCGCAATACAGCCGGTCCTTCAATGCGTCGAGATAGAACGCGCTCAAGTCGCTCGCACAAAAAGTGTGCAAGTTGTAGTAGACGGCGTGCAAGTCGTAATCGTCGTAGGCGCGCGTGACGGTGTCGCCGATTTCGAGCAGCCGGTGGCGCGCCCAGCGGTCGAGGCCGGTCAGGTCCTCCGGCTCGACTTCATCCCCCGCCGGGTCGAAATCGCCCAGGTTGGCGAGCAGGAAGCGCAGCGTGTTGCGGATGCGCCGGTAGCACTCCGCCACTTGGTCGAAGATGGCGTTCGAGACGACCATGTCATCGCGGAAATCTTCGTAGGTCACCCACAGCCGCACGACATCGGCGCCGTGCTTGGCGATGACTTCGAGCGGATCCACGGCATTGCCGAGCGACTTGTGCATGGCGTGGCCTGACTCGTCTTGCGTGAAGCCGTGGCCGACGCAGGCGTTGTAGGGCGCTCGGCCTTCCAGCGCCAGACCCGTCCACAGTGACGACTGGAACCACCCGCGGTATTGGTCTTGCCCTTCGAGGTAGAGGTCGGCCGGCCAGGTCAGTTCCGGCCGCGTCTTCAGGACCGCGGCATGGCTCGACCCCGACTCGAACCAGACATCGAAGATGTCGTTACCCTTGCGGAACTTGGTTCCGCCGCAGGCGCACTGCGCGCCCTTGGGCAGCAACTCCGCCGCCGAGCGCTGCCACCAGGCGTCCGTCCCTTCGCGGGCGACGACCGCGCGCACCGACGCCACTGTCTCCGGCGTCAGCAACGGCGCCTCGCAGGCCTTGCAGAAGAACGCCGGGATCGGCACACCCCAGGCGCGCTGGCGCGAGATGCACCAGTCCGGTCGCCCCTCCACCATCGAGAGGATGCGCGTCTTGCCCCACGACGGCTTCCAGTCCACCGCGTCGATGGCACGCAGCGCCGCGTCGCTCCGGGCGGCGACATCGAGGAACCACTGCTGCGTGGCGCGAAAGATGACCGGCCCCTTCGACCGCCAACAATGCGGGTAGGCGTGCGTCACCGAGCCGGCGTGCACGAGGGCGCCGCGCGTGCGCAATTCCTCGACGATGACGGGGTCGGCGTCGAAGCAGTAGAGGCCGGCGAACTGGCCGCCTTCGGCGGTGAAGACGCCGGCGTCGTCGAGCGGCTGCACGACGGGCAGGCCGTACTCCTGGCCGGTGTAGAAGTCTTCGGCGCCGTGGCCGGGCGCGGTGTGGACGATGCCGGTCCCCTGATCGGCGCGCACATGCGTCGCCGTGACGACGCGCCCCTGCCGTTCGAGGAACGGGTGCTGATACGTCAGCCCGGCGAGTTCCGCGCCCTTGAACTTGTGAATGCATTCGCCGGTGACGCCTACCTCCTCGAACACCGGGTCGACGAGCCCGGTGGCGAGAATCCACCCCTCGTCGCCGACGAGGTAGAGTCCGTAGTCGAATTCGGGATGCACGGCCAGCGCGACATTGGCGGGCAGTGTCCACGGCGTCGTCGTCCAGGCAATGAAGTACCAGGGGCGGTCGCCACTCTTCGCCACATTCCGAATCTTGTCCGCGGGGTCGGCGGCGAACTTCAGGTACACCGACGGCGAGGTCGCCTCGTGATACTCGATCTCGGCCTCTGCGAGGGCGGTCTCGCATTGCGGGCACCAGAGCACCGGTCGCAGGCCGCGGCTCACCCAGTCCTGCTCGACCATCTTCTCGAACACGCCGAGCACCGCGCCCTCATACTCGGGCTGCAAGGTGAGATACGGGTGCTCCCAATCGCCCATCACGCCCAGGCGCTGGAACTGCTCCGATTGCAGGCGCTGGTAGTGCAGCGCCGTCTCGCGCGCGATGCGGCGCACTTCGAGCGGGTCGAGGTCTTTGCGGTTCTGGCCGGCGCGCTCCAGCGCGACGCGCTCGGTCGGCAGTCCGTGGCAGTCCCAGCCGGGGACGTAGGGCGCATCGTAGCCGCGCAGGTTGCGATAACGGACAACGATGTCTTTCAGGATTTTGTCGAGGGCGGTGCCGAGGTGGATGTCGCCGTTACTGAACGGCGGGCCGTCGTGCAACACGAACTTCGGGGCGCCGCGCCGCCGCTCGCGCTGTTGTTGATACAGCCCCGCCGCGCGCCACTGCGCCTGCCGTTCCGGTTCGCGCAGCGGCAATTGCGCGCGCATGGGGAACGCCGTCTCGGGCAGGTTGAGCGTGTCGCGGTATTCGGCGGTGCGTTGCGTCACGGAGCGGTCCCTCGCTGGCTGCACGCCCGTTGCGCCGCGGGCGGGGCGGGTCAAGGTCGCTCATTATACCGACCGCGCAAAGCGCTCCAGCGCACCCGCACGATGTCCCAGAGCATCACCACGCCATCGCGCCACATGCGCACTTTGCTGTCGGCGTCGTGCCGCCAGATGACCGGCACTTCCGCGACGCGGAAGCCCATCCGCCGCGCCAGGAAGACCGCTTCGACATCGAACGCGAACCCGTCCAGCCACTGCACGGCGAAGATGCGGCGCGCGGCCTCGGCCGTGAAGAGCTTGAAGCCGCACTGCGTGTCGCGGATGCCCGGCGCCGCCAGCAGCTGCACGACGCGGTTGAACGCGCGCCCCATCGTCTCGCGCAGCGCCGACTGGTGCACTTGAATGTCGGAGTCGGGCAGCGCCCGCGAGGCGAAAGCGACGCCGGCGCCGGCGTCGAGCGCCGCTTCGAGTTTCTCCACCTCTTCGATGGGCGTCGCCAGGTCGGCGTCGCTGAACAGCACCCGGTCGCCGCGCGCGGCGCGCATGCCGGTGCGGACGGCAACGCCCTTGCCGCGCACGCCGCCGGTGTCGAGCGCCCGCACCCGCCGGTCACGCGCCGCCCATTCGCGGGCGAGGGCGGGCGTGGCGTCGGTCGAGCCGTTGTCCACCACCAGCACTTCCGCGGCGAGGCCGCGGCGGTCAAGGTAGGCGAGCACGCGCTCCAGAGAACGGGCCAGGCGCGTCACTTCGTTGTAGGCGGGAATGACGATGGAGAGCGTGGGAGCGTCGGGAGCGGGCATCGCCGCGTCAGAGGAAATAGCGGTAGATGAACGACTGGATGAGGTACAGGGTCAGGATCAAGAGGAACGGCGAGAGGTCGAGGCCGCCCGTCCGCCACGGCGGCAGCATCCGTCGGAACGGCGCCAGGAACGGCTCGGTGATGTTGTGCAGCAGCAGGACGAGCGGGTGCCAGCGGTTGTGCGGCACCCACGACAGCACCACCCGAATGATGATGAGGAGGAACGCGAGTCGGAAGAAGAGATTGACGAGGTACACCATTATTGGGTCATCCGCCGCGGATGATACAACGCCCCGCCGACACGCGCGAGTGGGCGCGAGCGTCGGCGGGGCGACGGCACATCGGGATCAGTTGGTGCGCGAACTGCTCCAGAACTCGCGCTGCGCCGAGGGCAAGTCGATGTCGGCGTCGGCGTTGATGGCCATCGTGGACGGCGTGAGAAGGAAGATGCCGTCGGCGACTTGCTCGATCTCGCCGTCCAACGCGTACACCACGCCCTTCAGGAAATCGAAGCAGCGCTGCCCTTGCGCCGGGTCCATGCGGACGAGACTGACGACCACCGGGCGCCGCGCCTTGAGGCAGTCGGCGGCCTGGGTCGCGTCGTCGGTCGTCCGCGGACGCCGGACGAAGACATACTCACCGCGCGGGAGGGCGCGGAAGCCGTCCACCGGTTCGAGATGGTGGCCGTTCACTTCCGACTCGTCCTCTTCTTCGGCGAGGAACCATTGCTTAACACGCCCCCACAATTCTGCCACGAGTGAGCCCTCCTTCGGGTCGGCAAAGTCGTCTGCGGTCGGGGGTGGCCGGGCGCGGGGGAGGCTGGGCGCGTCCCGCACGCACGCGCGTTACGGCGCGGCGCTCGGCGCAGGACAGCGTTGGGGCCTTGCCACACCACAGTCCGGTCGCTCTATCGCTCCGACAAAGTCGGTTCGGCCACTCTACCACCGGTCGGAGGGGAAGGCAATGCTTTTCAGCAAATTTATCGCTTGGAGAGCAAGCGCTGAAGGGCAGGCGGTGGGGTGTGGGGTGTCGGCGGTGGGGACTGCGAGCATTGGGGGGCAGGCACTTTGCCTGCCAAATTGGCCCAATGTTCGAACAGTCAGCGCAGGCGTCCCGCCTGTTCAGTGAACGGCACAGGCCAGAGCACAGGCCAGAGGCCTGCGGTAACTGCCTAGGCGTCACGCCCTCTTGGCAGGCAAAAGTGCCTGCCCCCCCGATCCCTCCTACAGCGGCAGACTGGCTGTCAGGCCGAAGCGCAGGTCGCCGTAACTGGCGCTCAAGGTGCTGGGGCGGTCGCGGGTGCCGAAGTACATCCCCCGCAGCCCCTCCACCCAGATGTTGAAGGGCGTGCGCTTGTCGGGCCAGAAGCGGGCGCCGAGGCCGACCTCGCCGACATTGTTCGAGAAGTCGCCGTTGGCGTCGAGCCAGCCCTGGCCGAAGAGGTAGACATCGAGGTACGAACTGGCGGTCTCGAACGCGCGCCGCCCCTCGCGGTGGCGGACGAACAGGATGACATTGTCGTCGAACCGGCTGAAGTAGACGAGTTCGCCGTACAATTCGGCGCTGCGGTCCCACGGGTGGATGGCGTGGTAGGGGGCGCGCGTCTCGGGGCGCCATTGGTCGTAGAACACCAGTCCGCCGCGCACATCGCCGATCTCGCGGCCGGCGGCGGCCTCATCCACGGCGCTGCCGACTTCGGCGAAGGCGAGCACCTGGGGGGTGTTGAATGGGTGCGTCCGCACGCCGATCGCGACCACCATCGAGCGCTCGCTGAAGGGGGACGGCAGAATGTCGATGTCTGTGCCCGAGGCGAGGTACTCGCGGATGCTGGCGTAGAGGTCGGTGTCGCCAGCGGCATCGAGGTGCGTGCCGAAGGCCAGCCGCAGCGCGAAAACGCTCAAGTCGCGGCGCTGCCCCACCCAGGCATCGAGGTCGACATCGAGGAACCAGCGGCTGCCGTCGCGGCGCCAGCGCGAGCCGGAGAGATTGATGGCGGCGATGCGCGCGGTCTGCCGGATTTCGGGGTCGTCGCTAACACGGGCGAGCCAGCTGAAATTCGTGTAGGCCTCGTGCGGCCGGTCCAGATCGGCCAGCAGGTAGCCCGTCTGCAAGACGATGTGGTCGTTCTTCGGGTCGAGTTCCAGGACTTTCTCAAACTCCGCGAGCGCCTCGTTCTTGCGGTCGAGGTCGAGCAGCAGGTAGGCGAGGTCGGTGCGCGCCTTGACATTGCGCGGGTCGATGGCGAGCGCCTGGCGGAACAAGTCCACAGCGCCCGCGGGATTGCTCTGCTGCATCGCGTAGGCGCGGTTGAGCAGGTCGTCGGCGGGGGCATCATCGGCGCGCGCGGCGCCGAGCGGCCCCAGCGCCAACGCGCCGCAGAGCGCCATCGTGATGAGCGTTGTCTGCATGTGCCTAGTCATCGTCTCGCTCTCCTTCCCGCTTGGGCGCCAGGTCGGCGTGACCGCCGACGCGCAGGACGCGATGCGCCAGCCGCGACGGCCCGGCCTTGCCGAGCCGCTGGAAAAACTGCCGCGCCTGCGTGCGCTGCGCATCGTCCTCGACATCGAGCATCTTCAGGTTCCGCTGCACGACGCCATATTGCTCGATGGTCTTGAGCGCCAGTTCCTTCGCGTACTTGTCCTCGCTCTCGACGGCGGCGAGCAGGGCCTTCTCGCCTGCGAGACCGAGTTTCGACAGCGCCCGGGCCGCGTTCGTGCGCACCGTCCAGTCCTTGTCGGCGAGCGCCCGGCCGAGCACCTCCGCCGTTTCCGGCAGCCGCAGGTAACTGAAGGTGCGGCAGATCTGGCTGCGGACCAGCGGCGTCCCGTCCTGCACGCGCTTCGTCAGTTCGGCGATGAACTCGGTGCCGTTGTCGCGGCCGATGTTGCGCAGCGCCACCAACTGCTTTTCGGCATCCGATGAGGCCAGCGCCCGCCGGATTTCGTCGGAGAGCGCGGCGCGCTCGGCCGAGGTCGCCCGCAGCGGGAAGCCGGCCGCCGGGAACGCCTCGCGCCCCATCGCCTGCGAGACGAACACGCGGCGGGCGAGTTCCGGCTGGGCCGGGAATTCGTGCGCGGTCTTGTCCCAGACGGGCTGGCGTCCGGTCACCACCATCCGCAGCGCCTGGCCGAGCGCCCGGAAGGTGGCGACGAAGTTGATCAGGTTCGTCCAGATGGACCGCGGGATGGAGAGCACCGCCTGCCAGCCGCCGTAGACGCGGCTGACCGCAATCAGCCGTTGCAAAATGCGCCCGGCCATCAGGATGGTGGCGACGACCACCAGCCGCCACAGGATCGTGCCCTCTTCGATGAGCACGGGCAGGTTCTGATTGAAGAAGCGGCGCTGGATCTCGTACCAGATGAAGTACGCGAAGACTAGGTAACCGAGGAACGACACCAGGTTGGTCAGCAGAATCTTACGGTCGTGGGCCAGGTTGTAGCGCACCGCGAAGTTGCCCGGCCAGCCCGCGATCGCCCACGATTGCAGCGCGATGCCCAGGTTCCAGCGGGTCTTCTGCCGCACGGCGCGCCCGAACACGCGCGGGAACATCGAGCGCGTGGCGATCCACTCCATCCGCTCGTGCGGGCCCTGCTCCGGGTGTTGCGGCTCGGGCATGGGCAGCCGCATCCGCTGCGAGACGAACGCCGCGGTCAGCCCGCGCAGCCGGACGCGCAGGCCGAGTTCGTAGTCTTCGGTCAGCATCCGCTCGTTGAAGACTTCCATCGCCCCCTGCAGGCCGACCAGTTCGAACGCCCGCCGCGAGAACGCGGCGCCGACGCCGGCGCAGGGCACGAAGCCGCCGCTCGTCTCGCGCACCAGCAAGTCCTTGGTGTGGTTCTCGGCGAACTCGTCCGCGTAGGTCCAATAGGTGAAGTAGCGCGACGGCACCGGCGCCGGGAAGACGGGCAACTGCACCATATCCTTACGCGGGACCAGGTAGTTATAGAGCAGCATCGAGTACGGATGGATGATGTCTTCGGCGTCATGCGTGACGATGATGGCGAACCGATTGTCATCGCCCACTTCGGTCAGCCGCATCGCGTTGTAAATGTGGTTGAGGCAGTCGGCCTTGGTCGACGGCCCGTCCACCGGCACGACGACGCGGTGTACCTGCGGGAACTGCTTGGCGGCAATGTCCACTTCGCGCTGCGTGTCGGGGTCGTTCTGATAGGTGCCGACGAAGAGGTCGTAGTTCCGGTAGCGCAGCGTGTTGCAGGCATTGCGCAGCATTTGCAGGATGACATCCGACTCCTGCCAGGCGGGAATGAGGACGGCGACGCGCTGCTGCTCGACGGATTCGAGCTTCGCCAGCGTCAGTTTCGGCCAGGAGCGCACTTTGCCGAGGCGGAGCAGCCAGCGCACCCAATACCACAGGTCGTAGAGGAAGTCGTCGAGGCCGCTCAAGGTGAACACCGTCGCCACGATGTAGGCGAAGACGAGGAAGATCAGACTCGTCACCGCTTGTTCAACACTCATGCG
>CAYNSX010000032.1:0-18874 GCA_964400165.1 uncultured bacterium
GGCATTAAACACATTAAGGAGGAGATTGGATGAGGCAGCGGAGAGGCTTTACGCTCATCGAGCTGCTCACCGTGATCGCGATCATTGCTATCCTCGCCGCGATCCTTCTTCCGGTTTTGAGCAAGGCGCGTGAAAAGGCGCACCAGACGACCTGTCTGTCCAACATGCGACAGATCGGGCTCGGCTTCTTGATGTACGCCGACGACTGGGACCGCACATTGCCGCCTGCGTTCTCACACCCGGACGACCCGGCGTTCGACGGCAGCACTGCCGCCGCCGCGACCGTCTTCCTTGAGGAAGACTGTTGGGGACCGCCGTGGGCCGACCTGATTCAGCCGTATGTCCGCAACGCGGGCATCTTCCTGTGCCCGACGGACATCAATAAGGGGATTCACCCGTCCGCGTATCGCGCGCCGTCCACCGGCGCGCCCGTCGTGCCGTCGGTTCCGTGCGGCGCGCTGCGCGTGATGGACATGGGAAGCACCCCGAATGTCGTCGGCGACTGTGCCGATGGCAACTGCGGTGGTGTGGCCAGCGAGGGCGGAACGCCCAACTTGTTCCCGCCCGTGACCTCGAATAATGCGGCATGGGACCCGCCCTTGTACCGCGATCACAACTTCCCGTGCTCGTATGGGGCGAACTTCCTGCTCCTGGACCACCACTGGACCGACCCGTCCCTCTACCCCACCTTCTCCATTAACTGGGGTGTGACGCTCGGCAAGTGGGCGTGGACCATCGACGCGGTTCCGGAACCGTCCAGCACCTTGCTGGCAACGGAAAGCGCCTGGTGGACCGCCATCAACTCGCAGATGCCGCTGTTCCGCGGCGCCCGCCACTTCTCGGAAGACATCACGAAGATCATGAGTCCGTTCCCGGTGGGCTACACCCTGTTCTGGTCGTTCTACTCGCACGTGTGGCCGGCGGGCACCTACACTGGTCCGTTCCGCGGCCGCATCAACACGGTGGCGATGGACGGCCACGCCAAGTCCGTCATCATGGAACTGCGTCTGGACCAGGACCCCGAGGCCTACGGCCCCTTCGGCAACGACCTCTGGTTCTGGAACAGCCGGTTCCGCCCGGAATAAGGAACGACTCTGAAGACGCAATGGCCTGTGCATAACTATCCAGAGCACCTAGGAGGCATGAACGGCATGCGCAGACAGCGAGGGTTCACCCTCATTGAGCTCCTCACGGTGATCGCGATTATCGCGATCCTGGCGGCCATTCTGCTCCCCGTGCTCGGCAAGGCCGTGGAGAAGGCAAAGCAGACATCCTGTCTGTCCAACTCGCGGCAAGTCGGCCTGGCGCTGATCATGTACGCCAGCGACTGGGATGACCAGTTGCCGATGGGCGTGGACGAGAATGCGTTCTCGGGCCCGTCGTCGCCGGCTCCGACCTGTGTGGGTTGTGCCCCGGACCTCCGCTACAAGACCGACATGTGGGGGAAGAAGATCCAGGCGTACACGCGAAACACGGCCGTGTTTTTCTGCCCCAAGGTGGGGGTCCCGAACCTCGAGGACGACCCGGCGAACTTGTGGTACGCGTGTGACCAGGACTTCTGGAAGTTCTACAACTACACTTCCACCGGGTACAACTTCGCCTATCTCGGCTACTTCCGCATCTGTGACTGGGACGCCGACAACCGGCCGAACTGGTGGCCCCCGCAGAACCGCACCGGCGGCTGTACTGGCTTCACCGCCGGCGACTGGGTGGGTGGCGGCCATGTCAGCCGGAACTGTCCCGGAAACCTGACGAACAACCAGGACCCGCGCTCGGTCGCCATCGGGTCCATCCCGCGGCCTTCCGACACCGTGATGTTGGCGGATGTGCACTACCACACCAACATCACCGGTGACTGGGGCGACGGTACCGGCTGGGGCTACTTCCTCAGCGCGCCGCCCAGCTCAAAGGGTGTCGTCGGCTACCGGCCGACCTCGCTCTTCGCGGCACTGACCGGCGGCGGCATGACCAATGCCCAGATCCAGGCTGTGTTCCCTGGTGGGGCGCCCGCCTTCGGGACGGTCGCACAGCAGAAGGTCCAGCGGGACCGCACCCTCGTGTCCAACCGTCACTTTGGTGGCACTAACTGCACCTTCGTCGACGGCCACAGCAAGTGGGTGCGCTTCGAGCAACTCCTCCAGACCGACCGTCTGTGGGGGTTTGACATTCTCCGGCTGCCCTACCTGGCCCAGTAACACTGACGGCCTAGTCGCCGGAAGTCGACATGGTATACTGGCCTGGCCCCGAGCCCACTCGGGGCCGGGCCAGTCGCTTTTCCCCGTCAGCGACAGCGGTCAGGGCGGCACCGAAGGACGAGGGATAGGAGGAGCAGCACGCAATGAAGCGCGAGATTTCGCCGGGTGTGATGGTTGTCGCCATCCTCGTATTGCTGGGCATCGCGGTCGTCGCGTTCCTCTACTTCAACAAGATCGGACCGTTCGGCGCCGGCGAGTCGGCGACTGGTGCGAATCGCATGCAAGGCGCTGGGACGAACAGTCCAGAAGACTTGAAGTAAACTCACCGCCTGGAAGGAGCGTTCGAGCACCGATGAAGAAGGAAATCAGTCCGGGACTGGCAGCCGCGGTCGTCATCCTTGTCGTGGTGGTGGCGCTCGTGGCCTTGATCATCTTTACCAACCCGCGGGGCCGCAACCTGAAGGTGCAGCCCTCAACCGAACAGACGGCGCCGCCCAAGGCCTCCGGGCCCAGTGGCGGAACCGCCACTCCCGGCGGCGGCGGCGGACAGTAAGCCCCTCCCTTGCGGAGCGGGCCGGTTCCCCATGAGGAGCCACAGCCGATGAAACGGGAAATCAGTCCGGGAATGGCCGCCGTGGCCATCATCGTGGTCGTGGTGCTGGCCATCGCCGCGTTGATTTACTTCACCCGCGCGCGGTCCAGCGATACGACGGTAACTCCCGTCGCAGGCAACAACGCGCCGCCGGCGCCCTCGGGGCCGAGCGGCGGGCAGTAATGCCGCCGGCGCGGCCGGCGCACCCCATCACCATGACAGATCCCCTGGAGCACTTGAGCCGCCCCGGGGTGAACCCGCGGCTGTTCTTGCTGGCGGTGGCGTTGGCGCTCATTCTGGCCGCGGCCTCGCTCTGGTGGCTGACGGGTCCCGAAGTGCAGGTGACCCGCACTTCAATCACCGCCTCTGGCGCCGGTCAATCCGGCGGCGACCGCCCGACGCCCGAAGGACCGAGCGGCCGCTAGTCGGCGCACGCGTCACTGGCCTCTGACGCGCCGGCTGCTTCATGCGGCGTGCGGGTGTCGCGGGGAATGTTGAGCGCGGCGGGTGCGTGCTATACTCCGACTCCACGGCTGCGGGAGGCCGCTGCAGCACCCCTCCGAATACGCGTCCGCGCGCAAGTGACCGCGGAGCGCGCCGGCGGATCGGCACTCGGCCCAGTCACTACCAATCGCATTCGGGAGGCGGTATGTCGCAGAACGGTGTCCACTTCAGCCCGGTCGGTGAGCGCGAAGTCACGCGGGCCATTGTCGAAGAATATCTCCGCCAGTTTTCGGACCGCATCGAGAGCGATGTCATCATCATCGGCGCCGGTCCGGCCGGCTTGATGGCGGGACGCGAATTGTCGTCGCGCGGCTACAAGGTCTATCTCATCGAGCGCAATAACTACCTCGGCGGCGGCTTCTGGCTCGGCGGGCTGATGATGAACAAGGTCACCGTGCGCGCGCCCGCCAACGAAGTCCTCGACGAATTGGGCGTCCCGAATGAGGAGATTTACCCCGGCCTGTTCGTGGCCGACGGCCCGCACGCCTGCTCGAAACTGATCGCTTCGGCATGTGACGCGGGCGTCAAGTTTGCCAACCTCACCTGCTTTGAAGATGTCGTCCTGCGCGAGGGCAACCGCGTCGCGGGCGTCGTCGTCAACTGGACGCCGGTGCGCGCCCTGCCGCGGGAGATCACCTGCGTCGACCCGGTCGCCCTCGAGTGCAAGCTGGTCATCGACTCCACCGGGCACGAGGCCTGCGTCGCGCGCTGCTTGCAGAAGCGCGGACTAGTCAAGGTCAAGAACCTCGGCGGTATGTGGGTCGAGCAGTCGGAAGACCTGGTCGTCGAGCACACGGGCGAAGTCACGCCCGGGCTCATCCTCGCCGGGATGTCGGTGGCCGAGACCTACGGCCTGCCGCGCATGGGGCCGACCTTCGGCGCCATGCTCTTGAGCGGCCAGCGCGCCGCCGAAATCGCGGCCGAAAAACTGGCAGCCATGGCAGCCACCCCCGCGTAGGGGGTATGACCGGCCTCGCGTCGCCCGCGCAGCCCTTCGCCGATCGCCTCGTCGAAGACCTGCGCGCCGCCGGCGCTCTGCACACACCCGCCGTCGCCGCGGCCCTGGCGGAAGTCCCGCGCCATTGGTTCACGCCGACTCTCGAGCCGGTGGAGGGCCAGCGGGTGCAGGTGCCGCCGGACGGGACGCCCGCGGATCTCCTCCACGCCATTTACAGCGATGCGCCGCTGGTCGTCTCGCGCGATCCGTTCGCCTTGAGCCCCCAGCCGCGCGTCGTCGCCCGGCTGCTGGAGGCGCTCGATCTGCGGCCCGGTCACCGGGTCGCCGTGCTCGGCGAACAGACCGGCTGGCTGTCGGCGCTGATTGGGCAGTTGGTGGGCAGCCACGGCTTGGTCCGCGTCTCGCAGCCGTCTCCCGCCCTGACCACCACCATCCACGGTGTGCTCGCTCGGATCGGACACCCGGACACCCGGGTGGTCACCCGGCCCCTCACCGACGGGATTCTCGAAGATGCGCCGTTTCACCGGCTGGCGGTGATGCTCGGGTGCGGCGAAGTGGCGCCCGCCTGGCTCGAGCAAGTGGCGCCCGGCGGCGCCCTGCTGGCGCCGGTGTTTCTGGCGTGGGTGGGCGTCGTCCTGCGGCTGCAACGCCTGTCCGACGAGTGGACGGCGCGGCTGACGCAGGTGGCGCGCTTTCCCGAGGCGGACGGCTCGCTCACGCCCGACGAAGTGGATCCACTCGAAGCGGACACCACCCCGGAACTGACCGAATTCTTCGCGCGGCCGGTGCGCGAGGCGGCACTGGCGCTGCCGGACCGCAGCGCCGAGGCCTGGGAACAGGCCGCCGCATTCGGCCTGTATCTGGCGGTGCACGACCCGCGCTGTGTGCTCGTGTCCGGCCCGGCAGGGGGCGAACAGGCGCTGCGGTTCGGACTGTGGGACCGCGACGGCGGCAGTCTGGCGCTCTACAACCCGTCGGCGCAACTGGCGTCGGGGTTCGGCGACTCACCGCTGGCCCTCCTTCAGTTGCGCGGGCATCACCGGCGCTGGGCGGAACGCGGCTTCCCCGGCTGCGAGGCGTATCAGGTCACAGTGGAGGCCGGCGATGTGCGCGGGCCGGGCGAGGGCGGCTGGCGGGCGGACGAGCGGGGCGCGACGCTGCCGCTCGGGGCGCTGACGGTGCGCGTGACGCTGGAATGACCGCGCTCTTGCGTCCGCTGCGGGTGCAGTTCATTGCCGAGCGGGGCGCCGGGGTGGAATTGGACGCGCTGGCCGAGGGCGTGCGCGCGCGGACGGGCGCCGCGGTGGCGTTCGGCCTGGACCCATTGCCGGCGTCCGACGGGGACGCCGGGGCGCTGGCAGAGCGCCTGGCGTCCCTGCGCGTCAGCGCGCCCGATGTCCGCGCACAAGAAGAGCCGATGCCGGTCGAAGTGGACCACGAGCGGCGCGTGCTGCACGGGAAGGCGCCGACACCGCGCGGCGTGCCGTATGAGGGCTGGGGTTTCCAGTCAGTGCTGCGCGAACGCCTCGGCGCCGCCGCGGATCGCGTGGTGCTGGTCGTGACACCGCGCTTGCTCGCCAGCTGGGACGACGGCGATGCGCGCTACCACCTCCGTACCATCGTGCTGGGCCATCCGGTGGTGATCTCGCTGCCCGGGCTGGTCGAGGCGCCGGCCAAGCCGCGGGAGTTCTATCTCCTCAAGCAAGCGGTTGGCGGCGACCCGGTGGCGCTGGCCGTGGCGAAACAGCAACTCCAGGGCCGGTTCCTCGAACACGGCGACCCGCGGCTGACGGAAGTGCTCACCGGCTACTGCCTGCAAGGAGTGGCGTATGCGGTGACCGGCGAGGCGTTCTGCCAGGCGCCCGAATGCCGGCTGTACAATGCCCACTGGCAGGAGGAAATGCTGCGGGCGCAGTTGGAGCGACCGGACCTGTGCGCACATCACACGGAGGTCTTCGAGCGGCTGCGGGCGGACGAATGAGCCCGTTTTGCGGCCTGCCGTCTGTCCACAGGGAACGCATAGCGGAGCAGGTCGTCCTTTGAATCAGGAACCGGAAAGCGAAGTGGTCGGGCTGGTGCGCCGGGCGCAAGCCGGCGACCAGATGGCCTACGCCGACCTCTTCCACCGCTATCAGCGATCGGTGTTTCACTTGATGATGAACGTGGTGCGCGATCGGGAAGAAGCCGCCGGGCTGACGCAAGACGCCTTCGTACGGGCGTATCGCCGGCTCAATCGGTTGCGCGCGCCGGAGGCCTTCGGGGTCTGGCTGCGGCGCATCGCGGTGAACATCGGCCGCGATTATTTGAAGCGGCGCCGGCTGCCGACCGAGCCCCTGGTCTCACCGTCGGGCGAAGAGCGGCTGATCATCGACCCGGGCGACTCGCCCGACCGGGTGGTGGTGCAGAGCGAGTTGCTCGTGGTGGTGCGCCGCGCGATCGGGCGCTTACCGGAAGAGCACCGGCTGGTGGTGACCATGCACCACCTGGAAGGCATGGAAGTGAAAGACATTGCGGAAGTGCTGGGCATTCCGGTGGGCACGGTGAAATCGCGGCTGTCGCGCGCGCGCGGCGTGCTGCGCGAACTGCTCGGCCCGTATCTGGAGGGAGACATCTAATGCGCTGCGACGACATCGCCCCGCGGCTGCCGGATTACGCGCTGGACAACTTGTCGCACGACGCCGCCACCGCGATCGGCGAGCACATCGAAGTGTGCGACACCTGCCGCCGCGAATTGGCGCTGCTCGGACAAGTGGCCATGCTGGTGGAGCGGGTGCCGCTCGATGAGCCGCCCCCCGGCTTGTGGAGCGGCATCGCCGAGCGCCTGCCCACCACGCCCGCCCGGCCGGCGTCGTTCCTCTGGCGCCTGACGGTCGGCGCGGCGACGGCGGCGGCGATGATCCTGTTGGTGTTCTTCGCCTGGGTCCGGCAGCCGGCCGAGACCTCGGCGCTGGCGCAGGTGCCGGCGGAATACCGCTCCTATGCCCAGCAATATTTTCTCGCCGAATCGGAGGCTCCGCTCGCCGACCACTTCGGCTCGGGCTACTTGATGCTGACCTCCGGTAAGGAGATCGCCGCGCCGTGACCCACCGGCCGCGCCCGCTGATTGCCACGCTCCTGGTTGCCGTCGTGGCGACGGCGCTCGGCGCGCCGCTGGCGCTCGACCGTTACGGCGCCTGGCACCGCGCGCAACAGCACGCGGCGGGGATGGAAGTCCTGCGACGCACGATGGCGGCGATGGATCAGACGGCCTTCCGTGCTCGCGGAGAAGTGAACAATTTCGCGATCGGCGACACGATTGAATTCGTGTGCGAGCGGTCCGGGGCGGCGATTCGGATGGACTACCGCCTGGGCGCCCAGTCGCTCGGCGGCATCGTGACGGACGGGCAGCATGTGTGGCGGACGCGCCCGGACGGGTGGACGGGCGATCCGGCGGAACCGCTCACGGACTGGACGCGCATGGATTTGCCCGTGCTGGAGCGGGACTTCTGGGTGCTGCTGACGGGGCGGCGGCGCGTTGGCGGGCGGCCCAGCTACGAAGTGACGATGGTCCCGCGTGGCGTTGACCGCCGGTCGAGTCAGTTTTTCGTGGACACCGAGCGCTATGTCATCCTCGGCGCCGCGCAATTCGACCTGTCCTCGGGACGCCCGATCGCCGAAACCCACTTCACAATGGTGGCCTTCGACCCGGGCGACTTGGCGCAGGTGACGATGCCGGCGCCGGAGGCGCCGACCCGACCCGTGCTCACTTCCGCGACCTTTGCGCGCGCGCTGAACGGCTCGGCCCTGATTGCGCCGGAGGTGCTGCCCGGCGGCTTCGTCTTGCGCGGGGCAATGGTCAGCGAGTGCGCCGACCACTGCGGCATTCATCTGGTGCACCTGCGGTATTCGGACGGGCAGCATACGCTGTCCGTGTTTGAGCGGGTGGACGCCCCGCACCAGTGCGTCGACCCCGGCATTTGTTGCGCCCATGCGCCGCTCGACCGGGTGGTCGAGGGCGGCCGGGTCCGGTTCCTGACCGTGCGCCGCGGCGGTTTGGAGTTTACACTGGTGGGCAGTCTGCCCGAGCCCGCCCTGCGGGAGATCGGAGGGACGCTCCACTGAAACACCGACGGCCCGACCGGCAACTGACCCGGCGACCGCGGCGGAGGGGAACCCTCGCCGCGGTGGTGCTTTTGACGGCGTTGATGTCGCGGCCCGCCGCGGCGGAACCGGCGCCCGCAGCGCCCCCCCGCGTGGATGACCTGGTGGCGGAAGCGCTGCTGCATAATCCGGAACTGGTGATGCTGCGGGCGGAAGTGGACGCGGCCCGCGCGGCGGTGCCGCAGGCGGGCGCGCTGCCCGACCCGATGCTGATGCTCGGCTATGTGCCGGCGGTGGGCGGGACGGCGGGGGGCTTGCAGATGATCGATTTGATTCAGCCGATTCCCGGCCCCGGCAAGCGCGGGGCGCGCACGGCGCAGGCGGTGAGCATGCAGACGCTGGCGCAGCACCGGGTGCGCGAGGGCGAACAGCGCGTGCGAGAGCAAGTGCGGACGCAATATGCGGAGTTGCTGTTCATCGACCGGGCGATCACGCTGCTCGAAGGGAACCGCGCCATCCTGCAGCAGATCGAGCGCATCGCCCGCACGCAATATGAGGTGGGCAAGGGGTCGCAATCGGATGTCTTGCGCGCGCAACTGGAAGTGACGCGGCTGATGGACGAGTTGATTGCGATGCGCGCGGAGCGCCCCGGGGCGCTGGCCATGTTGAACGCCCTGCTCGGGCGGCTGGCGACGGCGCCGCTGGTCACGCCACCGGCCGCGGGGCAAATGACGGCGGAACTGCCGGCCATCCCACTGGACGCCGTGCTGCTCGCTGCCGCGACGCGCCGCCCGTCAGTGGAACTGTGGACGGAACAGGTGCGTTGGTGGGAGTTGCAGGTGCGCCTGGCGGAACTCGACCGCAAACCCGACTTCCAGATCGGCGCCCGCGCGATGACGATGGAAAACAACGGCCCCTCGCTGCTCGGTGTCACGGTCGGACTGAACCTGCCGCTCTATTCGGGGCGGAAGCAAAGTCAGGCCGTTGCCGAAGCGCGGGCCCGGCTGGCCGCGGCGCGGTCCGCCCTCGAACAGGCGCGCCTGCAGGCCGCGCAGGAAGTGACCGCGGAGGCCGCCATGGTTCGCGGCGTCGATGAGCGGCTGTCCCTGCTGCGCACCGGGCTGCTGCCGCAGGCGCAGGCGAACGCGCAAGCGGCGCTGGCGGCGTATCAGGTCGGCCAGGCCGATTTCTTGACGCTGATGGACCGCGAATTGGATGTCATTCATCTGCAGATCGACCAGCACCGGCTGCTGCGTGACCGGGCGCAGGCGCTGGCGCGGCTGGAGGCGGCGGTGGGGCTGCCGGCTTCCGGTTGGCCGAAAGGGGACTCGTGATGGACACCGCGGCGAAAAGTCACACTCGAAGCGCAACCGGCTTCTGGCTGGTCGCGCTGATCCTGCTCGCGGCCGCAACGGCTGGCGGGTTCTGGTGGTGGAACCAGCGGCCGAACGGCACGGCGCCCGTCACGACGACCGAGCGGAAGCAACTGTACCAATGTCCGATGCACCCGCAGGTCATCAAAGACCATCCCGGCAAGTGCGACTTTTGCGGGATGGACTTGGTGCCGGTGGCGGCGGACCCGGGAATGCCGGGCGCCGGGGGCGAACCCGTGACGCTGATCGAGGGCCGGGCGCCGGTGATGATTGCGCCCGAACGGCTGCAAGGATTCGGCATTCAGACCGCGCCGGTGGAAGAGCGGACGCTGACGGAGGATGTCCGCGCCGTCGGGCAAGTCGTGCCGGACGAAGCCAAGCTCTTCCAGGTGCGGACGAAGATCGAGGGGTTCGTCGAGCGGCTGGTGGTCAACCAGACGAACCAGTTCGTCACGGCGGGCCAGCCGATGCTCGAGGTGTACAGCCCGGAAGTGGTGTCAGCCGAAGAGGAATACCTGAACGCCGTCGAACTGGCGAAACAGACCGCGTCCAGCCCGTTTCCCGAAATCCGGCAGAACAGCGAGGCGCTGGTGCAGGCGGCGCGGCGACGGCTCGCCCTGTGGGATATCCCGCAGGCGGAAGTGGAACGGCTGACGGCGACGCACCAGGTGCGCCGCACGGTGACGCTGCAGATGCCCTACACCGGCCATGTGCATGAATTGAGCGTGAAAGTCGGCGACCGCATCGACCCCAGTATGACGCTGTATGTCATCGCCGACTTCAGCACCGTCTGGGTGCACGCACAGGTGTACGAACACGACCTGGGCAAGATTTACGAGGGCCAAACGGCGCGCATCACGCTCGGCGCGCTCCCGGGGCAGCAATTCACCGGCCGGGTGGACTTCATCTGGCCGCATGTGGAAACGGCGACGCGCACGACGACCGTGCGCATCGTGGTGAAGAACCCCGGGCACATTCTGAAGGCGGGGATGTTCGGCGACGCGGTGCTGGTCGGGCGCCCGCAGCGGTTGCTGACGGTGCCGAAAGAGGCGGTGGTGGATACCGGCCGGCGGACGCTCGTATTCGTCCAAGTGGAGCCGGGGCGCTTCGAACCGCGGCAGATCACGCTCGGCCGCGAGATGGATGAATACTTCGAGGTGGTGTCGGGGCTGACCGCCGGCGAGCAGGTCGTCACTGAAGGCAACTACATGGTGGATTCCGATAGCCGCATTCGCGGCACCGCGCTCGGCGCCGGCCTCGGCGCCGGGTCGATGCCCGGCATGGACATGGGCCCAAGCGGCGCCCCGCAAAGCGGCGGCACGATGCCCGGCATGGATATGAGTGCGCCAGCACCGCAGTCATCCGCCGGACATCCTCACTAAGCCGGCCGGGCGCTCCTGATGCTGCACCGCCTGATCGACTGGTGCGTCCAGAACAAGTTCCTCGTCGTCGCCGGGACGCTGGCGGCCATCGCGGGGGGCGTGTTCGCGCTGCGCAACACGCCGCTCGACGCCATCCCTGACCTCTCGGACCCGCAGGTCATCATCCGCACCGACTGGGCGGGGCGCAGCCCGGTGCTGGTCGAGGACCAGATCACCTATCCGCTGGTATCACGGATGCTGGCGGCGCCGCGGACCAAGGCGGTGCGCGGCGTCTCGATGTTCGGCGACTCGTTCGTTTTCGTCATTTTCGACGAGGGCACCGACCTCTATTGGGCGCGCAGCCGGGTGCTCGAATACTTGAGCCAGGTGACGCCGCAATTGCCCGCCGACGCGCAGGTGCGCCTCGGCCCCGACGCCACCGGCGTCGGCTGGGTGTTCCAGTATGCGCTGGTGGATCGGAGCGGGAAGACCTCGCTTGCCGACCTGCGCAGTTTTCAGGATTGGTATTTGCGGTACTGGCTGCAGTCGGTGGAGGGCGTGGCCGAAGTCGCGTCGATCGGCGGGTTCGAGCGGCAGTATCAGGTGGAAGTGGACCCGAACCGGCTGATTTCGTATCACATCGGGCTGGGCGAAGTGGTCAGCGCCATTCGCAGCAGCAACACGAATGTCGGCGGCAGCACGGTCGAGATCAGCGAGCGGCAGCGGTTCGTCGTCGGCCGCGGCTACATCGAGAAACTGGCCGACCTCGAAAATGTCGTGGTCAAGAGCGCGGAGGGGACGCCGGTGCTGCTGCGCGATCTGGGGCGCGTCACCTTCGGGCCGCAGGTGCGGACGGGCATCGCGGAACTCGACGGGCAAGGGGAGACCGTCGGCGGCATTGTCGTGATGCGGCACGGCGAGAACGCTTACCGGGTTATCCAGCGGGTGAAAGAGAAGCTGGCGGAGGTGAAGAGCGGGCTGCCGCCGGGCGTGGAGGTGGTCACCACTTACGATCGCTCGAAAGTCATCGGCGCATCGATCGACACGCTGTCGCGGGTGCTGCTGGAAGAACTGCTCATCGTCAGTCTGGTCATCGTCGTGTTCCTGTGGCATTTCCGCAGCGCGCTGGCGGCGATCGTGCTGCTGCCGCTCGGGGTGTTGCTCGCCTTCATCCCGATGAGCGCGCTGGGCATTACCTCGAACATCATGTCGCTCGGGGGCATCGCCATCGCGGTCGGCGCGATGGTGGACGCGGCGGTGGTGATGATCGAGAACGCGCACAAGCAAATCGAGCGCGCCGGGCCCGGCGCCGACCGCACCGCGGTCATCGTGGCGGCGGTGAAGCAGGTGGGGCGGCCGATCTTCTTCGCGCTGCTCGTCATCACGATCGCGTTCCTGCCCGTCTTCACGCTGGTGGCGCAAGAGGGACGGCTGTTCAAGCCGCTGGCGTTCACGAAGACCTTCGCGATGTTCTTCGCCGCGCTGTTGTCCATCACGATCGTGCCGGTGCTGATGGTGTGGTCGGTCCGCGGCAAACTGCTGCCGGAGGCGCGGCACCCGATCAGCCGCGTGCTGCACATGGTCTATGAGCCGGTGGTGCGGTGGGTGTTGCGGCATCCGGCCATCACGGTGGCGCTGGCGGTGCTGTCGGTGGCGGTGACGGCGCCGGTGCTGTTCGGCCTGCGCGTCGGCGGGCGAGAACTGATCAAGCCGCTCGGCGTAGTCTTCATGCCGCAACTGTACGAAGGCGACCTGCTGGCGATGCCGACGGCGTTTCCCGGCATCCCGATCGAGACGGCGCGCCGGACGCTGCAATTGCAAGACTCGATGATCAAGCAGGTGCCCGAAGTGGAGCGCGTGTTCGGGAAGATGGGGCGCTCGAATACGGCCACCGACATGGCGCCGCTCGAAATGACCGAGACGACGGTGATGCTCAAGCCCGACTCGGAATGGCGCGAGGAGATGAAGAGCGGCTTCGGCCCCTGGCGGCACGGCGACTGGGAGAAACTGCGCCGGGACCTGCAGCAGCGCATCCAGATTCCGGGCTGGCCGAATTGGTGGCTGATGCCCATCAAGACGCGCATTGACATGGTCACGACCGGCGCGCGCACCGATGTGACGGTCAAGATTCTCGGGCGCGATATCGACCAGTTGGCGCGATTGGCGGCGCAGACGGAGGCGCTGTTGCGGCAGGTGCCGGGCACCGGCTCCATCGTGCCCGACCCGCTGAATGCCGGCTATTACCTCGACATCGTTCCCAATCGCGCCGAGGCGGCGCGCTACGGCCTGACCGTCGGTGACATCAATGAGGTGATCGAAACCGCCGTCGGCGGCAAGACGCTGACCACCACCATCGAAGGCCCCGAGCGCTATTCCGTCGTCGTGCGCTATCCGCGCGACCTGCGCGCCGACCCGAACGCGCTGCGCAGTGTGCTGATTTCGACGCCCGCCGGGTCGCAGGTGCCCCTCGGGCAGGTGGCGGACATCCGGCAGACGGCGGGGCCGCCGGTCGTCCGCAACGAACAGGGTCAGCGCGCCGCGTATGTGCAGGTGGATGTGCAGGACCGCGACCTGGGCGGGTATGTGAAAGAGGCGCAGGCGCTCTTGGCGCGTGAGATGCCGCTGCCGCCCGGCTATTCGGTGGTGTGGAGCGGCTTCTATGAGAACATCGCCCGGGTGCGCAGCCGGATGCTGGTGGTGGTGCCGCTGACGCTGCTGCTGATTTTCTTTCTGCTGTACTTCAACTTCCGCGGGGCCGGGCAGGTGCTCATCCGGCTGTTGTCGATTCCGTTCGGCCTCGTCGGCAGTTTTTGGTTTCTGCATCTGCTGGGGTACGACATGAGCGTCGCCACCATCGTGGGGCTGATTGCGATGGCCGGCGTCGCGGTCGAGACCGGCATCGTGATGCTGGTCTATCTCGACGAGGCCTATGACCACGCGGTCGCGGCGGGGCGGATGACGGGGCCCGAGGCGCTGCGCGAAGCAATCGTCGAGGGGGCGGTGCAGCGCGTACGGCCGAAGATGATGACAGTGCTGTGCCTGATCCTCGGGCTGCTGCCGCTGATGTGGTCGACGGGCATCGGGTCCGATGTCGCCAAGCCGATTGCGGCGCCGATGGTCGGCGGGCTGCTGACTTCGGCGCTCGACACGCTGATCTTCATCCCCGCGATCTATTACTTGTGGAAGATTCCTTCGGTGCGGCGATTGGCCCGGCGGCAGGCGGCGACGACCTAACCTATGATGGCATCGGTGACGAGCGCGACGGTGGCGGCGCTGCTGGCCCTGATGGGGCCGGCGGGCGCGCCGGCGGATGACCCGGTGCCGGCGCTCGGCGCGCAGCTGATGTTTCTGCAGCGGCAGTCGCTGATCGACAACAACGGATTCCCCGCCGACCCGCTGCGTGATGCGGTGCGCCCGGCGGCGTGGCTCGGCAGTCCGCCGTCCTCGGGCGCTGCGATTGGTGCTGCGCCTGCGGCGCAGGGCAGCGACGCCGAGCGGGCGCTGCGCGCCGCGGTGGTGGCCGAGGCGCTGACGCATCTCGGCCAGCCGTATCGCTGGGGCGGGACGGGCGACGGCGGGTTTGACTGTTCCGGCCTGGTGATCAGCGTGATGGCGAAGCACGGCGTCGCGCTGCCGCGCGTCTCACGCGAACAGGCGGCGGTCGGCGTCGCGGTGCCGTTCACCGGTTTGCAGGCCGGCGACCTGCTGTTCTTCGCCTACGGCGGCGGGGCGGTGGACCATGCCGGTATCTATCTCGGCGACGGGCGGTTCATTCATGCGTCGTCGAGCGCGCACGGCGTCGTCATTTCGGAACTGACGGGCGTGCACCTGAAGCGGCTGGTCGTAGCGCGTCGGGTGCTGGGCTCCGCGACCGTCACCTGGCCCGGCCCGGTGCTGACCGCGCCGGTGGATTGGACCGCGCCGCCTGCCGCGGCGCCGAAGAACCCGACAGCAGGCGGCGGCTAGGTCGGGTTAGTTGCCTGTCCCGAACTCGCCGACTTCAGCAGCCACAGTCATATCCAGTCCACCTTCTTCAACCCGCCGACCGCCTTTCAGCATTCGCACCACAACATGAGCCCCGACATCGCTGTATCGAACGGCAGCGGAGCCAAATCTATCCTCACCATTCTGATCCCCCGCAGACCTAGCGAGCCAGGCAAGTCCAAGCCATGCGGGTGCGAACCTATCGTTAAGACGAAGAGCCAATTCATACTGCTTGCGTGCGGCCTGTCCATCGCCGTTCCACTGAAGCGCGTCGCCGTAGGTGGAGCGCGCGTCGGCCGAATCGGGCGCCAGAAGCACTGCCATTCGCGCCGAGGCGAGCGCCTCCTTGCCATTTCTGAGGCCTAAGAGACAACGAGCCCGGATTGCATGCACAATTGGCTGGTTCTTGTTGCTGGCAAGCAGGCGCGCGCACTCCGCTTCTGCGGCTTCATCGTCTCCGAGGCGCTCGAGGATTTGCGCTCGCAAGACCCGCATAGTCGGTGGTAACTCTTTCAGGGCATCGAGCGCGGCGCGAGCGCTCTGGTCCCAAGGATTCGTGCGCGAACGCAAATCAGCCAGCAGCGCCAGGCCCATCGAATTGTTGGGCTCCTTCGCCAGGACGGCGTCCAGTTGCTCTTGCGCGCTCTCCGGGTCTCCCAGCATCAATTCCGCTCGCGCCAGTCCGAGCAAGGCGTTCATGTCGCCCGGAGTGTCCTTCAAAACCCACCGAAACGCGCGGGCCGCGCCCTTGAGGTCGCCCGCTTGCAGCAGCGTGTTGCCGCTGGTCGCTGCGCCGCCTGGCGCAGCGCCGGGGCGCCCGCCCGCGCCCATCGCGGGCGCCGGGCCCGCGCTCGGCGCGGGCAGTGGCGGCGGCGCGGCCGCGATCACCTGCTCGATGAACGCGTACAGGTCAGGGTCCGTCGCGTGCAACTCATCGCGCGTGTGACTGTGCACATCGCGCAGGCCGGGCCGTTTGACGAAGGAGACATAGGCCTCGACGCCCTGCGCGAAATACTCGCCCGAGTTGCTGGCGGCGTAGTAGTCCATGAATTGCTTGCGCTGCGCGGCGCCGGCGTAGAGTTCCTCGATGCGCTTGCGCTGGTCGTCGGAGACGCCGTTGAAGTGCAACTGGTGCGCGAATTCGTGGGCGAAAGTCGAGAAGCCGAGGTTCACCGCCTCTTCGAGGTCTTCGATGCTCGACGCGGCCTGCAAGCCGCCGACGCCGCGGATGCCCGCCCAGTCGCGCAGGTCGCCGCCGCGGCCGCCGGAGCGCCCGCCGAAAATGTCAGGCAGGCCCTTGTCGAGCGGCAGAATGTATTGCTTGGCGCCCTTCGCCAGCATACCGGGGAGGAATTGCCGGAACGGATACAGCCCGCGGCGGATGACCTCGCGCCGTTCGTCATTCAACTGCGCGTACTCGGGCACGAACTGCGCGGCCTCGGCGACTTCGGGCGTGTGTGCTTCGGAGAGGTACTCCGGGCGATAAGAGTGGCCGACGGGCGAGTAATCGAGGACGATGCCGGTGAGCGACGCATACATCCCGGTGCGCGCTTCGTAGGAGTGCGGGTCGAGCGCCAGCGCCTGCTCGAAAAGTTTCTTGGCGCCGTAGAGGTCGCCGCGCTCCCAGGCGCGGGCGCCCTGCACGATGAGGGGGCGCGCCAGTGCCGGGTCGGGGACGCGGTCGTCGGGGAAGACGGCGTGGCGGCCGGCGCCGAGGTGCATCTGCGCGAAGATGTAATACGGGTCGGCGTCGAAGGTTTTGAAGAACCAGTCGGTGGCGCGCAGGGCGTCGCCGTATTGGAAATAGTTGTAGCCGAGGCGGTAGCGGGTGTCGGCGCTGTCCGGGTTCCGCTCGAAGGAGCGGCGGGCGAGGGTGACCGCATCCCACCATTTGCCCTCGACGGAGCGCAGCCCGGCGAGGCCGGAGAGGGCGCGGGCGTTGTCGGCATCGAGCGCCAGCGCGGCATTGAAGCGCTCCAGCGCGGTGTCGCGCTCATTGCGGGCGAGCGCCGCCTCTCCCATGCCGGCGAGGCCGTCGGCGCGGGCGCCGAGGTCACGCGCCTGCGCATAGGCGGTTTCGGCGCGGTCGAATTCGCGCAAGACCGTCCAGAAGTCGCCCCACGCCAGGGCGACCGCCGGGTCACGCGGGTCACGCGCCAGCGCATCCGCGAGAGCCCAGTGCGCCTCGGGGAAGTGGAACTGGTGGCGCTCCGACTCCGCTTGCGCCAGCAGGCGGGCGACCTCGGGCTGGCTCGCCAGCGCGGCGCGCGACAGCAGCGCCAGCGCGGTGAGGGCGAGGAACGGACGAGTCAGTACTCGAAGGGCAGGCGGGCGGCCGAAGGGCATGGGAGTTCTCCTGGGGTGGTGCTCTTCTCTTCCCCGTCGGCGACGGTGAATCCTACGGCCTCACCCGGCTTCGCCCAGAGAGCGGGCTTCGAAGGGCAGGCCCCCTGACACCCTCTCCTGCAAGGAGAGGGGGGACGAGTTGGGGGGCCCCGGCGTGCCGGGGCCAGACTCGGCCTCATCCCCCTGGCCCCCTCTCCTGTGAGGAGAGGGGCTGAAGACTGCTGGGCTCGCGGGGAGACGGGCAGGGTGTCTACTGCGGCTCGATGTAGCCGGGCGCCGGCGGCGATTGCAAGTGCTTCGGGAGCGGGATGCGCCAGAGATGGCCCATGCCGTTGACGATCAGGTCTCTTCCGTTGGGATGCCAGGCGATGCCTCCGGCGAGACCGGCCAGGGCCGCCAACGAAATCCACTGTTCACGGGAAAAGTCGTAGATGTCAATACTTGATACCCGTGCATTCTGAGAAGACAAGACGAGGTCGGCGAATGGAATCGCGGACCGCCACCCGGCATCAGACTCTTCCGCCCTCGCAAGCCAGCGAGATCGGGGAGTGTCGCTCCATCGGATGCACGCGACGCGCGCGCCATCCGGGGACAGCGAGGCGTCCGCAACGCGGCGCGTGGCGTCACGCGGCTGGAAGTTGTCGAACCGCTTAACGAACGAGAAGTCACCGTCGAGCAGAACGAATCCCTTGTTGGGTTCGTCCACCTGGCGAACGAACCACCGCGAACCGTCGGCCGATCGCGTCATCCAGATGTGGAGAGGATGGATGGCTTGCTGGCGCGTGCATTCCGCGCTGTCCAGGGAGACCCGCCACAGGACAAACTCCGCGCCCTTGGGCTGCCGGGAGTCGTAGGCCGCCACGAACAGCGTACGAGTGGCGGGATCCGCCAGGGCGCTGTCTGGATTGCGAATCGGTGGCAGCGCGTGGCGCGTCATCCCCGAAGCGCCGGCCGTCACGACGACCGTTTCCTGTCCCATTCCCCCCGAAACATATGCGAAGTCGGTGTTTGTGAGCCAGACCGGACTCGACAGAAGACCGATATCAGGAGCAAGGACTAACTCCTCACGGGTCAGCAGGTGGAGAGATCTGAAGACAAAGGATCCCGGATTCTGACGGTCTCCGGTGGTATAGGCGGCCTGTCGGCCATCGGGCGACAGCGCGAGCATGTAACGGGCAACGTCCCGCCGGGCCGTCAGCCGCTCCGTCCCCGGCGGCAGGTAGGTGCGCGGGCCGGTGAGGACCCAGGCGGACCAACCCGTTCCGACTATCGCTACCGCAATCAGCCCCGCCCACAACCACTTTCGCCGTCGCATAAGGACATTGTACGGCGAGGAACGGGGGAGGCGGGGAGGCAGGAAGGCGGTCACTGCCTCCCCGCCTCCCTGCCTCCCTTTGTACCTGCCTGTTTCTGCCGCCTCCCTGCCTTCCTGGTCACCCGCTTCCTGCTACCATCCCCCCGGGTTTCCAATGTCCGAAGGG
>CAYNSX010000032.1:18884-29579 GCA_964400165.1 uncultured bacterium
CGGATCGGGCTGCTGACGGCCGCCGCGCTCCTGCTGCTGGCGCTCGGCCTGCTGGCGGTGAAAATCACGACGCCGCCGGCGCCGTTCCCCATCCCGCCCGACCTGGCGCTCGCCTACCCGCAAGAGAAGTTCGACAGCGACGACAACGCATTCCATCTGTATTGGGAACTGCCGGACATCACCGAGCGAGCCCGGAATGCTTTGCACCTCGAGCAGTGGACGACAGCAGACTTGAAATGGTACGGCGCGCCCGCGGCGCAATGGAGTGCAGAAGACATCCAACTGGCCGAACAATGGACAACGGCCTACGCTTCGGCGCTTCAAGCGTTTCGTGAGGCCACGGCCAAACCGTATTTCATGGAGCGGAAGAACGATGCGGCCTCGTTATTGCCCTACATGTCCACGGTACGCGACCTCACTCACGCCTCGACCGCCTCCGCGATTCTGGCCCTCCGACGAGGGGACGAACCGGCGGCGGTCGACGCACTCACTCCCCCGCTGCGTGCCGCCGCACATCTCACGCAACACGGCCCGGTGATCGGCCGGCTGACGGCGGGCGCGGTCGAATCTATTGTCTTTCGGTGTGTCCTCGATGCCCTGAACAGCGGCTCGCTCCACTCCGCATCGCCGCTGCGCCGGCTCGCCGAAGAGCTCAAGTCACTGGAACAGAGGCGGGCGCCTCTCGCCGACACCTTGCGAGTCGAATACGACTATGCGCACCGCACCATCGAACAGTGGGCTCGGCGCGGCAGCGACGGGGTTCACGAAGCCATTCAAAGTCTGGTTTCCTCGGAAAGTTCGGACACCGATCAGACCGTCGCTACGCTGTCGGCGTGGTGGGAATTGCACCTGAGCTATCCCCGGTCGTTGCGAGCGCTGACGGAACAGTATCAGGTCCAAGTGCGTGGGCTGGAAGCGGATCCTGTTGCCGCCATTCACGCAGAAATCGCCAGCCGCCACGGCGCAAGGACTCAGATGACGGGCATGCTGTCCCAGCAGTTTGCGATGTGGGGGTGGAAATTTGCGGAGAAGGAGGCCCAACTGAACGCGCAGCGGCGGGGCATTGCGATCGCCTTGGCGGCGGCGCGGTATCGGCTGGAGCATGGCGAGTTTCCGCCCGACTTGGCGGCGCTGGCGCCGAAATATCTGACGGCAATGCCCCTCGACCCCTATGACGGGCTGCCGCTGAAGGTGCGGCGAGAGCCGGACGTGTTCGTGATTTGGAGCATTGGCGATGACTTCACCGACCAGGGCGGCCGCATCGCGCTGCAATCGCGCGACCAATTCAGCGGCAAGAAGGGCGATCAAGTCTGGCGGCTGGAGGCGCCGAAATGATGACAATCGACACCGAGACCGCACACGAGGCGCGGAGTGGTGGCAACTCGCCGCGCATGACGCTCGAGGAAGTGGCATCCTGGACCGGTTGGAGCGCGTCGTGGTTGTTGACGCTCCTGCCATTTGTTGGCTTGGCGTTTTTCTCCGAGTTCAATTCGGCGGCGGTGCTTGGCGTCGTTGTCGTCATCAGTGTTGCAGTCGTGGCGCTCATCCGCGTCGTTGTACTGGGCGCTGGTTTTCCAGCAGCCGGTGTGTATCTCTTCGTCGGGACGGCGCTGGCGGTGGTAGTGGAGTGGATGTGTTTGCTTGACGCGTCGTGGTTCCCTGAACGGCTGACAAACAGCAGTCTCTTCACTTGTGCAGCGATCTTGCTGGTGGGTGGCGCCTACCACCCACGGCATGTCCGCTTGCCCGCAGGTCGCGCCGTGCTGCTCGGTGGGCTCACTGGATTGCAGCTCACGCTGTGGAATTCAATAGTCGTCTGGCTTGTCGCACAGGATTGGGCCACAATCGTTCTCTTCATTGCTCTTCCGATGATCTGTTGGCCGACGGGAACGATGCTCACATTGAGTGGAGCCCGGTTGCGCCGAATGACAGGCCGGCCGCGGCCGTTGGCCTCGCCGACAGTTCGCTAGAGCGTCGCTTCGAAGATTTTGGGGAGGTTGTCATTTGGCACAGAAACTTAAACGAGTTGCGTCGGAATTGTTGTTTGGATTTGCCTATGCGTTAGTGCTAGCCGGGATTTGGGGTGTGTTTGTGCTGCGACGGGCGGAGGAGAATCCAATCGGCACGGGCATCGCGCTGGCGGCGCTCGCAGTTCTCGGCGGGGCAAGGCAAGTTCAGGAGTTTCCGCGGCAGAGGTGGTGGTCGATGATTTTGGGTGTCGTTGCCGGTATGGTGATGGCGTGCGCCTTTGTGTTAGTGAGGTGGTTTCCGAAACAAGAAGTCTATCGCAGTTATCTGACTGACTTGACGCCCATTATTTTCTGGCCGGCGGGGATGCTCTTCGCCCATTGGTTCTGGTCGCGCCGGCGTGGGAGATCTACGAGCGCGGTGCCGCGGGGCGCAGTAAGAAAAAACTAAAGCGTCGCTTCGAAGGTCTTGGGGAGGGCGGCGCGCTTGGCGGGGGTGTCGAGTTGGCAGGTCTGGCAGGTGTCGGCAGTGGGGACGAGCGCGCAGACGCAGCAGTCGGTGAGCGCCTCGATGCTGTGCGCCAGGTCCGTCTTCAGCGCCTGGAAGCGCTCGACTTTGGTATTGATCTCGCCGAGTTTGCGGACGAAGAGGCGGCGGATGCGGTCGCCGGCGTCGGAGCCGGCGGACGACTGGTAACGCGCAGTGACCAGTTCGGTAATCTCGGCGAGGGTGCAATCACACTCCTGCAGCGCTTTGATGGCTTGCAGGCGGGCGACCTCGTGCGGCGTGTAGCGCCGCATCCCGCGTGGCGTGCGGCGGGCGGGGGAGAGCAGGCCGAGTTCCTCGTAGTAACGGATGGCGCGGGGGGTGGTCTGCGCCGCGCGGGCGAGATCGCCGATACTCAAGAGAGGCGGTTGGTCGGTCACAGCAGCCGGGGGAACCATTTGCCGCCTAAGATTCTACCCCTCACGAAAACGGACTACAAGGTCTGTTTCCCACCGTTTCGCCAGGCGGAATATGAATGAGGCAGGAATTCTTCCGCATACGGAAGAACCATAGTAGGCGCGCCTAACATTTCCTTGACTTCGCCAAAATGCGCGGTAAGGTAGGGGCACGATGAGCACAATCCAGCAGCCCGATCTGACCGATTTGAGCCGGTACCGCTTCGGCTGGAGCGACCCCTCGCAGTATGTGTTCCGGCCCCAGAAGGGGCTGTCGCACAAGGTCGTCGAGGAAATCTCGTGGATGAAGAACGAGCCGGAGTGGATGCGCAAGTTCCGGCTGCGGGCGCTCGACATCTTCCTGAAGAAGCCGATGCCGAAGTGGGGCACCGACCTGTCGGAGATTGATTTCGACAACATCTACTACTACCTGAAGCCGATGCAGGAACAGGGCAAGACATGGGACGATGTGCCGGACTCGATCAAGAACACTTTCGAGAAGCTGGGCATCCCGGAGGCGGAGCGCAAGTTTCTGGCGGGCGTGACGGCGCAGTATGAGTCCGAGGTCGTCTACCACAGCGTCCAGCGCGAATTGACCGAGAAGGGTGTCATCTTCCTCGACACCGACACGGCGCTGCGCGAGCACCCGGACCTGGTGCGTGAGTATTTCGGCAAACTGATTCCGCCGGCAGACAACAAACTGGCGGCGCTGAACAGCGCGGTGTGGTCGGGCGGGTCGTTCATCTATGTGCCGCCGGGCGTGTCGGTGGACATCCCGCTGCAGGCGTATTTCCGCATCAACCAGGAGAACATGGGGCAGTTCGAGCGGACGCTGATCATCGTGGACGAGGGCGCGTATGTGCACTATGTCGAGGGCTGCTCGGCGCCGATCTACACGACCGACTCGCTGCACTCGGCGGTGGTGGAAATCATCGTGAAGCCGGGCGCGCGCTGCCGCTACACGACCATTCAGAACTGGTCGTCGAATGTCTACAACCTGGTCACCAAGCGCGCCGCCGCCTACGACCACGCGATTATGGAGTGGGTGGACGGCAACATCGGCTCGAAGATTACGATGAAGTATCCCTCCATCTACCTGCTCGGGCCGAAGGCGCGGGGCGAGGTGCTGTCGGTGGCGTTCGCCGGCAAGGGGCAGACGCAGGACGCGGGCGGCAAGGCCATCCACGCGGCGCCGGACACGACCTCGGTCATCACCTCGAAGTCGGTGAGCATGGACGGCGGGCGCACCGCCTACCGCGGCCACATCAAGATCGAAGAGGGCGCGCACGGCTCGAAGTCGAGCGTGGTGTGTGACGCGCTGCTGCTGGACGACCGCAGCCGGTCCGACACCTACCCGTACATGGAAATCGACGAACAGGATGTGACGACCGGCCACGAGGCGACCGTCTCGAAGGTGAGCGACGACCAGATTTTCTACCTGCAGAGCCGCGGCCTCTCCAAAGAGCAGGCGGCGAGCATGATCGTGCTCGGGTTCATCGAGCCGATCGCCCGCGAACTGCCGATGGAGTATGCGGTCGAATTGAACCGCCTGATCGAGCTGCAGATGGAAGGCTCGGTCGGGTAGCCGCCGGCTCCCGCGCCGCGACGATGGCCACAACTCTGCAACCCGAGACGGGGCTGCCTGCCGCCGGATTTGACCGGGCGGCGTTCGAGCAGTTCCTGTCGGGCCGCACAGAACCGGACTGGCTGACCGAACACCGGCGCGCGGCGTTCGACCGATTTGAAGCGATCCCGCTGCCGATCGAGCGCGAGGAACTGTGGCGCCACACCGACCTGTGCGCGCTGGGCTTTTCGTTCGACCAGTACCGTGTGAGCGGGAGCGCGCCGGCCGCCGACGACAGGCAGGCGATGGCGGAACTGGGCGAGCGGGCGGGGGTGGCGGTGCTGTCTGGCGACCGGCTCACGCACAGCAATCTCGACTCGGCACTGGAAAAGCAGGGCGTGTATCTGGGCAGCATTCACGACGCGCTGGCGCGCACGAGCGGGGACCTGCGCGATTTGCTGACGGCACGGGGCGTGCCGCCAGGCACGGGCAAGTTTCAGGCGTTCCATGCGGCGTTCTGGCCGGCGGGGGTGTTTTTGCACTTGCCGAAGGACGCGCAAATCGAGCTGCCGTTGCATGTCGCGGTGCAGGCGCACGAGGACGGCGCCGCGGTCCTGCCGCGCATCGTCATTCACGCCGAGGCGGGCAGCCGGGCGACGGTCATTTTGCGCTACCACGGGGCCGCGGCGACGGCGGGTCTGTGCGTCTCGCAGGCGGAACTGGCGCTGGAGCCGGGCGCGAAGGTGCGCTTCACCAGTTTGCAGCAGTGGGGCGGCGCGATGCGGCACTTCGCGCACTACCGCGCCTACTGCGCGGAGAAGACCGAATTGCGCTCGCTGGTGGCGGCGCTCGGCGGCGGGTTGAGCCGCGTCGAAGTGGAAAGTTTGCTCGAGGGCGAGCATTCATTAAGCGAAATGCTCGGCCTGTACTTCGCCACCGCCGAGCAGCACCTCGATTTCCGCACGCTGCAAAGCCACCTGGCGCCGCACACGACGAGCGACCTGCTCTACAAGGGCGCGCTCAAAGATGCGGCGCGGTCGGTGTATGCCGGGCTGATCAAAGTGCACCCCGGCGCGCAGAAGACGGACGCCTATCAGGCGAACCGCAACCTCGTCCTCGGCGGCAAAGCGCGGGCCGACTCGATGCCGAAACTCGAAATCGAAGCGAACGATGTGCGCTGCACGCACGGCGCCACGGTCGGCAAGGTGGACCCGGAGCAGATGTTCTTCCTGCAATGCCGGGGGCTGCCGCGCTTGCTGGCGGAACGGCTGCTGGTGATGGGGTTCTATCAGCAGGTGCTGGAGCGCATCCCTGAAGAGCGGCTGCGGGGGGTGCTGCTGACGGCAGTAACCGAGAAACTGGGCATCTGATGTCGAGCGCAGCGAATGGGTTCGTGAGAATTGCGGCGGCGGCGGACATCCCCGCCGGCAAGGCGCTCAAGGTCGACCTGCACGGCGAGCCGGTGGCGGTGTTCAATGTGGGCGGACGTCTGTATGCGATCGGCGACACCTGCAGCCACGAAGAGGCGTCGCTGTCGGAGGGCGAGGTCATCGAAGGCGAAGTGGAGTGCCCGCGGCACGGGGCGATGTTCGACCTGGCGACCGGCGTGCCGCAGACGCTGCCGGCGACGAGAGCGGTGCCGGTATATGAAGTGAAAGTCGAGGGCGACGGCATCTGGCTGCGCCCGCAAGCGGGAGTGATGAAATGACCACGAACGGCAAGCGCGCGGAGCTCATCATCGAGAACCTGTCGGCGGGCGTCGAGGACAAGACCATCTTGAAGGACCTGTCACTGACGGTGCGCGCCGGCGAGACGCACGCGCTCATGGGCCCGAACGGTTCCGGCAAGAGCACGCTCTCGTATGTGATTATGGGCAAGCCGGGCTACGAAGTGACGAGCGGGCGCATCCTGTTCAACGGCGAGAGCATCCTCGACCTCGAGCCGGAGGAGCGCGCGCGGCGCGGCCTGTTCATGGCGTTCCAGCAGCCGATCGAGATTTCGGGCGTGTCGGTGCAGAACTTCCTGCGCGCCGCCTACAATTCCGTGAAGAGCAAGGACTTGAGCGCGCTGGAGTTCCGGGTGCTATTGCTGGAGAAGTGCAAGCTGTTGGGCGTGGACCCGACATTCGTCGAGCGGTATGTGAACGAAGGGTTCTCCGGCGGCGAGCGCAAGCGCAACGAGGTGCTGCAACTGGCGGTGCTGGAACCGACGATGGCGGTGCTCGATGAGACGGACACCGGCCTCGACATCGACGCGCTGCGCGCGGTGGCGGAGGCGATCAACCGCCTGCGCGGGCCGGAGACCGGCTTCTTGCTCATCACACACTACCAGCGGATGCTCAACTATGTGGTGCCGGATTTCGTGCATGTCATCAAGGGCGGGCGCATCGTCGACTCGGGCGGCAAGGAACTGGCGTTGAAACTGGAAGCCGAGGGCTACGAGGCCTTCCCGAACGGCGCCGCGGAGAAGGCAGCGGCCGTCGCGTGACGGCGAGATTGGTGACCGCGATGCTCGATGTGGATGCAATCCGGGCGCAGTTCCCGCTGTTGAACCGGCCCGGCCCGAACGGCAGGCCGCTGGCGTACCTCGACAGCGCCGCCACCGCGCAAAAGCCGCAGCGCGTCCTCGATGCGCTGCAGGACTTCTACACGCGCTACAACGCCAATGTGCACCGCGGCATCTACGCCATTGCGGAAGAGGCGACCGCCGCCTACGAGGGTGCGCGGGAGAAAGTGGCGCGCTGGATCGGCGCTGATACGGACGAGGTCATCTTCACCCGCAACTGCACGGAAGCGCTCAACCTGGTGCGCTTCACCTGGGGACGCGCCAATCTGAAGCCCGGTGATGAGCTCGCCTTTTCCGAGATGGAGCACCACAGCAACCTGGTGCCGTGGCAGTTGCTCGCCGAGGAAACCGGCGCCCGGCTGCGGTTCATCCGCATCACCGATGACGGGCTGCTCGACGGGGAGTCGCTCCAGGCGGCGGTGACAGAACGGACGAAGTTGGTCTCGGTCGCGCATGTGTCGAATGTGCTGGGGACGGTGAACCCGATCGACGAGATCGCCGACCTGGCGCACAGCCGCGGCGCGGTGCTGTGCGTCGACGGCGCCCAGGCGGCGCCGCACCTGCGGCTCGATGTGCGGGCGCTGGGCTGTGACTTCTACGCGTTTTCGGGACACAAGATGTTCGGGCCGACGGGGTCGGGGGTGCTGTGGGGGCGGAGCGACCTGCTCGAGGCGATGCCGCCGTTCCACGGCGGCGGCGAAATGATCCGCGAGGTGACGCTCGAACACTCGACTTACAAAGATCCGCCCGCGCGGTTCGAGGCCGGGACGCCGAACATCGCGCAAGCGATCGGGCTGGGAGTGGCGGTGGACTTTCTGGCGTCGCTGCCGATGGACGCCGTACACGCGCACGAGCGCGATCTGGTGGCGGCGTGCATCGAAGGATTGCGGGCGGAGCCGGGCGTGACGGTGTACGGCCCCGACCTGGAACACCGCTCGGGCGCGGTGGCGTTCTCGATGGCGGGCATTCACCCGCATGACATCGCACAGGTGCTCGATGCCGAGGGCGTGTGCGTGCGGGCGGGGCACCACTGCGCGCAGCCGCTGCACCAGCGGCTGGGCGTCGAAGCGACGGCGCGGGCGAGCGTGGCGTGTTACACGACCCACGAGGACATTGCGCGGCTCTTGGCGGGCGTGCGGAAAGTGCGGGAGTTTTTCGGCGATGTCGTTGCAGGACCTGTATAGGGAAGTCATCCTCGACCACTACCGCAGCCCGCGCAACCGCGGGCGGCTGGAGCACGCCACCCTGGAAAACGAGGGGGCGAACCCGCTGTGCGGCGACGAGGTGACGATTTTTGCGACGGTGGACGCCGAAGGGCGCGTGACCGAGGCGAAGTTCCTGGCGAAGGGCTGCTCGATCAGCCAGGCGGCGGCCTCGATGATGACGGAGCGGATTCGGGGAAAGACTCTGCAGGAGGCGGAAGCGCTCTACGAACAGGTGCGCGCGATGATGCACGGCGAGGTGGACGGCGACGCGGCGGCGCTGGGCGACCTGGCGGCGCTGGCCGGGGTGCGGAAGTTCCCCGTCCGCATCAAATGCGCGCTGCTGGCGTGGGAAACGCTGCGGGACGCCGTGAAACAGCGCGACGGTGCGGCTTGACAGGCAGGCAACACTGACGGAGGATTGGGCTACGATGGCAACCGGAACCGAACCGCAGGAACACACCGCACACGGCGCCGCCGCGATCACGCTGACCGAACTGGCGGCGCAGAAGGTGCGCGAACTGCTCTTGAAGGAAGGCGCGTCGCCGGCCGAAGCCGCCCTGCGGCTGAAAGTGGCGGGCGGCGGCTGCTCGGGCTATCAATACGAGATGTCCTTCGACACACCGGCGCCGACCGACCACATTTTCGAGTCGCACGGCGTCCGCGTGGCGGTGGACCCGCGGTCGCTGATGTTCCTGGCCGGCTCGCAGGTGGACTTCGTGGAGACGATGATGGGCGCCGGGTTCAAGGTGGAGAATCCCAATGTCACCGGCTCCTGCGGCTGCGGGCACTCCTTCAAGGTGTAGTTTCGGCGCGACCGGGGTAGAAAAGTTTTTGCGGGAAGTGCAACGAGAGCGCCCTTGCGCTCGTCTAAAAGTGCTGGAGGAAGCGGAAGCACCGGAGACATCTGCCATACCCTAACTACGCCACCCAACCCCCAAGCCCCACACCCGGCAGTTCCCCGTCCTCTGGACGGGGAACTGCTTTTTTGGGCCCGGGAAACCGCCAAAATGACCGACCGAACACGCGGGCGTTTCATAGTTTGTTCACAATTGGACGGGTAGGAAGAAGTCCGTTGTGCGTCGTGCGTAGTACGTAGGGAAGGGATAGTCACTGCAGGCGTCCCGCCTGTGCAGTCTTGCGGCGGGCGCCTCCTGCTTGTCGAGGCCGATTCTGGCCGCGGCAAGCCGGGGCCCCCCTGGTTTCCCGCCTCCCTGTGTTCCTTTCGAACGCCCTCACCCGCCCCTCGGCTGCGCTCGGGGCACCCTCTCCCGTTTGGGAGAGGGACTACGCATCTGCCCTCGCCTGTAGCCCGACCTTCCTGCCTCTCCGCTTTCCCGCCTCTCTGGTCACTGAAAGAGAACGAGGGCCAGTCCGAAGACCAGCCCTCGTCGAATGAGTGCAACGGCGACCCGGAGGTTGGGGTCTTTTCAGCCGATGGGATCCCGAGGGATCCTTCCAGCCTATCTCGGTGGCCCCGAGGGGCCGCCGGGAACCGGGCTCCGTCATAGCCACCGCCGACTTGGGTCACCTTGCGGCAACTTGCTCAACGGCGGCTCGGGAGCACCCCCTGGGGTCTCCGACCGAAGTCGGAGGCTCCTGCGGTGTCGGGCCTTGCGGCTCGGCTCCGCTGCGATCCGAGGCCTTGCGGCTTCAGTTCGCGTCCGGGTCCGTCCCTTGCGGGTCGGTCCCGTGTCCCTCTCTTACGAGGGGGCTCCCACCAGGTCGCCATCAATGAGATTACGCAAGTGCGATGCGGCCTCCTAGAGGCGCGCACAGATTCTTGGGGACAAGTGGGGCAGATGTCCACACGCAGTTCTGTGGATTGCGACTACTCGGGGAGGGCGACGACGCGCGTCACCGGCGGATAGGTGTCGCGGGAGATGCGTTCCCGCTGCTCGCCGCCGCGCCCGGCGGTGATGCGCTCGACTTCGACGCGCAGGCCCGGCTGGCCGGGCACTTGCAGGTGCGGGCGCTTGTAGCCGGTGCGCACGACGCTGTCTTCGGGATCGACGGCGCGCACGATGGTGACAACTCGCGCCACCGGCACCCGCTCTGGCGCCAGGATGCGCACGCGCAGCGTGTCGGATGCGCCGTCGGCGCGCAGCGTGAGCGGGAAGGAGTAAGGATTGCGCAAGCGCAGGTCGATGTCGGGCTGGGCGACGGCGGCGTCGAGGCCGGGGGCGATGTATTTCGGACACCAGGCGTGGCGGTGGCGTTCGACGACGGTCAGGCCGGCGCGCAAGGCGGCGTTGTAGAGCGTCGTCGAAGTCTGACAGACGCCGCCGCCGAAACTGGGCAGCAGGTGGCCGTCGTAACTGACGGGCGCCTTGCGAAAGCCGCGGTCGGCCGTCCAGGGGCCGACGGCGCGGTTGTAGGAGAACTCGGCGCCGGGCGGCAGGACGAGGCCGTCGAGCGCTTCGGCGGCGCGTTGCGCATTGGCGCGCTGCTCGGC
>CAYNSX010000033.1:0-27852 GCA_964400165.1 uncultured bacterium
GCAGGCGCTCCTCGTAATCGCGGATGATGCCCAGCCGCCCCTCCGCCTTGCGCAATTTGACGGACGACACCGTCTTCATCGCCCGGCAGATTTGCTGGATGTTCTTGACGGATTGGATCTTCCGCCGGATATCGCGGGTGGACAGCATCGGCTAGGCGGCCACCGCCGCGGCGCCTGCGGTCTTGGTCTTGAAGTCGGCGGCGAATTCGTCGATAGCGCGGCGCAGGAGGTCCTGGTGCGCGTCGGAGAAGTCGCCGGTCTCCTTGATGCTGCGCGGGATGTCGGGATAGCGCTCGTGGACGAACGCCACCAGTTGTTCGGTGAATGGGCGCACGACATCGAGCGCCAGGTCGTCGAGGTAGCCCTGCGTGCCGGCGAAGAGTTGGATGACCTGGTCGTTGGCCTCGAGCGGCTGGTATTGCGGCTGCTTGAGGAGTTCGACGAGGTGCTGGCCGCGGTTCAGCTGGTCGCGGGTCGCCTTATCGAGCTCGGCGGCGAACTGCGCGAAGGCGCGCAGTTCATAGTAGTAGGCGAGGTCGAGGCGGAGCATCCCCGCCACCTTCTTCATCGCCCGGATTTGGGCATCGCCGCCGACGCGGGAGACGGAAATGCCCACATTCATCGCGGGCCGGACACCGGCGAAGAAAAGTTCCGGCTCCAGATAAATCTGCCCGTCGGTGATGGAAATGACATTGGTCGGGATGTACGCGGCGTAGTCGCCGAGTTGCGTCTCGATGATGGGCAATGCGGTGAGCGAGCCGCCGCCGCGCTCGTTGCTCAATTTCGCGGCGCGCTCGAGCAGGTGCGCGTGGAGGTGGAAGATGTCGCCCGGGTAGGCCTCGCGGCCCGGCGGGCGGCGCAGAAGCAGCGAGAGTTCGCGGTAGGCCTGGGCGTGCTTGGTGAGGTCGTCGTAGACGATGAGGGCGTGCTGGCCCTTGTCGCGGAAATATTCGCCCATCGAGGCGCCGGCGAAGGGCGCCAGGTATTGCATCGGCGCCGGGTCGCTGGCGCTGGCGGCGACGACGGTGGTGTATTCCATCGCGCCGAAGGACTCGAGCGTGGTGACGACGCGGGCGACCGTGGACTGCTTCTGGCCGATGGCGACATAGATGCAGAAGCAATCCTTCCCCTTCTGATTGATGATTGTGTCGACGCCGATGGCCGTCTTGCCGGTCTGCCGGTCGCCGATGATGAGTTCGCGCTGGCCGCGGCCGATGGCGGTCATGGCGTCGATGGACTTGACGCCGGTCTGCAGCGGCTCGCAGACGGGCTGGCGCTCGATGACGCTCGGCGAGTGCGTTTCGATGGGGATGGTCGTCTCGGCCGGGATCGGGCCCTTGCCGTCAATCGGCAAGCCGAGCGCATTGACGACGCGCCCGAGCATCGCCGGGCCGGCGGGCACTTGCACGATGCGGCCGGTGGTTCGCGCCAGGTCGCCTTCTTTGATGCCCTCGCCGGAACCGAGGAGGATGCAGCCGACATGGTCCTCTTCGAGGTTGAGGGCCAGGCCGAAGACCTCGCCGGGGAATTCGATGAGTTCGCCCGCCATGCAGTCGCTCAAGCCGTAGACGAGCGCGATGCCGTCGCCCACCTGGAGCACCGGGCCGACGCCGACGGTCTTGAGTTCCTCGCCGAACTGGGCGAGTTGCTGCTTGAGGATGGCGCTGATTTCCTGCGGTTCGATTCTCATCGCGTCACCCGTGCCTCCCTCATCAGATTGCGGGCCGCCTGCAGCCGCGAGCGGGCCGAGGCGTCAATCACCTGGTCGCCGATGCGCACCACCAGTCCCGCCACCAAGCCGGGGTCGGCGTGCAGTTGCAGGCGCACTTTCTTGCCGCTGACGCGTTCGAGCGCGGCGCGCAGCGCCTGCTCCTGCTCACGCGTCGCGGCGACAACCAAGGTCACTTCGGCGTTGATCTGGCCGCGCGCAGCATCGGCGAGGCGGATGAACTCGTCGAGACTGTCGGCGAGCACCGCGATGCGGCGGCGTTCGACGAGCAGAATCAGGTAGTGCAGCGTCGTCTCGCTGACGCGGGACTCGAGCAGCCGGCGCACCTGTTCCACCTTCCGCGCCGTGCGGATGCGCGGGTGGCTCAACAAGGTCATAAAGCCGGTGTCGCCCCACAGCGCGTCGACGACGGCGCGCATCTCCGCTTCGACCACGTCCACCTCGTTGCGGGCGGCGGCGACGCCGAAGAGCGCCTCGGCATAGCGGCGGGCGACCTTGCGATCAGCCATCGATCTTCACGGAACCGGTGGCGGCGAGTTCGCGGATGGTCTCGTCGATCAAGCGGCGTTGCGTGGCGTCATCGAGCGTGCGCCGCAGCGCCTTGGCGGCCACGGATGTCACAAGATCGGCCGTATGGTCCCGCAACTCGATGAGCGCCTGCTGTTTAGCGTAGGTGATTTCCTGCTTGGCGCGCTCGATCATGGCGGTGCGCTCGGCCTCGGTGTCGGCCAGGATGCGCTTGCCGGCCTCGGTCGCCTCACGGACGGCCTGATGGACGCGGTCGCGGTGCTCGTCCTCGATGCGGGCCAGCCGTTCCAGCAGCGCGGTGCGGAATTGCTCCGCCTCCTCGCGTTCGCGGACGGCGCGGTCGTGCGCCTCCTGGATCTGGTCCTCGCGCTGTTTGACCATCGCCGCCACCTTGTCCCACCCGAACTTGCGGATGATCCAGACGAGCAGGACAAAGGCGATCAGGTTGAGCAGGACCGCCTTCGGATCGAGTTCGAGAAAGCCCACGCGGGGCTAGCCTCCCAGTTTCGACAAGATGTCGGTGGTCTGCGGCAGGCGGCTCTGCAGTCCGGCCCAGACGAGCAGCGAGTAGATGAGCAGCGTTTCGATGAACGCCAGACCGATGATCATCATAATGAGCAGCCGGCCGTGGTGCTCCGGCTGGCGCGCCGAGCCCTCCAGCGCGGCGGCGATGGCGCGGCCCATGCCGAACGCCCCGCCGAATGCGGCGATGGGCACGGCCAGCGCCACGCCGATCGCAATGCCGAAGAAATACAACATACGCTTCCCTCCTCAATCAGAATGGGTGATGACAGCGGACATCAGTGGTGCGCCTCGTCGCTCGCAGTGACCAACGACACGAACACCGCCGCGAGCAGACTGAACACCAGTGCCTGAATCGCGCCGAGCAGCACGCCCAGGAGCATCATCGGGAACTGGAACGGAATCGGCGGCCCGAACCGGAATTTGCCGGCGTGAAACATCGTGAGCAGCGGGATGGACATGCCGGTCAGGACGGCGATGGCGGTCTCTTTGCCGAACATATTGCCGGCGAGACGCACGGCGAGCGCAAAGTGGCGCGCCAAGAAGCCGATGAGTTCGAGCACCGCGAAGAACAGCCCGATGGGGATGAAGACGGGCCACATATACCACTTTGGTTTCGCCGTCGCGACCGGGCCGGCGAAGTGCAGGAGAAAGTGAAACAGGCCGGTCTCGCGGATGCCGGCGTAGACCACCATCACGAACACGGCAAGCGCCAGCGCGACGGTCGTGTTGAGTTCGGCAGTCGCCGCCTTCATGCCGGGCACCAGGCCCATCATATTCATCACGAAAATGTAGAGAAACAAAATGCCGATCATCGGCAGGTACCGCTGGCCGCGGGGGCCGACGATTTCGGCGAAGAAGCCGTTGAGCCCGACGACGGTGTACTCGAAGAAACTCTGCGCGCCGCGCGGGATGAGCGTCATCCGGCGCGTCGCCACGCGCATAAACACCAACAGCAGGATGCCGGCCAGCGAAGCGAAAACGACCGACTCGGGGACCCATCCTTCGTGGCCTGGAGTTTGGCCATGCACATGCATAATTGGCCTGCCCGCCACATCGATGTGCGCGAGGAATTGCAAGAAGGAGCCGTGCAGTTCCTCGGGGGCGCTGCTCGCGGCGGCGGCTTCGTGGTCCATCTAGCGGGCGGCCATCCGGCGCTCGACGCGGAGCCCACCGATGGCGGCCGCCACCGGCCCGACGAGGGCGCCCAGCGCGGCGGCGAGCGGCGAAGCGTTCAAACGCACGAGCAGCATCGCCAGGGCGACGAGGACAGGCAATTTGATGAACAGCAACACGAGAGCAACGCGCGTGCCGCTGCCCGGGACGGGCGAGCGGCCCAGAAAGTAGCCGGTGGTCAGGCCGAGACTAAAGAAGATGAGCAGGACGCCGCCGAGGAAGCCGACCAGCGCGGGCACACCGAAAAGAAGCGATACCACGGCCCCCAGCCCCGCGGTGAGCAGGGCCGCCTGGCGCGTCGCGCGCAGCCACGCGCGCACCACCATGTCGTCGCGCAGGTGTTCAGTCAACAAAGTGGCGCATCACCAACCGGAAGATTTCGAGGAAGCCCGCGGCGACGCCCACCAGCAGTCCCCCCATCGTGCACCAGGGCGCCGTGCCGAGCCAGCGGTCGAGAAACCAACCGAGGCCGGCGCCGATGCCGGTGGCCGCAACGAGCACTAAGCCCAGACTCGCGGCGAGGCCCATCCGACGCCAGTCGTTGGGAGGCTCCGGGTTCATCACCGTCTCTCCCACTCCGCACGCGAGACCGGTGAGCGTTGCCTCGGGTCCCGAGGCGGCGGCATGGTAGCACCGGCGTTGCGGGCGAGTCAACGCCGGGCGCCCCCGGTGAGCGCCGATGGGTAAGCGGGAAACGAGCGTGGTAGACTCATTGTGGAGCGACACGCATGAACGACATCGAGATGGAAGTGGACAGCGTGCGCATCGACACGAACAACCTGCCGCTGGTGCTCCTGCGCGAGCGGAACGGCGACCGCGTCTTGCCGGTGTGGATCGGCCCCGCCGAAGCGGTGTCCATCAACCAGGCGCTCGAGGGCGAAGAGCCGCCGCGGCCGATGACGCACGACCTCATCCGCCAGATCCTCGGCGACCTGCAGGCGCGGGTCGAGCGAGTGGTCATCCGCGCCGTCGAAGGCGACACCTTCTTCGCCTCACTGTTTATCGCGGTGCCAGACGGCCAGCGGCGCGAGATTGACTGCCGGCCGAGCGACGGCATTGCCGTCGCCCTCCGCACCGAAGCGCCGATCTACATTCACGCCGACCTGCTCGACCGGATTGCGAAAGAACGCGCGGAGATGGAAGCGCGGCAGCGCGAGGGGCGCGTCGTGCTTGATCCGGGGAACAGCACCATCCACTAGCGCCGGGCGCTAGGGCATCGCGAACGAGTACGGCTGAATCTTCCAGGTCTCGTTTTCGAGCACCGCCACGATGAACCCGTCCACGCGGTAGGGTATCTTGGCAACTCCGGCGTCATAACGCACCTTCACCTGCACATCGATGCGCACTTCGCCGTTCTCCAGTTCCTTGGAAGTGACCGACATGCTGTGCACGGTGACCTTGGTGAGCGGCTGCAAGTCGTTCAACCAGTCGTAGGTCATCGCTTGCACGGTGGGGTAGTCGCCGCGCTTCCAGGCGTTGAGGTAATCCCGCACCACTTGCTCGACTTCGCCTTCGTACTGCTTGCCGTTCCGGTCCGAGCGGGTGGGGGGGACGATGGCGCCGGGCAGGTCGTCGTACCACGAGATGTGCTTGACGAGCCACGGCTGTCCGGGTTTGCGGTGCAGATAGACGATGCCGTTGTGCGGGAAGCCCGGGCGGGCGACGCCGCCGTTGAAGGGCACATAGGCGCGCAGCGTCGGGCCGCTGGTGACGCTGGGCGTGGTCAGTCCTGGCATCCCGGCAAACGGGTAGGCGCCGAAGCGCAGCGGCACGGCAGCAGGCACCAGGGATTCGAGGGTCGGCTTGTCGCCGGCCACGAGGGCGATGAGGAAGCGCTGCGCGGAGGCCTCGGCGCCGGGCACCTTGTCGCCCGTCTGCGCGCGCACGGAGATGACGATCCCGAGAGTGACGGCGGTTGCGGCGACGAGTCGCGCCGCGGTCTGCGATCGAGTCACGACGACCTTCCTCAAAGCGGCATCAGTGTACCGCGGACATTATCCCCCGCGCCAAGCGATTTATGGCGCGCAGCCGCAGGGCGTTGTGCGGCACTTGGGACACCCGGCGCCATAGCGCGCCGCAACCGCTTTATCCAGTCTGACTCCCGAAAGCGTGGCGAGGATGCTCAACCAGGCGAAAACATCGGCGAATTCTTCGCGCTGCGCGGCCGGGTCGCCCCGGCGGAGCGCCCGGGCCAGTTCGCCGACTTCCTCGACGAACCACTGGACATTCCCCCCCATCCCGCGGGCGGCGTCGCGCGTCAAATAGATGGCTTCGATCTGCTGCTGCGCTTCAGCGAGGGTCATCCATCGCTCCTTCGATGACGGGTTCCAAGCGCACTTCGGCGCCCAGCGCCAAGCCGAGCGCCTCGTCGGCGCGGCCCTCCACCACGGCAATCTCCACGAAGCCCCCGCTGCTCATCAGCGCGACCGGCGTCCCGCGCGGGGCCACGGCGTAGGTGCGGACGAAGGACTGAATCTGCCTCCCGGCCGCCATCACCCGGAAGGCGTCGCCGATGGTGTCGGGCAACTGGCCGGCGCGGATGTTGGTAATGCAGTTGCCGAAGCGGTCAATGTGCCAGACGATGCCGACGAGCACGCCCGCCTCCCGTGTCGTCGGCGGGATCGGCGTCACGCTCGGGTCGGCGATGGCCGGGCCGAGGGCGGCCACCAGGCCGCCGCCGGCCAGTACGGCGGTGGCCGGGGCGAACAGGTCGCGCCCGTGAAAGGTCGGGCTGACGGGCTGCCGCGCATAGGTGCCGCCATCGAGGCGTGCCGCTTCGCTCCAGCCGCGCTCGGCGAGCACATAGCCGAAGACGCCGTTGTCGGGCCCAACGAGGAACTGGTCGCCGCAGGCGACGGCGATGCCGCGCCGCGGGCCGCCGACGCCCGGGTCGACGACGACGAGGTGCACGGTCTTCGGGGGGAAGTAGGGGATGGCGCCGAGCAGGAAGTAGGCCGCCGCGGGCGGGTCGAAGGGCGGCAGGTCATGTGTGAGGTCGATGACCGCAATGCCAGGCGCCCGGCTGGTGAGGACGCCCTTCACCGCCGCGACATAGGAGTCGCGCGTGCCGAAGTCGGTAGTCAGCGTGATCAGGCGAGTCGCCATGCGTGTGTGACCGTTTCGGGTCACAGGCGGGACTCCCTGCCTTCGGTGGGGAAACGGCAAGTGTGGTAGAGGCGCCCGTCACCCTGGTGGAAGTGAAGCCCAACGATCCGCGCTGGCAGGAAATCGCGACGGCGGTTGCGGCGGAGGTGGCGCCGCGGCGCGGCGAGGGCTTCGCCCAGCGGATGGAGCGACGGCTGTTGAGTTACAGCGCCGACCACTCGGCGGTGGCCGCCCGGCGGCGCAACGACTGGGTCGGGCTGCTGCTGTTTGTCCGGTCGGGGCAGTACGGGGAGATGAGCTTCCCGTGGGTGGTCCAGGACGCGCCACCGGACTTGGCGGTTCAACTGATTGAGCAGTCGCGTGCCCGGCTGACAACGGACGGCGCTTTGCATGTCATCGTGGAGCGCACAGTCGTCGCCAGCGAGGCCGACTGGAAAGCGTACGGAGCGCGCGGGTTTCAGGTGTTCTGGCGGAGTCTGATGGCGCGCAGTCTCCGCGGGTGGCGGGGCGGGGTCACCCTCCCGGCGGGTTATCGCCTCGGCGACTGGGACCCGGACTGGGTCACCGATGTCGGGCAAGTCATCTTCGAAGCGAATCAAGGCACGGTGGACGGCGTGCTCTACCCGCGCTTCTTCGGCGGCTCGGTGCGGCAGTGCACCGACGCGCTGCGCGAAATCCTCGCCGGCGCGCTCGGGCGCATCGACCCGCATGCGACCTGCGTGCTGGTGTCGGGCAGCCGGGCGGGCGGCGTGTGCCTGGTCGGCGTCATCGGCGACCAGCACGGCATCATCGAACTGGCGGTCGGCAAGGAGCATCAGGGGCGCGGCCTGGGGCGCGCGTTGATGGCGCACGCGCTGACGCGCTTGGTGGAGGAGGGCATCGAGCGCGTCGTGCTCGCGGTCTCCGCGGACAACACGCGTGCAGTGCGCCTGTACAACCGCCTCGGCTTCGCCGAAACGACGCAGTTTCCGGTCTGCGTCTGGCGCGCGAATCGCTGACGGCGCCGGTGCTACAATACGCCGGAATGTCACACCGGCGACCGGTTCGGTGGTGGTGGATAGCGCTCTGGGCGGCGACTTTTACGCTGGCCGCCCGCCTGCACGCAGCGCCGCTGCCCGGGTCCGTCGCAGTCATCCGCGTCGAGGGCATCATCAACCCCGCCACGGACGCCTATGTCGCTCGCGCCCTCGACCGCTGCGCGCACCAGGACTATCAAGCACTGGTCATCGAGATGGACACCCCCGGCGGGCTCGACACTTCGATGCGGTCGATCATCAAGACGATCTTGGGGACACCGATTCCCGTCATCATCTATGTCTCGCCGAGCACCGCCCGCGCCGCGTCGGCGGGCACGCTCATCACGCTCGCCGCCGACATCGCCGCGATGGCGCCGAGCACTTCCATCGGCGCCGCCACCCCGATCAGCATGGAAGGCGGCGACCTGGCGCGGAAAGTGGTGAACGACGCCATCTCCTACGCGCAAGGCGTCGCTCGCGCGCACGGGCGCAACGAGCAGTGGGCGGCGGAGGCGGTGAGCAAGGGCGCCTCAATCACCGAGAAGGAAGCGCTGCGACTCAAAGTGATCGACCTGGTGGCGCCGTCGCTCGACGAACTGTTGAGCGCGGTGGACGGGCGCACAATCGTCAAGAACGGGCGGACGACGACCCTGCACACCAAGGCCGTCGCGCTCGACCGCATCCCGCGCATCTGGCGGGAGCAATTCATTCAGTACCTGGCCGACCCGAACATCCTGGCCCTGCTGATGACCGTCGCGGTCATCGGCATCATCACCGAAGTCAGCACGCCCGGGGTGATATTGCCCGGCATCATCGGCGTCATCGCCGCCATCCTGGCGTTCATCTCGGCACAAATCCTGCCCATCAATCTGGGGGCGTTTATGTTGGTGTTGCTCGGGGTCGGGCTGCTGGTGGCCGACATCAAGGTGACTTCGCACGGCGCCCTGACGGTCGGCGGCGCCACTTCATTCATTCTGGGGATGGCGATGCTCACCGGCTGGCAACGCGCGCCCGGATTCGCGGTGGACTGGTCGGTCATCATCACCGTGAGCGCACTCGTGGTCGGCTTCTTCGTCTTCATCGTCAGCAAAGGATTGCTGGCGCAACGGCGGAAAGTCGTGACGGGGATGGAGGGGCTGCGCAATATGGTCGGCGAGGCGCGCACGCGCCTGGAACCGCGCGGCACGGTGTTCGTGCACGGCGAACTCTGGCAGGCGGTGGCCGACACACCCATCGACGCCGGCGAGCGGGTGGTCGTGGTCGGGGCAGACAAATTTACGCTGCAGGTGCGGCGGGCATCGTGACACGCGGTTAAGCGATTCGGGGAGGCAGCAATGACGGAACTCGGCGATAACAGTTGGATGATCACGGGCTTGGTGGTGGTAGTGATCCTGGCCGTGATGTTTCTGTCGGCGGCGGTCAAGGTGCTGCCCGAATACGAGCGCGGCGTGCTGTTCCGGCTCGGGCGCTTGGTGGGCGCCCGCGGGCCGGGCCTGTTCATCATCATCCCGATCGTGGACCGAATGCTGCGCGTCGACCTGCGCGTGGTGACCATGGATGTCCCGAAACAGGAACTGATGACGCGCGACAATGTCCCGGCGTCCGTGGACGCGGTGGTGTACTTCCGGGTCGTGGACCCCAACGCCGCCATCGTGCAGGTCGAGAACTATGTGAAGGCGACCTCGCTCCTCTCGCAGACGACGCTGCGCAGCATTCTCGGCCAGTGTGAACTCGACCAGCTGCTCTCCGAGCGCGAGCACATCAATCAGCGCCTGCAGCAGCGCCTGGACGAAGCGACCGAGCCGTGGGGCGTGAAGGTGACGACGGTCGAGGTGCGCGATGTCGTCTTGCCCGAAGGGATGAAGCGGGCGATGGCGCGCCAGGCGGAAACCGAGCGTGAGCGCCGCGCCAAAGTCATCAACGCCGACGGGGAGTTCCAGGCGGCGCAAAAGCTGCAAGACGCCGCCAAAATTATGGCGGACCAGCCGATCTCCGTGCAGTTGCGCTATTTGCAGACGCTGGCCGATGTCGCGCGCGAACAACACTCGACCATCATCCTGCCGGTGCCGATCGACCTCTTCACGCCGTTTCTCAAGAAGATGGCGGAGAAGTCGCCGGACGGCGGCGCGGCGCGCTGAACGGCGTGCGACTCGCCGAGAACCCGATTTTCGTCCGCGAGGGCTGGCCGGGGAAGTGGGCGCACCGGTCGCCGGCCCTGCGCGTGGGGGCGGTCGTGCTGTATCTCGGTGGCGCCGCGCTGTTGGCGTGGGGCGCATATAAGGCGGCGCATTGGTCAGTCGGGCTCTTCTCGATTCTACTGCGCAGCCCCGGCACGGGACCGCAAGGCGGCGCGATGCCCGGTCTCACCGCGCAGTCCGTGTCGGTCGCCGGCGCGCTGATGATCCTGGGGACGATTACGAATCTGAAGTGGTTTGTCGCCCGCGCGCTGGCGGCGATCTTGCCGGCGCTGGCGATCGCGCCGGAGCGCGAGCGATTCACCTGGGACCAAGTGATGCTGACGAACTTGAGCGCCCGCGACATCCTGCTCGGCAAGGGGTTGTCGCGGCTGCTGCCGTGCCTGTGGGTGGTCCTGTTCTGCCTGCCCGCCGAAATCCTGCTGCTCACGCTGCTGCGCGGTCAAGAGATTCCGCTGGCGATGCGGCAGCAGTCGGGTTGGATCGCGACGGTGCCGCTGCCGGTGGCGTGGGGCATCGAGTCGGCGCTGCAGGTGTTGGCGGTGCTGGCGTACGCGACAATTGCGCTGTTGTGGTCGCTGAAGTCGCGGAAGAGTCTCAATGCGTTTTTCAGCGCCGTCACAACCATCATTCTGGTCGGCATCGTCTCGACCATCGTGTCGTGGGCGCTACTGCTGGCATTCGGGTTCTTCCGCGAGTTGATGGCCTTCATGTCACAGGCAATGTCCAGCCCGTCCACCGGCGGCCCCTTCGTGTTCAGCAGCGAGTCCGTGAGGCGGATGACGCTCATCCTGTCCGTGTATCGCTTCGTGGTGCCGCTGGCGATCGTGTTCGTTCTGTGGCGGGTGATGCTGGGGCGCTTCCATATGCTGGACGCGCGGGTGCGGGGGGCCATCTTCACGCCGCGGCCGTCGCGGCGCAACATCGTGGTGCCCGAGGCGTACGCACCGTGACGCTGTGGGAGAACCCGATCTTCCGGCGCGAGGGCTGGCCGGGGAAGTGGGGGCGAAAGCCGCTCGATAGAGTGCTTGCGTGGGGAGTTCTCCCGGCGACGGCCATCGTGCTCGGGTTGATCCTCGGATACTGGTTTAGCACGACTCACACCGAGTATTTGGAAACTTGGGCAGGCGCGATGTTGCTTCTTTGGATGTCGAAATGGTGGTTCGCGCGAGTACTGGCAGCGGTTCTCCCAACATCCGCGATCGCAGGTGACCGACAGCGGTCCAGTTGGGACGCCGTCGTGCTCACCTCCTTGTCGCCGAAGCAAATCCTCATCGGAAAATTCGCGTCGCGACTTTCGATGGTGGGTTGCATTCTCTTGTGGTGTCTTCCGGCGGAGATCGCCATCGTCGCCACCTTGACGCTTCGAGGATTTACGAGCGAGGAATCAGTGGGCACTTGGGGGGCATACTCAACGCTGATTTTCCTCATCGGGACGCCAATCCAAGCGATCGGTGTTGTCTGTTACGGCACCATCGCCCTCTGGTCTTCATTGCGGTCTCGACGCCCCTTGGACGCGCTCGTGCAGTCTTTGGCGCTGGTCGGTGGACTCGGCCTTGTCAGTCTGGCATTGGCCTACCCACTCTTGGCATTTGCGGGTGACACGGGCGGCGGAGTTTTGGTTCTTGTCATCTGGACCGCTGTTCCACTCTTGGTCACCATCATCTTGTGGCGTTCGATGCTGAAGAGTTTCTACTCGTGGGACCGTCGCGTTCGCGCTGCCGAATCGATTGTCGCTCGCCCTCGCCTCGCCACGAAAGTGGCGACAACTTGACACAGGGGCACGAGTGGCGCTCACTGAATTGTATTCTCTAGTAAATTTGGAGGATTGATGAAAGACTCGCCCCGCGTGGGCATCGTGCTGGGCAGCGCCAGCGACCTGGCCGTGATGCGCCGGGCCGCCGAGACGCTGCACGACTTCGGTGTGCCCTTCGAAATGACCGTCGCCTCGGTTCATCGCACGCCCGACCGCGCCGCCGAGTACGCGCGGAGCGCGGCGGATCGCGGCCTCGCCGTCATCATTGCCGCCGCGGGCAAGTCGGCGGCGCTGCCCGGCTCGCTGGCGGCGCTGACGACGCTGCCCGTCATCGGCGTGCCGCTGCGCGTCGGCGACCACTGGATGGACGAACTGGCGGCGGTCTCGGCGATGCTGCAACTGCCGCCGGGCAACCCGGTCGCCACCGTCGGCGTCGACGACGCCCTCGGCGCCGCGCTGCTCGCCATCAAGATGCTGGCGCTGCACGACCCGGCGCTGCGGAAGCGCCTCGAGGACTACAGCGCGGCTCGCAAGAAGCAGGCGGAAGCGGGAGCGCGAGAAGCAGAAGCGGCCGCGGCGCAAATCCGCAAGGCGAAGCCGGAGAGCGGGGGCAAATCGCGGAAGTGATGAGCGCCCGCGGCAAGGCGCTGCTCCTCATCGGCGACGGCCTCGGCGACCGCCCCTGCCCGGAATTGGCGGGGCTGACACCCGTCGAAGCCGCCAAGACGCCGAACCTCGACCGCCTCGCCGCCGCGGGCGAGTGCGGACTGATTGACCCGATTGCGCCCGGCATCCCGCCCGGCAGCGACACCGCGCACTTGGCGTATCTCGGCTACGACCCGCACACGCACTACCCGGGCCGCGGACCGTTCGAAGCAATGGGCATCGGGATGGAAGTGCGGCCGGGCGACATCGCCTTCCGCTGCAATTTCGCCACGATCGACGGCAACGGCGTCATCTCCGACCGCCGCGCCGGGCGCATCCGCGACGGCACGGCGGACCTGGCCGCAGCGCTGAACGGCCTCACGGTAGACGGCGTGCAGTGTTTCGTGCGGGAGTCGGTGGAGCACCGGGCGGCGCTGGTGCTGCGCGGCGGGAAACTCGGCGACCGCGTCATTGACGCCGACCCGGACGCCGACGGCCAGCCGCTCTTGCAAGCGACGGGCGAAGATGCGGACAGCCAGCGCACCGCGGCGGCGATCAATGCGTTCGTGGCGCGCTCGCGGGAGGTGCTTGCTGACCATCCGGTCAACCGGGCCCGTGCCGCGTGCGGGGAGCCGGTCGCCAACATCGTGCTGCCGCGCGGCGCCGGGCGGGCGCCCAATTTGGCTTCGTTCCGCGAAACTTCCGGCTTGACGGGTGCGCTGGTCGTGGAAGTGGGGCTGGTGAAGGGCATCGGGCGCTACATCGGGATGACGGTGGTTGATGTGCCGGGCGCGCTCGGCAACCTGCAGACCGACGAGATTGCGCTGGCGAAGGCGGCGGTGGCGGCGCTCGACGGCCACGATTTTGTGCTGTGCAACCTGAAGTGTCCTGATGTCGCCGGCCACGACGGCGACCCCGAAGCGAAAGTCGCCGCCTGCGAAAAACTCGACCGGATGGCGGCGCTGATTCTCGAATCGGCGGCGGCGCGCAGCGACCGCCTCTATGTCGCCGTCACCGGCGACCATACCACCGCCTGCGCGACGCGCGATCACACCGGCGAGCCGGTGCCGGTCGCGCTGTGGGGGCCGGATGTGCGCGCCGACCAGGTGACGGCATTCGGCGAGCGCACTTGCGCGATCGGGGGCCTGGGCCGCCTCCGCGGCCTCGATTTGCTGCCGGTGCTGACTTCGTACATCGGCGCGGCGAAGAAATTCGGAGCGTGAACCGGTGACCGTCGCGCTGATTGTCGTCATCTTTCTGCTCTTCGCGGCGTTGATGTTCGCCGGGCGGCTGCCGGCGCTGCTGGCGCTGCCGCTGATGGCGGTCGCCATTGCGCTGGCGGCGGGGGTGTCGGGGCAAGACCTGGCGCAGGTCGTGGTCGCCGATGGGATGCTGCGGCTCAACGCCGCCTACACCACCGCCATCGTCGGGGCCATCCTCGCCGAAGTGGTGCGCCAGACGGGCATCGCCGAGACGGTGCTGAAGTGGGCCGCCGAACTTGGCGGCGACCGCCCGATTCTGCTCACGCTGATTCTCATCGCCGTCAGCGCGCTGCTGTTCACCACGCTCGGCGGGCTGGGCGCGGTGATTATGGTCGGCACCATCGTGCTGCCCATCCTGCTTTCGCTCGGGCTGTCGCCGCTGACGGCGGCGTCGGTGTTCCTGATGGCGCTGTCGCTCGGCGGCGTGTTCAATCCGGTGAACTGGCAGTTTTACGAATCGGTGCTCGGCTTGCAGTCGGCCGATGTCATTCGCGTCGCCCTCATTCTCGGCGGGCTGCTGGCGCTGGTGACGGCGGCGTTCCTCATTTGGGAAGTGAAGCGCGGCGGACTGCGCCGCTATTGGGCCGAGCCCGCAGAGCCGCGGAACCGGGCGCCCTGGTGGGCGCTGGTGACGCCGATCGTCCCGATTGTGCTGGTGCTGGCGTTCCACTTCTGGGGCGTGTACCAGAAGCGCCTCGACCCGACGGAGACGCCGTTCGCACTCCCTATCCTCGCCGCGATGCTGGTGGGCGTGGCGTACGGCGTGCTCACGACGCTGCGGCGCGGCCGCAGCGCCATTCAGTTAGTGAGCCGCGCCACTTTCGAGGGCATCGGCAATGTGGCGCCGGCGGTGGCGCTGATGATGGGCATCGGGATGGTGATGAACGCAGTCATCGGGCCGGATATGGCGAAGGCCGCCGACTGGCCGGTCATCGCCGCGCTCCAGCCGGTCCTCCTGCGGCTGACGCCGACGACCGCCATCGGCATCGTGCTCGGTTTCGGGTTGCTGGCGCCGCTGGCCCTCTATCGCGGGCCGCTGAATCTGTGGGGGATGGGGGCGGGAATTGCGGCGGCGATGCTGGGCGTCGGCGCGCTGCCGGCCGCAAGCATTATGGCGGTGTTCTTCTCGGTGGGGCTGGTGCAGGGCATCTGCGACCCGACGAACACGCACAATGTCTGGGTGGCGACCTATGTCAGCAGCGATGTGCAGGCCATCTTGCGCAAGACGCTGCCCTGGATTTGGGCGGCGGCAATTGCGGGGCTGGCACTGACAGCGGCACTCTCCCCCTGAACCCGATTTGCGATGCACCCGGAAGATGCGTTGTCCCTCTCCCAATCGGGAGAGGGTGCCCGAAGGGCGGGTGAGGGTGTTCCGGCGACTCCGGGCTGGCAGTGACAGCGGCACTCTCCCCCTGAACCCGATTTGCGATGCACCCGGAAGATGCGTTGTCCCTCTCCCAATCGGGAGAGGGTGCCCGAAGGGCGGGTGAGGGTGTTCCGGCGACTCCGGGCTGGCACTGACAGTGGCACTCTCCCCCTGAACCCGATTTGCGATGCACCCGGAAGATGCGTAGTCCCTCTCCACTTCGTGGAGAGGGTGCCCGCAGGGCGGGTGAGGGCGTCTTGGCGCTGACAATACCAACTCGGCACTGAAGTGCCGGGCTGATCTCAAACGGTCACTGCGGCGGCGCGTCGAACTCGATGTTCTGGATGATGGTGTGGAAGGAGATGATGAGGTCGTCATCTAGGATGGCGCGCTCGGCGGTGTAGCGTAACTCGACCGCCCGCCCGGGCGCGACTTGCAGCATCGCAATCTGGCCGCCGGAGCGGCGGAACTCGATGTCGAAGAGTCGTCCTTCGTGACCATTCAGGTCGAACTTCCACTCCTTGAGCACATGCCATTCGGGGTCGCGGCGGATGGCTTCCTCGTAATTTTGCACCCAGAATGAGAATAGTTGGTCGGCGCGCCAATCGTGCGGGACGATGATGAGTTGCGCGAGCCCGCCGGTGTAGGCACGCCCGCCACTGACTTCGGTGCTGCTCTGCTCCGCCCAGTTGGGCGGGAGCGTGATGCGGAAGTGGTCATACTGATAGGTGGTGCCGCCGGTGAGGCGTCCGGCGTCAGCGGGCTTGAGGTTGATGTCATTGAGCGCGGCGCCCGGGCAGCCGGCGGCGCACAGTGCAGCTGCGAGCGCCGCCTGACGAATCACCCGCCATCCCCGGCCCGTCATTGCACTATTTTGGTTCGCCGCCCCCGGCGACACTCCTGGCCTTCGCCCGCAGGGCCTTGCCGGGTGCGGCGTCTTGGTGCAAGCCAGTAAAGAAGCCGGCCAGGTCGTCGAGCAGCCGCTCGACCATCGCCAGCAGAGCGTCCGGGTCGGCGGGGACGCCGTTGAGCGTGACGCGGTCGTGGCCGACGATGGCGTCCGCCGCCAGCAGCCCAGCGCGCCGGGCCAGCAGCAGTTCGCGCTGCAATTCCTTGCGCTCGACCGGTTGCAGGCGCCGCGCTTCGGTCAGCCGGATCACGACTTCGAAGCGGTCGCGCTGCACGCCATCCAGACCGATCGCCAGACAGTGCGCCTTGATGGCGAGCAGGCGGAGCAGGTGGTCGGCGGGCGCGGGGAGCGTGCGCCCGAAGCGGTCGCGCAGTTCGCGCCGGAGCGCGGCGACATCGCCGGCGTGCGTCACCTGCGCCATGCGCCGGTACAGATCCATCCGCTGCCCGCCCTCGGGGACATACTCGGCGGGCAGGTAGGCGTCCACGGGCAAGTCGACGGTGATTTCGGGCGGCGCAGTGACGGGCTGGCCGCGCAGTTCTTCGATGGCTTCGGCGAGCAACTGGCAATACAACTCGTAACCGATGGAGGCGATGAAGCCGTGCTGCTCGGCGCCGAGGAGTTCGCCGGCGCCGCGGATTTCGAGGTCGCGCATCGCCAGGCGATAGCCGGAACCGAGCGCGGCGAACTCGCGGATGGCGCGGATGCGCTCCCGCGCTTGCGGCTTCAGCGTCGTGCCGGCCTGCCAGGTGAAGTAGGCGAAGGCCTGGCGGTCGCTGCGGCCGACGCGCCCGCGGAGTTGGTAGAGCTGCGCCAGGCCGAAGTGGTCGGCGCGGTCGACGATAAGCGTATTGACATTCGGCAGGTCAAGGCCGTTCTCGATGATGCTGGTGCAGACGAGCAGGTCGAATTTGTGGCGGTAAAAGTCCCACATCACGCGCTCGAGGTCTTCGGGCGCCATCTGGCCGTGGCCGACGGCGACGCGCGCCCCGGACACCAGTTCCTGTATCTCTTGCGCAATGTGCGCGATGGACTGCACCCGGTTATGGACGAAATACACCTGCCCGCCGCGGTCGAGCTCGCGGCGGATGGCGTCGCGCATCAGGTGCTCGTTGCGTTCGAGGACGTGCGTTTCAACGGGCAGACGGCCCACCGGCGGGTCTTCGATGCGGCTCATTTCGCGCAGGCCGGTGAGCGCCATGTGCATCGTGCGCGGGATCGGCGTCGCCGACAGCGTCAGCACTTCAACGGTGGCGCGCAGCGCCTTCAGCCGCTCCTTATGCCGGACGCCGAAGCGCTGCTCTTCGTCCACGATGATGAGGCCGAGATTCTTGAAGGCGATGTCCGCGGACAGCAGGCGGTGCGTGCCGATGACGATGTCCACGGCGCCGGACTTCAGGCCGGCGACGACCTGCTTCTGCTCCTTCGGGCGGCGGAAGCGGGAGAGCAGTTCGGTGGTGATGGGGTAGGGGGCGAGGCGCTCGTTGAAGGTCTCGTAGTGCTGCTGCGCCAACACGGTGGTCGGCACCAGCACCGCTACCTGCCGGCCTTCCTGCGCCACTTTGAACGCGGCCCGAATGGCGACCTCGGTCTTACCGAAGCCGACATCGCCGCAGACCAGCCGGTCCATCGGCTGCGGCGATTCGAGGTCGGCCTTCACTTCCTTGATGGCGGTGAGCTGGTCGGGCGTCTCCTCGTACGGGAAACTTGCTTCCATCTCGAATTGCCAGGCCGTGTCGGGGCCGTAGGCGTGCCCGGGGTTGCTTTCGCGGGCGGCGTGGATGCGGAGCAGGTCCTTCGCCAGTTCGCGCGTCGCCTTGCGCGCTTTGCGGACGGCGGCACGCCACTCGGGGCCGGAAAGGCGGTGCACGGTCGGCGCTTCGCTTTCGGGGCCGACATAGCGCTGCACGCGGTGCATCTGCTCGGCGGGGACATAGAGTTTGTCGCCGCCGGCGTACTCGAGCAGCAGGTAGTCCCGGTCGACGCCTTCGATGGCGCGGCGCACCAGGCCGCGGTAGACGCCGACGCCGTGGTAGAGGTGGACGACATAGCCGCCTTCGCGCAGTTGCGCCAGCGAGCCGATGGGGATGCCGCCGGCGATGCGCTTGCGGGCCGGGCGCCGCAGGCGGTGCCAGCCGAAGAGTTCGTAGTCGGTGAGGACGGTGATGCGCGCGGCGGGGAAGGCGAAGCCGTTGGAGAGGCGGCGGGTGGTCAGGTACAGCGCGCCCGGCGCGAGGTCGTCGTCGCCGGCGACGCGGGTGAAGCGCGCCTCGCGCAGCAGCGCGGTGACGCGCTCCGGGTGCAGCGTGGAAGCGAGTGCCGCCCAGCCGTCCTTCAGGCGCTCGGTCAGCGCCGCGGCGGTGCGGTCCCAGCGGCCGGGGAAGGCCTCGGGCGCCTCGATGTCGAGCGCGACGCGCTCCCAGCCCGGCCAGGCGCTTGTCACCGGTGCGCAGGCGAGCCGCGGCGGGCCGCCGGACACGGCGGCGTCCCAGGGGTGGTAGAGCGGGGACGGCAGCGGCAGCAGCTCGCCGTCGGCGAGGCGCTCGGCGCGTTCCTCATCGACGCGCGCCAGGAACTCGTCGTAGCGCTCCCGTACCGCCTCGGCGTCCATCAGGACGACGAGCGCGCTCTGCGGCAGGTGGTCGAGCGCGCAGGGCGCGCCAGGCAGCAGCGCGGGCAGGTAGTACTCGGCGGCGGGGAAGGGCGTGCCGGCGCGCAGGTGCGCCAGGTGCTGCTCGGCCCGCGCTTCGAGCAAACGCCGCGCCGCGGGCGCCAGCGCCGGCAGCGCCTCGGCGAGGAGCGGTTCGAGCAGCGCCGCGGCGGCGGCGCCGCGCTCGGCGTCGAGCAGCAATTCGCGGGCGGGCAGGATTTCGGCTTCGGCGAGGTCGCCGGCGCTTTGTTGCGACTCGATGTCGAACGCCTGCAGGCGCTCGATCGTGTCGCCGAGGAACTCGGCGCGCACCGGCTGCGCCGCCGTGGAAGGGAACAAATCCAGGATGCCGCCGCGCACGGCGAACTGCCCCGGCCCCTCGATGAGCGCCCGGCGCTCGTAGCCGAGCGAAATGAGGTCGGCGGTCAGCGCGGTGAGGTCGTGCTCGTCGCCGGCGCGCAGCGCGCGGGCGCGCTGCAACGCCTCTCGCGGCAGCGTGCAGTGCAAGAACGCGCGCACGGAGCCGACGAGAACCGTCGGCTGCCCCTCGGCCAGCCGCCGCAGCGCCCGCAGGCGGGCGGCGACGGTTTCGGCGTCGGGCGGCGTGTCTTCGTAGAGCAGCAGGTCGAGGCCGGGGAAGAGCAGCAGGCCGTCGCGTTCCGGATCGGCGGGATCGCGCGCCAGCCAACAGGAAAGGTCGAGCAGGACGCGCTCGGCGGCCTCATCGGTGGGGCAGAGGACGGCGGCGGAGCGGCCGCTTTGGAGCAGCCCGGCGATAACAAGTGCCGCGGCGCTGTCGGCGGCGCCCGCCAGCCAGATGTGCGCATCCGCCCGGAGCCGGGACTCCAGGGGGGTGAAGCCGTCCCAGCGCTCCAGCGCCACGCGGGGCTGCAGCACGCCACCAGTATAAAGCAGTTTGTACGGCTAGTTACTGGTAGTGAATCGGCGAGCGTCAATCAAAGCGGTGGTCGGCGGGACAGTCAGCTTTCTCGGCGCAGAGCTTTCGTCATTGATCGAAGTCTCTGTTCTTTGCAGAAAGATGGTTTGACCTATCAAGTACGGCTTGTACGGCGTCCCCCAGAGGCGCATCAGTCGGACGACCTTCCACAACGGGAGGTCGGTGAATTCTGGCGTAGAAATCGGACAAACTGGGTCCTTAGGAGTTGACTTGCCAGGACTCGAACCGCCCTGAGCAAGTTTGTCGCTTCCTGTCACCTTTGGCGCCGTGGAACTGTCACTCACCAGAATTGGTTGCTCCCCAGTCGTGCTTTCGGACTGGTCGACCCAATCGCAAAATGTCCACAGACCAGTGGCTTGAACAATGGCGTCGGGGAGGTCTCTGGAGCCAGCCCTAGGAAACGAAACGAGGCCTCTGATCTTCGCGAATTGTTCATCTTCGGCGGATGGCTCGAGTGGCAAAAAGCTCTCCGCGAAATCAGGGAAGTCTTGCTCCGGAGCATCTCTGAACAACAGGTCATCGACGATGAAGACCGGCTGAGGAAAGAGGGCATACGGGACTTCCAATTCCGTGAGGGCTTTGCCAACATCGGCAACCACTGCAACAGTGCTGGCCGACTTCGAATCGACTCTGGCTAAGAACAGACGGGAACGAAACACTGCATGGCTGATGTCAAACGCTTCTCGTACAGTTCCATCAGATTCGAAGCTTGTATAGGTTCCGAGCAGGTCCGAGCCTCCGACGGCTTTCCAGAGGTCTCGCATTGCGGGCTCCGACAATCCGAGGGTGAGGAATTCAAGCCACTTTCCTTGTGACAGCTGGGCTATCTCCTGGTCATTGAGGCGGTCGAGGACTTGGCGCCATGCGGCGGGCTCCAGATGAGTTCCGGTGAATCTCTTGGCTACAGGGAGGGTGACACCGGATTTGGCAAGCAATGACTGGCGTTCGAGCGCGTCGGGGTCGGGATTGCGCTCCCCCAACGTGATCGGCCCGCGCTCGTCCGGCACAAGATGCACCGCAGTTCGAATCTGCTTGATCGCCTCGGTGATGAACTTGCGACGGGCCGACTCTTTGTCGTTCAGAGCAAACGTTGCGGCTTCAGGGTGGACAGTGAGGGTGTAAACATAATTCGGTGCGTCGCCGCTCCGTTCCCAACGACACTGGCACGCGGCTGCCAGACCGTTCATGGCATCACGAAGTGGGATAGAAGTTCCTCCTCGGAGGAACACCTGGCGGTCTGGGACGGTGTCGTCCATTTCCAGGGTGATGTCCTTGGCTGCCGCGTGGATGGCCGAAAAGATATCGGTGCATGAATACACACCGTCGACTGGTGGTTCCACTCTCGTCAGGAGGAGCCGAAGATCTACGGGGAGGTCAATTGAATCCTTAGCTCCTGCTTGCTGTGCAGGGGCGTCAGCGGCCCACGCCCGTGTGTCGATCGAACCGAGCGAGAGGGCCAAACAGGCAGTCCAGCACGTTCCTCGGATCAGTTTGACTACTGTCACGGCGCGAATCGATTCAGAGACACAGGGACGGAATGATGAGGCTTGCGCTGTCTCGGTAGCAGGTCTTGGAAGCGTCTGACGATTTCTCGATTCGCGCGCGGAAGATGAGCGTGTTGGATTGTCCCTGTGGGCTCACAACGCTGCAGGAGAATCCCGGATCGTTCGTGCTGGGTGTCCACGTCCGCGACTGCGGCGTTCCAAGGGCGTCAAAAGTGAGGATGGAACTGGTGTATTGTGCACACGTCGTGATGGTCCCGCCGACATTCTTGTAAATGATCCCCTTGAGCTTGCCTTGGAAAGTGCCCTCTGTAGTCGCATTTCCCGAAACCGACATGATCGTGTAGTCACCGGTCTCGGACGCTCCCTTCGACGCGACACAGTCCGTCCTGTTGCCATTGAGGTCGAAGCTTGTCCCAAAATAGAACTGGTTCAGCGAGCCCCCCACATTCGCGCCGAGTCCGAACACTTGGAGCGCTCCATTCGCGCTCTTGCAGTTCTCCGTGGAAGGTGTGCAGGCAAGTGCCACCTGTGCGGCGAGGAACAGCGTCGGAATTGTTACCAAACTAATCAGTCTCCGTATGAACATGCTTTGCATCGTCACAACTCCTTTCCTAGGCAATACAAAATGCGATTACCACGGGGGGCGGAGCAAGTCAAGACTTACCTGTGGAAACCCAGTGCGTTGCCACTTTTGGTATGATTGTTCTTAGTGAGAACCGTCATGACCGCCTTCGGAACTTTCCTCGCCATCGGGGTCCTCGCCATGCTCACCTTCCTCTGGCTGGAGGTGACGCAGTATGCGCGCGGGCGGAGTTTGCTGACGAAGCGGCGGCTGTGGGTGCGCGTCATCGGCGGCCTCATCTTCATCACGCTGTTGAGCGCCGCCTTCGCGGGACTCTTCCTGCTGGACCTGCGCCATCCGACCGACGCGAATGTGATGGTGTGGGGGCTGTACTGGAGCGGATGCATGATTCTGGCGCTAGCGATGATGGTGCTGGCGTTTGAAGACTTCAAGGCGATCGCAGCAGCGCGGCGGGAGCAGGAATCGAAATACTGGCACGATGTCGCCACAATGGTCGCCAACTCGGCGCCGCACGCGCCGGACCCGTCCCCGAACGGGGGCGGCACGAACTCGACGCAGACTCCTTGACCCGCACCGACACTGACAGCGCCGACCGCCGCTTCATGCGGCAGGCGCTCCGGCTCGCCACGCGCGCCCTGGGTCGCACCAGCCCGAACCCGATGGTGGGCGCAGTGATTGTGCGCGACGGCAAAGTCGTGGGCCGGGGCTGGCATCCGGGCAAAGGCCAGCCCCACGCCGAAATCTTCGCGCTCGACGAAGCGGGCGACCTGGCGCGCGGCGCAACGCTGTATGTGACGCTTGAACCGTGCTGCCATTGGGGCAGCACGCCGCCCTGCACGGACGCCCTGATTCGAAATGGCATCCGGCGCGTCGTGGCGGCCATTCACGACCCGAACCCGCAGGTGAACGGCGGGGGTTTTCAGCGTTTGCGGGCGGCGGGCATTGCCACGGAGTTGGGTGTCCTCGCGGATGAGGCCCAATGGTTGAGTGAGGCGCACAACAAGTGGGTGACGACGGGCATGCCGTTCGTGACGCTGAAAATGGCGTGCAGTCTCGACGGCAAGATTGCGACCCGCACCGGCGAGAGCCGGTGGATTACGAGCGAGGAGACGCTGGCATCGGCCCACCTGTTGCGACAGATGAACGATGTGGTGCTGGTCGGCGTGAACACGGTGCTGCGCGATGACCCGCAACTCACGGTGCGCCTGCCGGGCGGGCGCAATCCGCGCGTGGTCGTGCTCGATTCGCAGGCGCGCACGCCCGCAGGCGCCGCCCTGCTGGCGACCGAGCCGGAGCGCGTGCTGATTGCGACGACCGCGGCCGCGCCCAGCGAACGCGTGGCGGCGCTGCGCGTCCGCGGCGCGGAGGTGCTCGCTTTCCCAGCGACGAGCGAGGGGCGAGTTGATGCGGGCGCGGTGATGCGCCGTCTCGGCGAGCAGAACCGGACGAGCGTGCTGGTGGAGGGCGGCGGGACGGTGGCAGCGTCGCTGGTCTTCGGCGGCCACGCCGACAAGATAGTGCTGATGATGGCGCCGGTGCTCATCGGCGGGAGCGAGGCGCCGACGGTGCTCGACGGCGCCGGAGTGCAATCGCTGAAGGACGCATATCGAGTACGAGACCTGCAGGTGCGGCACATCGGTGACGACTTGGTGATCGAGGGCTACCTGTGTTCACCGGCATAGTGCAAGACACCGGCCAGGTGTCCGCGGCAACGCCGCTCGACCAGGGACTGCAACTCTCGGTTCGCACGCGGCTGGCGCGCGAAGGGCTGGAGGTCGGCGAGAGCATTTGCGTCAGCGGCGCCTGCCTGACGGTCGAGGAAGTGAGCGGCGACGCATTCCGGTGTTTCTTGAGCGCCGAGACGCTGGCCTGCACCACGCTCGGTCGTGCGCACGAGGGCACGATGGTGAACCTGGAGCGCGCGCTGCGACTGTCCGACCGGCTGGGCGGGCATCTGGTGACGGGGCATGTTGATGGGGTGGGCGCAGTGACCGCCTGGCAGCCGGCGGGCGAGGCGGTGGAGGCGGAGTTTTCGGCGCCGCCTGACATCCGGCGCTATCTGGCGCCGAAGGGCTCGGTTGCGGTGGACGGCGTCAGTTTGACGGTGGCGGCGGTCACGGCGGACGGCTTTCGCGCGGCCCTGATCCGGCACACGCTCGTTGCGACGACGCTGCGGGTGCGTACAATGGGGGATGCCGTCAACCTGGAGGCCGACATCGTGGCCAAGTATGTCGCCGCGCTGGTCTCCGGGGGCGGCCTGCCGCACGGGATGGAGCGCTGAATGACCGACCGGCCGACACCTGACCCTTTCACCACAGTGGACGCGTGCCTCACCGCGTTTCAGGAGGGTCAGTTCGTCATCATCGTGGACGACGAGAGCCGCGAGAACGAGGGTGATCTGGTCATCCCGGCGCAGTTCGCCACGCCCGACCGCGTCAACTTCATGGCCATGCACGCCCGCGGGCTGATTTGCGTGCCGATGACCGAAGAGCGCCTGCAGATGCTCGGACTGCACTCGCAAGTGCCCGATGGCCAGAACACGGCTTCGCACGGCACCGCGTTCACCGTGTCTGTCGACGCCCGCGAGGACATCACCACCGGCACTTCGGCCTATGACCGTGCCAAGACCATCCGCGTGCTGATCGACCCCGAAACGCAGCCATCGGACCTGGCGCGGCCCGGGCACATCTTCCCGATCCGCGCGGAGCGCGGGGGCGTGCTGGTGCGCGCCGGCCACACCGAGGCGGCGGTGGACTTGTGCCGGATGGCGAGGCTGACGCCGGCGGCGGTGATTTGCGAAATCATGCGGCCCGACGGGCATATGGCGCGCTTGCCGGAACTCATCGAGTTCGGGCAGCAGCGCGGGCTGAAGTTGCTCACCATCAAAGAATTGATCGGGTATCGCAGCCGCACCGAGAAGCTCGTCCACCGCGCCGCCGAGACGATGCTGCCGACGCCGTGGGGCACCTTTCAGTGCATCGCGTACGAGAATGATGTGGTGGACAAGCCCTACCTGGCGCTGACGCTCGGCGAAGTGGCGCAGCCGGGGACGCTGGTGCGCGTCCATTCGAGTTGCCTGACGGGCGATGTCTTCCATTCGTTCCGATGCGACTGCGGGCCGCAATTCGAGCGGGCGATGGAGATGATTGCCGCCGAGGGGCGCGGCGTGCTGCTCTACATTCAGCAGGAGGGCCGCGACATCGGCCTGATCAACAAGATTCGGGCGTACGAATTGCAGGACCACGGGCACGATACGGTCGAGGCCAATGCCGCGCTCGGCTTTCCGCCCGACCTGCGCGACTACGGCCTGGGGGCGCAGATCCTGACCGACCTGGGGCTGCATGAAATCCGGCTGCTGACCAACAACCCGCAGAAGATCGTGGGCCTCGAGGGCTACGGCCTGACGGTGACCGAGCGGGTGCCGCTCGTCACGGAACCGCGCGCCGAGAACCGGCGTTATCTAGAGACGAAGCGCGATAAGATGGGGCATATGCTGGAGATTGGAGAGGAGCGATGAGCGCAATGGAACCGGAAGAGGAGCAACTGAAAAACGAGACGCCGGTCATTTGCTGTCTGGTGGCGCGCGCCAATGAATTGGTCACCGACAGTCTGCTGCGTGGAGTGCAGGACGAATTCGAGTCGTTCGATTTCGATGCAGAGGCGCTGGAAGTGACCTGGGTGCCCGGCGCGGCAGAACTACCGCTCGCCGCGCAAGTGGCGGCGGAGTCGGGGAAGTACGACGCCGTCGTCTGCCTGGGTGCACTCATCAAAGGCGAAACCGACCACGACCAGCACTTGGCGAACGCCATTTTCCCGGCGCTGCAGCGGGTGGCGCTAGAGCAGAACATTCCGATCACGATTGGCGTCATCACCGCCGACACGCTGGTGCAGGCGCTCGACCGGGCGGGCGGCAAGCACGGTAATGCCGGCCGGACGGCGCTGCTGGCGGCATTGCGGATGCTCGAAGTGTTGAGCGACTTTCGGGCGCCGCAGCGGGCGGTGGAGTCGGAGCCGCTCGACCTGCCGCTGGCGCCCGATGACGCGACAGAGGAATAATGACATAGCGTGAACTCTTTGGCCCGCCATTCGTCTATAGGAACGAGATTCGGGACACCACCGACCGTTTTGCGATTCTAGGAGGACGCAAATGTCTTCGATGCCCAAGTGGAAGTGGGGACTCGCGCTCGCTGCGGTGCTGGCGATTTCACTGGCCGGCGGCTTCGGCGGCGGGGTCCTGTACAGTACGGCGCAATCGCAGCGCGGCGCGGAGTCCGGAAATTTGCGTCAGGCGGCGAATGCTCTGCTGGCTTCGAACACCGGCACGGCGACGATGCCATCGCGCCTCACCGAACTGCCGGCGTCGTTCGCCGACATCGCCGACCAAGTCGTGCCGGCGGTGGTGAGCGTGCGGTCCGTCGGCCAGCCGCGAGTACGCGCGCAGCGGCCGGCGCCGCCGCAGAGCCGGGAGTTCACCGTACCGGGGCCGTCGCAGCCCGGGGCCACACCGCCCGGGGCCCCGCCGCCCGGCGATATGCGCCGATGGTTTGAGTTCTTCGATCAGTCGCCCCAGGGGCAGCAGGAAATGCCGCCCGACATGGCGCCCCGGGAAGGGCAGGGGACCGGCTTTGTCATCGCGTCGGACGGCTACATAGTGACGAATGCGCATGTCGTGGACATTGCGCGCGGGGCCAAGTACACGGTGACATTCGCTGACGGCACCGAGCGGCCCGCGCAACTTATCGGCCAGGACACGATTTCGGATGTCGCCGTGCTGAAGGTGGACGCGCCGAAGCCGCTGGCGACGGTCCCGATGGGCGACTCGCGGCAACTGCGCGCCGGCGACTGGGTGGTGGCCATCGGCAATCCGTTCGGGTTGCAGCACACGGTCACGGCGGGCATCGTCAGCGCGTTTCGCGACAATCAGGAAATCCAGGGACGGCGCTACCACCGGATGATTCAGACGGATGCCGCCATCAACCATGGCAACAGCGGCGGCCCGCTGGTCAACACGAACGGTGAGGTAGTCGGAATCAACACGGCCATCGTGGCGCCGGGCGGGTTCTCCTATGGCTTCACCGGCGTCGGGTTCGCCATTCCCATCGACGAGGTGCAGCAGATCGTCAAGGACCTGATCGAGCACGGGAATGTCACGCGGTCCTGGCTGGGCCTCGGTTTCGGCATTCAGACCCGGAGTCGGCAGTGGGACGGAACGGTCACGAAGGAAATCGCCGAGCGCGACAATCTGCATGTGGACAAGGGAGTGTTTGTCGGCCTGGTGGATGCGGAAGGGCCGTCGGCTAAGGCCGGGCTGCGCGAGGGCGACATCGTCGTGAAAGTGAACGACCGGGAAGTGGTGCAAGCGACCGACGTGCAAGACATCATCTGGAAACTGCGCGTCGGCGACTCGGTGGCGCTGGAAATCGTGAACGCCAAGGGCGAGCACTCGACGGTCAAGGTGCGGCTCGACCAGCGGCCGTCCGACGAGGAACTCGACCGGCGCTTCAACACGAACCCGGACGACCAGTAACCGCCGATGCGCGCCGTCGTGCAGCGCGTGCGGCGCGCGGAGGTCACAGTGGAGAATCGCCAGGTCGCGGCCATCGGCCGCGGCCTGGTTGTTTTGGTGGGCGTCGCGGAGACCGACACGGCTGCCGTGATGGACTTCCTGGCGACCAAACTGCACGGCCTGCGCATCTTCGAAGACGAGGCCGGCAAGATGAACCGCTCCGTCGCCGAGATCGGCGGGGAAGTGATTGTGGTGCCAAATTTCACGCTGTGTGCCGAGACGCGCAGCGGGCGGCGGCCCAGTTTCAGCGGCGCGGCGCCGCCGGAGCGCGCCCGGGCGTTGTGCGACGACCTGGTGGCGCGGCTGACCGCTCTCGGCGTGCCGACGCAGAGCGGCGAGTTCGGCGCGATGATGCTGGTGGACATCGAGAATGACGGGCC
>CAYNSX010000034.1:0-27655 GCA_964400165.1 uncultured bacterium
CGCAAGAGCGCATATGCGCGGCGCGCCAGCACCACGCGCCCGGCGAACCGACAATCGTACACTTCGCCGTCATCAGCCGGCCCATAGACCTCACGAAACACCTGCTGGAATGGCTGCCGCACGGCGCGGGACTGCAAGCGGTGCTGCCAGGGCGTCAGCAGCCCGCACGCCGCCAGCGACGCCGGATGCGCCGTGCGCAAATCGGGCGTGTCGCGACCGTCGAGCGCCCGCCCGTCCACATCGCGCAGCACCCCGGCCTCGAAGACGCCGAATTCCTCGCCGGCCTGCCACACCAGCCGGTCGCAAACATCGGCCACGATCGGGTTCGCCCGCAAGACTTTCAGCGCCCTCTCACCGAAGGGCTCCTGCGCCGCCATCGCCGCCTCGAAGCGCGCCGCAAAGCGCCGCGCAATTGCGCGCACCTCGTCTGCTGCGGCGCGCACCTCCGCAAACGCCGGGCTGCGCCGCACCGCGGCCGGGACCGCGCGCAAGGCGCCGCGCTCGGTGTGCACAGACACCGCGGGCCGCCCGTTGCGCACTTGCAGGCGCACCGTGTACGGCGCTACCGGCCACACGCGCGCCGACTGGCCCTCGAACCCGGCGTCGGGCCATGCGGCCGCCAGATCGACACGCCGCGCCAGCTCATCGACCGTCAGCCCGGTCCGCGCCGCCAAGGCCGCCAGCGCATCGGCGGCGGCCCGCGCCACCGGGCGCGTCCCCGCACGATGCGCGATGAGCAGCGTCTCGAGCACTCGGGGTGCATGCGGCGCGTCCGCCGCCGGCAGCAACGCCAGCGCCCGCAGCGCCGTCGGGTCGCCGTGCGCGGCGCGCTCCAACAACTCGTCCGCGCCCTCGCCGCGCTCCGCGCGCAACAGCGTCATCGCCGCGAGGGCCGCTTGGCCACGTGGCACCCAATCCGATGCAGTCTGACCGGGGAAGTTCTCCAGCGCGCACCAGGCGGCGAGCAGGTCGTCGCCATGGGCGCGGAGCCCGTCACGCACATCAGCCGCACTCTTGGTGAGTTGCAGAAACGCGGCCCGCCCGCCGAGCCGCACCCACGCCATCACGCCGCGCAGCGCGGCTCCGCCACTCGCCTGCGCCGCCGCTGGGGTTAGATTGGGCCGCAGCAGGGCGAGCAGAAGGCGCGTCTGCGGTGCGTACAACAGGAGCCGCCGCGCCAACGCCCGCCGGTCACCGGCGTAGCCGTCGCGCAGCGTGCGAAGCGCAGCGAGCGTGACACGCCCGCGCTCGATGCAGTCGAGCGCGGCGAAGAATGCAGTCGAAGTTGCGCGTGGCGAGTTCGGAGGCGGCATCGCGGACCTGTCCCGCGCCCCCGCCCACTATGCACGCTACGGCAGCGGAAGACTTGTGAATTCGTACGGGGAAACGGTCACACCGTCGAAGCGCGTGCACTGATAGCGCAGGGCGCCGGGCTTTGCGCTCTCGGGAATCGGAAAGAAGCAGTCGACAAACACGACATGCTTGGCGCTCTCGTCCCCGTGGGTGATCCGCAGGTTGGACGCCGGCCAGCGGGTGCCGGCAGAATCGAGCAGGTCCACCCGGTCGTCGCTCCACTCCACTGCTCCGGCCTCGTCCGGCGCCGTGCGCTCCACGCGGCCGGAGAAAAACCAGCGCCGCTCCTCACCGACCCGCGCCGGCGACAGCCAGGTGACGCGCAGGGTCACTTCGCCGACTGTCCCCGTCGCCCCCACGGGCTGCGCCAGGTCGCTCACCTCCACCGTGAACTCCCGCCGCTTCTGATAGTGCACCACCGCGCCGCGCAGCCGCACGGTCGTGCCCGGCCCGGGCGCGCCGTCAAATTCGAAATCGTATTCCGCCTCATCCGCCTCCAGCGCCCGGCGCATCACCCGCACCAGCGGAAATTCGAGCCCCTCCGCCGTCGCCAGCGAGAGGCCCCGCGCCGGGTCGAGCAGGTGGTCGATGACACCGGATCGCGCCGCCGAAAGGCGGCAAGTCACCACGACGCGCGGGTGCGGCTCGCCCTCGCCGTTCAGGTCGATCCGCCGGGCCGTGGACACCACCGCAACAGACAAGTCGCCAATCGTGACGGACGGCGGCGCGGCGCGCACCGACGCCGCGCCGACCGCGACCAGCAGCGCCAGTCCGAAAACGCGCGCCATCACATCCGGTCGGGCGCGGAGACGCCGAGCAATCCGAGCGTCTGCTGCAACACCACTTGCGCCGCCGCCACCAGCACGCACCGCGCCGTCTCGATGCGCGGTTCCTCGCCGAGCACGCGGCACTCGGTGTAGAACGCGTGAAACGCACTGGCCAAGTCGTGCCCGTAGCGCGTTAGGTGGTGCGGCTCATACGACTGCGCCGACTCCAGCACCATCTCCGGGAAATCCGCCAGAACGCGCTGCAAACGCAATTCCGTCGGCCGGCGCAACACCGACAGGTCGGCGTGCTCCGGGTCGGGCGCCCCGGCGCCGCGCTCCTGCGCCTCGCGGAAGATGCTGCAGCAGCGCGTGTGTGCGTACTGCGCATAGTAGACCGGGTTATCGAGACTCTGTTTCTTCGCCAGTTCCAGGTCGAAGTCCACCGGCGTCTCGGCAGCGCGGGACAGCATAAAGAACCGCGTCGCGTCGCGGCCGACCTCGTCGAGCACTTCGTCGAGCGTGACGAACTCGCCCGCCCGCGTGGACATGCGCACCGGCTCACGCCCGCGGTACAGGTTGACCAACTGGTGAATGATGATGTGCAAGTCGTCGGGGTTATACCCCATCGCCGCCACCGCGGCCTTCGTCCGCTGCACATAGCCGTGATGGTCAGCGCCCCAGATGTCGATCAGCAGGCCGAACCCGCGCTCGAACTTGTCGCGGTGATAGGCGACATCGGAGGCGAGATAGGTCGGCGCGCCCGTCGCGCGGAGCAGTACGCGGTCTTTATCGTCGCCCCACTGCGTCGAGCGCAGCCAGGTGGCGCCCTCCTGCTCGTACGCGTACCCCGCTCGCAGCAACTCGGCGATGGCCAGTTGCACGCTGCCGCTCCGATGATACGACGCCTCGCTGGCGAAGGAATCGTACTGAATGCCGAAGCGCTCCAGCGTCGCCTTGATGCCGGTCAGCAGCCGGGCGATGCCCCACTGCGCCAATTCCGTCGTGTGCGCATCGAGGTCGGCGACCGCGGCGGCCATTGCCGGGTCCTGCAACAACTCCCGCGCCAGGTCGCGCACATACTCGCCCTGATAGCCGCCCTCGGGGACCGCGGCGTCTTGCCCCAACTCCTGCCGGCAGCGCGCCGCCAGCGACAACCCGAACTTCTGCACCTGCGTCCCCGCCGGTTCATCGTTGAGGTAATACTCCCGCGACACGGCGAAGCCGGAGAATGCGAGCAGACTCGACAGCGCGTCGCCGAGGGCGCCGCCGCGGCCGTTGGCGACGGTCATCGGCCCGGTCGGATTCGCCGAGACGAATTCCACCAACACGGTGCGCCCCTGGCCGAGATCGTTGCGCCCGTACAGCGAGCCGAGCCGCAGGATGTTGGCCGTCGTTTCGTGCAGCCAGTCCGGCGACAGCGCCAGGTTGATGAACCCCGGCGGCGCCGCGACCGCGCGCTCGAGAAACTCGGTGCCGCCGAGGCGTTCAATCAGCGCCGCGGCGAGTTCCAGCGGCGGGCGGCCGACTCGGCGCGCCAGTTGCAGAGCCAGATTGGTGGCGAAGTCGCCGAGGTCCGGCGACGGCGGCGCCATCAGGGTGGCGGCGGGACTTCGATCTCGGGTCCGACGATTTCGCGCGCCGCCTGCTCGAGGGCTTCGGCGAGCGCCTCGCGCATGCCGCGGGTGCCGGTCTCCGTGGGGACTGCGGGCGGGCGCGTCATCGCGGAACCCTTCGTCGTGCGTTGCGCAGCGTACGCGGCGTATGCTACCATTCACTTCGCCACCCCGCCACTTGATCGGAGCCGCCGTGGCCCGCGTCTGTGACATCTGCGGCAAGAAGCCGCTCTATGGCAACAGTGTCAGCCACTCGCATGTGCGCACGCGCCGGCGCTGGCTGCCCGGTCTGCGCCCGGTGCATGTGCTGGTGAAGGGCGAGCGGACGCGCATCAAGGCCTGCACCAGCTGCATCAAGAGCGGCCGCGTCGTCAAAGCCGCCAAGAAGCGCGTCGTCCCCGCCGCCTAACCCGCCTCTCTTTCCCCTTTCCTCTTTTCCCTTTTTCCTCTTTTCCTTTTTCCCCCCCGCTCTTCTCTCTCCACAGGAGTTCCAGCCCCGCCCTCGAACCTGACTGGCATCCGCTCGGGAGGGTGGAGCCATACCTGGGTTCTCACGACGGGACCCCGCGGGCCGAATCGGTTGTGCTTCACGCGCCGTGTTCGCGCTCGCCGCGGTCGTTGCGTTGCTCAAACTCGAAGCGCGGCCGGATAGTGGCGCGGGCACGCACACGCTCACCGGCCCCGTCACGCTCAACTGGAGCGCGCGCCTGGATGGATCGGCGCACGGCGACGACGCCCCCCTGGCCGCCGCGGCCACCAGTGACGGCTCGCTCGTCATCGCGGCCGGCGCCGGCGTCGCCGATGCCGCGCACGGCACGGACTTCCTCACCGTCGCCTTCAATACGAACAACGGCAGCGTCGCCTGGTCGAAGTCCTTTGACGGCAACGCCCACCTCGGCGATGGCGCTGCCGGCCTCGCCCTCAATCCGGCGGAGACCGCGGTGATGGTAACCGGCACCGCCCGCGGCGCCAGCAGCGCCGATTACACGACCCTTGCCTACGATCGATCCACCGGCGCCCCGCAATGGACGAGCGCCTACGATGGCCCGGTGCATGGGGACGATGTGGCGCGCGGCGTCTGCGTCGATCCTGCGGATGGCACCGTGTTCGTGACCGGTGAAAGCGCTGGCGACGGGACGCTCCTCGACATCGCCACGACCGCGCTCGACCCTGCGGACGGCGACCCGCTGTGGACCACCCGCTACGACGGTCCCGGGACGATGAACGACATCGGCTGGGCCGTCGCGTGCGCGCCGGATGGCGGTCGTGTCTTCGTCGCGGGCGAAAGCCACGGCGGCGCCTCGGGCACGGACGCCGTGGTTCAAGCGCTCGACGCCGCCACTGGCGCGCCAGAATGGCTGGCGCGCTATGACGGGCCCGCGCACAGCGCGGACCGACTGACCGTGATCGCGGTCAGCCCCGATGGCGCGCACAGTTTCGCCGCTGGGCGCAGCCGTGACGCGAGCGGCCGCTTTGACTTGCTTGTGCTCGCCGTCGACGCAGACACCGGGGAAATCGACTGGGCAACGCGCTACAACGGCAGCGTGAACGGCGATGACGCCGCCACCGGCCTGGCGGTATCGCCCGACAGCGGAACCGTGTTCGTGACCGGCTGGAGCGCGGGGTTCGGAACGGGCCTGGACTTCGTGACTCTGGCGCTCGACGCCGTGAATGGCCAGGCGCAATGGACGAAACGGTTCGACGGCCTCGCGCACGGCGACGACTCTGCGCGCGGCCTCGCGCTTCGCTCCGGCGGCGGGCTGCTCCTGGTCACGGGCGACAGCGCCGGCGCGGCCGGCCCCGCGGACTTGATGACGGTGGCCTATGAGACGGGGAACGGCACCGTTCTGTGGTCGGCCCGGTTCGACGGCCCGGATGCCGCATCAGACATCGGCCGCGCCGTGTTAGCGCTGCCCGACCTGGCAACCACTGTGGTGATCGGTGAAAGCGCCACTGCCGACACTTCACGCGATTTCGCCGCCATCGCGTACCGCGACGCCTTCGGCGTCTCGCTGCGGGCGCCCATCCCAGGCGCCCTGCTCTTTGCGCAGGGGAGCGGGCTCGCCGCCGTCTTCGCGCCGCCGACGCCGGTATCGGCGGTCACGCTGTGGGGCAACCATCCCGCCCTGGGCGATGTCTCGCTGGCGACGCAAGCGACACCCGATCCGGACACGGGCGACTACGCGCTGCCCTGGAACACCCTGGTCGACTGCCAGCATGAAGGCCAGTGGACGCTGTGGGCGGTCGCCGCCGATTCGGGGTCGCAAACCGCGCACAGCGACCCCATCACCGTCACTGTGGACAATGTCACCTTCCCCGATGTGCCCTGCTCGCACTTCGCCTGGCGCTTCGTGGAAGCGGTCACGCGAGCCGGCATCGCGTCGGGATTTCCCGACGGCACTTACAAGCCTGACTCGCTGGTCAACCGCGGCGCCATGGCCGTCTTCATGAGCCGTGCCGCCGATCTGACCACAGATGATTTCGCTTCGTTCACCCCGCCCGCGTGCGGGAGTGAGTCTTTCAACGATGTCGCCTGCACGCACTCCTCATTCAAGTTCATCGAGTATGTTGCGGCGAAGGGGATTGCGTCGGGGTTCCCCGATGGCACTTACAAACCCGGCAACTCGGTGAACCGCGGTGCCATGGCCGTGTTTCTGTCGCGTCTCCGCGACCTCGTCGACGGGGACCTGGCGGCGTTCACGCCGCCAGCGTGCGGCAGCGAGTCCTTCCCCGATGTCCCCTGCGGCCACGCCTCCTACAAGTTCATCGAGTATGTGAAGGCGAAGGGCATTGCGGCCGGGTACGCCGACGGATCTTACAAGCCAAACCTTGTCGTCACCCGCGGCCAGATGGCGGTGTTTGTTTCGCGAGCCGCCTCACTACCGCTCTAGCGCCGCCTACCCGTTGTCGCTGTGCTCGCGTTCCTCTTCGGCGCTCGGCCCGATTTCGAGCGCGCCCAACTCCTCGAGCGACGGCTCGGCGCTGAATTCGGGCGGCAGCAAATCCGCAAACTGCTCGAGCGGCGGCAATTCCGTGAGTGATTGGAGCCCGAAGCGCTCCAGGAACAACGGCGTTGTGCGATACAGCCAGGGCCGCCCGGGCGCTTCGCGCCGCCCCGCCAGTTCGCAGAGTTCGTGCTCGATCAGCGTCTGCAGCGTGGCGGAACTGTCCACCCCGCGGATCGATTCGATTTCGGCGCGCGTCACCGCCTGCCGGTAGGCGACCACCGCCAGCGTCTCCATCGCCGGGCGCGAGAGACGCACCTTCAACTCCGGCCGCAGCTGCGCCACCAATTCTGCGTACTGCGGCTGCGTCGCCATCCGATAGCCGCCGCCCACCTGCACCACCTGAATGCCGCGGTCGTGATACTCCTCGCCCAGCCGCGTAATCAGCCGGCCGACCTCGCCGAGGCTGACTTCGAGCAATTCGGCCAGGCGCTCCGCGGTCAGCGGGACCGGCGCTGCGAAGAGCAGCGCCTCGAGCGTGGGCAGCGCGTTCGTGTCAGTTGCGGTCGCCATAGAGCACCACTTCTCCCCAGAGTCCGTTCTGCACCGCGCGCACTTCGCGCCGGTGCGCCATTTCCAAGATGACCAGGAACACCATCGCAATCTCCCAGCGGCTCGCCGCTTCCGGCATCAGCGCCAGCAGCGACACGCCTTGCGGCCCGGCGCGCCGCAGCAGCACCTGCACGCGCCCCAGCATCTGCCGAAACGAGACGCGCGGCGGCGGCGGCGCCAAATCGGTTGCCGCCACGGCGCGGGTCAGCACATCGCACATCGTCGCCCATACCCACAACGCCGCTTTCGGCCGCACCGCCAGCACCCGCCGCACCGGCATCCCCTCCTCGTCGGCGCGGAACACCACCTGTCGGAACTCGTCCTCGCGCCGCCGCAGCGCCTCCGCCGCCAGGCGGAATTGCTCGTAGACGAGCAGCCGCTCGGCAAGCGCGCGCCGCGGGTCCTCTTCCTCTTCCTCATCCTCGTCCGCCAGCGCCGGCGGCCGCGGCAGCAGCGACCGTGACTTCCACTCCATCAGCGTCGCCGCCATCACCAGGAAATCGCCGCTGATGTCCAGGTCGAGCCCGTCGAGCGCCGCCAGATAGTCGAGGTATTGTGCGGTCAGTTGCGCCAGCGGCAAATCGAAAATGTCGAATTTCTGCGAGCGCACCAGGTGCAGCAGCAGATCGAGCGGCCCTTCGAAAATGGGCAGGTGGACGATGTAGCCGCGGCCCGTGGGGTCGCGGTCGTCGAGTTCGGCGATGGTGTCGGTCGGGGTCATCAGGCCGGGGCCGGGCTCCACATCGCCATCGCCGCGCGCACCGCGGTCATCGTCTCTTCGGCCACCGCCCGCGCCCGGGCGCTGCCTTCGTGCAGCATGTCGGTCACCGCCTCGCGGTCGCGCTCGAAGGCGCGGCGCTGCTCCTGCATCGGTTCCAGCACCGCCAGCAGCGCGGTCGCCAATTTCCCTTTGCAATCGACGCAGCCCAGTGCGCCCGAGCGGCAGCCGGTCGCGATCTCGTCTTCCTCGCCCTTGTTATAGATGCGCTGTAACGCGAAGATCGGACAGATTTCCGGGCGGCCCTTGTCGCCCCTGCGCACTTTCTGCGGGTCGGTCAGGTACTTGCGCAGGATGCCGCGAATCTCGTCCGGCGGCGCCGCCATCTCGATGGTGTTGCCGTAGGACTTGCTCATCTTGCGTCCGTCGGAGCCGGGCACCAGCGGCGCCTCCGTCAGTTTCGCCTGCGGCTCCGGGAAGACATCGCCATAGATGCGATTGAAGCGCCGCGCGATCTCGCGGCTCAACTCCAGGTGCGGTAACTGGTCCTTACCGACCGGGACGGTGTCGGCCCGATAGACGAGGATGTCCGCCGTCTGCAGCACCGGGTACCCGAGCAGGCCGTAGCCCGGCGCGCTGATGTGCTGCTCCTCAAGCCGCTCTTTGTAAGTCGGCGTGCGCTCGAGCCACGACACCGGCGTAATCATCGAGAGGATCAGGTGCAGTTCCGAATGCTGGGGCACTTCCGATTGCACATGCACGATGGACCGCTGCGGGTCGATGCCGGCGGCCAGGTAGTCGAGCGCCAGTTCCACTACATTGGCCCGCACCGCGCCGGTGTCCTCGGAGTGGTCGGTCAGCATGTGCAGGTCGGCGACGCCGATGTAGAGGTCGTAGTCGCGCTGCAACGCAACCAGCGACCGCAGCGCGCCTTCCAGGTTGCCCAGATGCAGGCGACCGGTCGGCCGCATCGCGCTATACACCACGCTCCGCTGGGGGGACACGCTATCTCCTCGCCGGCACTGGGCGGGATTATAGCAGCCGAGCAGGCGCTGCCCTATCAAGCAGTTCCTGATAGAGCGTATGCAGCCGCTCCGCCATCCGCGCCTCGCTGAACTCCGCCGCCCGCGCCCGCGCCGCCCCCGCCATCACTTGCCGGCGCGGCCCGTCGGCGAGCAACGCCTCCAGCGCCTCGGTGAACGCGTCCAGCGCGTGCGGGACCAGCACGCCCGCCACGCTGTCGCCCACCGTCTCACGCACCCCGGGGCCGTCCACCGCCACCACCGGGACGCCCACCGCCATCGCTTCGAGCAGCGCCAGGCCTTGCGTCTCCGTCGTCGAGGCGCTGACGAAGACATCGGCGCCCGCCAAGATGCGCAGCGCCATATCGTGCGCCCGCCCGCCCAGGAAATGCACCCGCTCGCGGACGCCCAGCTGCCGCGCCCGCAGCATCAGCGTCTCGCGTAGCGCGCCCTCGCCGACGAGGGCCAGGTGCACCGGCACCCGCGGCGCCAAGCGCGCCACCACCTCCAGCAGAAACCCGATGTTCTTCTCCCGCCCCAGCCGCCCGACATACATCAGCACCGGCGCATCGAGCGGCAGGCCTTCTTCGGCGCGCAGCGGCGCCAGCCGGGCGCCTTCGGCCGCGCGCCCGTCCACCCCCGACGGAATGACCTCGATGCGGGTCGTCACCCCCAGCGTCTGCAACGCCTCCCCCGCCGACCGGCTCGGTGCAATCACGCAGGCCACCGACTGCGCGTGCGCCCGAGTCAGCGCCCGCGCCCGCTCGCGCACCCAGGCCCGCGGCAGCGGCAGGTAATGGCTGTATTCCTCAATCGGCGTGTGATAGGTGTACACCGCCGGCACGCCGCGGGTGCGGGCAAAGCGGACGCCGGCCCGCCCCAGCGACATCGGGTGGTGCGTGTGCACCAAGTCGACCGGCGTCCCCGCCAGCCGCCGCTCCCAGTCGCGGGCAAACGGGAGCGCGATCGGATAGCGCGGACGCACCGGAAAGGTGAACGACGGCACGCGGATGACGCGGTGATTGTCGTCGTGATAGCGCGGATAGCGCGGCGCCACGATGATGGTCTCCACCCCGCGCGCCGCCAGGCCGCGCACGGCCGCGTCGATGGAGGCCACGACGCCGTTGCGGATGGGCTGATAACACTCCGAGAAGAAGACGACTCTCATCGCGCGCGCACCGGCGGCGAGCATCGCGCCGCCTCTCCCCTCCCGTCAAACAAATGGGGCCGGTCGCAACGCGACCGACCCCGCATAGTCCGTGGGCCTCGTCGGCCCGGAGTCCGCGTTAGCGAACCCCGCCCGTAAAGGCGATGCCGATGTGGATCCCCGCGTTATCCGAGCCAATGGGTAGCGGCCCGATCGAGTTGGTCCACCCGACTTGCAGCGCCGTGGACCGCGTCACGTTATACCAGCGGGCCACCACGCCCCACAGGGCGTCGGCGCCGAAGGCCTTGTCCATCCATTCGCCTTGCAGCTCGAAGCGGCCGTCGGGCGTCATGTAGGCGAGGCCGGCGAAGATGTTGGTCTCGCTGTCGTCCACGAAGGCCACGCCGGGGATATCCAAATGGAGGTCATTGTCCAGCCCCCCGGCGTAGACGCGGAAGGAGCCCGTGTTGGCGCTGCCCCCGAACTGCTTCGCCAGGACGGCGAAGAACGAGGTGCTCTGGACATCCGACGAGGAGCCCGTCAGGTCGGTGAACGACCCGCCGACCGTCAGGCCGATTTGCGAATCCGGCTCTCGCAGGATTTGGACCTTGGCGGACGCGCTCCACCCCGACAGGTCGAAGATGTTGAGTTCGTTCCAGGCCACCCCGAGTTCCGCCCGGTCGCCGAACCCAAACACCGCCCTGACATGGATGGCGTCGCCTCGTCCGCCGCTGGTCTGAAACGCGTCCAGCTGCTGCCAGTCGCCGGCGAGCATCCAGGTGCCCGTCGCTTGCACTTGGTCATCAGGCAGCGCCGACCCGCCGGTCGCACCCGCGAAGTTCGGGTACGCCCAGGTCGGCCCCGCCACAGCGAGCACGGCGACCAGCGCCGCGCCCGCAGCCATCAGGCGTCTGTTCATGGGTCCTCCTGCATTCAAGTGTCCGTCTCGTCCGGGCGCCGCCTGTTGCGTCGCGCGACGCCCGTGTCATCCCCGGTCAACAACCGGGGTCTCCGACTTATCGCGTGCCTAGCCCCCAGCGCGCCGTGACGAACAGGCGCGACTCGTTGCCGCCCAGGTGGGTGCTGCTGAAGGCGTTGGTAATCCCGGCTTGCGCCCCGAACCGCGGGCTGAACTGGTGCCGGAACGCCGCCGAGAACAGCGCGTCATTGAACTCGAAAGCGCTCTTCCACTCCACCACGAAGGCCGAGCGCCGGTTCTCGAGCGGAATTTCGAGCAGCGCAAAGTAGTTGAATTCGTCCACCGTGAAGCCGTCGTCATCCACCGTGTCCCAGATGATGCCGCCCGACAGGAGCGGAGTGGGACCGCTCGTCATGCGGCTCAAGGGAATGGAGCCGGCCGCGTACACGCCCCACCAGGTGAAGTTCGAGTCGCTAAAGGTCGTGTACAGCAAGCCGAGGGCCATGCCCATGTGGTTCATCCCGCTGTTGGGGTAGGCCAGGCGGAACTTCGCATGCGCGGAAAACCCGTCCTCGGTGGACCCGCCGCCGCTGACCGAGTTGAGCGCGGCGCCAGCTTCCCAGCCGTTCTTGCCGCCCGTTTGCGAGCCGTAGGTCAGGCCGAGGTTCCAGCCATGCTCACTGAATCCCAGGTCCTGCCACGACCCGTGAATCGTCCAGCCGTTCTCGGCGACTTCCGTGTTCGGCAGCGCGACGCCGCCAGTGGCCCCCCCGAGCGTGGGGAAACCCGCCCAGTTCGTGCCCCCGCCCAACATCAGCAGGTGCGTCGAATCCGCCTGCGCGAACGACGCCACCCCCATCATGGTGGCCGCGGCGACTAAGAGTGCTGTAATGCGGCTCATCACGAACCTCCTCCAGTGTCTTTCCACATCAGGATGGTGAGACTGGACTGCGGGTGAAAAGAAACAGGGCGCCTGCGCCCCGAAGGGTCCAGACGCCCTGCGGTCAATGTCGGTTAACGGACGCGGTACATCAAGCCCGCGAACCAGCTGCCTTCGTCGGCCACCCAGAACAACGGCCCCTTCGCGTTGCTCCAGCCGACCTGGCCTGCCCAATGGCCGCCCAAGTCGCGGCGCAGGGTCAGCGCGTACAGCGCGTCTTCGCCCGAGCCGGCGCCGGTCCGATACTCCGCCCAAAAAGTTGACCGGCCATCGCGCGAACTGATGGCCAGACTGGCGAAGTAGTTGAATTCGTCTTCATTGAACTCGAAGTGCTCGCCATGCGTGAGGAAGAAGTGCTCCAGGTCGTCGATCTTGTCAAACGCGACGCCGACCGTGCCTTCAATCTGGTCGGACAAGTGCCGCGACAGCGCGAGATACACGGACAACCAGTCCACATCTTCCTCGAAGATGCCTTCGGCTCGGAAGAGTTTGTCGACGGAGACCCACGACGCACCGATGGCGGAACCGAACGACGCGCCGTCATCTTCCTTCGTCCAAACCCACTTGCCATTGACACCGAAGCCGGTGCCGCCGAGCTCACCGCCGGGCTGAATGCTGTTGATCGAGGTGGCGATGCCGCCGATTTCCCAGCGACCGTTGCCGCCGCCCCAGAGCACGCTGCCCGTCAGCGCATCAGCGCGGTCCACCTGGTTCGCCCCGAGATGGCTGGCCGTGCCCAGGCCCTGGCGGCTTAGCGACAACCCGCTCGCCGGCGCGCCGACGCGGTCCGAGTACGACTCCGCAGCATTGAACAGCAGCCGCTGCCAAGACAAGGCGACCTCGAACCCGCGCGCGGTGTGCGTGCTGGGTGTCGCGGCGCCTCCGGTCGGTCCGGCGAAAGTCGGGTAGGCGAATGCAGGCGCCATACCCGCCAGGACAATGCCGGCCCCGGCCAGGATTGCAAACGCTCTCCTCATCGGGCTAACCCTCCAATTTCCGGTTGGTCGGAAGGGGATGGGGCGCCAGCATGCACGCCGGCGCCCGCTCCCGTTATCCGTTCAGGGCCTAGTTGCCGCCACCGAGGCGGAACATGAGCCCGGTGAACCACCGCGGCTCGTTCGTCCCGATCGGGAACTGACCGAAGGCGTTCGTGTAGCCGCCTTGCCAGGTGAAGGCGTTCGAGAACATGTAGCGGATGGTGGCCGCCCACACGCTCTCGTTGTCCACCACGAAGATACTGTTCGGCAGCGAGAAACCGCTGCTGCCGGCGGCGAACGCCGGGCTGCCCCATTCCACCGAGCCCGACCACTTGCCGGAACTCACATCCACGCCGGCGAAGAGGTTGAACTGGGTGGCCACATTCGAGGTGATGATCGTCGACGGGGAGGACGATTCGTCGTTCAGAATCGCCCGGAACTCGTCGTACGCCACGCCGATGTGCCCACGGACGCGTGTGCCGTTGTCCGCCAGCGTCTTAGTGATGGCCGCATAAATGCGCAGCCAGCGCCAGTCCTCGGACTCGGCGGAGTAGCCTCCGCCCACATTCACGATCGGGTTCATCTCATTCCAAGTCCCCCCGATCGCGAAGCTCACCGGCGAGCCGTCGACGCCTTCCTCCATCAACCGGACTTTCCCGCTGATGCCGAACCCGCTGTTCGAGAAGACGGAGTCCTCGAAGGTGGCAAAGCTCGCTCCGAGTTCCGCTTTGCCGAGGCCCCACAGGATCCGCCCCTGAATCGCGTTGACATCTTCGGGGGAGGAAAAGAGGAAGAACACGGTCTCGCTCGGGTGGATGTTCTGGAAGTCACCCGCAAGCGTCAGCCCGCGGTCGGCCACATCGGCCGTCGGGAAAACCGCCAATCCGGTGGCCCCCGCAAAGGTCGGGTAGGCCATGCTCGGCCCGGCGATCACCCCGAGCAGCACCAGGGCGCCAAGCAGAGTTCCAACTTTCCGCATGGTCGGTACGGCCTCCATACTGGGATTTGTGTTCAATTCCGTGTCGCGGCAGGTCCGGCGCCGGCTCCGCCCGACAGCCCACCAACAAAAAACGACCGCCTCGGTCTGTCAGCCAGACCGATTCGGCCGCAATGCTGCCACTCGGGGGGCACAACCTGCCTCCCCGCGTCGCTACTCCTACTGCGGGCCGGTCGTCTGCGAAAGTCTGGCTGCATTGTTGGCTGCAATCGGTCCGGTAGTGAGGCCGGCGCCTCCTCGACGGGAGTATAGCAGCCCCCGCCTCGGAGTCAACCGCCACTTCACCTTTCTGAAAGCAAGTGCTTGCTTTCCAAGCGGTCGCAGATATACCACACGGCGCCACTGGGGGCAAGCACCCCCCACCGCTCCTCTTTTTTCCATAGATTCAAGCCGCGAGACGGCCCCTCCCATCCCTTGCGGATGGAATCCGGCTTCCTATAATCCTTCTGTGGAGCCACGAGCTATCCGCCGGGTGTGGATTTCCCCCCGCGCAAGCCGCCCCGCTGCTCGATTCGGGGACAACAACGCATGAAGGCCCTGATTCTGGCCGGCGGGCAGGGAACCCGCCTGCGCCCGCTTACCGACCGCCTGCCCAAGCCGATGGTGCCCATCGTCAATCGGCCATTCTTGGAGCGGATGTTGGGCTGGCTGCGGCAACACGGCATCACCGAGGTGCTCCTCGCCATCGGGTACCTGCCAGAGGTGGTCCGGGCCCACTTTGGCGACGGCGCCGCGCACGGTGCGCAGATCGCCTACGCCATCGAAAAGGAACCCCTCGGCACCGGCGGCGCCATCAAGCACGCCGAGGCCCACCTCGATGCCACCTTCCTGGCCTTCAACGGCGACATCCTGACCGACATCGATCTCACTGCCGTCATCGCGTCACACCAGCGCCGCCACGCGCTCGCCACGCTCACCTTGATCGAAGTGCCCGACCCCTCGCGCTTCGGCGTCATCGAGACCAACACCGAGGGCCGCGTGCGCGCGTTCGTGGAAAAGCCCGCGCCGGGCGCGACGACCAGTCGCACCATCAACGCCGGCATCTATGTCCTCGAACCCGAGGCCGTCCGCCGCATGCCTTTGGGCGCCTTCTCGATCGAGCGCGACTTCTATCCGGCGCTGATTGCCTCGGGCGCGCCGGTGTTCGGACACCTGGCGCCGGGCTGCTACTGGAAGGATGTCGGCACCATTCAGCAGTACCATGAAGCACACGATGACATCTTCCAGATGCGTTTTCGCACGGACATCCCCGGCCGGATGGTGCGCCCGGGCCTCTTTGTCGAAGGTGACGCGGAGATTGCGGACGACGCCGTCCTCGAACCTCCCGTCGTCGTCGGGCCGGGCGTCGTGATTGAGTCCGGCGCGCACCTCTCCGGCGGCGTCGCCCTGGGGCCGGGCGCGCGCATCGGCGCGGGAGCCCTCGTCCACCATTCGGTCGTGTGGGCTGATGCGGTTATCGAACACAATGCTGTCGTTCGTTCAGGGATCCTCGCCTCCGGCGCGTCGGTCGCCGCCGGCGCGGTGCTGAAGCACCGCGCCCTTGGGCCGGGCGAGCGCCACGCGGCGACGGACACCGAGTGAGCCGCCCCTTCACCTTCGGCACCGACGGCTGGCGCGGCATCATCGCCGACGATTTCACCTTCCCCGCGGTGCGCACCGTCGCCGACGCCATCGGCCGCTACTTCGCCGGCGAACAGCCGGGCGGGCGCTTCTATGTCGGGCACGACACCCGTTTTCAATCGGACGCCTTCGCCCAGCAAGTCGCTGCCGTCCTGGCCCGCCACGGGTTCGAAGTGGCCCTCACACCCGGCCCGGCGCCGTCGCCGCTCGTGTCCTACACCGTGCATGCCAACGGCCTGCGCGCCGGTGTGATGGTGACTGCGAGCCACAATCCGGCGCGCTGGAACGGCATCAAGGTCAAAGCGCCCTTCGGGGGTTCGGCGCCACCGGAAGTGACCGCGCAGATTGCCGCGCTCGCCAACGAGCGGCGCGATACGCCGCCCTGGCCCGACGCGCTCGACGCCTCGACCATTCCCACTTGGGATGCGTCGGCGACCTACTTGTCTCGTCTGGGTGGCTTGGTGGACGCCGAGCGCCTGAAATCGGCGCGATTGCGGATTCTGTGCGATGCCATGCACGGCGCCGGCGCCGGGTTCCTCGACCGGCTGCTCGCCGACCTCGGCTGCGCGGTGACGCTGGTGCGCGGCGAAGCCAATCCCAGTTTCGGCGGCGTCAACCCCGAGCCGATCGCGGCCAACCTTGGCGCCAGCCTGCCGCTGACGCGCGGCGACGACTTCGACGCCGGCTTTGCGCTCGACGGCGACGCCGACCGCCTCGGCGTCCTGGCGCACGGGGAGTTTGTCAACCCGCACCGCGTCCTGGCGCTGCTCACCGTGCATCTCGTCGAGCACCGCGGCTGGACCGGCGAACTGGCGCGCACGGTCTCGACGACGCAAATGCTCGACCGTCTCGGCGAGCGCTTCGGCCTGCCCGTGCATGAGACGCCCGTCGGGTTCAAGCACATCGCGCAACTGATGCTCGACCGCCCCATCATCCTCGGCGGCGAAGAGAGCGGCGGCATCGGCGTTGGCCGGCACATCCCCGAACGTGATGCGCTCTATGCCGCGTTGCTCTTCGCGGAAATGCTGGCCGTGAGCGGGCAGACGGTCGCGCAGCGCCTCGCGCACTTGTGGAACCTGCTCGGCGCCACCTACTACTTCCGCCGCGTCGATCTCGCCGTCTCCGACGCGCAACGCGATCGCCTGATCGAGCGCCTGCACGCACACCCTCCGACCCGCATCGGCTCGCACCCGCTGGCCCGCGTCGATCAGCGCGACGGCACGAAGTGCTATCTCGAGCGCGGAGGCTGGGTACTGATCCGCCCCTCCGGCACCGAGCCGACTGTCCGCACCTACGCGGAGGCCACGGATCCCGCCGTGGTCGAGGACCTGCTCGCCGCCGCGATCGCCCTCGTCCGAACCGCGGAGGAATCGGCCCGAACCACCACGAATGCCTGACAGCACCGGCCGCGCTGCAAGTTGAAGCGCTCCGCGGTTCTGGGTATACTCCGCCCGGCACACGGCGGCTGTCCCCGAAGGATCCCGGTTGGCTCCTGTCATTCAGACCACTGGCCTGACCAAGGTGTATCGCGCCCCCTTCGCCTCGCGGGGGGTGCGCGCGCTCAATGCGCTGAACCTTTCCATTGACGAGGGCACCACCTTTGGCTTGGTCGGCCCCAACGGCTCGGGCAAGACCACGTGTCTGAAACTGCTTCTCGGCCTGATTTATCCGACTGGCGGCAAAATGAGCGTCTTCGGCGCCAACCCGCACAGCACCGCCACCCGCCAGCGAATCGGCTATATGCCAGAAGGCCCCTACTTCTACGATTACTTGACCGGGGAAGAGTTCCTGGACTATTGCGGGCGGCTCTTCGGGTTGAAGTCAGATCTGCGCCGCGCCCGCATCAATGAACTGCTCGGCCTGGTCGGCATGCAGGAGCGGCGGCAAATGCCCATCCGCTACTATTCGCGCGGGATGCTGCAGCGCATCGGCCTGGCGCAGGCGCTGATCAACGACCCGGCACTGCTCATCCTCGACGAGCCGACGAGCGGCCTCGACCCGATCGGCGCCTACCAACTGCGGCAGCTCATCCTCGAATTGAAACAGCGGGGCAAGACGATTCTGCTGTGCTCGCACCTGCTCAACGAGGTCGAAGACCTCTGTGATCAGGTCGGCATCCTCTACCGCGGGCAACTGGTCGGTCACGGCGCCATCCCGGAAATGCTCATCCAGAACGGCACGCGTCGCACGCTGGAAGCGGTGTTCATCGAACTCGTCACCCAGGCCGAAGGCCCGGCGGCAGGGGTCGTGTAGCCGATGCAAGCCCTGTACGAACGAGTCCCCGTCGGCATCGTCCATGGCATCGGCTTCCTGCTTGTTTTCGCCGTCATCGGCGGCTTTTTCGCTTCGCGCGCGGCGCGGGTGACGGTGCCCGCCATCGCCAGCAATGTGATGAAGGAGGCATTCCGGCGGCGTATCTTGTATCTGCTGCCCGCCGGCATCATTTTGCTGTTCCTCGCCGGATCGTTCTTGAGCACCCAGGTCAGTCCGGGTGACGAAGACAAGATGGTGAAGGACTCGGCGATGGCCTCGCTGTTCGTGATGACCATTCTGCTCGGCATTTTCTTGAGCGTGCAGCTGATTCCGACCGAAGTCGAGCGCCGCACCGTCTACATCATCCTGTCGAAGCCGGTGAAGCGCTATCACTTCGTCGCCGGCAAGTTCGTCGGCGTGCTCGGGGTGGTGGGGCTGATGACGCTGGTCACGGGCGCCATTCTGGTCGGGCTGGTCTATCTCCGCACCCAAGTGTGGGCGCCGGAGATGATCTTCGCCATGTTCAGTGCGATGGTCATCAGCGCCGTGCTGTCAGCCCTGGTCATTACAACCTCGACGGTCTCCTCGATGATGTTGACCGTATTCGTCGCCTTCGTCCTCTACTTCCTCGGCAGCATTCAGTCGAGTCTGGAAAACATCGCCCGCCACACCGATGTCCAGGTGCAGCAACTGGCCATCCAATTGATTTCGGTCGTGCTGCCCAACTTCGAAAATTGGGACACCCGCATCCGCGTCCTCGACGAGATTATGCCCGCGCCGCCGATCTTAACCGGCATTCTCCTGCACGCCTCGGTGTACACGCTGGTGGTGCTTGCCTTCGGGATGTTGTTCTTCAACGAACGCGAGGTCTGACCAGTGACGCCGCGGCGCATTGGGCTGATGTTCAGTTTGTTCCTGGTGTTGGTCGCCAATCAGCTCGTCATCCAGCGGTGGATTTGGGCCCAGCCGGCGTACCGCTTCGAGGACCGCGTTAATGTCCCCGCCGCCTATCAGGCCGGACAGTTCTCGAATTTCTTCGTGGCCATGGCAGCCTTCCGCAACGTCGCCGCCAACCTGCTCTGGGTGAAGACCGACGAATACTGGCACGACGGCCGCTGGTATCGCGTCCTGCCAATCATGGACGCCATTGTCCGCCTCGACCCGCAATTCCTTCTCGTCTGGGAGACCTACGCCTGGCACTGCGCCTATAACCTGAACACCGCCGCCCAGACCCGCGCCCAAAAGGAATACTGGCTCGAGCGCGGCGCGCAAGTCCTCCGCCAGGGCATCCGCGAAAACCCGAAGAAGTGGGACCTCTACGGCGAGTTGGGTTTCCTATATTACGAACGCATCGGCGACTGGGACCAGGCCGCGTACTGGTTCCGGAAGTCCTACGACACCTTCAACCAGTTCCCCGACGAGAACCAGGATTTCCATGTCCAGAAGGTGCTGCACAGTCTGGCGCACATTTACGAAATCACCTGGGACATCCCCGAGGCACGCCGCTGGTGGCAGATCTCACACGAACTCGACCCGTCCGATCCGATCCCCACCATCTGGCAAGACTACTGGCGCATCCACGAGACCGACCTGGCGCGCAAGGATGAAGTGCAGGCGCGCGAACGCCAGAAGCGGACCAATCGCGGGATGGTGCCCTTCAAGGCCGCGGTCACCAAGCTGGACAATCAGCAGGCCGGCGATGTGGCCGCCGGCACCGAGACGCCGCCGCCCTAGTTCTGCGCGGCCGTCGCCGTGCGCCGTGCGGCGTGCCCCGCCGGTTGGAAGGGATCCGTCCCCGCGCGCCAGACCATCAGCGTGAAGCGCGCATCGCCGCCCAACACCATCGTGGAGACGCCCGGCGGCGGAAACCGCCGCGCCGCGTCCGCCGCCGGCAGGCGGGCGGCGTCGTAGGGCTCGATGAACCCGCGGTGGTTGTCGAAGAACAGCCACTCGACCTCGCACCGGTCGCACGCGTAGGCCGCCTGACTGACCCGGGCGCAGGCCGGACAGCGATACACCCCCGCCAAACACGCCGTATCCGGCAGCAAGAGCGGGCTGACTGCGAAATCCTTCCGTTCCAGCAGCGCCAGCAACTCCGGCACCGAGCGCCCGCGCAGGTGCTGCGCGCCCGCGCTCAACAGTGAACCCAGCGTCGCGGCCATCACACTCGGCAGCACCACCGCCTTCGTGGCGACCGCGGCGACGACTCCCGCCGCCACACCGGCCAGCGCCACGGGCGTCAGCAAGACATCGCGGGCGGCACGCGTCAATCCGGCCAGCGTGACCGGCGCGCGCCGGCGCATTCGGTCGGCGCGGATTCGGTCCGCATTGAACACCAGCATCCGATCTGCCATTGCCTTGCACCTCCTCGCACGCCATTGCAGGGGCGTTGCTTCCGGCGTGCGGTTGCGATGATCCACCGCGTTCCTTCCACATTCTTCCGCCCGGTCACCGTGGGGTCTCGGCCTGTCTGCCGCTGCCTACTCTCGTGCGCACCGCCCAATCAATTCACCCGGCGGCGGGCAGGGAATCGGCGCTTCCGTGCCGAATCGGTGCCCATTCGGCGGATTCAACGCCCCCGCGGGAGGACGCGATGGCAAACCCAGTGATCCACTTCGAAATCCCGGCAAGCAACCCGGAAAAGCTGGCTGACTTTTACAAGACCCTGTTCGGCTGGAACTTCCAGAAGTGGGAAGGCGCCATGGAGTACTGGATGGCCACCGGCTCCAAGGATGCCGGCGGCATCGACGGCGGCATCATGAAGCGCCAAGCCGAGCAGCAGACGGCCATGAACTATGTGATGGTGCCGAATGTGGATGACCACTTCAAGAAGGCGACCGACCTCGGCGCCACCGGCATCGTGCCGCCGACCGACATCCCGAATGTCGGCCGCTTCGCGGTGCTGCTTGACCCCGAGCACAACCCGATCGGCCTCTGGCAGGGCTAAGCCGAACCCTTTCGACGCAGTGTACGCGGGGCTGCCGAACGGCGGCCCCGCGTCGTTTTTGTTGCACGGACCGTTGCGACTGGCGCTCGCTTCCGCGGCGCCGCCGGCCCCACGACATAGTGCAGACACACGGTGCCGTCAGCAAACTTCCGACTGGACCGGAGGCGCAAAGGAATGTCGCCGCGGCGCGGCGCGATGAGCGGTATCCCCTCGCCGATGAGAGTCGGTATGACATAGACAATGAACTCGTCAATGGCCCCGGCGTCGAGGAAACTGGCGATCAGTTCGCCGCCGCCCATCAGCCAGATGTCTTTCCCCGGCAGGCCGCGCAGGCGCTCGACGAACGCGGCGACGGGCTCGTTCACGAATTGCACGCCGAAGGCGTCGGTCCCCGACCGCGACCGTGAGAACACGATGCACCCGGCGCCGAGGTTCGCGCCGCCCCCCAGCGTCAGCCCAACTTCATAAGTCTTTCGGCCCATCACCATGGTGTCCACCGTCTTGAGAAAGTCGCCCATCCCGTGATTGCCCTTCGGCCGCGGCCGGTCGAGCCAGTCCACTGCGCCATCGGGCCGGGCGATGAACCCATCCGCACTCACTGCGATGTAAACGACAATCTTGCGCATTCCGCCCTCGCTCTCTTGTACGATGCCCGATGATATCGCCCGGCCGGTGCGCTCTGCTATGATTCCTGCCGAGACCCTGCATTGACCACCGCCGCGCCAAACACGACTGACGAAATCCTGACTGCCGCCCGCGCCGTCCTGCGGATGGAAGCGGAGGCGGTCGCCGCGCTGGCCGACCGGATCGACGAGCGGTTCGCTCGCGCGGTCGAACTCATTCTCGAATGCCGCGGGCGCGTGGTCACCACCGGCATCGGCAAGTCGGGCGCCATCGCGCGCAAGATCGCCGCCACCTTCGCCAGCACCGGCACCCCGTCCGTCTTTCTGCACCCCGCCGAGGGCGTGCACGGCGACCTGGGGATGGTGACCGCCGCCGATGTCGTACTGTCACTCTCCAATAGCGGCGAAAGCGACGAACTCCTTGCCATCCTGCCGGCGCTGAAGCGCCTCGCCATCCCGCTGGTGGCGATGACCGGCAGCGCCGACAGCGCGCTCGCCCGCGCCGCCGACCTGGTGCTCGAAGTCCGCGTCGACCGCGAAGCCTGCCCGATGAACCTGGCGCCGACCACGAGCACCACCGCCATGCTGGCGCTCGGCGACGCGCTGGCGCTGGCGGTGATGCAGCTGCGCCGCTTCGGGCCCGAGGATTTTGCGCTGCTGCACCCCGCGGGACGCCTGGGGCGGCGGCTACTCGTCCGCGTCGCCGATGTGATGCGCACCGACGACCAGGTTGCCGCCGTGGCGCCGGACACCATCATGCGGGAAGTGCTGTTCGCCATCACGCAGGCCCGCGCCGGCGCCGCGATTGTGGTGGATGCAAGTCGGAAGGTGCTCGGCATCTTGACCGACGGCGACATCCGGCGGCTGCTGATGCGGGACGACCAAGCCCTCACGCGGCTCGCCGGCGCCGTGATGAATGCCGCGCCGCACACCGCCCGCCCCGACATCCTGGCCGCTGAAGCGCTGGCGACGATGCAGGGCCCGCCCGGGCAGCAGGTGGGCGAAATGCCGGTGGTGGACGATCAGGGCACGCTGGTGGGCGTGCTCAACCTCAAAGACTTATTGAGCGCCGGACTGCTCTAGTCGTCCCAACTCTCGCGTTTCCGGCTGCGGCCGCGTTCCCGCGCGAACCGGTCGTCGCGTCCCTTCGGAGGAGCGATCTCGCGCACCGGCTTGTCACTCGACTCGCTCGAGCCCCGGTCGCCGCGGTCAAACGACGGGCGTCCGAAACTGCGCCCACCAGCACCGCTTGGCCGCGTCGGGCGCGCGGAGCGCGCCGGCGCCGCCGGGACACCACCTTTCGGGATGACATTGCGCGCCTGCGGTCCCTTCGCGCCCTCGGTCACCTCGAAATCCACTTCCTGGCCCTCCGCCAGCGTCTTGAAGCCCGGAGCGGTGATCGCCGAAAAATGCACGAACACATCCGGGTGCCCTTCGACTTCGATGAAGCCGTAGCCCTTCTCCGCGCTGAACCACTTGACGCGGCCGTTCATGCGTTCTGCCTCCCGATGGATGGATCGATTGGATGCTGCATCGTTATGCCGAGCATCATTGCCGCTTCGCCGTTAGGACTTTGCCGCCCCGGCCGGGTCGCCGGCCTTGGCGCCGCACTGCGCGCAAAACTTGTCGCCCGCCTCCAACGCGCCGCCGCACGACGGACAGAACCGGCGGCCGTCCTTCGGCAGCAGCGGCGGGGTGTTGTCGTCGCTCAAGCCCGTCACTGAATTCTTGAATTCGCGCAGGCCCTTGCCGAACGAGCGCCCGATCTCTGGCAGCCGCTTGGCGCCGAAAAACACCAGCACCACCAGCCCGATAACCAGCAGCTCCGGCCAGCCGAGACCGGCCATTAGCACCGACTCCGTCGTCGTCGCCAAACCACACAAGCATTATAGAGAACCGTCCAAGCGCCCCGCAATGCGCGGTTGACGCTGCCCGAGCCGGTCGGCACAATGCGGAGTCCACCGGTGCCGAGGTGGCGGAATGGCAGACGCGCATGGTTCAGGGCCATGTGGGAGAAATCCCGTGGGAGTTCAAGTCTCCCTCTCGGCACCAAACTGCCCGTGACAGGTGAAACGGGAAAAGTGTCACGGGACACCGCGTGGACTCCCCTCTCCACCGCGTGGGGAGGGGCTGGGGGAGGGGACAATTCCCCATGTGGGAGAAATCCCGTGGGAGTTCAAGTCTCCCTCTCGGCACCAAACTGCAGGGTGTAGCGTGTAGGGTGTAGTGCGTAGGGAACACACTATCGATTTAACCGCCAGACATTTTCCTACACCCCACCTCCGCCACCCCACCCCCTACTTCCAAACAATCTCCTTCAGCGCCAGGCGGAACCGCTCTTCCCGCTCCGGCGCATTCATCCAGGTGAACACCACTACCCGCCCCATCACCGCCGCCCGCACGCGCAATTCCAGCAGGCCGCCCTCGCCACTCGTCAGATAGCCGGAAAACCCGCCCACGACGACTTCCCGCTCCTCCCCACCTCCCGCTTTCTTGAGTTCGGCCTGAAGGTAGTCCTCCGGGTCGCGGCCGACGGGCTGGATGGTCGTCACGGACAGTTCGCCGCCGCTGACCGGGTCGCGCAGGCGCCACATCTTGTCGTTCGTGAAGATGGTCGCCCACTGCTCCGGTACTGTCAGCGTGAAGAGGCCGCAATCGTACTTGAACGCCGTGCCGGCGCGCCCGGCGGCCTCGATGGTGAGGTGGTTGACATAGGTCTCGGTCGGCTGCAGTTGCCCGCGGAAGAGAATGGCCAGCACCACGATCACCCCCAGCCCGACCGCCAGATACACCTCGACGCGCCGGTCCCGCGGCGTAGGCGTGTCGGACAGCGGCTCGGTGTCTTCCATCGCCCGATAATAACCGAAGGAATCAGGGAGGCGGGGAGGCAGGAAGGCAGTGACAGGGGTGGGGTCGCAAGACCGACGGCAATACCGCTATTCGACGCGCCTGCAGCAGTCGAAGAACGGAACGGCGGTCGTGGGGTCGTGGGTCGTGGGAAAGTGGGAAGGTGCTTGCTGTGGTTCCTGTCTCCCTGCCTCCCCGCCTCCCCATGTCACTTCGCTGTTGGAGGCCCCAGCGGGATTCGAACCCGCGAGCTCCTGGCTGAGAACCAGGCGTCCTAGGCCTCTAGACCATGGGGCCTCCCGCTACTCTTTTACCGCCGGAATCGGCGCTTCGCAACCCCCGAACCCCGATTTCGCCACCCCCAAAAACACCCCGACCCCGGAATGGGGTCGGGGCGGGGTCGAAAGGAGGTGTGTGGGCCAGTTAAGGCCCGGGCTATATAGCGCCACTCGGCATTATAGCCAGCCCGCGGCGGGTGTCAAGCCGCCGCCGCGCTGCACAATTGTTGCGCCAATTATCACGGCGGAGGCCCGGCCGGGCAGCAGGATTCCCGCAGTGTGCCTCGAAGGATGCAGCGAGAGTGGTTGTCATTTTGCGTGGGGGTAGTGCGCTGTGCTGGATCGGATGAACGGGTCCTTGGTGTCTCGACTCCGCGACGCGCTCGACCGCGGCAGCCCGGAACGCGCGGTCAATCTCCTGCTGGGCGCCGCCGTGGTGCTGTCGGTGCTGCTCGCCGGCTCCGTGGTCGCGTGGAAGCGGCACCAGCAGTCGTCGAACAGCAACATCCGTGCCGTGCAGGCCCGCGAGGGCCCGCCCAGTTTCGCCGACAGCGACCAGGTCGTTTTCTTTACCAGCGCCGCGTGCGCACCATGCGGCGAGCTGCTCATCACCCTGCGCGCGGTGGACTGGGACGCACACGGGCTGCGCTTGATGGTCGTGGACACGGCCGCCCACGGAGCCCAGATGCAACGCGACACACTGAACTGGGTCTTTCATCGATCCGACAGCCAGACGGACGCGCTGCCCGCCCTGTTCACGCGCGACGGCGCCTACTTCGATGCTCCCGCCATCACCGATTGGGTGCGCCGCCTGACGGACCTCCCGGCATGACGCGCCGCGGATATTCGCTGATCGAACTGCTGGTGGTCATCGCCATCATTGCAGTCCTCTTTGGGATGCTGCTGCCCAGTGTCTTGCGCGCCGCCGGCAAGAGCCAGGGTACGGTCTGCATCAGCAACATGCGCCAGATTCACGAAGCGCTGATGATGTACGCCGCGGACCACGACGACCAGTTCCCGTGGTGGTGGCGCAAACAACTGACAGCGGAACGCAAGTATGTCAGCGACCCGCGCATCTGGGTGTGTCCGCTCGACCCGGTGCAGGGCGAGCACCCCAGCATCTTTCCGCCCGACGAATACCCGAACAGTTACTATTACCTTCAGATTTTCCCGCCGGGCGTCATGCCGGACGGGCTGTGGAACACGCACAACTTCAAGAGCAAATTCGAGTATTTCTACCGCGTGTGGCGCCCCCAGAACCTCGATGTGCCCATCTTGGCAGATAATTCCAACCACCGTGTGCCGGGTGTGCGGCCATGGCGGATGTTGGGCCTGTATCTAGACGGACATGTAAAGACCTTTTCCTTCCAGCCGCTCCCGCTCGGCGAAACAGGCTGGCCCTGGGTCGGCCCGTGGACGGAGCCGGGCATCGAATGAGCGCGGCCGACCCCGACATCGCCGCGCGACCCGCGCCGCCGTCCCGGGCGGCGTCGCGGGCGGTCTTGTTGCTCGGAGCCGTTGTCCTCGTGCAATTGCTAATGATGGCAGGACTGTGGGAGCAATTCACGGCGCACTCCAAGCACGCCGACCTGCCGCCGCCGGTCGAGACCGCGCACGCGGGCGATGCACTGCCCGATTTCCCCGTGCGCCTCGCGGGCGGCCAGGCACTTGAGCGCCCGGCGCTGCTCGCCCAGGCGCCGCTCTTGGTCTTCGTGGCCAGCGCCGGATGCAATGCGTGCGAAGAACGCCGTGCCCTGCTGGTGAAGGCCCAACAGCCGGGCGCCCTTGCCGCGGGCATGACCGTCCTGGTGCTGGGCGACGGCACCGCGGACTGGGTGACCGAATTCTGTCGCGGGACGGACTGGCTGCCGGCGGTGGACCCCGGCGGGCGCGCCGGCCGCCTCCTCACGGGCGGCCTCGTCCCGTTTTTCGCACTCGTGGACGAGACCGGCGTGATTCGAGCAGCCAGTTTGGCCGGCTTCGACCACGATTTCCTCCACGCGTTGGAACACAGCCGCGCGGCGGATGCCGTGCCGCACGATGAGCCGCACACGCAACAGACTACCCAGGGAGGTGGATGAAATGTCACTCGGTCTCATTCGCAATTGCGTCCTCGGCGCCGTCATTGCGTCGAGCATTTCCGTCGCGGCGTGGGCCGCGTGCGTGAACTGTCAGGCATGCAACTGCAGCTACGCCGCCCACGGCGGCATCCTGCATGACCAGTGCAAGTGCATCACTTGCCTCACGGGCAGCCAGAGCATGCCGCAAACCGTCACCTGCTGTCAGACCGGCCAGACCTGCAGCACCGACCAGACGAGGAAGCAGAATTACTCGATCGAATTCATCCACTACACCTGCACCTACGGCTCCGTGTATTCATGCATCGACATCACCGAGCAGTCTGCCATCGGGTGCTGCCAATAACGGAGGGAATGCGATCGCCGCAACCGCACTGACGACACTCCGGCCGCTGTCGAGGACGCGAACCCTGGCGCTGGCCTCCGCCGCTCTGGCGACGGCGACCTTCGCCGCCGATCGCGTCCAGTCGGTGGTCGGCGTGCGACTGGAGAGCGAAGCGCTCGGCGTCCAGTATTTCAGCCAACCCTGGGGCTATCCGTATCTCTTCCTGCTGCTCGTGATTCTCGCGGCCAGCCTGATCGGCATCTCGTTCCGCGCCCGGCCCAGCCAGGCGGTCGCGGTCGCGCTGTGGGGCGTGCTGCTCGGACTGGCCGTGCTGGAAACGGCGGCAATCATCAACGCCCGCCGCGCCGGCTTCGCCTGGGCGCCGGCCCTCACCTGGATTCTCCAGCCCCGGTTTGCCATCGCGCCGTTCGTTGCCGCCGTCGCGGCGCTGCTGGGCGCCTACTCGTCCCCCCGCCGCCAGACCTGGTCGTAGCGCCGCTCGCGGCGGATGACGATTGTGGACGGCGCCTCGCACACCACCACCTACGCCTACAACAGTCGCGGGCTGGTGAGTAGCATCACCCACCCCGACCCCAGCACCGGCAGCAGCGGGTCAGGGAGCGATGTCGAGTCGTATGCCTACACGGCGCTGGGGCAGGTGTCCGAGCGGCAGA
>CAYNSX010000035.1:0-27235 GCA_964400165.1 uncultured bacterium
AGGCGGCGGCGGCGGCCGCCGCGGCGTCCGCGGCGGGTGCGCGGGCGCGCCGGCGTTTCGGCCCCGTTGCTGGCGGGGTCGGGCGCGGCGCCCTCGGGCAGTTCGGTGTCGGCGGTCGGTTCCGCCGAAGTCAGCTGGTCTTCATTGTCCATCAGGGAGTCTCCGGTGTAATGGGAAGGGTCGAAATTCGGTGGGCGCATCGGACGAGAAGCCGAGGCGGTGGATGCGCACGGCATCACCGTCGGTGAAGCCGAGCGCGGCGGCGAACTGCCGCGGGTGCAGACTGTCGGCGCCGCCGAGGGGCAGCCGCGCCACGATGGCGGGCGCGCCGTCATGTGATGCAACGCGCACCGCCTGCGCCAGCGCCCGCGCATCGACGACCGGCGCCTCGGGCGCCGGACGGCGCGGGATCGGGACGCGCGCCGCGGCGAGAAACGCCTCCACGCGGTCATGCAGGGCACTCTCGGTGACGCCATGCGACGGCTGCACGGCGTATTCCGCGGTGGCGAACTGTTCGGGGGCGGGGGGCGACTGCCCGGGCCGCAGCGCCCAGACCGCGCCGATGCGCAGCCCGGCGGGCAAGTGCGCGTTCACGCGATCCGCGAGCGAATCGACTTCGGCGGAGCCGTCCACGGCGGCGAGCAGCACTTCGCAGTCGCTCGTCACGCCCGCCGGCAGCGGCGCCAGCGCCGCCAGGTGGGGCTTCGGGCTGCGCGCCTGCGACAGACGCAGGGGGACGCCCGCGGCGGCGAAGGCCGTCACGAAGGCGTCATGCACCGCGCGGTCCGTCAGGTGCGCGGCGGCGGCGGATTTGCTGAAGCGTGCCAGCAGGTCGGGCATGGTGAATGTAGTGAACTTGCGTCGAAAGAGTAACCCCACCCCTAACCCCTCCCCGATTCCGGGGACGGGCAGACACAAGTGCAACCCTTCCCCGCGCGCGGGGAAGGGTGAACAAAACAAACTTGGTGCCCTCGGCAGGATTCGAACCTGCGATCCCGGCTCCGGAGGCCGGTGCCTTATCCCCTGGGCTACGAGGGCACGCAGCATCCGCGCCCCGCCGCCGCTCCGGGCCGGCGTTTCGCCCCATCAGATGTCCCAGGGGGAGCGCGTGGCGCCCCGGTATGCTACCACGACCGCATCGATCACCGAGATGAGATAGATGACGCTGATGCCCAGCAACCACCAGACCGAGGGAGGGTTGAGCAGCGCGTTCAGCAAGCCCTGAAAACCCGCGCCCGGGGTCAGGTTATGCATCGTGACACTGACGAGACTGGCATTGGCGGCGACAGTGAGAAACAGGAACGCCATCCCGCGGAAGTACTCACGCACATACAACTGTCCGAGACCGGGGAGGACCGCTGACGCGAGTCCGGCCAACAGGGCGCTCTTCTTTTCGCCTTCCGATTGCGATGCGAGGAAGCCCTCGACATCGGTGCGCATCCGCTGGCGCTCCGCAGCGCGCAGAACGGCCTCGGCGAGTTTTTTCTCAAGCCGAGGGGATTCGGGATCGAGCGCCTGGGCAATCCTGTAGTTCTCGAGCGCTTCATCGAAGCGCTTGAGGTCGGTAAGGACATCAGCGAACAGTTCCCGGCCCGGGACGGACCACTCATCGAGCCCCAGCGCCTTCTGGCAAGCCTCCAGGGCTTGCGGGAGCAAGCCGCGGCGGTGGAAAACCGAAGCGTCGCGCAAGGCCTGCTCGACTTGTTCAGTCGGCGGCTGCGGCGGTTGCGATGCCGGAACTCCGGACATCCTCCCCCTCATCCTCGAGCGCGTGGCGCGGCGCGTCGTTCCACAGGCGCTCCAAATCGTAGAATTCGCGGTGTTCGCCGTCGAAAATGTGGACGACGAGCGCGCCGCCGTCGACCAATATCCAGCCCGACTCCGGCGTGCCTTCCAACGGCACATGCGCGCCCGACATCTCTTCGAGCGCCGCGCGCACTTTCCCGGCGATGGTTTGCAGTTGACGGGCGCTCGAGCCATGGCAAACGATGAAGCCGTCCACCCAGGCGCCGAGCGGGCGCAAGTCGAGCCACACCGGGTCGAGGGCGCGGGCCGCGGCGAGCGCTGCGCGCAGGGCGGGCACCGGGTCGCCAACCACGGCGTCGGGCGCGGCGACGGCGCTAGTCCGGCGTGACACGGCTCTCGGCATCCGGTCCCAACAGCACTTGCACGCCCCAGGGCGTGCTGCGGTCGAGCGCATTGCCGACGCGGTCGGTCTGCAAGAGGCGCGCAATAGTCTGCACCGTGGCGCCGTGAATGCCCCCGTTGTCAATGATGCGAGTGTGGTCGACGCCGTAGCGGGCGTTGTCCACCACCGTGACGGGAATTCCGTTGCGCCGCAGCAATTCGGCAATCTTGATGGCCAGGGCCTCCGTGCCGGTGCCATTGAGCACTTCGACATGCACCGGCTGCCGGAGGAACAGATAATTCAGCGTCTCGCGCACCCACAGCGGGTCGGTCACCAGATAGGACAGGCCGCGGATGGTCTGCGGCTCGGCGGGCAGACTGGCGGCGGGAATGCCGTCGAGGTCCATCCGCCGCGCCATTTCCGCGAGCGAGCGCAGGTCGCCGGCATTCAAGTCGGTTTGCACGGATTGCATGGCCACGGAAATGACGGCGGGCAGGTTGCGCAGGCGCGCCGGCGTCAGCAATTGCTGCGCCAGGTCGTGCAACAGTTCGCGCTGGCGGCGCATCCGGGCCAGGTCACCGGTCGCCTCGCTGCGGAAGCGAACATAGCCGAGGGCGGACTTGCCGTCGAGCACCTGCTCGCCCGGCTGCAAATCAATCTTCATGTACGAGGTGACATAATGCATCCGCTTGTCGACATTCACGGTCACCCCGCCCGCCGCGTCAATGATCTTTTCAAACCCCTTCGTGTTCAGTGATACCCAATGGTCGATGGGGATGCCCAGCACGCTCGACACGACCTCGCGCAGGTGCGGTACTCCTCCCTGCGCAAACATCGCGTTGAGTTTGTGGGTGCGTCCGTCAGGGCTGCGCACCATCAGGTCGCGCGGCAGCGAAAGGACGGCGGCGTATTTCTCCGACGGGCGAACGGTGAGCACCATAATGGTGTCGGAGGGCCCCGCGCCCCAGGTCTCGTCGGCGCCGACGAGCAAGATGTTCACTTGCCGCCGGCCGGCGAACGGCGGGCGGAAGCCGGAGGTCAGATAGCCGGCGGCGTCGGTCCAGAGGTTGCGCCCGTGGGTCAGGTTGTAATAAATCCCAGTGGTGATGCCGCCGCCGAACAGCGCCACGCATCCGACGGCTAGCGTGATGCGCCGGCCGCGCGTGGTCTTCAGCGGCCGCGTTGCAAAATCACGCATTCTCGGGATGAGGCCGGCCATCAGCGCTCGCCCGCCAGCGCGGGGCGGACGGCGAGTCGGTGGCCGCGCAAGCGCGCCGCCTGCAAGGCGGCGAGGGCGCGCTCGAGGTCGCGGTCGGCGACGCCGACCGTGGCCTGCCGGTACTCGGCGGCGGGCACCGCGTCGCGAAAAGCGATGGACTCGATGCGCGCCACCGGTTCGAGCAGCGCCGCCAGTTCGTCGGCGGTGCTGTCGAGCGGCAGGTTCCCGACATAGAGCATCACGGTCATTCTATGCGCGCCGGGCCGGCCGGCGCTCGACCGGCCGCGCCCAGTCCTCGGCCGACGCCGACTCCGGGCCGCGATAGAGGCCGTGCTTGGCGATGTAGCGCTCGACGGTGCGCGGCGTCAGGTAGGCGATGGTCAGGCCGTTACGCACCCGCTCGCGCAATTCTGTCGAACTCACCTCGATGCCGGGGATGACGAGCCGCTGCACACGGGCGCGGAAATCGGGGTCGAGGCGGTCGAGCGCCGAGAGGTCATAGCCCGGGCGGGTCACGGCGATGAACTCACACTGTTCGATGAGGGCGGCGGCGTCCTTCCATTGCAGGATTTCGAGCACGGCGTCGGCGCCGGTGATGAAGACGAAAGTGGCGTCGGGCGACTGCTCGGCGAGCAGGCGCACCGTGTCCACCGCGTACGACGGCCCCGTGCGGTTCATCTCGATCCGGGTCACGAAGAAGTGCGGGTTGTCGGCGGTGGCCAGGACCGTCATCGCATAGCGGTGCTCGGCGTCGGTGACGGGGTAGCCCTTCTTGTGCGGCGGGAGGCCCGACGGGATGAACAGCACCCGGCCGAGGCCGAAGCGCTCCCGCGCCTCTTCCGCCGCCAGGAGGTGGCCGTAGTGGATGGGGTCGAAAGTGCCGCCCATCAGCCCGATCCGTTCGCGAGGGCCTTCAGTGATGCGCCACGCTCCTCCGGCGCGCCTCAATCCGCAGCGCCAGTCCGCCAATATGAATGGTATCACCCACCTGGGCTCCCAAACTCACCGCCTCGCGAAAGACGCCCAAGCGGGACAAAACGCTCCGCAGGTGCGCCACGGCTTCGGGGTTGGCGGTGTCGAACATCATGACGGCCCGCTCGACGGCGGTGCCGCTGGCCTGGAAGTCGTTCTCGCCGGCGCGCACGACGGTCAGCGGGCGCGTGCGCCGCGGGATGACGGGCGGCTTGCGCTGCGCCGCCAGCGAGGCGGGGGCGGTGCGCAGCCGTGCGGTTACGGCGTCGAGCAAGGCGGCGACACCGTCGCCCGTCTCCGCCGAAATGGGGAAAGTCTCCAGCCCGCGGGCGGCAAACGCGGCCTGCGCGCCGGATAGGCGCGCGGCGCCGCCGGGCAGGTCGGTCTTGTTCAGCGCCACCAGTTGAGGCGTCTCACCGAGTTGTTCCTGGTAGGCGAGGAGTTCGTCCTGCACCACTTGCCAGGCGTCGAGCGGTTCCCGGGCCGGGTCGGCGAGGTCGACGATGTGCACGAGCAGCCGGGTGCGCTCCAGGTGGCGCAGAAACTGGTGGCCGAGGCCGGCGCCGCGGTGCGCGTCTTCAATCAGGCCGGGGAGGTCGGCGACGACGAAGATCGACTCGCCGACGGTGACGACGCCCAGGTTCGGCGACAGGGTGGTGAAGGGGTAGGGGGCCACTTTGGGATGCGCCGCCGAAATGCGTGAGAGCAGCGTGGACTTTCCGGCGTTGGGCAGGCCGACGATGCCGATGTCGGCGAGCAGCGTCAATTCGAGGTGCAGGCGGCGCGCTTCGCCGGGCTCGCCGAGTTGCGCGAAGCGGGGCGCGCGCCGGGTCGCCGTGGCATAGCGGGAGTTGCCGTAACCGCCGCGCCCGCCCTTCGCCACGATGACGCGCTGGCCGGGTGCGACCAGGTCGGCAATGACATGGCCGCTCTCCTCATCGCGCACGATGGTGCCGAGCGGCAGCGGGATGACCAGGTCGTCGCCGCGCGGGCCGCGCTGGCGTTTCTTGCGGCCGTCGCCGCCGTCGGGGGCGCGCCACTGGGCGCGGTGCGAGAGATCGCCGACGCTGCGCTTGTGCGAATCGGCTTCGAGGACGACATGGCCGCCGCGGGCGCCGTCGCCGCCGTCGGGACCGCCGCGGGGGACATACTTTTCGTGGCGGAAACTCACCGCGCCGCGACCGCCGTCGCCGGAACGGACGGTGATGACGACTTCGTCAATGAACCGCCCGGGGGCGCTAGGTCGCGGCGGGATAGACGCTGACGCGCGAACGACCGCGCGAACGCTCGTAGGAGACAATGCCGGAAATCTTGGCATAGAGGGTGTCGTCATCGCCGCGGCCGACATTGAAGCCGGCGTGGATGGGCGTGCCGCGCTGGCGGACGAGAATGGTGCCGGCGTGCACCTGCTCGGAATCGTAGGTCTTGACGCCAAGCCGTTGTCCGGCGGAGTCACGACCATTCTTGGTCGAGCCGCCGCCTTTTTTGTGAGCCATCTACTCCTCCTGACCGGCAGGGGCGCGCTGGCGCGCCTTACTCTTCCCGCCGAGTTCAATTTTTTCGACCCGCAGCCGCGTGTAGTGCTGCCGGTGGCCGGCGGTGCGGCGGTAGCGGGTCTTCGGTTTGTATTTGAACACCCAGAGTTTGCGCGTGCGCTCCGTGCCGACGACGCGGCAGACGACGCGGGCGCCCTCGACATAGGGCGTGCCGATGTGCGAGTCCCCGTCATGGACGAGCAACACTTTGTCGAGCGCCACTTCATCGCCGTCGGCGGCGGTCAGCCGTTCGACATCAATGAGGGCGTTCTCTTCGACGCGATATTGTTTGCTGCCGGATTCGATGATGGCGTACACGGGGGTCCCTCGGGTTCACCAGTGTAACAGGGCGGTTTTGGGGCGTCAACGCGGCGGTCGCAGCGCTCGCAGGCCGTTGAAGGTGACAACCAGCGAGGTGCCCATATCGCCGGCCACTGCCAGCCAGAGCGTGAGCGTGCCGTTGAACACGAGCAGCAGCAGCGCGCCCTTCACCAGCAGTGAGCACGCGATGTTTTGCGCGATGAGGCGCAGCACCGCGCGGCCGTGACGGACGAGCAGCGGCAGGCGGGAGAGGTCGTCGGTCATCAGCGCGACATCGGCGGTTTCCAGGGCGGCGTCGGAGCCGATGGAACCCATGGCGATGCCAAGGTTGGAGGCGGCGAGCGCTGGCGCGTCGTTGACGCCGTCGCCGACCATCGCGGTGTCGCCGTAACGCTGCACCAGGCCGCGCACGAAGTCAATCTTCTGCTGAGGCAGCTGACTGCTCGCCACCTCGTCGAACGGGAGCGCCGCGGCAATGAGGCGGGCGGCCTGCGCGTGGTCGCCAGTAACAAGGCAGAGGCGTTCAATGCCAAGCGCTTTCAATGCGCGCAGCGCAGGTGCGGCCTCCGGGCGCGGCACATCGCGCAGGCGGAGGTAGCCGAGCAGCCGCGTGCGATCCGCAAGGAGGACGACGGCGTCGCCGTCGGCCTCCGCGGCGGCGATGTCGTCCGCGGCGGGCGAGAGCGCAATGCCGTGGTCGGCGAGGAGGCGCGCATTGCCGGTGAAGTGCGGCACGCCGCCGATGTCCGCGCGCACGCCGAGGCCGGGCAGCGCCCGGAAGTTATCCGCGGTGCGCGGCGCGATGCCGTGATGGTGCGCGGCGTGCGCGACGGCGCGGCCGAGCGGGTGCTCGGACTGCTGCTCGATGCCGGCGGCGAGCGCCAGCAGGTCGTCCTCGGACAGCCCCGCGACGGGCACGACCGCAACGACCTCCTGCCGCCCGCGCGTAATGGTGCCGGTCTTGTCAAAGGCGATGGTCGTGAGGCGGCCGGCCTGCTCGAGGAACGCGCCGCCCTTGATGAGCACTCCCATCCGCGCCGCGGTAACCAGACCGGAGATGATGGCGACGGGCGTCGAAATAACCAGCGCACAGGGGCAGGCGAGCACGAGCAGCGCGAGCGCGCGATAGACGGAGCCGTTCGGCGGCGCGGCGGCGTCCAGCCACGGCGCCCAGCCGAGCAGCGGCAGCGCCACTGCAATGACCGCCGCCAGCACGATCACGATCGGCGTGTAGCCGGCGGCGAAGCGGTCGATCATCCGCTGCCGCGGCGCCTTCTGCGCTTGAGCGCGCTCGATGAGGCGGATGACATGGCTCATGGTGCTGGCGCCCGCCGGTTTCGTGACGGAGAACTCGATAGCGCCCAATTGATTGAGTGTGCCGGCGAAGACGGGATCACCGGCGGCCTTCGGGACGGGGCGCGACTCGCCGGTCAGGGTTGCCTCGTCAATGTCGGTCGCGCCGCGGGTGACGACGCCGTCCAGCGGCACGCGCTGGCCGGGTGGTAGGGCGACCAGGTCACCGACTCGCACTTCGGCGAGCGGCGTCTCGAGCAGGCCGGCGGGCGTGACGACGCGCGCGGTCTCGGGCGCCAGTTGCATCAGCGCCCGCACCGAGCGCCGGGCGCGTTCGACGGTGTGTGCCTCGATGGCGTTACCCAGGCCGAAGAGAAACACGATGGTGGCGCCCTCCGCCCACTCGCCGATGGCGGCGGCGCCGAGGGCGCCGATGGCCATCAGCAGGTTCATGTCGAGACGGCGCGTCCACAGCGCCAGTGCGCCGGCGCGGGCGACATGCCAGCCGCCGGCACTGATGGCGAGCACATACGCGCCCACACTCCACGCACTCGCCGCGCCCAACCATTGGGCCGCGGCGCCCGCCAGCAGGGCAGCGCCGGACCCCAGCGTCAAGAATTCGCGAGCGCCGAGGCCGGCGAGGCCGGGGCGCTCTCGCTCCAGCTCGGTGACGACGCGGTAGCCCAGTTGCTCGACGCGCCGCCGGATGGCGTCCTCGCTGACTTCCCCGCGGCGATACTCCACCTGCAGCGACGAGGCGGCGAAGTTGGCGCTCGCACGCAACACGCCGGGCAATTGCCCGACGCCGCGCTCGATGGTGACCGCACAGTCGGGGCAGTCGAGTCCGGCGAGGGTCAGTTGGGTGTGTTCGACCGCCTCGTGCTCCACGCGGGAAGTATAGGCGGGGCGTTTCGCGGGGGTCAACGCGCCGCGTGCGCGGTCAGGGCCTGATCGAGGAGCAAGCCGAACTGGTCGAGCGGCCACTGCGAGTCGGGGTCGGAGTGCGCGGTGGCGGGGTCGGGGTGTGTTTCGATGAACAGTCCGTCCACGCCGACGGCGCAGGCGGCGCGCACCAGCGGCAGGACGAACTCGCGCGCCCCGCCCGACGAGCCGCCCGCGGCGCCGGGCCGCTGTACGCTGTGCGTGGCGTCGAAGAGCACCGGGTAGCCGAATGCGCCGAGCAGCGGCAGCGCCCGCATATCCACGATCAGGTCGCGGTAGCCGAAGACGGTGCCGCGCTCGGTGAGCAGGATGTTGCGGTTCTTGGTCGCGGCGACCTTTTCGACAGCGAAGCGCATATCCTCGGGCGCGAGAAACTGCCCCTTCTTGATGTTCACCGGCTTGCCGGTCTCGCCGGCGGCCTGGAGCAAGTCGGTTTGGCGGCAGAGGAAAGCCGGGATTTGCAGCGCGTCAACGGCGTGTGCGACGACCGCCGCCTGCGCGGCCTCGTGGATGTCGGTCAGCACCGGCACGCCGACCTTCTCCCGGACGCTGCGCAAAATGCGCAGCCCTTCCTCGAGGCCGGGGCCGCGGCGCGAGTCGAGCGCGGTGCGGTTCGCTTTGTCGAACGAGGCCTTGAAGATGTAGGGAATCTGGCGGCGCTCACACTCCCGCCGGGCGGTTTCGGCGACTTGCAGGCACAGAGCCTCGGACTCAATGACGCAGGGGCCGGCAATGATGGCGAGCGTGCCGCCGCCGATGACGGCGTCGCCGATCGTGACGCGGTGGGTGGCCATCAGCGGCGCTCGCCGGCGAGCCGGTCGAGCGCAGGCGCCAGCGCGTGCAGCGAGCGGATGCGCACATGCGGCGCTGGCCAGCGGCGGTCGCGCCAGGCGTCTTTGAACGGCCCGCGTTCGAGCAAGATCGCGGTCATCCCGACCGTGCGCGCCGGCACGACATCGTTGTCAGGCCGGTCTCCGACCATCACCGCCCGGTCGGGCGGGCAGCCGGCGGCCTTGAGCGCATGGCGATAGAGCGCGGGGTCGGGCTTGTGCTTGTTCAACTCCTCGGAAATCGCCCACACCTCGAACCACTTGTCGATGCCGAACCGCTTGAGGCGGGCGCGGGCGCCCACCCACTGATTGGCGATGATGCCCAACCGGTAGCGCTTCGCCAGCGAAGGCAGCGCGGCGCGCACATCGGCATACGGCACCTGCAGCGCGTGATAGCGCCGATGGAAGGGGTGCAGCGCCCGGCGCACCTCCTGAATGGTCAGCCCATCGCCGCCGTGGCGCTCGATGGAGAAGCGGATGACTTCGTTGAAAGTCGACGGCGCGCCGTTGCGCAGCGCCTCGCGCCAATAGCGACGGAAGCGCGGCCAGGGCACCGCCACGCCGCGGCGCCGGAGTTCCTTGTAGGCCTCGGCGAAGAAGAACGCGTCGGAGCGGTGCTCGGCGAGCAGCGTCGAGCCGACATCGAGGAAGACCCAGTCGAAGCGGGGCGTCACTTCGCCGCGCCCTGGGCGGCGAGCAGGCGCTCGGCAGCGGCGAGGTCGGCGGGGGTGTCGATGGCGATGCCGCGGTAGACGGTGTAGGCCACGGCGATGCGATAGCCCGCTTCCAGCCAGCGCAACTGTTCGAGGCCTTCCGCGCGTTCCAGCGCCGACGGCGGCAGGGCGGCGACGGCGCGCAGCGCCTCGCGGGTGAAGGCGTAGATGCCGAAGTGCTTGCGCAACGGGCCGGGCTCATGGCGGGGGTAGGGGATGCGCGAGCGGGAGAAGTAGAGCGCGTCGCCGGCGGCGGTGCAGACGACTTTGACCGTGTTGGGGTCGTCGGCGTCCTTTTCGTCAAGCACGCCGGCGCAGGTGGCGATCGGCGCGCCCGTCTCGATGATACGCTCGACGAGCGCGGTGATGGCGTCCGGCTCGATGAAGGGCTCGTCGCCCTGAATGTTGAGGATGATCGGCTCGGTCGAGCGGGCAGCGACCTCGGCGACGCGGTCCGTGCCCGAGGGGTGTTCGGGGCGGGTCAGGATGACCTCGGCGCCGAAGGCCTCGGCGGCAGTCAGCACCTGCACATCATCGGTGGCGATGACGAGGCGCGACAGCGCCGGGCTGCTCAAGGCACGCTCCCACACGCGCTGCACCATCGGCTTGCCACCCAACGGGGCCAACACCTTGCCGGGGAAGCGCACCGAGGCCATGCGAGCAGGGATGACACCGAGGGCAGAGGTCATGGGGTCACGCGATTATAGTGAGCGGCGCGGCGCAGGGTCAACGCGGACGGCGGGCGTGTGGATGGGGAGTTAGCGGGGTGCGCCGAGTCGCTGCAGGGCGCGATCGCAGGCAGCGAGTCCCCGGCGCGCGGCGTCGGGGTTGTCGCCCGCGGCGAGCCACTCGTCATAGCCGCGGCGGGCGGCTTCGTAATTGGCGCGGGCGTCGTCGAGGCGGTTGAGGGCTTCATGGCACTGGGCGCGGTCGAAGAGCAGCGCCGGGTCGATGGTCCCGACATGGCTCGCGTCCTCTACGAGAATCTCGAGAGTGCGGAGCGCATCGTCCCACCGGCCGGCTGCCATCAATTCGCGGGCGGAGTCGGCGTTGGCCAGTGACCCAGCGCCTCGCGGGGGCGCCGAGGGCGACGCCGGGCCGGGCGTCGACGCGGTGGCGTCGTTCGCCGGTGCGCCGGGCGCGGGTGCCACCGTGCCGGCGGGCGCAGGAGCACGCCGCGGCACATCGTTGCCGGCGGGGCGGCCCGCCTCCGGTTTCAGCGCTGAAAACGGACTCAAGCCGGGCGCGGTGAGCGGTTCCGTCTGCGCTTGGATGGCGGAGCCGCGGGTCGGCCCGCTGGAGGTGGCAATCAGATGCACGAACAGCATCACCAAGGCGGTGCTGGCAGCGATGAACCCCGCGGTCACGGCGACGCGCGACGCACGGTGCCCGCCGTTCGCTTTCGGCGTCGCTTCGGGCGCGCGCAGCGAGAGCAATTCCATCGCGGATTCGTACTCTTGCACGGCACGGTCGTGCTCGCCGACGCGCTCGTACAGCGTGCCGAGGTAGTTGTGCGCGGAGGGGAACAACGGATCGGCGGCGATGGCGCGATGACACTGCTCGATCGCGGCCTGGTAGTTGCCGGATTCGACGAGCGCTGCGGCCTGTTTCAGGATCTCGCGGGCGGCGACAGGGTCGTAGCGAATCGCCTCCGATTCCTCGTACACCTCGGAGGCCAGGACCGCGCCGCACTGGGCGCAGTACTTATTAATGTTCGGATTCAGGCGGCCGCAATCGCGACAGCGCATCTTCCTCTCCAAGCCGCGCCAAACGGCATCATTCTACCCTGAAAAGAAGTGGCAGAAACGAGTCGATTTGTTCGTTTAGCCCTCCTCCGGCGGCTCCCGCCGCTTGCCTCGGGGCCGAGCCCGGGCGACCGCCATCGTCAGCAAAACCAAGGCGACCAGTGTGAAGGCCTCCGGCTGGGCGAAAGGGTAGCCCAAGTCCCGCAGTTGCTCGTTTGACCGCACTTGCGCCACATGCAGCACTTCCAGCAGGCCCTGGATGACGGGCAAGGCCAAAAAGAGCAGAATTCCGACGAGCACGGGCACCGCGGACCGCAACATCAGGGCGTCGCTCCTCGTGTGACGACGCATACTACCCCGTCCGTCGAGGCCGCGGCCAGCCAGTCGTCCACAAGCAATGGGGGACTGAACCAGTAGCCGTCGCCGAGGCGTTCCCGCCAGAGGGGCTTCCCGTCGGCGGCGGAGAAGGCCAACACCACGCCACGGAGGGTGATGGTGTAGGCGGTGTCGCCGGCGACGACCACCGACCCGCCGACCACCGGCTCGCCGAGCGGGATCCGCCAGGCGGTCTTGCCGTCGGCGACATTGAGCGCCATCAGTTCGCCGGACAGCGAGGCCAGCAGGACAGTGTCGCCGGCGCCGGCGAGGTGGCAATAGCCGGCGGAGGCGGTGGCGGTCCAGCGCACCTTCCCGGTCGCCGGGTCGAGCGCCCAGACGCCGGGAGTGCCATGGCTCGGCGATGCGGAGACAAGCAGCATGCCTTCGTCCAGGAGCGGCCGCGCGCCGGCGCCGGGAGAGTAGTAGTGATTGGCAGTGCCGGCGAGCGTCCAGGCGACGGCGCCGGTGTCGCGGTGGACGGCGCGCAGGGTGTTGTCCCAAGCGCCGAAGTAGAGCAGGTCGCCGGAGCGCGTCGGGCCGGCCTGAATGAGGCCGCCGGTGGGCAGCGTCCAGCGCAGTTCGCCGTTGTCCGGGCGCAGAGCGAGCAGCGTGGCGCCCGCGGCGATATAGACGCGGTCGCCGTCGAAGACGGGGGGCGCTCGCACCGGGCCGGGGACGGCGCGCTGCCAGAGGCGGGCGCCGTCATTCGCGCGCAGGGCGTAAACGGATTCGCCGGCGCCGACAAACACCAGGTTGCCGCCGACCGCGGGGCCGCCGATGATGCGTTCACCGAGATCGGCTTGCCAGGCGCGCGCGCCGGTGGTCAGGTCGAAGGCGTGCAGCGTGCCGCGCAGGTCGCCGACGAACAGCAGCCGCCCATCCGAGGCGGGCATGCCGAGGACGCCGGCGCCGAGTGCCCAGCGGTGGCGGATGCGCGGGGAGACCGCGGCGCCCGGCAGGCGCTCGACGATCACCGCGCCCCAATCGAGGTCGGGCGCCGGCGCGCCGAGGCCGGGCGTGACCGGCCGCACCCGCACGGCGCGCAGCGGCGAATCGACGGGCAGCATCAGCGACTTCGCGGGCAGTGGAATCCAATCGGTGTCGTCGGCGCCAATCCAAATTGACTCGGTGGGATGCGCCCAAATGGAAACTCGCCCGGGAGGGTCAGCGATCACAAGTGTGTTTGTCAGCGGCAGCAGTGCGGCGGGCGGAGGCCAAACTTGCGTCACGACCGGTGTGCCATCGCCATCCCAGCGGCGCAGGCGGGACTCGATGCGGTCGGAGAAGATGTCAAAGACGCGGTAGCCGCCGGCATCGTCGTACAGGGCGCCCGTCATCACGATCGGGACGCCGTTCACCACCCAGCGCCGCGACGAGTGGCCGTGGCCGCAGATGATGGCGTTCGGCGGAGCGGCGGCGTTCGATTGCGGCGGGTTTAAGAGCGCCAGCAAATCGAATGCGCCGGGCGTATCGACGCCGCTTGGGTCGAAGGGCGGGTGATGGAAGAAGGCGAGTGTCGGCCCGACGGGCTGCGTTGCCAGCCACTCTTTCGCCCAGGCACGAGTGGCGGGGTCGACGGCGCCGTGCTGTTCCAGCGGGATGCTCGAGTCGAAGAGCAGCAGTCGCACGCCGTTCCTGGTGAAGGCGGCGCCGAGGCCGACTGGCGAGCGGATGGCGTCCGCGGGCAAGTACGCCTGCAGTGCCTGTTGCAGGCGGGCGTCGGAGAGGAATGACCAGCGGACATCGTGATTGCCCGGAACAGCAATCCACGGCACGGGCGCCTGCGCGGCTGTGGCAACGAACCGGTCCAGCGCGGCTTCGTCGCCGAACTCGGTGACATCGCCGGTGTGGACGATGAGGTCGGGGGGCGGCGTCAGTTGCGCAATCTCGCGGAAGCATTGCAGCAGGCGGTCGGGGCCTTTGCCGACGGGGAAGTGCGAGTCGGTGAAATGGACGATGCGCAGGAGCGGCGCTTGGGGCAGCGCCGCGCGAGTCGGCGCGGCGAGGAGCAGCGCGCACGCGCACAGGGTCAGCCAGCGGCGCGCGAGGAGAGCGGGCGAGCGCGGCATTGGTGCGATTATAGACGCCTGCGGTTCGTGGAACGACGCCATCGTGTTGTTCCCCTCTCCGCACAGGAGAGGGGGTCAGGGGGTGAGGCCGTTCGTTCGGCGCCGCGCCCCGTGCGGTCCCCTCCCCCAGCCCCTCCCCACGAAGTGGAGAGGGGTGTCGGGAAATTGCTGGCTGCCGGTACACTGTCCGCATGCACACGCTGCTGACTTCGCTGGTGCTCGCTGCGGCGCTGGCGGGCGCCGTGCCGGCGCCCGCGCCCGAGGTCGCCGAGGTGGAGGCGTTCCGCATCCGGGTCGTGAACGACGCTGGCGGCGCGGTGACGGTCAGCACGGACGGCGGCGCCACCTGGCAGCCCGCCGGGACGGTCGTGGCCTGGTGCGGGAGAGTGAACCCGAACGGGTTCACCGCCTCTGTCTGGGCGGTGCCGGGGACGGTGGCGGCGACGGCGGTGAATGCGCTGCACATCCTGACGCATGTGGATGCGGCGACCGGCCGCGGCGTCATCTTCTCGATCCTGCCGAAAGACCAGATCGGCGTCGACCCGGCGAAGTTTCCGTCGTACTTGAGCCCGGAGGCGTCGCTGTATCTCGACACGCCGGCGGGTGGGGGGATTTTCGGCGGCGGCTGGGCGCCGCTGGTGGGCAACGAGGTGTTTCTCGAATCTCCGGACGGGCCGCAGCGACTAGCGCCGGAGTATGTGCCGCAGCGCGGGGACACGCTGCTCATCCGCGTCACGCGCCCGCAGCAATACCCGAAGGCGCTGGTGTTCGAGAACCGCTTCGGCGGCGTCATTTGGCTGGAGTGGCTGGACGGGACGTGCACGCCCATCGGGACGGTCTACCGGCCGGTGTACGGCGTTGGGCGCTTCATCGGCACACAGTGGGCGGGCTTCGGGCGCATTCGCGCCAATCACCCGGGCGTGATCGACATCTCGCTCGCACCGCTCGGCGCCATCGCCGGCATTCAAATCATTCCGGCCGCGCACGCGTTGAGCCCGGAGATGCGCAACGCGCGCCTGCGCACGCAATGGATGATTGTGGGGCCGCTCTCGCCGCTCGACCCGAGTTGGGAGGGCGTGGCGCCGCTGTTCGCGCGCTACATTCGCCCGCAGTATCGCCCGAATGACATCTACGCGGACGATTGGGAAGCGCGGCTGCTGGACCGGTTCCTGGTGGAAGTGCAGTTGGACGGCGGCGACTGGCAGCCCCCGCCGCACTTCGCACTCGACCCCGACATGACGAAGGCGCTGCCGGCGACATTCGATGCCGCGCTGGAGCATGTGACGGCGATACGGATACTGTTTCCGATTGGGCCCCTCACCCCCTAGCCCCCTCTCCGACGAGCGGAGAGGGGGAAGATGAAAGCGAGGAAGCGAGGAAACAAGGAAACGAGGGTCTTTGTGGTACCGCAGGCCGCCAGGCCTGTTCTCTGTGTTCCGGCCAAGAAATGGCCGGACTCACCGGGAACGCCCGCTGAAGCGGGCTCGTAATACGAGAGTCTTCGCGCCCCATTTATGGGGCGCTTTTTTGTTAGCCCGGCCATTACATGGCCGGGAATCGATTCGGTAGCCCCGGAATTCCCATTCCGGGGTGATCGCACGGGCGGCATTGGGAAATGCCGCCCCACCGGACGAAGAGAAGAATAGACCCTCTCCCCCGTCCCCTCTCCCAAGTACTTGGGAGAGGGGTGCCCGAAGGGCGGGGAGAGGGTTCTTTGCGCAGGATATGCCGGGCGCAAGCGAGAATCTGCGCAGCATGCAATGGTTCGTTGCGGCGCGGGACTGGCTGGGGCGGCACCGGGAGCGTCTGACGGTCGCCGGGCTGCTCGTCGCCGCGGCGCTGGCGTGGGGGGCGGCGTGGCAGGGCGCGCACCCGTGGCTGACGGTGACCTTCTTCGATGTCGGGCAGGGCGACGCCATCCTGATTCAGGGGCCGGAGCGCACGGTGCTGGTCGACGCCGGCGGCGTGCGGGGGGCGGTGCCGGAGCGCAGCGATGTCGGGCGCGAGGTAGTGCTGCCGGCGCTGCTGCTGTCGGGCGTGCAGCGGCTCGACGCGCTCATCGTGTCGCACGCGCACGACGACCACGCCGCCGGCGCTCGGGCGGTGGTGGAGCAACTGCCCGTCGGCTTGTTTCTGGAACCGGAACTGCCCTCCTTCGCGCTGGGCTATCAGCGGCTGCTCATCGCCGCGCAGCGGCGCGGGGTGCGGCGAACGGCGGCGCGGGCGGGGCAGACGATGCAGCTGGGCGGCGGGGCGATGCTCTATGTGGTGCACCCGCCGATGCCCCGGGTAGGCGGCACGCAATCCGACCTGAACAACAATTCGGTGTGCGTGAAGGTGCAGTTCGGCGGGGTGTCGTTTCTGCTGCTGGGTGACATGGAAGGCGAGGGCGAGGCGGCGCTGTTGCAGGCGCACCACGATCTGCGCAGCACGGTGCTGAAGGTGCCGCATCACGGCGGGGCGGCGTCGACGACGCCAGCCCTGCTGGAGGCGGTACAGCCGCGGCTGGCGGTCATTTCCGTGGGCGAGAACACCTTCGGGCATCCGAGCGGCGCGGTGCTGAAGCGCCTGCAAGAGCGGCGCATTCGCGTTCTGCGGACGGATGTCTCGGGCGCGGTGACGGTACGGACGGACGGGCGCCGGCTGTGGGTGGACACCTTCCGGTAGCAGGAGGGACACGGCACGGGGCGAAGGGGGACAGTGCCCGCAGCACGAGCGGGCCGATGTGAATCCAAGAGACAGAGGATGTTGGCTGGGAGGGCCCCTATGCGTCGTATTCTGCTGGTGGTTTCGCTTGTTTCCCTGACGGTGGCGATGTCGGTGCACGCCGTGGCGGCGCCGAGTGCGGTCAAGCGCGCGCGTTACCCGGCGCCGTCGCCCGACGGGAAAACGCTGGTGTTTTCGTATATGGGCGATCTATGGATCGCCGATGCCGCCGGCGGCGCGGCGCGGCGGCTGACGATTCATCCGTCAACCGACACGACGCCCCTGTTCTCGCCCGACGGCAAGACGATTGCGTTCGCGTCGAACCGCAACGGGTCCTACAATGTGTACCTGATGCCGGTCGAGGGGGGCGCGCCGCAGCGCCTGACTTTCGGCAGCAGCGCCGAATATCCGGATTCGTTTTCGCCTGACGGCAAGTGGCTGCTCATCCGCACCGGCGGCTACGGCGCGCAGCAGGACATCTGGAAGGTGCCGCTCGCGGGCGGCACGCCGATTCGGCTGACTTGGGACAACCTCGAATCGAAGTACTTCGCCGCGCTCTCGCCCGATGGGAAACGGATGGCCTTCTGTTTGAACGGGAGCACGGGCGGCTGGCGGCGGCGGGGATTCCTCTCGTCCTACAATGCCGACATTTGGGTGAGCGACTTCACGATGCCGCTCGGCGACCCGAAGCGGCTGACCTCGTTCGACGGTGAGGACTACTGGCCGATGTGGTCGACCGACGGGCGCTCGCTGTACTTCGTGTCCGACCGGACCGACACGCCGAACATCTGGAAGATGGGCGCGGATGGGTCGGGGGCAGCGGCGGTGACGACCTTCACCAGCGACGGCATCCGCTACCCGCAGATGACGCGGGATGGCCGCGCAATCTTCTTCGAGTACGACTCGGAGATTTGGCGGCTCGATGTGACGAGCGGCAAGTCGCAGATGGTGGCGCTGTCGGCGCCGAGCGACGACCCGCAGACCTGGGTGAGCGAGCGCACCATCGCCAACACCATCGGCGAGTACGCGGTCTCGCCCGACGGCAAACTGCTCGCCTACACGACGCGCGGGGCGCTGTTCGTCGCCTCGGCGGCGGACGGCGGCCTGGGACGGTTGCTGGCCGGCCCGCCCTGGCGCAACGGGTCGATGACCTGGGCGCCGGACAACCGGCGGCTGGCGTTCGTCTCCGACCGCGGCGGCTCGCGGCAGATCTACATCACCGACCTCGAAGGCAAGACGACGCCCCTGACCAGTAATGGGAGCGACGCCACCGCGCCGCTGTGGTCGCCCGACGGGAAGTGGATCGTGTACTACGACGGGACGCATCGCATCGCCGCGATGTCGCCGGACGGCGGGCAATCGAAGACCGTTGCCGAGGGCTACTTCGAGGGACCGCCCGATGGGACGCAGCCGCAGTTCTCCTGGTCGAAGGACAGCAAGTGGCTGGCCATCACGCGGCCCGGCACGATGTTCGAGGGGAATGTCTGGGTGGTCAATCTCGACACCGGCCAGACCGAGCGCCTCACGGAACTGGCGAAGGACAGCAGCCGCCCGCAGTGGTCGGCGGACGGCAAGCGCGTGTATTTCACGAACTCCACCTACGGCAACAGCGACATCTATTCGGTGACGCTGCAGTACTCGAAGGCGGAGTTTGAGGAGGACGCCCTGGACAAGATTCTGAAGGGCGAGTCGGCGCCGGGCGGCGGCCCGATGGGGCGGCGGCCGGGCGCCGAAGGTGCGCCCGCGGCGGCGCCGGGCGGCGCGGCGCCGAGTGAGCCGAAGAAGGACGAGCCGGTCACCATCAACTTCGACCGCATTTACGACCGCCTGACGCGGCACACGACCTTCGACGCCGGCGCCGGCAATGTTGTGCTGACGGCGGACGGCAAGGAGTTCATCTTCACCAGCACCCTCAACCAGGGACAGCAAATCTGGAAGGTGCCGGTGGACGGCGGACGGCTCGAACAACTGACCAGCGACACCGCCGGCAAGGGCGGGCTGACGCTGTCGGCCGACGGGAAGCGGCTCTACTACCTGTCGGGTGGCGCGCTGCGCTGGATGTCGCCCGACGGCCGGTCGCAGGGCGCGGTCTCCGTCTCCTCGCGGCTGACCATCGACCGGATGGAAGAGAACCGCCAGGTGTTCCAGGAGGCGTGGTGGGTGATGGATCGCATCTTCTACGACCCCGACCACCACGGCGTCGACTGGAATGCCATCCGAAGCAAGTACGAGGCGCTGCTGCCGTATGTGCCGCTGAAGGAAGACTTCTACGACATGCTCGTTGAGATGGTCTTTGAGCTGAACGCCTCGCACCTGGGCGTCACCGCGCCCCAGGAGGGCGGCGGCGGGCCGGGCGGCCCGCCGGGCGGCGGCTTCGGTGGCGGGGGCGGCGGCGTCGGTTATCTGGGCGTCGAGTGGGACTGGGTGACGCTTGACCAGTTCGGCGTCTTCAAGGTCGCCAAGGTCTATCCGGGCTCGCCGGCCGCGAACCCCGAAACGCAGATCAAGGTGGGCGAGTATCTGATCGCGGTCAACGGCCGCGAACTGAACACCGCAACGATCCTCGACGATGTGATGTCGCGGACGACCGGGCGCAAGACGGTGCTGCTCGTCAATGTTAAGCCGAGCCGCGAAGGCGCCCGCGAGGTGGCGTTGCAGCCGATCAGCGGCGGGGCGATGTCGAACCTGTCGTATGAGGCGTGGGTGGAGTGGCAGCGCGACCTCGCCGCCAAGCAGTCGAACGGCCGCGTCGGGTATGTGCACATTCGCGGGATGTCGCAGGGGCCGCTCGACCGCTTCTACAAGGAAGTGACGACGAAGGCCGGCGCCGTGGACGCGGTGGTAGTCGATGTCCGCTACAACGGCGGCGGGCGCACCGCGCACGACATCCTGCGGGTGATCGAGACGAAGCCGTTCTCGTATATGCACCCGCGCGGCGCCCCCACGATGATTTCCGAGGACTTCCTGCTCAATCAGAGCATGGAGAAGCCGACGGCGTGCCTGATCAACGGCCGCTCGGCGAGCAACTCGGAAATGTTTGCCGAGGGCTACAAGTCGAAGGGCCTGGGGCCGGTCGTCGGGATGCCGACGATGGGCGCGGTCATCGCCACCGGCGGGTTCCAGTTCCTCGACGGCGGCAGCATCCGCACGCCGGGCTGGGGCGTCTACGCGCCGGACGGCGAGAACATGGAAATCAACGCCCGGCAGCCGGACTACCGGGTGCTGTATGACCCGGTCGCCATCCGCAACGGCCGCGACCCGCAATTGGAGAAGGCCGTCGATTTGCTGATGGCGACGCTGGCGCAGATGAAGGGCCCGCACGGCCCGGCGTTGCCCGCGCCCGCCAAGGCCTTCGCCAAGCAGCAGTAACCACACCGACACCGACAGCGGAGACAATGGGGCCGTCCCGCGAGGGGCGGCCCCGAACAATTGGTGTCAGGTGTGAAGTGTCAGGTGTCAGGTGAACAATGACGGGTCAAGTATTTCATTTGACACCTTTCACTTGACACCTGACACGCTGCTTGTGTAGGCCGCGTTCAGCGCCTGCGTCAGGTCGTCCACCAAGTCCTCTGGGTCTTCGATGCCGACGGAGAGGCGGAGCAGGTTGTCGGTGATGCCGATGCGGTCGCGGTGCGCCTTCGGGATCGCGCCGTGGGTCATCGTGACCGGATGGCAGACGAGACTTTCGACGCCGCCGAGCGACTCACCGAGGGCGAAGAGGCGCACGGCGGCGGCGACGCGCTTGGTGGCCTCGAAGTCGCCGCGCACGACGATGGACACCATCCCGCCAAAGCCGGACATCTGGCGGCGGGCGATGTCATGGCCGGGGTGTTCGGGTAGGCCGGGGTAATAGACCTTCTCGACCGCCGGGTGTTTGCGCAGCGCCTCGACGATGCGAAGCGCGCCGCGCTGGTGCGCTTCCATGCGGACGGCGAGTGTCTTCACCGAGCGCAGCGTCAGCCAGCAATCGAAGGGGCCGGGGACGGCGCCCATCGCGTTCTGCAGGAACTTCAGGCGTTCATACACCTCGGTGTTCGAGGTCAGAACCGCGCCGCCGACCAGGTCGCTGTGCCCGGCGAGGTACTTGGTGGTGCTGTGCATCACCAGGTCGGCGCCGAGCGTCAGCGGCCGCTGGAAGTAGGGGCTGCTAAAGGTGTTGTCCACGCAGCAGAGCGCGCCGCGGGAGCGCGCCAAGGCCGCGACGGCGGCGATGTCGGTAATCTTGAGCAGCGGGTTGGTGGGCGTCTCCAGCCACACCAGTTTGGTCTCCGGGCGCCAGGCGGCGCGGACGGCGGCGAGTTCGCTGGTGTTGACGAAGTCGCACGCCAGCCCCCACGAGCGCTGCAACACCTGCGTCAGCACACGGTGCGTCCCGCCGTAGAGGTCGTCGGAGGCGAGGACATGGTCGCTGGCCGTGAGCAGGTGCAGGACGGTGGTGGTCGCCGCCATGCCGGAGGAGAAGCACAGGCCGAACTGGCCCTCTTCGAGCGCGGCGAGGTTGGCCTCGAGGCGGTCGCGGGTGGGGTTCTTGGTGCGGGCGTAGTCGTAGCCCTTGTTTTGGCCGATGCCCTGCTGCGCGTAAGTCGAAGTCTGATAGATGGGCGGGACGACGGCGCCGGTCTCGGGGTCCGGCTCCTGGCCGGAGTGGATGGCCTTGGTAGCGAAGCGCATCGTCAGCGCACCCCGGCGGCGACCGGCTCGCCGAGCATGCCGTGCGCGCGCATCCAGTCGTCGTTGTACAGTTTCGAGAGGTAGCGCCCGCCGCCGTCGGGGAACAGGACGACGATGGTCTTGGGCGCCGTCTGCTCGCGGGCGATCTGCAGTGCGCCGAGCATCGCCGAGCCGCACGAGCCGCCGGCGAACAGCCCCTCTTGCCGCGACAGCGCCCGCGCCATCAGCAGCGAGTCGCGGTCGTTGACTTTGATGACACGGTCGATGACCGACGCATCAAGCGTCTTCGGAATGATGTCTTCGCCGATGCCTTCGACGAGGTAGGGCTGCGCGTCTTCAGGGTGGTATTCGCCGGTTTCGATGTAATCCTTCAAGATGGAGCCATCCGGGTCGACGCCGACGATTTGCACTAGCGGGTTGTGCGCCTTCAGGGCGCGGCCGATGCCGGTGATGGTGCCGCAAGTGCCGATGCCGCAGACGAAGTAATCGACGCGCCCCTCCGTCTGCTCCCAGATTTCGGGGCCGGTGGTGCGCTCGTGCGCGGCGGGGTTGGCGGGGTTTTCGTATTGGTTGGGCGAGTAGCCGCCCGGCGTCTCGGCGGCGAGGCGCTTGGCGACGGAGTAATAACTCTCCGGGTCGCCGGGCGCGACATTGGTCGGGCAAACGACGACTTCAGCGCCCATGGCGCGCAGCAGGTCGATTTTCTCGCGGCTCATCTTGTCGGGCATGGTGAAGATGCAATGATACCCGCGCACGGCGGCGACGATGGCCAGGCCCATGCCGGTATTGCCGGAGGTCGGCTCGACAATCGTGCCGCCGGGCTGCAACAGTCCCCGCGCTTCGGCGTCGTCGATCATCGAGAGGCCGATGCGGTCTTTGACGGAGCCGCCCGGGTTCAACATCTCGAGTTTGGCGTAAATCGGGCTGGCGAGGCCCTGGGTCAGTTGCGTGAGGCGGACGAGCGGCGTGTTGCCGATGGCGTCGAGCAGCGACTCGTGGGCGCGCCTCACTCCTTCCACCGCCGCCGGCGGGAGCAGTGCTTGCCGTGGTGGTGGGTGTTGGCGGCGGTCACGATCTCGCCACACCAGCGGCAATGGCGGGCGAAAAAGGGAAACTCGGCCTGCTTGCCGCCATAGAACTCCTGAAAGTGGACCAGCGCCAGGTAGAGGATGGCGAGGATGAGGACGATGCTGATGGCGATGAGGTTGGTGGTCACCACATTCCCCCCGCGGCCAAGTTACCGGCTGCGCAGCGGCGCGGTCAAGGACGAGGCGGGGAGAGGGTCAGAATGGCAAGTCGGCGGTGCGGGTCGTCCTCACCCCGGCTTCGCCACCCTTCTCCCGAACTGGGAGAGGGGCTTGCAACGCGACCTCGGCTGTCAAAACGAAAGACCCGCCACACGAGTAACGACTACCGCCAGCTGCGCGTGGGTGACGGGGGCGGCGGGGCGATAGGTGCCGTCGGGGAAGCCGCGCACGAGACCCTCGAGGGCGGCGAATTCGATGAAGGCGTAGAGCGGGTGGGTGCACGGCACATCGGCGAAAGTCTCGTGGCCGCAGGGGGGCGGCGCAAAGCCGATGCCGGCGCCGAGGAGGCGCAGGCGAGTGAGGACGACAGCCAGCGCCCCGCGCGTCACGCTGCTGCCGGGCAGGAAGCGGCCGCGCCCGGCACCGGACATCAGGCCGCGGGCGGCGGCGTACTCAATGAAGCGATAGACGGGGTGCGTGCAGAGGACATCGCTGAAGGTCTCTTGGCGGCACGGGGGTGGCGTGAACGCGGCAAGGTCGTGCCGCGTGCGGTCGGCGACTTGCGCGGCGGCGACGGCGAGCGCGGCGCGGGTGACGGTCTGGTCAGGGCGGAACGAGCCGTCGCCGAAGCCGCGCAGCAGCGCGTCGCGGTTCACCGCTTCGATGAAACGCCAGGCGAAGTGCGAGCAGGGGACATCGCTGAAGGTGGTGTTGTCCACGGTGACCGTGACCGGCAGCGACACGCCGGTTTCGCTGTCGCCGGCGGTCGCGACGGCGGTGAGGGTACGCGGGCCTTCGTGCGCGCAGTCCTGCAGGGACGGCCACAGCACGCCGTACGGCGCGGCCGCCGCGTGGCCGATGAAGGTGTCGCCGTCGAAGAAGTCGACGAGCTGAATGCCAGTCGGGTCGGCGGCCGCGGCGCTTACGGGCACGAAGCCGGACACCGTTTGCGTGTTGCCGGGGCTGGTGAGCGCAATCGTTCCGAGTGTGAAATCGCGGCGCAGCGATTGCGCAGCGATGACCGTGGGGGCGAGGGGCTTGGCGATGAACCCGAGCGCCGACGCGCGCACGGCATAAGCGACGCCCGTGTCGAGCGCACCGAGGGCGTAGCGGCCCTCTGCATCGGCGGTCGCGCTCGGCGCAAAGTAATACGCAGTCGCGGTGACCATCGCACCCGGAACCGGCGCGCCTGATGGGTCACGCACGATGCCGAAGATCGACGGGGTGGCGAACAGCGTCGCCGCACCAGCGTTGAGCACGCCGCCCGGGTCGGCGGCGGGCGCGCCGATGAGCAGGTCGCCGCGATCGTCGCCGTTCAAGTCGCGCACGCCGGCGACCGCGAAGCCGAATTGGTCCCGCGGGTTGCTGCCCTCGAACCGCTGCAGCAGCGCGCCGCTCGCGCCCGAAAACAGCAGCGCCGAGCCGGCGGCGTTCGCGCTGCCGGGGACGCCGCCCGGCGCGCCGAGCAGATAGTCATCGGCGCCATCGCCATCGCGGTCGGGGACGGCGGCGACGGACAGCCCCAGCCGGTCGCCGGCGACCGCGCCATCGTGGCGGCGAATGAGCACACCGGTGGCACCGGAGAAGAGGAGCGCTGCCCCTGCATCGTCCGCCGCGCCCGGCGCGCTGATCAGGTAATCGCCGCTCCCGTCGCCGTCCACATCGCCGGCGCCGCAGAGCGACAGCGCCAACTGCATCGCGGGGGCGTCACCGAGATGAGAGCGGATGAGCGCGCCGTTGGCGCCGGAAAAGAGATACGCGGCGCCGGCGCCGTCCAGGCCGTCCGGCGCGGCAATGGGCGTGCCGAGCAAATAGTCCGGCACACCGTCGCCATCCGTATCGGGGACGGCGGCGAGGGAGTGGCCCAGCCGCTCGAAGGCCGTCGGGCCACCGTGGGCGCGAATCGTGACGCCGGTGCGGCCGGAGACTAGCAGGACGATGCCCGCATCAGGAAAGGTGCCGAAAGTCCCAAACGGCGCGCCGATGAGGTAGTCGCCGCGCCCGTCGCCGTCGAGGTCGGGCGTGCCGGCGACGGCGAGCCCGAGATCATCGCCGATGAGCATGCCGTCATGGGTGCGCACGACCGCGCCCGTTGCGCCGGAAATGACGAACACGGTGCCGGAATCGGCGGCGACGCCTTCGTTGTCGTACGGGGCGCCGATGAGATAGTCGCCGCGGCCGTCGCCGTCGAGGTCGGGGATGCCGGCGACGGCGACGCCGAGCTGCTCGCCGGGGTAATTGCCGTCATGCCGGCGGATGAGGGCGCCGGTGGCGCCCGAAAAAAGAAACGCGGAGCCCGACTGATTGACGCTCGCCGAAGCCAGCGGCGCGCCGACGAGGATGTCGTCGAGGCCATCGCCGTCGGTGTCGGGGACGCCGGCCACCGCACGCCCGAAGAGGATAGAGGGCGCGTCGCCTGTGGGGCGGACGAACGGAATGTAGTCGCTACTGACGGAGGCCAACGCAGTCAAAGCGACCAGCGTGAGGAGAGCGGCGAGCCGGGCGGCGAACATAGGTCGGGATTGGCGCGAGGGTGGGGCGAGTCCTGCTTGGTCGTCCTGGCCATGAAATGGCCGGGCTAGCAAAAAGCGCCCCATAAATGGGGCGCCAAGTCCCTCATCTCCTTGTTTCCTCACTTCCTCGATGTTGGTGTTCTCAATGCGCGACGGGCAAATCGCGGAACTGCATTTCGTAGAGGGTCTTGTACAGTCCGCCGCGGGCGATCAGGTCGGCGTGGCTGCCCTCTTCGGCGATGCGGCCGTGGTCGAGGACGACGATGCGGTCGACATAGCGGACGGTCGAGAGGCGGTGGGCGATGATGAGCGAGGTGCGGCCGTGCAGCAGGGTGCGAATGCCGCGCTGCAGGCGGTGTTCGGTGTAGGTGTCCACGCTCGAGGTGGCCTCGTCGAAGATGAGAATGCGCGGGTCGGCGATCAGGGCGCGGGCCAAGGCGACGAGTTGCCGCTGGCCGGTGGAGAGGTTGCTGCCGCGCTCTTCGACTTTGGTGTCGTAGCCGTCGGGCAGGCGCAGGATGCCGTCGTGTGCGTTGACGGCGCGGGCGGCGGCTTCGATTTCCGCGTCGGTCGCATTGAGCCGCCCGTAGCGGATGTTGTCGCGCACCGTGCCGCCGAAGAGGAACGGCTCCTGCGGGACGAACGCCATCAGCGGCCGCAGCGCGTCAAAGCGGAGGTCGCGCAGGTCGAGGCCGTCGAGCGTGACGCGGCCCTGCGTCGGGTCATACAAGCGGGCGGTGAGACTGGAAATCGTGGTCTTGCCGGCGCCCGTCGGGCCGACGAGCGCGATGCTCTGGCCCGCCGGGATGTCGAGGTGCAGGTCGTGCAAGACGGGCTGGCCGGGGACATACTCGAAGGTGACGCCTTCGAACGCAATGTGGCCGGCGACGCCGTTGAGGCCGCGGGCGTTGGGCGACTCCTGCACGGACGGCGGCGTGTCGAGGATCTGGAAGATGCGCTCGCAGCCAGACATCCCCGCCTGCAGCACGGTGTACAGCTGGCTCAATTCCACCAGCGGGTCCTTCATCCGTTGCACATAGAGGTAGAAAGTGAGCAGCGCGCCGAGTGAGAAGAGTTCGTGAACGACTTGCAATCCGCCATACACAATGACGATGGCGATACCGAGCGCGCCGATGGCTTCGACGATGGGCGTGAAAGTGCCGGCGACCATCGCCGCCTGCACATTGGCGCCGAAGTTGCCGAAGTTGGTGCGGTCGAAGCGGCGGACATTCTCATCTTTGCGGTCGAAGGACTGGGAGGCGCGCACGCCCGAAATGCTCTCTTGCAGAGTCGAGGCGACTTCGGCGATGCTCTTGCGCACGCCGCGGTAAGCGCTGCGGGCGCGGTCGCGGAAGTACATGGTCGACAAGACGAGCAGCGGGACGATCACGAGCACGGCGAGCGTCAAGCGCCAGGACAAGAAAAACATCACGCCCACCACCCCCAGGACTTGCAGCGCATCCACGACCAGGATGGAGAGGCCCTCCCGCATCATATTGCCGATGGCCTCGATGTCGTTGGTCATCCGCGAGATGAGGACACCGATTTTGTTCTTCTCGTAGAAATCGACGGACTGGCGTTCCAAGTGCGCGAAGGTGTCGCGGCGCAGGTCACGGATGACGCGCTCGGCGATGATGTATTGCAGCCGGACCTGCGGTCCCTTGGCGAGGTTCGAGATGATGACGACGACCGCCGCGGCGAAGGCGTAGAGGAGCAGGCCGCGCGCGTCGCCGTGCGCCAGCGGGCCGTCCAACGCGCCCTTGCCGACGAGGAGTGGCAGCACGATGTCTCCAGCAGCCACGACCATCATCAGCCCGATGGCCGCCAGGAACCCCCAGCGATAGGGGCGGACCCACTTGAACAGGCGGCGGAGCAGGCGAGTATCATACGACTTGCCGAGGTCGTCGTGGTCGAGGCCGTGGAAGTGCCAGCCCATGTCAGGCGCTCACCGGC
>CAYNSX010000036.1:0-25918 GCA_964400165.1 uncultured bacterium
CGCCGATGATAGAATGGCGGCGGGAGTGATACCGATGGCGAAGACCGAGAAGTCCACCTGGAAGACGAAAGTCGGGCTGGCCGAAATGCTGCGCGGCGGCGTGATTATGGATGTGGTCAATGCCGACCATGCCAAGATCGCCGAAGAGGCGGGTGCGGTGGCGGTGATGGCGCTGGAGAAGGTGCCCGCCGACATCCGGCGCGACGGCGGCGTGGCGCGCATGGCTGACCCGTCGATCATCAAGGCGATCGAAGCGGCGGTGACGATTCCGGTGATGGCCAAGTGCCGGATCGGGCACCTGGCCGAAGCGCAGATTTTGCAGGCGCTCGGCGTGGACTTCGTCGACGAATCCGAAGTGCTGACGCCCGCCGACGAGACGCACCACATCTGGAAGCACGACTTCGCGGTGCCGTTCGTGTGCGGGTGCCGCGACCTGGGCGAGGCGCTGCGGCGCATCGCCGAAGGCGCGGCGATGCTGCGCACCAAGGGCGAAGCGGGGTCGGGGAACATTGTCGAAGCCGTCCGCCACATGCGACAGATTCAGAAGCAGATGAAGCAACTGACCACGCTGCGCGGCGATGAACTGGCGGCGGCGGCGAAGGACCTGAACGCGCCGCTGGAACTGGTGCGCGAGGTGGCGGAGACGGGCAAGTTGCCGGTGCCGAACTTCGCCGCCGGCGGCGTCTCGACGCCCGCCGACGCGGCGCTGATGATGCAACTGGGCGCGGAGGCCATCTTCGTCGGCTCGGGCGTATTCAAGTCCGAGGACCCGTTCCCGCGGGCGAAGGCGATTGTGGACGCCACCACTTACTATGACCGCCCGGATGTCCTGGCCCGCATTTCCGAGGGGCTGGGCGAGCCGATGCGCGGCCTCGACATTCACACGCTGGCGGAGGGCGACCTGCTCCAAGTCCGCGGCAACTAGCCGATGCGGGTCGGCGTCCTGTCGCTGCAGGGCGATTTTCTCGAACATCTGCGGACGCTGGAGCGGTGCAACGCGACGCCCGTCTCCGTCAAGACGCCGCAGGACTTCGACGGCCTTGATGCGCTCATCATCCCCGGCGGCGAGAGCACGACTTTCACCCGTCTCATTGAGCGCCACGGCCTCGAAGCGCCCATCCGAGCGATGGCGGAGCGCGACGCGCCGCTGCTGGGCACCTGCGCCGGCCTGATTCTGATGGCGAAGCGCATCGACATGGGCAAGCCCGACCAGCTGGCGCTCGGGTTGCTCGATGTCACGGTGGCACGCAACGCCTTCGGGCGGCAGGTGGACAGCTTCGAAACCGACCTCGACATCGCCGTGCTCGGGGAGCGGCGCTTCCGGGGCGTGTTCATCCGGGCGCCCATCATCACGGCGGCGGGCGCGGGCGTGGAGACGCTGGCGCGCGTGGACAGTACACTGGTGGGCGTGCAACAGGGCCGGCGCTTGGGGCTGTCGTTCCATCCGGAATTGTCGGGAGACCTCCGGATGCACAAGTATTTCCTCGGGCTGGCGGCGCGCTGATATGACGCACCCGCTCGCGCTCCTCGGCCGGCCGGCGCTGGACGCGACGCGCACGCTCGGCGGCTGCATGCTGCTGCTCGGCCGCGCCGCGGCGTACATCGCCCGCGGCCGCTGGCGCATGGGCTTGACAGTGACGCAGTGCGCGGAAATCGGCGCCGGGTCGTTCGGCATCGTAGTGATCAGTCTGCTGTTCGCCGGCATGGTGGCGGGGATGCACCTGGCATTCGAACTCTCGCGGTACGGTGCGCAGGGGCTGGTCGGCGGCATTATCACGATCTCGGTCGTGCGCGAGGTGGGGCCGACAATTACGGCTATCGTCATCACGGCGCGGTCCGGCGCCGCCATCGCGGCCGAACTTGGCACGATGAAGACCTCAAACCAGGTCGACGCGCTCCGAGCGCTCGGCATCGACCCGGTGAGTTACCTGGTGGTGCCGCGGCTGCTGGCGGGACTGCTGATGGTGCCGGTGCTGGTGGCGATCGCCAATGTGGTGGCGTCGTTCGGCGCCTATCTGATTGCGAGCACCGCAGGGGTGCGGCTGACGCAGTTCGTCGATTCGATCTCGAACTTCGTCCAGCCCTACGACATGCTCGCCGGGCTGGCGAAGGCGGTGGTGTTCGGCGGGATGCTGACGCTGGTGGCGTGCTGGCAGGGGCTGCGGGCGCGGGGCGGCGCCACCGGAGTCGGCCGCGCCACCACGGCGGCAGTGGTGCTCGCGGTCGTGGGCATCATCGTTTCGAACCTGGTGATGTCGTGGCTGCTGTTCGTGGCCTTTCGCTGACATGGCGCTGCTCACGCTCGAGGCGCTGACCTACCGCCTCAACGGCGCCGGGCTGCTGGACGGCATCTCGCTGGAAGTGGAGCGCGGGGCGTCAGTCGGCGTGATGGGGGCATCGGGCATCGGCAAGAGCACGCTGTTGCGTCTGGTCATCGGGCTGATCCGGCCGGCGAGCGGGCGCGTGATGTTCGACAGCGTGAACTTGTCGGCGTTGCCCGAATCGAAGTGGTTCCCCTACCGGCGGCGGATGGGGATGGTCTTCCAGGAGTCGGCACTGTTCGATTCGATGACGGTGTTCGAGAACATTGCGCTGCCCTTGCAAGAGCATGAACAACTTTCGCGCTCCGCGTTGCGCGAGCGCGTGCACGCGGTGCTGCGGATGGTGGACATGGAGGGCGCAGATGAGAAGATGCCCGAGGCGTTGAGCGGCGGGATGCGCAAGCGCGTCGCCATCGCGCGGGCGCTGGTCTTCCGCCCGGAACTGATGCTCTATGACGAGCCGACGGCGGGCCTCGACCCGTTGACGGCGCTCACTGTCGAAGCAGTGATGCGCGGCCTGCAGCGCGACCAGCAAGTGACTTCCCTGCTGGTATCGCACGATGTACCATCGGTGCTGCGGGTGGCCGACCGGGTGGCGTTCCTGCACGACCAGCACCTGGACGGGCCGTGGGACGCGGCGGCGCTCCCGCACGGGGCCGGCGCGGCATTTCGTCGGTTTCTGGAGGCCGGGTCTGCCCCCGCCGGCGAACGGACGACGAACTGATGGAACGAGCGAGCGAAATCCGAGCGGGCGCAGTCGTGCTCCTGGCCCTGGCGCTGGTGGCGGGCCTCTGGTTTGTGGTCTGGGGTCGGCCCGCGGGCGGGAAGGCCTATCCGCTGACCATCGTGTTCCCGCGGGTGGAGGGGCTGTCGCGCGGCGGCGAGGTGCGGCTGTCGGGGGTGCGCGTCGGTGAAGTGGAGCGGCTGCAACCGCGCGGCGCCGAGGGCGTGCATGTCGGCGTCCGCATCGACCGCGGCATCGAACTCTACGAGGGATACGCGTACGAGTTAGCGCAGGGCGCGCTGATCGGCGAGCCCTACATCGAAATCACACCCCCCGGCGCCGAGAAGCAAGGCGAACGCCTGGAGGCGGGGGCCACCGTGCCGGGCACGGTGCGGGCGAGCGCGGCGGACCTGGTGACGCAGGGCTACGCGCTCCTGTCCGATTTGCGGACGGTGACCAGCGGGCTCTCGGAGTTGGTGGGCGAGCCCGGCCTGCGGCAGACTTTCCAGCAGGTGCTCAAGAATGTCAGCGCCGCCAGCGAACAGCTCGCCGCGTTGAGCAAGTCGCTGCGCGGGCTGGCCGAGAACGGCGCGCCCCGGCTCGACCGCACGCTGGCGAGTTTCGAGGAGACCAGCCGGCAACTGCGCCTGGCGGCGACGGCGGCGCACGACCTGATTGTGGAAGTGAAGGGACAGGTTGAAGGCAGCACCATCCTGGCGGACCTTGACGCCACCGCGGCGGCGATTCGCGAGTCCGCGGCGCATGTCGAACGGATTACGGGCGAGCTTGCCAAGATCACCGAGGAGCACGACTTGAGCGCGGAGACGGGGCAACTGCTGACGGAGCTGCACGACGCACTCGAGCAAGTGCAAGCGACCACCAAGTCCTTCGGCGAATTGGCGGAGCAGGCGAAGACGGTGGTCGGCGATGTCGGCACGCAATTGAGCGAGGTGGCGCCGGCCATTCAGAAGCTCGGCGGGATGGCGCGCGACATTGCGCAGGTGCAGGTCGACCCGCAGATTCAGATGATGGTGACACCGCGCGCGCCGAACCCCACCTTCACGGATTTCAATTTCGACTTTCGGTTCCAGAACGCGCTGGCGCGGTTGGGGGTGGCGGGCATCGGCAGCGACGCGCAACTGAACTTGCAATACGGCCTGCCGGCGCCGCAAGGGTGGCTGCGGTTCGGCATCGTGCAGGGGAAGATCGGGCTGGGCCTCGACCGGCAGTTCAGCAGCCGCCTGCAATTCATCGGCGAGTTGTATGACCCTGCCGACCTGCGCGCCAACCTGTATCTGCAATACCTACTGCATGTCGACCCGGGCATCGGGTTGCTGCTCGGCTTCCGGGATGTCGGCGGGAGCGATTTGCCGATCATCGGCTTTCGCGTGCAGCGCTAGGCGCGCCGCATTTTGACCGGCGCCTGAAGGGGGACCTGCCCGCGTGGACGGCCAGCACGCCATCTATCCCATCCTGTTCATCCTGTGCGCCATGTTCGTCGGCGCCAAGGTCGCGGGCCGTCTGCTGGAGCGCATCGGCCAGCCCGCCATCATCGGCGAACTGCTGGTGGGCGTGGCGCTCGGGCCGAGTCTGCTTGGCTGGGTGGTCATCCCGGCCGGCGCCGAGGCCGCGCGGGCCGCGGGCGCCGACACGGCCCAGGCCTTCGTTTGGCAGGTGCTAGCGGAACTGGGCGCCATCATCCTGCTGTTCATGGTGGGGCTGGAAACGGGGTTGAAGGACCTTCTCGTCGTCGGGAAGTCCGCGCTGGCGGTGGCGGTCTTGGGCGTGGTGGCGCCGCTGGCGGCGGGCTATTTGCTCATGAAGGGCCTTGGCCACCCGGGGCCGGAGGCGCTCTTCGTCGGCGCCGCGATGGTGGCGACGAGTGTGGGCATCACGGCCCGCGTCCTTGCCGACCTGCGCGCGCTGCAGACGGCGGCGGCGCGCATCATCCTCGGCGCCGCGGTCATCGACGACATCCTCGGCATCCTGGTGCTGGCGGTGGTGGTGCGGGTGGTGGCGAAGACGGCGATATCGCCGGGCGAAGTGTTCATCGAAGTGGGTGCGCTGGTGATTGATGTGATGCTGTTTACGGTGCTCGTCACCGTCGTCGGCACCTGGTTGATTCGCCGCTACCGTGCCCAATTGCCGCGCCTGCCGATGCACGATGCGCCGTTCGTGCTGGCGGTGGGGCTGCTGTTGCTGGTCGCGGGGCTGGCGGCGTGGTTCGGGATGGCGGCCATCATCGGGGCGTTCTTCGCCGGCATCGTCATTCACGACATCAGTGAGGAATACGAATTGGAAGCGCGCCTGAAACCGCTGTACGAGTTCCTCGTCCCGTTGTTCTTCGTCATCATGGGGGCGCAGGTGCATGTGCAGCAGCTGGCGGACTGGTCGCTGTTCGGAGTGGGCCTGCTGCTCGCGGCGGTGGCGATTGTGACGAAGTTCGTCCCCTGCGCGCTGGGCGCGGTCGGCGAGCCCTGGCGGACGCGGGTGCTGGTCGGCGTGGGGATGGCGCCGCGCGGCGAGGTGGGTATTATTGTGGCGGCAATCGGGCTGACGCGGGGCGTCATCGATGCCGCGCTGTACGGGCAAGTGATTTTGATGGTGATCATCACGACGCTGGCCGCGCCGCCGGTGTTGCGCTGGCTGCTCCGGCGACCGGAACCACACGCGGCCGCCGAAGCGCGTGCAGTCTAGGAGGCAGCGATGAAACAGTGGGTGTTGGTGGTGCTGGGCGTGTGTTGTCTGCTTACTGTCGGGCGCGCGGCGGAGCCGGCGCCCGCTCCGGCGCCGGCGAAGGTGTTGCTGCGGGTCCAATTTCGCCCCGGCATGAGTTGGACGACGACCTATTCGCGCAACACCGTGCAGCAGACCAAGTCGGGCGACGGCACTGTCGAAAAGGCGACCGAAATAGTGCGCCTCATGTCGGAAGGCAAAGTCGTGCGCGTCGACGGTGACCGCGCCACCATCGAGACGCAAATCAAATCGGGCACAATCAAGTTGACGGTCGGCGACGAGCCCGAGGATTCGCAGGACCTGCCTCCCGGCAAAGAAACGCACACGCTGTCCTCGCGCGATCAGGTGCTCACGCACCTCGATGAAGAGGGCACGGAACTGAAAGCGCCGGCGGGCGGCAGTCTCGGACCGGAGACCGGCCACGGCGCGCTCACCCTGCCCGAGAAGGAAGTCGGCGCCGGCGACACTTGGGAATACCGCACGCAGGCCGAGGGCGACGACGACAATTACACGAAGGTCAAGTGCACGCTGGCCCGATTCGTTACTTACGCCGGCCGGCCGTGCGTGGAAATCACCGGCACCTATCAAATCATCACCGCCCCGCCGAAAGCGGACGGCCAGCCGGAGGGGATGTCGATCGAGGCCGACGCCACCATCACGGCCACCTTCACGGTGTATTTCGACTACGAGCGCGGGCGGACGCTGGCCGGGCGGGAAGAGACCAGCACCGTCATGCACACCAAGATGAAATTCACCACGCCCGACGGCGAAGAGTCCGAGGAGTACACGATGGCCGCCCGCATCAACGAGCAGTTCGTTCACGCTTACGGCGGCTAACGCCGCCGGCCCGCCCCCGCGGGCGGCGGTATAATCCGAGGCGGTATGGCAAGCACGGTACGGGACCACCGAGGGCGCAGCGGACGCGGGCGCATCTTGGCGCGCCTGCTGCTCATCTTCAATCTGGCGCTCGCCACCGCATTGATCTTCGGCCTGTTCGCCGGCGTCGCAGTGTATCAATCGCTGAAGGATGTCCTGCCCGACGCCGACGACATTGCCGCTATCTACACGCAGGAAGCCACAACGGTGTTCTCGTCCGACGGGCACATGCTCGGGAAGGTCTTTCAGCAGTACCGCGAGCCGGTGCGCCTCGACGAAATTCCCAAGAAACTGGTGCAGGCGACGATTGCGGTCGAGGACGACCGCTTCTATCAGCACGCCGGATTCGACTTGCGCGGGATGGCGCGCGCGGCGCTGGCGAATGTACGCAGCGGCTCCGCCAGCCAGGGCGGCAGCACGATCACGCAGCAACTGGCGCGCAACCTCTATCTGACCCAAAAGAAGACCGTCTCGCGCAAACTGCAGGAGCTGGCGCTGTCCGTGCAAATGGAGCGCCGCTTCACGAAGGAAGAAATCCTCGAGGCGTACCTCAACCAGATTTATTACGGCAGCGGCGCCTACGGCATCCGCACTGCCGCCAGTATTTACTTCGGCAAGCCGCTCGAAAAGCTCACGCTCGCCGAAATGGCGACGCTCGCCGGCTTGCCGCGCTGGCCCGCCGGCTACAACCCGTTCGAACATGCCGACCGTGCGCAGCAGCGCCGCGGCGTCGTCCTGCAACGGATGAAGGATCTGGGCTATATCACCGCCGCGGAAGCGACTGCGGCGGCGAAAGAGCCGCTCCGCCTCGTCAAGAACCCGAAGATCCCGGGATCCGAGTCCTATGAGGCGCCGTACTTCACCAATCAGGTGCTGCGCGAACTGGTCGAGCGCTACGGCGCCGATGTGGTCTACAAAACCGGCCTGCGCGTCTACACGACCGTGAATTACGAGATGCAGGCCGCCGCCGAGAAGGCGGTGCGCGAGGCCGTGCGCACGCAACAGTTCCGCAAGGTGGAACAGGGGGCGCTGGTGTCGCTCGACCCGCGCACCGGCGCCATCATGGCGCTGGTCGGCGGCGTCGACTGGCTGAAGTCGAAGTTCAACCGGGCGGTCCAAGCGCGACGGCAGCCGGGCTCCGCGTTCAAGGTGTTCGTCTACACCGCCGCGGTGGACCACGGCCTGCGCCCCTTCGATGTCATCGAAGACGCGCCGATTTCGTTCCCCGGCTCGCGGCGCGGGCAGAAGTGGTCGCCGCACAACTACGACGGCAAGTATCACGGCAAGGTGTTCGTGCGGGACGCGCTCCGCCACTCGTACAACACCGCTGCGGTGCGCATCGCGCAGCGCTTCGGCATCGAGACCATTATTGACTACGCCCGCCGGATGGGCATCGAGTCGCCGCTCGAGGCCGTCCTGCCGGTCGCGCTCGGCGCCAACGGCATCACGCCGATGGAGATGGCCACGGCGCTGACGTCCATCGCCAATGGGGGCATCCGCGTCGACCCCCATTACATTGACCGCATCGAAGACCGCGCCGGCAATGTCATTTTCCAGCACCGCTCCCAGTCGCACCGCGTGTTGAGTCCCGAGACCGCCGACACGATCACCGCGATGATGATCGATGTCGTCGAGCACGGCACCGGCGTCTCGGCGCGCATTCCCGGCTATCGCATCGCCGGCAAGACCGGCACGACGAACGACTACAACAATGCCTGGTTCGTCGGCTTCACCGCGCAACTGGTGACGGTCACCTGGTATGGCCGCGACGACAACACGCCGATGGCCCCGGGCAGCCAGGGCGCCCGCGTCGCGGCGCCGTCCTGGAAGCAGCTCATGGCCGCCGCGCTCGGCGTGCTGAACAAGGGCGTCCCGCCCGACCAGATCCCGCAACTGACCGCGCAACTCGGCCCGCCGCCCGCCCGGCCTGATGTCGTCGCGCCGGCGCCCTCCGGTGAAGCGCCCGACGGCTCCATCCCCGGCGCGATCCCGGCCGCCGCGACGGAGGCGGGCGACGAAATTCAGATTTGCCGCGATACCGGCCTGATTGCCACGCCCACTTGCCCGGACACCGTCTGGATTCCCGCCGACTCGCCGAACGCGCCGACGAAGACCTGCGCGCTGCACGCCCGCCCCAAGCCCGGCGAACGGCTCATTCTCGTCACCGTGTGCAGCGATACCGGACAACTGGCCACCCGCAACTGCCCCGGCCGCGTCCGCCGGCAATATCCCGTCGCCCTGGTGCCGAAGGTGTATTGCCGCAAGCACCCCGACGACGAATGATCTGGCGACAGTTCCGGCACCCGGACCTCGGCTGCTGCTCGTACGCCATCGGCTGCACGCGCAACCCCGCCCTGGCCGTCATTGACCCGCGGCGTGATGCCGTCGGCGACTATCTCGCCGAAGCCCAGCACGAGGGCGTACCCATCATCGCGGTCATCGAGACGCACCTGCACTCCGACCATTATTCCGGCGCGCTGGAATTGGCGGCGCGCACCGGCGCCACCGTGTATGCGCATTCCGCGCATCCGCTGTTGTCTCCCCCCTCCGGGAAGGGAGCGGGGCTGGGAGTGAGGGCGGTCGCGGGCGCGCGTGTCGTCGCATTGCAAGACGACCAGGAACTCCGCATCGGCAACCGCCTGCTGCGCGTCGTGCACACGCCCGGGCATTCAAAAGATTCGCTGTGTCTGCTTGCCGACGACCGGGCCGTCTTCACCGGCGACACGCTGCTCGTCGGCGATGTCGGAAGGCCGGATTTGGGGGTTGAGCGACCCTCTCCCCCTTCCCCTCTCCCAAGTACTTGGGAGAGGGGTGGCGTGCCCCGAGCGAAGTCGAGGGGCGAAGCCGGGGAGAGGGTCAACCCCTCCCCCAGCCCCTCCCCGTTTACGGAGAGGGGGGAAATTGAGGACGCCGCGCACGCGCTCTACGCCTCGCTGCAGCGGCTGCTGGCGCTGCCCGACTGGTACGAGGTGTGGCCGGGGCACTACGGGCCGTCCGTCTGCGGCGCGCAGATGAGCGACAAGAGCAGTTCCACCGTCGGCTACGAGCGCCGCAAGAACTACGCCCTGCAAGCCCTCGATGCTGACGACTTCTGCGAGTTGATCCTCACTGACCTACCCCCGGAACCTCATGCAATGGCTGACATTCGGAAGAGCAATTCGGGAGAGTAGGAGGCAGCGAGCAGCCCTTCGTAGCCCCGTCATTTGGGGCGAAGGAGGGCGCGAGATCATTCTGGCCGAGTTGCCGCCCGAACCTGAAGAAATGGCGGCGATTCGGAAGCAGAACGCGGGAGGATAGCGAGGCGTCAGATTCGAGGTGGCTGTTGCCGGCGCAACGGGCTGGCGGCGATGAGCCGGCTGCGGACGCGCAATTGCTCCAGGAGCCGGAGTTTTTCGGCGAAGGGCAACGCCGCGCGGCGAATGCGCGCGACGCGCTTACTTTCAAGAATCTGCTGCCACTGCTCGGTCATCACCGTCCCTGACGATATCGCTGTTCGAATTGTTCCCAGAGTTCCGAAAGCTCATACCGCGTGAGTATGTCTTGCAGTGTCCCTGCATCACAGGCGCCGGCCTCAAGAAACTGCGAAATGCGAGCCAGGTCCTTGGGGCGGCCGGTCTCCAGCGCGAGGGCCACCAGGTGTTCAGCAGTCATGACGCGGACTGCCACGCCGCTCACTTCGGTGGTGATGGCGCGGGTGACCGCCTCCTCCGCCAGGGCATTCGGGCACGGCAGGAACTGCACCGGCCAACCCTCGATGACGACCGCCGTACCCTCCGCGCGGTATCCACGGCTCTTCAAGGCCTCATATAGAGGTGTCAGCGAAGCGAGTTCTCCTCCGATGACTTGCGGGACGGAGATGAAGATGTCCAGGTCCAGTGTGGCGATGGGTTCCAGATAGAAGGTCGCGCCGACGGCGCCGCCGATGGCGTATTTGCCAATGATTCCGGCGGCCTGCAACTGATTGATGACTTGAAGCGTGGCATCCATCACAACTCCCGCTGCGGCGATTCCGCGCCCTTCCCGCTCGTGTCCGTAAAGAACGCCTGAAGGAGTCTAACCGCCCGGCTTGTTCCTCACAATCACCTCCGTGCTCACTTCCATCGCCGACTGGCCGCGGGTGGTGCCATAGGCGACGACGGTGAGGGTGTAGGCGCCGTCCGGGACGCGGGTGCTGTCCCACTCGATGGCGTAGGGCGGGCGGATGTACTGCGTCGGCAGCTCGATGTCGCCGACGCGCAGCTTCACATACTCGACATTGCCGGAGACCGAGGCGCGCACCAGGACTTTGCCCGATACGACCGAGCCCGGCGCCGGCCCGAGCAGCGCGATGCGGTCGAAGTAGGGGAGCAGCGCGCCCGTCGGCGGCTGCAAGAGTGTGGAGCGGGTAAGGAGGAGTTCGGCGTAAATGGCTTCGGCGCCCGGGCGCTGCCGCTCGTCAGCGAGCAGTTCGATGGTGTGGGCGCCGGCCTCTTGGCGGCTGACACCGATCTGGTGCCAACCGTAGCGAGCGTCGGATCGGACACGCCCGACTTCTTTCTTGTCGATTCGAATGATGATTTCGCGGCCGTTCGGCGCGCCGAGCAGCCAGAGAACATAGGGCTGGGCCACTTCGCCGCCGAGTTCGACGACGGCGCGGTCGGCGCACAGGTCGCCCTGCGAAACTTTCGCGTTGCCTTGCCAGGTGTCGTGCGGCAGCCAGGCGCCGGTGAAATCAGTGAGGGCGAACAGCGAGTGCGTCTCGAGCGGCGTGCGCCCGACCGGGACGACCAGCGGCCGCGAAGCGCACTTCGTGCCGGCGGGCGTTTCGGCGATGATGCGGTAACTCAATTGGTCCTGGTCGCGCAGGTCGCGCATCGGCGCCCGGAAGACCTGCGATCGGCCAATCTCTTCCATCGGGATGCGGATCTCGCCGCCGCCGCGCGCCGCATAGGCGAGCCAGACGCGCTTCAGTCCCTGCGGCGCGAACGCCTGCGCGACGACTGACAGGTCGATGCCGGGCATGCCGAGCGGCGGGTCGATGCGTGTCCACGGGACATACGGCCCGTCCGGATTCGAGACGACGGCGAAGCGCGAGAGCGCGGCTTCCTTGTCCGGGCGCGCTTCACACTTCACAAACGCGTGGTCCGCGCCTTGCGGGAGCGCCAGGGGGACGAGGCGAGTGGTCATGTCGACAAAGTCTTCATCGAGGGCGGTGGTGAATTGCGTGCCGTCGGTGGAGACGCTGACTTTGACGCCGCCGCGCACTTCCAGCGCCAGCGATGCGCCTTCCGGGATCGCCCAGCGCGGAAGTGCGTAAGTCCAAAAGTCGGCGCCGCTGACGCGCCGGGCGCCGTCGCTGACGCGCGAGCGGCCTGCGGTGCCCAGCAGCCAGGCATCGTAGGGCGGCGCTTGCGGGTCGAGGAGCGCGATGGTGGGGCGGTCGACGACGCGCGGGCGGCGGTCGTTGCCGTCGCGCAGGCCGTCGCGGTCGGTGTCGGGCTGCTTTGGGTCGGTGCGGGCGAAGCGCTCCTGGGCATCAGTGGCGTTGTCGCTGTCGCCGTCGGCGACGGCGATGGTGACGGTCTTGGCGTCGCTGCGGCGCTCGCTGCGCGTGACGGACAGCGCCTGGACAGAGACGGCGAACTCACCGCCCGGCAGCAGCGGCGGCAGCGTGGCGGTGTACGACTCACCGGCACGCGTCGCGGGGACGTACAGCGTCGCGCCGCTGGCATCGCGGAAGAGAATGCGCACCAGGTCGGCGCCGCCGTCAATGCGCGCCGTCACGACCGCGGACTCATACGGACTGGGCTGCTCGGGCGACAGCGCGATCGAGGCGGCTAGTGTCCCTCGATCGTCCACCGTGGTGGGATTGATACGCAGCAGCGCCTGACGCTGCAATTCTAGGAGTTCGAGGGGCGCAACGACCGCGAAGCCGTCGCCCAGCGCAATCATCGTGCGCGCCAAAGCCGCGGGCGCGATCGTCTTCGGATTGACCGCGATGGCGATGTAGTCGCGCGCTTGCGCCTGGCGGCGGACGGCTGCAAGCAGGAGCAGCGGGTCGCTGACCGCCGGCTCGACGGGCATCACCACCGTGTCGGCGAACAGTCCGAGCGGCGGGGCCTGGCCGCCGCCGGCAAAGAGGCCCTCGAGGCCGCTCGCCCGCGCGAACTCCGTGACTTCGGCGGCGCTCCAGGCGCCGCTGACATGCAGGAAGGCCGCGCTCAATCCGGTGCGCGCGCAGCGCCCGCGCAGCGCCGCGCCGAGCGCCGCGCCGGGCGCGGTGCCGGGAAAGACGGCACCGCCCCAGTCGAGCACGAACTGGTCGCCGCCGCGCGTCAGCGCGGTCGCCATCGCGGTGTACACGGCGACCGGCGCCAGGTCGACGCCTACCGCCGGAATGGCCCAGCCGACCGGCACCCCGCTGAGCGGCGCCGCGTTCCACGCCGGGTCCATCCCGTCGAGGAAATAGCCGAGGTCGTCACCGGCGGTGTAGAGGAACGCGACGAACTTCGTGTCCGGCAGCCGCGTGGGCAGGAAACGCAGTTGCGGCAGCGGGCGCGCCTCCGCCGACGCGGAGAAGAACGACAAGTTCGACGCCGCCCCGCGTGCGGCGAATGGCGCCGCGCGCATCAGGGCGTCGGCGCCGTCCACGGGTTCGCCCGGGGAGTTGATCAAGGCAGCGCCGGCGGCGAAGCGATCCGACAACGCGCGGCGCTGGCCGTCGTCCCAGGCGCGCAGGAATTCGGGTGTCAGCGCCAGCCAGCGCTTCTGCACGATGACATCGACGGCCTCGCCGCCGGCGTCGAGGAACACCACGCCCGCCGGATCGGTTTGCACCAGCAATTCGGACATCAGTCGCTGTGCGGCGTCGCCGGCGGTCAGCGTGCGCACATCGAGCACGGTCGGCAGGCCCAGGTCGCGGTCAGTCAGGATCGCGCCGCGGACGCCGGCCAGCGTGGCGCCGAAGGCGACCGTGTACGGCTGCGCCGGATTGCACAACACTTGGCCCTTCGCCGCGCTGCGGAAGCGCGCCAGGAAGCCGGGCGCGTCCAGATGCTCGATGGCGTCGCCGCTCCAATGCGCGCTGATGTCGAGCCAGGCGCTGTCGCGCGGCGACTGCACGACGAACGCGGTCGAGCGCGCGCGGTTGACCAGCCCCTGCAGCGAACGGACTTGCAGGCGTGTGCCGGCGTCGGCCTCGCGCAAGTCCACGACGACGATGGCGGGCGCCGCCGGCGGCTCCGGCGCCGCCGCCAGCAAGACCGCCGCCAGCGCAATCAGTCCCACTCTCCGCATGCCACTGCTCCGTAACCCGATGTACGACGCCCGACTTACGACGGACTTGCTGTTGCTTCTCTGACTTCGCCGCCGCCGGTTGAGTTCCGCTCCCGCCCCCACAGCCACCACAGCAGCGCAATCGACAGCAGATAGAACGCGGTCATCGTGCCGAACAGGAGCGTGAACGCGCGCAGCTGGCCCATCGTGTCTTGCAGCCACCCGCTGCCCAGGGTGCCCAGCCCCCAGCCGATCGACCAGCACGACTGCCACAGGCCGGTGAAGGTCGCCCGCAGACGCACCGGCACATGGTCCATGCAGAACGCCTGATAGACCGGGCTGCCCATGTTCATCAGCGCCGAGCGGACGCCCATCGCCGCCGCCACGACCCAAAACCACGGCGCGAAGCCCAGCAGCAGCAGGAACGGAATCGATACCGCTTGGACGAACACGACCGAACGCACCTTGCCGAACCGCGCCGCGAGGTGCGGCTGCGCCAGGACGCCCACCATCGTGACCACGCTCGACCAGGCAAAGACCGCGCCGATCGACTCGAACGACAAGTTGAATTTGACTCGAAGATATTGATTGAGAAACGGAATGATCGGCCCCGCTCCGAACGCAACGACGAAGTTCGGCAGCAGCAGCCAGAAGAATAGGCGGGCCGGGTGCGTGACGCGCACCGGTCCCGGGGCCGGATCCGCCGATGACGGCGGCGGCGGCGGTTCTTCCAAGTGCGGCGCCTTCTGCACGAATGCCAGCGGGATGAGGCCGACGGTCAGACACAGCGCCGCCGCCCCCAGTGTCAGGCGCAGCGCCGGGACAGAGTGGGCTTCGGCGCCGATGAGCGAGCCCAGCCAGCGCGGCAGCGGCCCGCCGAGCAGGTTGCCGGCGAGGTAGGTCAGCGAATAGGTCGCCGATTCGAGACTGAAGGCGGCGGTGCGCTGGGCGCGAGTGGCGCTGGCCGTCAGCAGTGGGGCGGAACTGGTGAAGATGAGCACCGTGCCGGCGCCGACCAGCGCCATCCACGCCAGCAGCGCCGTCTGCGTGGCGCTGGCGACAATGCCCCAGAATCCGATGACGGCGAGTACCCCGCCCGCGCGGATGGCGGCGCGGTGGCCGAGGCGGTCGGCCAGCATCCCCGACGGCACGCCGAACAGCACAGCCACAAACGGCGACACCGCATTGAACAGGCCGACGAACCCCTGATCGAAGCCCAGCTCCTGCAAGTAGAAGTTGAAGAAGAGCCCGCCCATCGACGCGCCCAGGAACGCGAACAGCCAGGCGCCGACGATGAGCCGGACATTGCGGTGCAGTCCGCGATAGGGCGCGAGCAGGGCGTAGTACCGGGCGCGCATTTGGGGATTGTAGCGGGAGAGGAGCGGAGTGGCGGGCTAGTCCGGCGCGTCGGCGAGCGACTCGCCGCGGAGGAGTTTCTCCGCATTGCGCGTTTGGAAGAGCACATTGCGTTGCAATTTGCGCGAGAAGATGAATCGCGCGGCGCCGACGAGCGCGAGCGCGGCTTCGGGCTGGTCGCCGAGGGCGTGGAACTGCCGGACGCCTGCTTCGAGCGACTGCAGCGAGTGGAACCCGGCGTCCTCGAACAGCAGGCAGTAGCCGAGTTTCTGCACGAGGGCGGCGGGATCATATCCGCGGGCGAGATAGGCGTGCACGATGCCCGCGCTCTCTTCGACGCGCTGGAACTCCGCGCAGCGCTGCAACTCCGTCAGCAGTTGCGCCGGGTCATCCGCCTGCGCCGGCTCGGCGCGCTCGGAGGGCAGCTTCGCCGCCGGCAGATTCATGAAGTAGCAGAGGCCGGTGAAGACGGCGGCGTGAAAGACGCCGCGCATCAGGTCCGCCTCCGCCTCCTCGCCGCGGCCGGCCAGCCGCTGCGCCAGGCGGTCGAGTGCGTTGTTGTGGCTGAAGCACTCGTGCACGAGGTCCCAGTCTTCCTCATTTTGCAGGTGCATTCGCACCATCCGCCAGACGCCGGCGCGGGCGAGCAGACGCGTCAATTGCGTCACGGTCGCGCCGCGGCTGACCGCCAGTCGGAGGTATTCGACGATTTCCAGCGGCTTGGCGTTGAGCAAGACATCGAGAATCTTGTCGTTCTGATCCCAAGATTTGCCTCTGCCGGTGGCGAGGAGTTCCGGGAGATCGTGATGCACTTCCCACAGCGGGCCGGTCACTTCCGCCCATTCGAGGTTCTCCTCTTCGCGGCGCGCCTGCGCGGTCGGCGCGGCCAGGCCGGCGATCAGGTCGGCGCGCTGCGCATCGCCGAGCGCATCGGCCAACTCGAAGGCCTTGTTGATGAAGTCGAGCGTGTGCCCGCTGTTCAGGAAAAAGTGATCGGTCGCCGCCGCGATGCACATCTCGGCGACCGCTTCGGGCGCCAGCCCTTGCGCCACCGCGGTGCGCAGGCAGCGCTCCGCTCCTTCGGCCTCGCGGTCGTCGAGCAGCGCGCGGTAGTAGCGCTTCAGGCGCGGGAAGTCGAGGCCCCCGGCTTCGGGCAGCGGCAAGTGCGTACGCCGCGGCGGGCCCTCGCCGACCGGGCCGGCGGCGGATCGGACGCCGTGGACCAGTGCCAGCGGGCGGTCGTCCTCTCCCAGGTGGGGCAGGAGGTTGGTGACGCAAGCCAGCCCGACGAGTCCATTGCTGACGCCGTTCTCGGCGAAGAAGAGATTCAGTTCGGTGGCGCGGCGCAGGATGTCGAGCGGCGCCACGCCGGCCGCGAGCAAGCCGGTCACCGACTTGGCGATGCGGAAGGTGCTGCTGTCCTCCATCCCCTTGCGGAGTTCGGTGATGCCCTTGGGGATCAGATCACGGTGATAGGCCGCCTTCGGTTCCGGGCAGACGAAGATGTAGCCGTTGCGCAGTTCGATGGGATAGACGGGCAAGTCGTCGCACCACGCGGAGAAACTGCCCCCGGAGATCAGTTCGAATCGGGCGTGATGCCAATGGCAGGTGAGGATGTTGTCGGCGACGGTGCCCTTCGTGAGCGGATAGGCCATGTGCGGGCAGAGGAGTTGCGCGGCGTGCACGATGCCGTCCACATTGAACAGCGCCATCCGGATGCCGCCCACCGTGACCGGCTTCGCCGCGCCGGGCGGCAGGTCGGCGAGCGCCAGGGCGCGGACGAAGTCCGCGCCGGGCGCGGGGTCAGTCCTCGTTGTGCGCGCCATCGCTGGAGAGGAACTCCGGCAGCGGGGTGCCGGCGGGGAGGGGAGCGTCGTCCGCGGGGGCGACGGAGAGCAGATCGAAGTAAGTGTCGAGGACGATGCGCTCCATCTTCAGCGGCGGGTCGCAGTAGCAGGACTCGACCCAGTGCACCTCATCGCCGGCGACGACGGCGGCGGTGAGCGCCCGGTTGATTTCCGCCTCGAACACCTCGCCGCGCCCGAGCAGCCGCTGCGCCAGCCGCTCGGCCAGCAGCCGCTCCTGCCCCGGCAGCACCCGGGCGCGAACGCGGTAGTTCATTCCCCGCCGTCTTCCCGCTACTGGCCGCCAGTTGCTTCTGGCTTCCACTGAATCGTATTGAGCAGCGCAATCAACGCCTTCTCCGCCTCGGGGAGCGGATCGCCCTGCGTCAAGGTGAATGTCACCTGGTGCCCGTAGGGTCCCTTGAGCAACACGGACACGGTTTGCGCGCCTGTGTCGCGGGTGATTGTCGCCCGCCGGCCGCCGATGACTGGTTCGTCGGGCGACGCGGTGCCGACCGCGTCGGGTGCCGCGGGGGGCGCGGCGCCGGAGGTGTCCGGCGCCGCCGGTGCGTTCGTCGCGGACGCGGGCGCGGAGGAGTCGGTGGGCGACGAGCCGTCCGTGTCAAAGTTGAACGACATCACCATCACGCTGGCCTTGGTCGGGCCGTGCTCCAGGATCGGCATCGGGTCGTCGTTGTGCAGTGTCCAGTCGGGCAGCGCGGTGAGTGTGAAGTGCTCGGTGCTGAAGACGGGTGCGCCGTTGGCATCGGTGGTCTGCTCGATCTGAACGAAAGTCTCCTTGAAGATGCGCGTGCCGATGACCGCGAGCACCGCCACGCAGCCGCCCACCAGCACCAGCCCAATGATGCCGGCGATGACGATGATCTTGACCCAGTTGGTGCCGCCCTGCCGCTCGTATACCGGCATCGAACCCTCCCCTTGGCGCCGCAGGCGCCGCCCCTTCATTCTAGCCCTGCGTCGTTTCGCCTGCGCAGGAGCCGGCCCTGCACAGGGGAAGTGAGTAGCGGTGAAGCGAAGAGTTCGCTGGCTTGTGCTGCTGTCCGGGGTCTGCCTCGCGGCGGGAATACTTATCTTCCTGCTGCTGCAACCGCCTTTCCGCGTGCTCGAACTCAAACTGTGGCTTCCGGACGGGCGGCTGGTCGAAGTGCCGCGGTTTTCTCCTGAGTTTCGAGAGATCGCCGGCGCGCTCAATGGGATAACCCCGTTCACTCGCGACATGTTTACACCGGCGATGGGCGCGGGCGTACCGTTAAGCGAGTTCTTTCCTGCGTGGGTGCAAAACCCGGATGCTGTGATTGTCGAAGCGCGCATTTGGCAATTTCGCGGAACGCAGTGGGGGAACTACCACACCACGCGGCTGTGCGTCGGCAGCACGACGGCGCGCCTGCCGGAGTCTGATCTGCTGATCGCCGTCAACATCAACACTTTCTGGATGCCGTTTCCAGTGGAACGCGACCCGGTTCAGGCCGCAGCGCCGCGGTTGGGGCGTGCCGTGTGGCACGCGCTCGATCGGTTCCCTCCTTCTGTGCAGCCACTGTGCGTGGGACCCGCGAATGTCGAAGTGGAAGCGGTTCGCCCAGCCGCCGGTGGAGCCGACCTGTTCCCACCCAACGCGCGGCTGTTGCTAGGCACGATTGTGATGGAATCGACACATTTGGGTGGCCGGACTTGGGAACACCGGCCGGATTTCGAAAACCGCCCGATGGTTCATGTGTCGCTGAGGGAGCCGCTCTATGACCAGAGCGCCCGCGCGATCACGCAAATCCGCAGTGCCTTTCTGACGACTTCGGGCGGTAAGTTCTCGCGATGCTGGGCCTATCTTGAATTGCCCGACGGCAGCGTTCGGGAAGTGCTCGAACCCGATCACGGCCTGCGAGCTGGGCGGGTGTTGGACGAGTATTTCGCACGACTTGAATGGCCATTTTTTGTTGCGCTCTTCTCCAACGGCAGGGTGACGCGCAACTTCGGAGGCCACCGCGAACGCTTCGTGGCTCCAGACGAGGTCGGACGCCTCTGGCAACACGCGCTCTTGGTGCTGCCAACATACCTTCGAGCGATGAATGTTGGGACGGGCCGCTGGGATGAGCCGACAACGGGAGATTGGATTCGGCTGGGGGACGGGGAACAACGGAACAACATTCAGCGCCCCGTCCCCGGAATCGGTGTTTTCCCGGAGCAGATCGACTTCTACTATCTCCCGCCGAGCGCGGAGGACCCGCGGGAACATTACCGCTTCTGGATTGCCGAGCAGTTGCGTGACATCGACCGGCGTGCGATGGTGACTGTTCGCCAATGGGCCGGGGAATGTCTCGCATTGCCAGGCGTGTCGCCTGCCCCAGAGCCCTTGGAACGGCTGCGCGGTGCCCTACTTTCGATGAAAGACGCAACGCCGCTTCCGGCCAATGCGCCTGATTGAACGACGAGATGACTGCCACCCGCGGTAGAATACCCGCCGTGACGCGTTCGCCTCGGCTCCTTCCCGCCGTACTCTTGCTCACCGCCGCCTTTTCGCTCGGCCTGGCGGTGCCGCGCCAGCCGCTGGACCCGACGCCGGCGAAACTAACGCGGATTACCATCTGGCTGCCGGACGGCCGCGCGGTCGTGGCCCCGCCCGGGTCGGCGTCTTTCAAAGACCTGGCGCAAGCGGTTAACGCCATCACGCCCTTCAGCAACGAAATCGCCCGCCAGGCGATGATGGCGCAAATCCACTGGGGGCCGCTTTTCCCAGCGTGGACGCTCAATCCCAACGCGGTCTGTGTCGAGGTGGAATACGACCGGTCGTTCGCCGGCGGCTATGTCGGCGGCGCCGCCGCGCGCCTCGCTCTCGGCAGCGCCAAGTCCCGGCTCCCGGAGACCGATCTCATTGTCGCCGCCGGCCGCTGGCTGCTCGATGAATGGCTGCAATTGCCGACCGACAAGCGCCGCGTCGAGCCGCTGGCCCCAGCGCTGGGCCGGGCTGTCGAGCGCGCGCTGGCGCGCCTGACGCCGAGCGCCGCACCGCTGATTCCGGCGCTGCAGAATCTCGAGGTATCGACGGTTTACCCCGAACAGAAACGCCTGGCGAAAGTGCCGGTCGGTGTCTGGATCGGACTGTATCGCTATGTGCGTGCGCTGCAAGAGTCGTCCGCCGAATGGGCGCCGGCGAGCGCCGTCGCACTCGGCGAGGCGACCGCAGTGTTGCGCTGCCAGTTCAAGGCGCCGTTGCGCGTTGCGAGCGGCGCCAAGACGTACCTGGTGCGCGCCTTCGTCTTCGCTTCGGGCGAAGAGGACGAGAGCGGCTCCCTGTGGGCGGAAACGGACCGCGGTGTATTGCGCCATACGGCCGCCACGATGCGCATCAGCGTGGCCGGGATGCTGCGCGACACTTACCAGGTGCCGTGGTGATTCACGACGCGCCGCCGCTGCCGTCGCGGAAGAAGCGCAACCTCGCGCTGCCGCTGCTCGCGCTGCTGCTCGTCGCTGGCGCCGGCTATTGGTGGTGGACGAACCGCCCGGCGCACATCGCCGCCATCACCATCTGGCTGCCGGACGGGCGGCCGGTGGTGGTGCCCGCGGCCTCGCCCGAGTTCGATGCGCTGGTCGCTGCAGTGAAGGGCATCGTGTCGTTTACTCCGAGCGTTGCCCGGTACGCGGGCGGGGAGGGCATCGGACGCGGTGCACTCTTCCCATCGTGGGAGGAGAACCCAGCCGCCGTCTGCGTCGTGGCGCAATATGATCGGGCATTGCACCGCGGTGGCGTCAGCGAAGACCCGGGCGCGGATCGCGTGGTGATCGGAAGCCGCAGCCATCGCCTTCCCGAGAAGGACCTGACGGTCGCCGCGGGGATGTGGGCCATCGGTGCGTGGCTGTGGCTGCCGCTGGACTACCAGCGTGTCGAGGCCCGCGCACCGGCGTTGGGCAAGGCCGTGGAGGACGCGCTGGAGCACTGGCAGCCCGCCGACGCTCTGACGGTCCCCGCGCCCGCCAACACCGAGGCGGTGATCGCGTCGCCCACGCAATCCACGCTCGACCCGGTCCCGGACGAAGCGTGGAATGGCATCGCATTTCACTTGGCCGCGCCGCTTGCGCGCGCCGACACCTGGGAAACGGCGACGACCCCCACATTGAGTGTCGGCGCCGTCACCCTCGAATGCCGCTTCAAACAGCCGATCCTATTGACAGATGACGCCGGTGGGCGCTGGCAGATGCGGGCCATTCACTTCGCCTGGCTGAAGGACGCCCGCCACGGCGTCGCCTGGGTGGAAACCGACCGCGGCATCTACCGTTGGCGTGCCGCGCATATCTACAAACCGCTCGAACTCTATCTCTACCGCGCCGGCACCTACGGCCCCGGCGCCACCGCCCCGCACGGCGGCGACTTGTAACGCGCGGCGGCGCATCGCGGGGCGTTTGTTAGAATAGGTGCAGAATGAACGACGGGGAGCGACGACGATGGCAATGAGTGTGGACTCGGCCGTGGGGGCGCCCGCCCCGCGCTTTGCGCTGGCCGGCATTGACGGCAAGCGCTACGACCTCGACACCATGCGGTCGCGCGGGCCGGTGCTGGCCGCCTTCTTCAAGGAAACCTGCCCGACCTGCCGGCTGGCCTGGCCGTTCGTCGAGCGCCTGCATGCCGCCTACAAGGACAAGGGCCTGCAGGTCGTCGGCGTCTCGCAGGGCGACAAGGCCAAGACCGAGCAGTGGGGAGCGGACTTTCACGCCACGCACCCGCTCGTCGTGGACGAGGGCCTGCGCGCCACTGTGGACTACGGCCTGGTCGCGGTGCCGACGCTGTTTCTGATTGACACGCACGGCGATATCGTCAAAACGCAGGTCGGCTGGCACAAGGCCGGGTTCGAAGACCTGTCGAAGGCGGCGGCGAAACTGCTCGGCGTCGCCCCGCAGCAGATTGTCCGCGCCAGCGATGATGTTCCGGCCGCGCAGGCCGGGTGAGGCACCCGCAAGCCCTAGTTAGGGCTTGGTAGCAGGTAGCCGTTAGCCGGAACTACAGAAGAGCGGTCGTGGGGTCGTAGCAAAGTGGGGTCGTGGGTCGTTGGACTTTGCGTCGTTCCTACTTACCGACGATCCTACTTCCCAACCATCCGACTTCCCGCAGTAACGGTGGTTCCGTAACACCTTCCCCGTAACACGGCATCCGTCTGTTACGCGGCGACTTTTGCCTTCTCTTGCAACCCTGGCGGGGGGGCCATTTCGCTGGAGTGGCCGGGGAAGGCGCGCGAAGTCGGGTCGACATACACTTTGGCGTCATTGACCGCCACCGCCACTTCGCCGAAGCCGGTGGCGATCAGGTCGATCTTGCCCGGGAATGTGGAGACATCGCCCGCCGCGTAAATGCCGGGTAGGTTCGTCTGCATTTGCGTGTTCACCAAAATCTTGCGGTTGCCTTCGAGGGCGATGCCCCATTCCTTGATGGCGCCGAGGTCGGACTTGAAGCCGAGCGCCAGGATGACCGCCTCGCAGGGCAGGGTCGTTTCTTCGTTCGTCTTGTTCTGGAAGACGACGGCCTCTTCGGGGAACTCGCCGCCGCGCACGGTGCGCAGTTCGTGAAAGAGCAGGATGCGGACGCCGTGTTTGTCCATCTCTTCGACGCTGCCCGGCTGCGCGCGGAACTGGTCGCGCCGGTGCGCGAGCGTCACGGTCTTGGCGATGCCGGAGAGCGAGTTCGCCCAGTCCACCGCCGAGTCGCCGCCGCCGACGATGAGCAGGTTCTTGCCCCGGAAGACCTCGAAGTTCTTGGCGAAGTAATAGAGGCCCTTGCCCTCGAAGCGCTCCACTTCCGGGTCGCCCAGTTTGCGCGGCGCCATCGCGCCGACGCCGGCGGTGATGACGACAGTGCGCGTCAGGCGGTCGCCCTTGGTGGTCTTCAGGTTCCAGACCTTGTCATCCACCTTGATCAGTTCGCGCGCCTCTTCTTCGAGGCACACTTCGGCGCCGAACTGCAGGCCCTGCTCCGCGCACGCCTTCACCATATCCTTGGCGAGCATCTTCGGAATGGCGCCGACATCGTAGATGAACTTCTCGGGATACAGCGTGGTCAGTTGCCCGCCGACTTCCGGCAGCGACTCGATGATGCGCGCGCTCATCTTGCGCTGTCCCGCCCAGAAACAGCCGAACAGCCCGGCCGGCCCGGCCCCGATCATGGTCACATCGACGATGTTGTCAGCCATCTATTGCACGGTCTCCGAGAGGTCCCAGCCGGGGACGGGCACGCGCTCGTCGAAGGACTCGGTGTCGCGGTGTTGGTGGGCGACGCGTGGTTCCCCGTAGGCCCAACAAAAGAGTACCGAGGGGTCGCCTCGGCTCACGAAGTCTACCACAAACAGTCCCTTCGGATGGACGCCGAGCGCGATCACCGCGTGCGCCCATTCTTCGGCGACCGACTGCTGCCGCCGCGCGATGGCGAGCGCCGCGTCTTCGTTGTTGGTCTCGACGCCGTCGAACTCCGCAAAGCGCTTCGCCGCCGCATTGGTGACGTGCATCACCTCGGGCAGCAGCGAGTTGGCCTCTTCGATAGTGAATTGGCGGTGGTCAGGCATTGGCGCGGGCAGGACTCCGAGGGGCAGAGTAAACGGGAACGGCCCGCGACGCAACCGATAGAGTCGGGGATCAGTGCACGCGGCGGATGTATGACTCGACGCCTGCGCGCTTGAACAGGGCCAGTGCTTTCTCTGCTTCGGCGCGCGAGAAACAGTAGCCCAGTTGGTGCGTGACGACCCAATAACCTGGGCGTAGGGCAGAAAAATCGTCGGAGCGGACGACCCATGCGGAAGCGGTCTCATCATCGGTCATTCTGAACACTTTCTCCTGCACTTGCCGGCTGTGGCGTTCCGCGGCGTCGCGTGTCTTGAAGGACCCGGAGATGACCAGCCACCACTGTTTGGACAACCAATGGCGTGCAGTGTCGCCAGCGCTTCCCCACCAGGCAGCCGGGTCAGTTTGATTGCGCGCCAATTCCCATCCATCGGATGCTTTCGTCAATGTCCATTCACGAGTCTGTGGCGCGGCCCGATCACCGTGGACGCGACGATAACAACAGGATTGGCTGTAACAAATCCACTCGGCGACACGCACAACTGCGCGGTCATCCGACACGGTTTCATTCAGGATTTCGTATCGGCGGATGGCATGGTAGTTCGGCGAAGCGCGAAAGAGCACACCCTCCCGAATTTCTGGCTTCTCGCGCTCGAGACTCTGATAGTGGCGTTCGACAGCTTGTCGCGGCGAGTTGGCTGGTTGAAGCGGCGCGGTGTGACCAATGAGGTTAGTTGCGAACAGAAAACATACCACAACCCCAAGTTTGCGCATTTCCATGCTCCCGCCGCCATTATACGCCGGTGCGGGCAGCGAATTTACGGTCTACGGCGCCGCCTCGACCGCCCCCGCGGCCTCGGCGGGGTCGGCCAGTTCTTCGAGCAGCGGGATTTCCCGTGACGACCGCGGCAGGCGCAGTGCCAACCCGCCCAGCACCGCCAGCAGCGTCGCCGAGACCGCGACCGACGCCGAGATGCTGTAGCGCTGCGCCAGAATGCCCAGCGCGGCAGGGCCGATCACCTGCCCGAGGTCCTGCGCGGTGCGCAGGTAGCCGATCGACCGCGCCCGCGCCGCGCCGATGAACAGGTCGCCGAGATATGCCGTCGGCATCGCCTGACTCATCCCCATCCCGATGCCGATGAGCGCGCTCGCCGCAATCTGCACGCCGAGCTGCCGCGACAGCAGCGCCACCACCAGCCCGGCCGCGAACCCGAACAGCCCCAGCCCCAGAATCCGCGCCCGCCCGACGCGGTCCGACGCCCGCCCGCCGACGAGCAGCCCGACGAGTTGCCCGCCGTTGATCAGCGCGAACATCACGCCGATGGCCGGCGCCGACATCTTCATCTCATCGAGAAACAGCGTCCACAGTGGCCCGAGAATCGCCATCCCCGCCAGGAACCGCCCGCCCGCCACGATCAGCATCTGCCACAGCCCGGGCGCGAACGGCGACAGACTGCTGTAGTGCGGCGACGCGCTGCTCGCCTCGGCGTGCGCCTGCGGGAAGCGCGCCGGCAGCCACGGCCACACCGTCGCGATGGACAGCACCGACCCGCCCGCCCGCACATAGAACGCCAGCGCCGGCCCCAGTTCATACAGCCACCCGCCGACCGCCGAACCCACCGCCATTCCCGCCACCTGACAGATCAGGAAAAGACTTACCGCCTGGCCGCGCGTCTTGTCCGTGCTCAAATCGAGCAGGCAGGTCAGCGCCACCGTCATCACCAGCGCCATCCCGATGCCCGCTACACCGCGATAGACCAGGAAGATGGGAAAGGTGGTGGGCTGGGCGCTCATCACATCCATCGCCGCCACGACCAGCAGGCCAAGAATGATGACGCGCCGCCGTCCGAGGCGGTCCATCAACATCGCCGCCGGCGTGTTGCCGATGATCTTGCCCAGCCCGAAGACCGACTGGATCCACGACACCAGCGCCACACCGACCGCGAATTCGGCAGTCGCATACAGCGGGATGACCGGCCGCAGCGTCCCCAGCCCGAACCAATACACCGACGCCATCGCCAGCAGGCCGAGGTAACCCGCCCGCCGCTGCGCGTCAGTCACTGTGGTTGGCGCCCCTCCCCGTGGACGGGGAGGGGTGGGGGTGGGGTTGTCGCTTCACGGGGAATGTGTCAGGTGTCACGGGAAAGGCCTCTGTGTCACGGGGAAATGTATTAGGTGTCACGGGACAACTTCCCAACATTTCAATTCCATCCCCCCTCTCTGCTTGTCGGAGAGGGGGGCTGGGGGGTGAGGGA
>CAYNSX010000037.1:0-24385 GCA_964400165.1 uncultured bacterium
TCCACCGCCGAGCGCTGCACGGCCTGGGCGATGATGTTGATGGCGCGCTGGCTGGCAGTCCGCGCCGCTTCCTCTTCGATAGCGCGCACCAGCAGATTGGCGGCATGGCGCACCTCGGCCTCGATGTCCTGGAGCAGCTGCACTTTCGCCTGCTCCGAAGTCATGCCGGCCAGCCGTTCCAATCCAGCGCGGCGCTCCGCGACCAGGACATCGAGTCGCGTGCGCAGGCGTTCTATTTCGGTGACGCGCTCCTCGATTTCGTGTTCGCGCGTCTCCATTTGCCGGGACCGGCGGTCCAGGTACTCATCCTTGTCCATCATGCGCCGTTCCAGCCGGTCGAGCTTCGATTTCCGGTCCCGCAGTTCTTGTTCGAGCTGGGTGCGGCGCTCTTGCTCTTCTTCCCGGACGGCGACCAGGGCTTCCCGGCGCGCCGTTTCCACTTGGCGTTGCGCTTCTTCTTTCAACCGGCCCGCGACATCGAGCAACTGCTTCGCTTGCCACTGTTGCCGGCGGTTCGAAACGATCAGGACTACTCCCCACGCCAACGCCCCGGCCCCCACCACGAGCATGCCAACGCTCAATGGGTCCAACATCGGTGTCAACTCCTCTCCGTGGGTACGGAGAGGCCCCAGTTCTCAAGGTGCCTATGGCGGGGCCTGCGCCCCGCAGGGTCAACGCACTAGGTCATCAGGTGTCAGCCCGATGAGGGCCTCTCAATTGGTGGTCAGGGAAGTCCGCGCTTCGCCCGAGCGCGGGAGCACACGGCATCACGCCGCCGCGTCCCGCCTCCGGGATCCGCAAGGGCTTCCGTCCGCCCGACCGTGAGTCAGGCCGGCGCAAGCCCTTTAGGGGGTTCCACATCCGGGCGGGATTATACCCGCCACAGGCCGATTGCCCGGTTCCGGCGCTAGGCGCCGGCGGCGACGGGGCGCTTCTTGGCGGCGGGCTCTTCGGGCGCCGGCTCGGTGCTGGGCAGCGTCGGCAACAGGATGGCGCGAATGCGGCTTTCGATGTCGTCCATCAGCGCCAGGTTGCCCTCGAGGTATTCGCGGGCGGCGTCGCGGCCCTGGCCGAGTTTGACCTCGCCGAAAGTGAAGTAGGCCCCGGACTTGGCAACGACCTTGCACTCGGCGCCGAGGTCGAGCAGGCCGGACGCCCGTGAAATGCCCTGGCCGTAAATGATGTCGAGGTCGGCCTGGCGGAAGGGCGCCGCCACTTTGTTCTTCACAACCTTAGCGCGGCTGCGGGCGCCGACGATGTCGGTCCCCCGCTTCAGCATTTCGAGGCGCCGCAGTTCGATGCGCACGCTCGACCAGAACTTGAGCGCCCGGCCGCCGGGGGTGGTCTCCGGGTTGCCGAACATGATGCCGATCTTCTCGCGCAACTGGTTGATGAAGATGCCGAGCGTGTTCGAGCGGGAGATGTTGCCGGAGAGTTTGCGCAGCGCCTTGGACATCAGCCGGGCTTGCAGGCCGACCTGCTGGTCGCCCATCTCGCCATCGAGTTCCGCTTGCGGCACCAGCGCCGCCACTGAGTCGATGACGAAGACATCGATGGCGTTGCTGGCCACCAATTTGTCGGCGATTTCGAGCGCCTGTTCGCCGCTGTCGGGCTGGCTGACGAGCAACTCGTCAATGTTCATCCCGACCGCCTTGGCATAACTCGGGTCGAGCGCGTGCTCGGCATCGATGAACGCGGCGGTGCCGCCCATCCGCTGCGCGTTGGCCATGACATGGTAGGCGAGCGTGGTCTTGCCGGAGGCTTCGTTGCCGTAAATCTCGACGACGCGGCCGCGCGGCAGGCCGCCGACGCCCAGCGCGATGTCCAGCGGCAGGCAACCGGTCGGAATCACCTCGGTCGTCATGCGCGCGGAAACCTCGCCCAGCCGCATCACCGAGCCGCGGCCGAATTGCCGCTCGATCAGTTCGATGGCGGCTTCCAGATTGCGCTCGCGCTCCGTGCTCATTGCCGCTCCTCTCCGCCCGCCAGGGCGAACTGCGTCACGACAGTGTACTCCGGCCCGCTCGGGTGCAGCACGCTGCGCATCAGGCAGAACGCCGCCACCGGCATCGCGCCGAACTCCGTGTCCGGCTCGCGCTCGAGGCGCGCCGTCAGGTCCGGCGTTGGCCGCTCGACGCGCCCGATGGTCAGGTGCGCGGAAAACGGCCGCATCTCGCGGGTGAAGCCAAGCGAGGCCAGCGCGTCGTCAATGCCGCCCGCCAGCGCCTTCATTTCGACGGCCCCCACCGTCACCCCCGCCCACAGGACGCGGGGGCGGCGCAGCGTCGGGAACGCCCCGAGGCCGCGCAGGGTCAGCGCCGAGGCGCCGCACTCCGGCGGAATCTTTGCCAGCGCCGCCTGGATGTCCTGCACGCGGTTTTCGGGGACTTCGCCCAGAAACTTGAGGGTGAAATGGAAGTTGGCCGGCGCCACCCACCTGACCGAGGCGCCCGCTGCCCGCAGCCGGTCTTGCGCCGCCGCCAGCGCGGGGCGCAGATCGTCCGGCACCAGCACCGCCACGAACAGGCGCACTAGGCCGCCGCCCCCCGCAGCCACAGCCACAGGTGCATCAGCGCCATTTGGGCGGCGAGCGCCTTGTTGGCGGAGCGGTCGCGGGCGAATCGGTATTCGTGCGATTCGGCGCGGCGCTCGTCGGCCAGGCCGATGTAGACGAGACCGACGGGCTTGTCGGCGGAGCCGCCCGCCGGGCCGGCAATTCCGGTGGTGCTGACCGCGACGGTCGCCCCGGCCGCGCGCCGGGCGCCGGCGGCCATCGCCTCGGCAACGGGCGCGCTGACGGCGCCGTGTGCGCGCAGCAGGTCGTCCGGCACTCCGAGCAAAGCAGTTTTCGACTCGTTGCCATACGACACGACGCCTGCCAGCAAATATGCCGACGAGCCGGGCACATTGGTGATGCGGTGCGCGACCAGCCCGCCGGTGCACGACTCGGCGAGGGCGAGCGTTTGCCGGCGTGCGGTGAGCACCCGCCCGATGACTTCTTCGAGCGTCTCGCTGTCGCGGCCGAAGAGCCGGTCGGGGAACGCGGCCACGACCTCGCGCTCGAAGGCATCGAGGCCGGCAGCATCAGCGGCGGTGACGATGAGGTGCACTTCGCCGAGTTTGCCGAGGATGGTGACGGGCGGCTGGTGCTGCGTCAGCCGGTCGCCGAGCGCGGTCATCACCCGCGACTCGGGCAGGCCCGCCAGCCGCAGCGTCCGCCGCACGGGGATGCGCACGCCGCGCAGCCGCCGCGCCAGATGCGGGAAGACATACGCCTCGGCCATCGGCCGCAACTCGCCCGGCACGCCCGGCAGGCAGAAGACTTCTCGCTCGCCGGCGCGCAGGTGAATGCCGGGCGCGATGCCGGTCGGGTTCGGAATCGGCACGGCGTCAGCGGGTAGCATCGCCTGGCGCCGCTGGATGGCATCGAGCGCCCGCCCCCGCGCCCGCATCGATTCGTCGATCAGGCGCACGGCGTCGGGATGCTCGGCGACGGCGACGCCGCAGGCGTCGGCGACTGCAAGGGAGGTCAGGTCATCGTGGGTCGGGCCTAGGCCGCCGGTGACAAGGACGGCGTCCGCCCGGCCCAGCGCCTCGCGCACCGCGGCGGCAATCTCGGTGCGAGAATCGCCGACCATTGTGACTCGCGCCAGCGTCGCGCCGACGCGCGCGAGGCCGTCGGCGAGAAAGGGCGTGTGGGTGTCGGCATTGACACCGAACAGCAGCTCGGCGCCGGTCACAACGAGTTCCGCCTGCATCCCAAGCCGGATTATAGACCGGCCCGGGGTTTCGCCCTCACCCGGCCTTCGGCCATCCTCCTTCGCTCTAGCAGCGAGCTCCGAAGGACAAGCCCTCTCCCGAATGGGAGAGGGAAATCCGTCATCGCAATTGCGTCAGCGGAAAGCCCCCGCGTCGACTACTGGGGTCAGCGGCGAGCGGAGACGAAGAGCGACTTCCAGAGCGGTTCGGCGAGCGAGTCGGCCCAGACTTTGCCTTGCGACGCCGATGCGTGGACAAACCAGCCGGCGCCGAGGTAGAGGCCGGTGTGGTCGATGGTGTCGCCGCTGCTCGAGAAGTAGAGCCGGTCGCCGGGCCGGAGCGCGTTCACTTCGACGGGCGTTCCGACGGTGGCCTGCTCGGCCGCGGTGCGCGGCAACTGCGCGCCGCACGCTTTGAAACTGGTCTGCACCAGGAGCGAGCAGTCGAGCGAGTGATCGGAGCCGCCGAATTCGTAGGGCATCCCAAAGAAGCGCATCGCTTCGAGGATGACGCGGGCGCCCGGCGCCAGCACTTGCTCGGGCGCGTCGCCGGTCAGACGCACCATCGCCGCCGGCGCCCAAGCGACGCCGCCGTCCGCCGTCAGCACGGCGAAGTAACCGTTGAATTGGTTGGTGACGCGCAGCGTCTCGCCCGACTTGGCGATGCCGATGACCGAGGGCGCGCCGGGGAATGGGAGCAGCGGCGCCACGGACGCGGTGACGACCGCGTGCGCGGCAGTGATGACGAAGCGCTCGACGAGCGCCGGCGCCGCCTGCGGCGCGGCGCTGACTGGCCCCACCAAGAGCACTGCGAAGACTGTGCCGAGAACAACCCGCCGAGAATCCATCCGTCCGCCTCCACCACTACTAGGGAGGTTATTCCACAGGGCGAGAAGGCGTGTCAGGTGTCAGGTGAAGCGTGTCAGGTCAACCCAACAGGGCTGTCTCGTTCGCTGCCTGCCGGCAAGGCGCCCTCTCCCGGCCCTCGGCCACCCTCTCCCTGAAGTGGAGAGGGACAGCAAGCATCCAGTGTGCTATGCGGAGTCAATTGCGGAGATTCGAAGAGCCCAGCGCGGGGGCAAGCCTCACCCCACTCCTTCGCCAAGGCTTCGGAGACCAGGGGCGGCCTGCGCTCCCCGTTCGGCGGCTTAGCGCTTCTTGAACTGGAAGCCGCGCCGGGCGCGCTTGCGGCCATACTTCTTGCGTTCCTTGGCGCGCGGGTCGCGGGTCAGGAAGCCGCCGCGGCGCAGGACGGGACGCAGCTCCGGGTCGAAAATGATGAGGGCACGGGCGATGCCGAGGCGCACGGCGCCCGACTGCCCGGTGACACCGCCGCCCAAGCAGAGTGCGCGGACATCGAAGCGCCCGTCCATCTTGGTCGCTTCAAGCGGCTCGCGGATGTGCTGGACCAGCAGCTGCCGCCCGAGCGCGAACTCGTTCACATCCTGATGGTTGACGCGCACGCCGCCCTTGCCGTTGACCAGCCAGACGCGGGCGATGGCGGTCTTGCGGCGGCCGGTGCCATACCAGCGCTCTTTCGGCAGCACCATCCGGCTCACGAAGGCACCTCCATCGCCACGGGCGCTTGCGCGGCGTGCGGATGAGTGGGACCGGCATACACTTTCAGTTTGCGCAGCGAGGTGCGTCCGAGGGTGCCCTTCGGGAGCATCCCGCGCACCGCGCGCCATACCAATTCGGCGGGCCGCTTCGCCTTGATGTCGCCGGCGCGCCGGGTCTTCAGCCCGCCCGGATAGCCGCTGTGATGGTAGTACTTCTTATCGGTGAGCTTGGCGCCGGTCAAGCGCACCTTGGCGGCGTTGACGACGACAACGAAGTCGCCGCAATCGACATGCGGCGAGAAGGTCGGCTTGTGTTTGCCGCGCAGCAGCACCGCGGCCTGCACCGCGACGTGCCCGAGCGACACGTCGGTGGCATCGAGCAGCACCCACTTGCGCTCGACGGTCGCCGGCTTCGCCGGATCGGTGCGCCAAGTTTTCGGATTCAGGATCGCCATCGTCTTCCGTTTCAGTAAGTCACGCGCTGCAACAGCAACCCGCGGGCGGGCACCGGGGCGCCCGGCGGCCGCGGGGCACGGCCCGTCAAGACTTCACTCACCCACTCCGCCGGTCCATCGCCGCCGCCGATCCGCAGCGCCAGCGTCACCATCCGCCGCACCATCTGGTAGAGGAACGCATTGCCCTCCACCGTCAGCACCGCAAACGCGCCCTGGCGCCGGCAGCCGGCGCGGTACACCTCGCGCTGCGTGTTCCGTCCGGCGACGCCGGCCGTGAACGCGCGAAAATCGTGCGCACCGACAAACCCGTGCAGCGCCCGATCCACCCGCGCCCAGTCCACCGGAGCCGCCGTATGATAGCAGAAGCGCTCCAGCAGCGCCGACCCGCTGGGCCGGTTCAACACCAGGTACGCATAGGTGCGGCTCCGCGCACTGAAGCGCGCGTGAAACTGGTCATCCGCCTCGGCGGCGTCGCGCACGCGGATCTGCGCGGGCAGCCGCCCGTTCGCTGCCGCCAGCAGCCGGTCCGGCGGGATCGGCCGCCCGGTCCGGAAATTCACCACCTGCCCCAGTGCGTGCGCACCGGCATCCGTCCGGCTCGCCGCCGTCAGGCGTACCGGCTCGCCGAGCACTCGTTGCAGCGCCGCTTCCAATTCGCCCTGGATCGTCGGGCGGGTGCGCTGGCGCTGAAAGCCGGCGTACCCGGTCCCGTCGTACTCGAGCATGAGCCGGAGGTTGCGCACCCGGCGCGCCGTTCACTCGCTGAAGTCCACCAACTCCAAGAGCGCGACCGGCGCCGCGTCGCCGCGGCGCACGCCGGTGCGCACAATGCGCGCGTAACCGCCTGGGCGCGTCTTGTACTGCGGCGCCACCACTTCGAACAGCCGCTTGATGACCGCGGGCTGATTACCGAGGTGACGCCGCGCCCGGCGCATGGCGGCGATGTCGCCGCCGCGGGCGCTAGTGATGAGTTTCTCCAACACCGGCTTGGCCTCTTTCGCGCGCACGACGGTGGTCTCGATGCGGCCGTGCTTGATGACGCCCGTCACGATGCTGCGCAGGATCGCGTCGCGCTGGTCACCGGCGCGGCCAAGCGTGCGATGGGCGCGGCGGTGGCGCATCAGGCGTCCTCGTCGTCCTCGTCATCATCGGCTGCGGCAACGACGCCGTTGTCGCCGGTGTCATCGCGCAGAGACAGCTTGAATTCAGCCAGTTTCTCGCGCACTTCATCGAGCGATTTCTGGCCAAAGTTGCGGATGTCCATCAGTTGCTGCGGCGTCAGGTCAGCGAGTTCGCCGAGCGTCGTCACGCCCGCCCGCTTCAGGCAGTTCGAGGTGCGCACGGAGAAATCGAGTTCTTCGACGCGCATGCGGCGCGCCGGCTCGTCGCCGCCGCCGAGCATGCTCAAATCGTCGCCGGCCCGGCCGACATCGAAGAAGAGCAGGAGGTAGCGGTCGAGCACCTTGGCCGCTTCGCTCACGGCTTCGTCGGGCGCGATGGCGCCGTTGGTGCGCACTTCGAGGATGAGGCGGTCGTGGTCGGTGCGCCGGCCGACGCGCGTCGGTTCGACCCGGTAGGCGACATGCCGCACCGGGCTGTAGAGCGCGTCGATCGGGATGAGACCGATCGGCTTGGGGGCGAGCGCGTCGCTGTGCTCGTCACCGGAAACATAGCCCTTGCCGACGCCGACATGCAGTTCCATGGTCAGGTGGACATCGGCGCTGTCGACGGTGGCGATGTGCATGTCGGAGTTGACGACTTCGATTTCCGGCGGCGCTTCCAGGTCGGCGGCGACAAGTTCGCCGGCGCCGCGCCGGTCGAGCCGCAGGATGCGGGGGATGTCGGCCATTGCGTCGCCGGCCGGCTTCACCCGCAGCGCCAGTTCTTTCAAATTGAGCAGGATTTCCATCACATCTTCGACGATGCCGGGGATGACGGCGAATTCGTGGGCGACATCACGGCCGTTGGCCCCGAGGCGCACATGCGTCACCGCGGCGCCGGTCAGCGACGAGAGCAGCACCCGCCGCAGCGAATTGCCGAGCGTCGTCCCATACCCGCGCTCGAGCGGCTCGACGCTGAAGATGCCGAACTTGGCGTCGGCGCCGTCATCAAGGCGTTCGATCTTGGGCGACAGTTGGTCCATCATCAACATCGCAGCCCTCCAGCGTCAGCGGGCGTAGTATTCGATGATCAGGTGTTCGGCGATCGGCGTATCGATCTGGTCGCGGGTGGGCAGCGCCAGCACCTTGGCCGCCAGATTGCCGTCTTCCGGCTGCAGCCAGGCCGGCGCCCGCCGCGCCTGCCCGAGTGCCGCCTTCACGCCCGGATGCTCCACACTCGATGCCGCCAGCCGGACCACATGGCCGGGCCGCACCTGGAACGACGGCACATCGACGCGCCGCCCGTCCACCAAGATGTGCCCGTGGCGCACGACTTGCCGCGCCTCGCTGCGCGACCGCCCGAACCCAGCGCGGAACACGACATTGTCGAGCCGCGATTCGAGGATCTGCAGCAGCGTCTGGCCGGTGTGGCCCCGGCGCCGTTCGGCTTCGGCGAAGTAGCGGCGGAACTGCCGCTCGAGGACGCCGTACACCGCGCGGAGTTTCTGCTTCTCCCGCAGACGCAATCCGTAATCCGATATCCGCCGGCGCCGCTGCGCCTTGGCCGCGGACGAGCCGGGCGGGAACGGCCGCTTCTCGAAGGGGCACTTGGCCGTGTAGCACTTCGGCCCCTTGAAGTAGAGTTTCATCCCCTCCCGCCGGCACAGCCGGCAGACCGGCCCGATGTAGCGCGCCATCGCCTAGACTCGCCGCTTCTTCTTCGGCCGGCAGCCGTTGTGGGGGACGGGCGTGACATCGCGCAGACGCGTCACCTGCAAGCCCGCCACTTCGAGCGACCGGATGGCCGTCTCACGGCCGCTGCCCGGGCCGTGCACTTGCACTTCCACCTGCCGCATGCCGAATTCGGCGACCGCCTTGGCGCAGCGCTCCGCCGCCTGCGAGGCGGCGAAGGGCGTGCCCTTGCGGCTGCCCTTGTAGCCCACCATGCCGGCGCTGGCGGCTGCCAGCGTGTTCCCCTCGGGGTCGGTGATGGTGATGATGGTGTTGTTGAAAGTCGCCTGGATGTACACCTTGCCCAGGGGAACGACTCGCTTCTCTTTGCGCTTGACGCGCGTTGCGCCCTTGCGTTTCGCCATGCCGGGTGTCCTGTCCTCGCCTTATGCCTTGGTCGGGGCAGCGCGCTTGCGCCCGATGGTCTTGCGCGGGCCCTTGCGGGTCCGGGCGTTGGTGCGCGTCCGCTGCCCGCGCACGGGCAGACCGCGCCGGTGGCGGACGCCGCGGAAACTGCCGATCTCCATCAGCCGGCGAATGTCGGCGCTCACTTGCCGCCGCAAGTCGCCTTCCACCGGCTTGGTGTCAACCAACTCACGCAACCGCGCCAGTTCGGTTTCGGTCAAATCCTTCATTTTGGTCATCGGGTCGATGCCCGCCTGGTGCGCCAACTCAATACCGCGCGGGATGCCGACACCGTAGATGTGCGACAGCGCGTACGGCAGGCGCTTGTTGTCGGGCAGGTCGACGCCTGCGATGCGCGCCATCGTTACCCTTGCACCTGTTTGTGGTTGGGGCTGACGCGGCAAATAACCCGCACGCGCCCGTGGCGGCGGATCACTTTACAGTTCGCGCACATTTTTTTCACCGACGCACGCACCTTCATCCAGTCAGACTCCAGTGTGGGGGCATCCGGGGGGAACCTAGCGCATTCTATACACGATTCGCCCGCGACTCAAGTCGTAGGGCGAGAGTTCCACCCGAACCCGGTCACCCGGCAGGATGCGGATGTAGTGCGTCCGCATCTTGCCCGAGACATAGGCCAGGATGAGCGGTCCTTGGTCGAGTTTGACGCGAAACATGGCGTTGGGCAGCGTTTCGACGACTTCGCCCTCGGCTTCGATCCCCCGCTCCTTGCCGGAGGCGGCGGCAGCGGCGGAACGCCGCTCTTCCCGGGCTTTGTCGTTCCGGGCCTTTCGGGGGCCGCGGCGCGGCGGCGGGCGCCTCATGCCGCCCCCCCGCCCAGCGCCCCGCCGGCCGTCAGCACTTCGGGCGGGCCGTCGGTGACGGCGACGGTGTGCTCGAAATGGGCGGCCAGACTGCCGTCGGCGGTGCGTAGCGTCCAGCCGTCGGCATCCTGGCGCAGCCGCCAGTCACCGAGCGAGAACATCGGCTCGATGGCCAGGGTCATTCCGGGTTCCAGAGGAACCCGGTCAGCGTCGGCGACGAAATTCGGCACTTGCGGCTCCTCGTGCATTGCGCGCCCGACGCCGTGTCCGACGAGGTCGCGGATGACGCTGACCCCGGCGGCGGCGGCGCACGCTTGAATGGCGCGGGAAATGTCGGCGATTTCCCGGCCCGCCACGGCTTGCGCGATGCCGGCGTCGAGCGCGGCGCGCGTCACGGTCATCAGGCGCTGCGCGTCGGGGCTGACGGGTTCCAGTCCGATGGTGGTGGCCGCGTCGACATAGAACCCTTCAAGGAGAATGCCGGCGTCGATGCTCAACACATCGCCGGCCAGCAGGCGCCGGTCGCCGGGGATGCCGTGCACGACTTCATCGTTCACGGAAGTGCAGATACTCGCCGGATAGCCGCGGTAGCCGAGGAACGCCGCTTCGGCGCCGAGGGCGTCGATGGCTTCGGCGGCCAGGCGGTCGAGGTCGCCCGTGGTGACGCCGGGCTTGGCGGCGCGGCGGAGTTCATCGAGGACGACGGACAGAATGCGCCCGGCGCGCCGCATAATCGCCAGGTCGGCGGGCGATTTGTGTTCGATGCCCGGCCGCAAGGAGGCGCTGGAGCCGCGCGCGTTCATGGCGCGCATGCTCTGACTTCTGCGCCGAGGGAGGCCAGCAGTTCGTTCACGCGGCGCTGCACTTCGTCCGGCGGCAGTGTGCCGTCGACATCGACCAGCAGGCGGCGCCGGCGGTAGAAGGCGAGCAGCGGCTGCGTCTGCGACTCATAGACCGCCAGACGCCGCCGGATGGCCGCTTCCGTGTCGTCGGCGCGCTGCGCCAGCGCGCTGCCGCACTGATTGCAAATACCCTCTCGCTTCGGTTTCTGATCGGGCGTGTCGATGTGATAAATCTTGGCGCACTGCGGACACACACGCCGCCCAGTCAGTCGCCGCATGAGTTCCTTCTCGTCCACCATCAAGTTAACCACGCCGTTGAGGCGCTGCTTTCGCTCGGCGAGGACGCGGTCGAGCGCCAGGGCTTGTTCGAGCGTGCGCGGATAGCCGTCGAGCAGAAACCCGTGCACGGCGTCGTTCGAGGTGAGATAGGCATGCATCATATCGATGACCAGCTGATCAGGGACGAGATCGCCCCGGTCCATGAAGGCCTTGGCGTGTTTGCCCAGGTCGGTCCCGTCGCGCACATTGGCGCGCAGCAGATCACCGGCGGCGTAATGCGGCACCCCCCACGACCGGCAGAGCCCCGCGGCCTGTGTGCCTTTGCCGGCGCCGGGCGGACCGAACAGAATCACCCGCATTTATTTCAGGAATCCTTCATAGTGCCGCATCACCAGGTGCGCCTCGATCTGCTGCATCGTATCGAGCGCGACGCCCACGACGATGAGAACCGAGGTCCCGCCGATGAGCGAGGTGTATTGGGTGGACACATGGGTCCAGTGCGGCACCCAATACTGTGTCAGGGCGATGAGGGCCAGGAACAAGCCGCCCGCAAGGGTCACCCGTTCGAGGACGCGGGCGAGGTAATCCGTCGTCTGTTTGCCCGGGCGATAGCCGGGCACCACGCTATTTTGCTTCTTCAAATTATCGGAGACCTCTTCCACATTGAACACAATCGCCGTGTAGAAGAAAGTGAAGACCACCACCAGCGTAAAGTAAATGATCGACCCGGGGACGGTCGTCGGCAGCAGCCAACTCAGATACTTACCAACGGTCAATGTCATGTCCGGGGTCAACCGCTGTTCGATCGCTCCCATGATTTGGGCCGGGAAGAAGAGCAGCGACATCGCAAAGATGATCGGCATGACGCCGGCGGTGTTCACGCGGATGGGCAGATAGGTGGAGGCGCTGCTGACGATCTGCCGCCCGATCTGCCGCCGGGCGTGCTGAATGGGGATGCGCCGATGCGCCTGCGAAACGGCTACGATGAGGGCGATGGTGAGCAGAAACGCGGCGAAGAATATCAAGATGTTGATTGGTGGATAGGCACCAGCGCGCCAGTAAGTGTAAATATCGTGCACCATATCCGGCAGTCGGAGGACGATACCGGCGAAGATGATGAGCGAGATGCCGTTGCCGATGCCTTTGTCGGTGATGACTTCGCCCATCCACATCAAAAACGCCACCCCCGCCGTCAGCGTGATGGCAACGTAGAGGGTAGTTGGCGACAGCATCGTGCCGAACAGGCCGGTCCCGCTCGACTCGACGACGCCCGACAGGAAGGTGTTCAGCATGAAAAGGGACTGGATGAATGCCAGACCGATGGCCGACCAGCGGGTGTATTGGGAGAGTTTGCGGCGGCCGTACTCCCCCTCCCGCCGTAGCTGTTGCAGCGGCGGGACGAAGTAACCGAGGATCTGGAACAGGATGGACGCCGTGATGTAGGGCATGATGCCGAGCGCGATGACGCTGAATTTCCGCAACGCACCGCCGGCGAACACATCGAGGAGACCGAGCAACTGTCCGGCGCCGCCTTGGAACAGCCGCTCCAACTCATCCCGGCTGACATGCGGGATGGGAATGTGGGCGGTGACGACATACAGCCCGAACATCCCGAAGACAACGAGGATGCGCTTGCGCAAGTCCGGCAGATGAAAGGCGGCGAGGAACGCGAGCGCTTGCGCCCAGCCCCCGGCCTGGGCCGCGCGCGGCCCCGGGGCGCTGCCGGACATCATGTGATGGGCTCCGCCGTCCCGCCCGCGGCCTCGATCTTGGCCTTGGCGCTAACCGAGAAGTGGTGTGCGCGGACGGTGAGCGCCCGGTCAATCTCGCCGGCGCCGAGGACGCGCAGGCCGTCGCCGAGTTTGCGGATGATGCGCCGCTCGAGCAGCAGGCCGGGCGTCACCACGGTCTTGGCGTCGAAGCGCTGCAGGTCGCGCACATTCACCCAGGCATACTCGGTGCGCAGGTGGCCGATGGGCATCGCACCCTTGTTCTGGCCGCGCAGTTTCTTGAAGCGGCGGTAGAGCGGCGTGCGGATGCCTTCGAAGCCGGGCGGCACTTGCTCGCGGGCGTTCTGTCCCTTCATGCCGCGGCCGGAGGTCTTGCCCTGGCCGGCGGCGATGCCGATGCCCTTGCGCTTCGGCTTGCGGCGGGCGCCGCGATTGGGGCGCAAATCATCGAGTCGCACGGCGCGCCTCCACGGGTTCCACCGTCACCAAATGCTGCACCTTGCGCACCATCCCGCGCACCGACGCGCTGTCGTCGTGCACGACCGACTGGCGGATGCGCAGCAGCCCGAGCGACTTCACCGTCGCCTTCTGGTCCACCCGGTAGCCGATGGCGCTCTTGACGAGCGTAATCCTAAGTTGCGGCGGCACCGGCGGCCTCCTTCCGGCGATAGGGCAGCTTGCCGCGCTGTTCTAGGACATCTTCCGGCGTCCGCATCTGCTGCAGGGCCGCGAGGGTGGCCTTCACAGTGTTGATCGGGTTGTCGGACCCGAGCGACTTGGCCAGCACATCGCGGATGCCGACGCAGTCCATCACGGCGCGCACCGGCGCGCCGGCGATGACGCCCGTCCCCGGCGCCGCCGAGCGGACGATGACGCGCGACGCCCCAAAGACGCCGACGGCATCGTGCGGCACGCTGGAACCGGTGAGCGCGACGCGGATCAGCGCCTTGCGCGCCGAGTCCAGGCCCTTGCGGATGGCGTCGGGCACTTCTTTCGCCTTGCCCAGGCCGACGCCGACGACGCCGCGCTTGTCACCGACGACGACCAGCGCGTTCCAGCGCAGGTGCCGCCCGCCCTTGTGCACTTTTTGGACGCGGTTGATGTTGACGACCTTTTCCACCAGGTCGAGTTCCGCCACATTGACTTTGCCCGTCTTCGTCGTGCTCAAAATTCCAGTTTCCCTTCGCGCGCCCCATCGGCCAGCGCTTTCACTTTGCCGTGATATTGATAGCCGGCGCGGTCAAAGACCGCGCGCCGGATGCCGCGCTCCTGCGCCCGCGTCGCCAGGCGGCGCCCGACTTCCTTCGCGGTCGCCACGGTGTTCGGCTGCGTGCGCAAATCCGGTTCCAGATTGGACGCCGCCAGGATGACTTGCCCGATGGTGTCATCCACCAACTGCGCATAGACGCGCTTGAGACTCCGGTAGACGCACAAGCGCGGGCGCTCCGCAGTGCCCCACACCTTCTTGCGCACGCGCCGGTGCCGGCGCTCGCGTCCGGTCACTCGTCCCGGGAGCGGCATTTATTTCGCGCCCCCGGCGCCGCCGGCGCCGCCCGCGACCGCCGCCGCCTTGCCCGACTTGCGGCGCACGCGCTCGCCGGCATAGCGGATGCCCTTGCCCTTGAACGGTTCGGGCTTGCGCTGGTCGCGGATGCGCGCCGCCACTTGCCCGACGAGCCACTTGTCGATGCCCGCCAGCGTCAATTTCGCCACCAAATAATTGTTGACCGTCGTCGGCGTGAAGGTCTCCACGGACACGCTGATGCCCTGCGGCAACAGCACCTCGACGGGGTGTGAGTAGCCGATGGTTAGAGTCAGCTTTTGCCCATCCACCAGCGCGCGGAAGCCGATGCCGTACATTTCGAGGACTTTGGTGTAGCCGTTCGTGACGCCCAGCACCATATTGGCGACGAGCGTGCGCGAGAGGCCGTGACGCGCGCGGTGCGCGCGGTCCTCGGCCGCCCGGGTGACGACGAGCATGCCGTCGCGCCGTTCGACCGCCACGCCGGCTGGCAGCAACTGCACCAGTTCGCCCTTCGGGCCGGTGATGGTGACCTGCGACCCCGCCACGGTCATCTTGACCGCGTCGGGGACGGGGATGGGCAGTTTGCCGATGCGTGACATTTATCTGTTGGCCTTTACCAGAGGTAACACATCACTTCGCCGCCCAAGCCGCGGGTGCGCGCCTGGTGGTCGGTCAACAATCCGGCGGAGGTCGAGATAATAGCGATCCCGAGGCCGCCCTGCACGCGGGGCAGTTTGCCGGCGCCGCGGAAGTACCGCCGCCCGGGCCGGCTGATGCGGCGCAGGCCGCGCACTACGGAGTCGCCTCCGCTGGTGTATTTGAGGGTCAGCCGCAGGCGCGGGCCGCTCGCGGTGGGCCGCTTGCTCGGCATCTTGGTTTCGGACGGGTCGGCCGCCGGCGGCGGCTTTGCGGCCGCCTTCTTCGTTTCGACGACTTCCACTTTGTCGATGAACCCCTCGTCCAGCATCAGGCGCGCCAGCGCCAGCCGCAGTTTCGACGGCGGCATCTCGACGGTGCGCTGGTCGGCCTGCAGCGCGTTGCGCATGCGGGTGAGCAGGTCGGCGACCGGGTCGGACGGTGCGGTCGGCATTACCAGGAGCTCTTCATCACGCCCGGCAGCAAGCCGCGGTGCGCCAGTTCCCGCATGCAGATGCGGCACATGCGGAATTGGCGAAAGTAGGCCCGCGGGCGGCCGCACAACTGGCAGCGGTTCACCTGGCGGGTCTTGAACTTCGGCTTGCTCAACGCGCGCAACACCAATGATTTTCGTGCCATGCGTCCCCTTTAGTCTCGCAGCGGACAGCCGAGGGCTTTCAGCAACGCGATGCCCTCTTCGTCGGTCCGCGCGGTGGTGGCGATGGCGATGTCCATCCCGCGGACCGTGTCCAGCCGATCCAGATTGATTTCCGGGAAGATGGTCTCTTCCCGCACACCGATATTGTAATTGCCGCGGCCGTCCATCGCGCGCACCGGCAGCCCGCGGAAGTCGCGGACGCGCGGCAGCGCCGTCATGAACAGCCGGTCCAGGAACTCCCACATCCGCGTCCGCCGCAGGGTCACCTTCAGGCCGACCGAGTCGCCCACCCGCAGCGACCGCGGGCCGGTGCGGAACGCGGCAATGGCGTGCGACGACTTGCGCACCGCCGGCTTCTGGCCGGTGATCGTTTGCAGGCTCGCCGCGGCGCGATCGAGCACCTTGGCGTCCGCGATCGCTTCACCGACGCCCATATTGACAACGACCTTCTCCACCCGCGGCACCTGAAACAGGTTCGTGTAACCGAACTGCTGCATCAGTTGCGGGACAATCTCGGTCTGATAGCGCAGCTTCAGGCGCGGCGCTTCCGCGCCCTCATAGGCCCAGCGGATGGGCTCCGCCTCGCCTTTGGCCTTGGCGGCCGGGGCGCCGTCTTTGCTCTTCTTCGGTTGCTGCGCCTTCTGTTCTTTGGCCATCAGTTTCGTCTCACAGCGCGTCTACGACTTCGTCGCACCGGCGGCAGGCGCGCACCCGCCGGTTCTCCACGATGCGCGCGCGCACCCGCGACGGCTTGTCGCAGTGCGGACAGACGACCATCACCTTCGCCAGCGGCATCGGCGCCGGCTGCGTGATGCGGCCGGTCTGCAGTTGCGTGGTCGGCCGCTGGCCGCGCGCCCGCGCGTGCTTCACGACCATATTCAATCCGTCCACCAGCACGCGCCCGTCGCGGCGCAGGATGGAAATGACCTTGCCGCGCCGCCCGCGGTCTTTGCCCGCCAGCGCCACCACGATGTCGCCGCGCTTGACCAATCGCAACGGCATCAGAGGACCTCCGGCGCCAGCGAGACGATCTTCAGGTACGCCTTCTCGCGCAATTCGCGGGCAATCGGCCCGAACACGCGCGTCCCGCGCGGGTTGCCCGTGGCGTCGATGAGTACCGCCGCGTTTTCGTCGAACCGCACCGACGTGCCGTCCGGCCGGCCCAGCGGCGCCCGCGTCCGCACCACGACGCAGCGCACCACTTCGCCCTTGTGCACCGGCGCATGCGGGACCGCCAGTTTCACCGAGCAGGTAATGACATCGCCGACGCGCGCGTAGCGCCGCGCGGCGCCCTTGAGCACGCCGATGCACTGCACTTCCCGCGCGCCGCTGTTGTCGGCCACGCGCAGCCGCGTCCCGACGATAATCACTCGCGCCCCCCGTCCGCTGACCCATTGCGCGCCGCCGCGATGACCTGCTCCGCGAGGTGCTGCGGCAGCGGGTCATAGTGCGACACTTTCAAAGTGTAGCTCGCCCGTCCGCCCGTCATCGAGCGCAGTTCGCTGCTGTAGGTGAACATCTCGGAGAGCGGCACATTGGCGTGCACCACTTGCGTGCCGACTGATGCCGGGTCGGTGCCCAGGATGCGCCCGCGATGTCCGTTCAGACTGCCCATCACATCGCCGAGTTGCTCGTCGGGCACCGTCACCCACACCTGCGCGATCGGTTCGAGCACCTGCACGCCGGCCTTCTCGGCCGCGGCATCGAGGCCGAGCGAGCCCGCAATCTGGAACGCCATATCGGACGAGTCGACGGCGTGGTGCGAGCCGTCATAGAGCGTCACGCGGATATCGGTGAGTGGCAACCCAGGCAGCACGCCCTTGGTCGCCTTGTCGCGGACGCCCTTCTCCACCGACGCGATGAAGTTGCGCGGGACGGCGCCGCCGGTTACCGCGTCGACAAAGTCCACGCCGCCGCCGCGCGCGAGCGGCTCGACGCGAATCCAGACATCGCCGTACTGCCCGCGGCCGCCGGTCTGCCGCTTGTGCCGCCCCTGCGCTTCGGCCTTGCCGCGCAGTGTCGTCACATACGGCACTTTCGGCACGAGCAATTCGACCTCGACACCGAACTTGCGCCGCATGCGCGAGACCGTGACATCGAGGTGCAGGTCGCCCAGGCCCCAGAGAATGATTTCCTTCGTCTGCGGGTTGGTCACGACGCGCAGCGTCGGGTCTTCCTCGCACAGGCGCGCCAGCGCGGAGCCGACCTTGTCTTCGTCGCCGCGCGTCTTCGGCTGCAGCGCCCGGGCGAAGACCGGTTCCGGATACGGCACGCCTTGCGCCAGCACCGGCCGCGCCGGGTCGCAGAGGGTGTCGCCGGTGTGGGTGTCTTGCAACTTGGTCAGGAAGCCGAAGTCGCCCGGCGCCAGCGCGGGCACCGACTCCGCCCCTTTCGGCCGCGGCACATGCACTTGCTGCACCCGTTCCTTGTTGCCGGACCGCGGATTGACCAGCGCCGAGTCGTGGCGCAACTGCCCCGACAACACGCGCACATAACTCAACCGCCCGACATGCGGGTCGGTGCTGGTCTTGAAGACGAAGGCCGCCAGCGGGGCCGCCGGGTCGCACTGCAATTCGATGGTGTCCGCGGCGCCGGCTTTCGTGGCGGACAGGCCCGGGCGCTCGTGCGGCGCCGGCGCCAGGTCCACGATGGCATCCAGCAGCGACGGCAGGCCGAGTTGCGCCGGCGCCACGGCGGGCAGCACTGGGATGACTTCCCCCTGCCGCATCGCGGCGTGCAGGCCGCGCTCTACCTCTTCCGGTTCGAGCGTCCCGGACTCGAGATACTTTTCGGTCAGCGTCTCGTCGGCCTCTGCGGCGACTTCCATCAGCCCCTCGCGCGCTTGCGCCAGCGCGGCGCCGGCGTCATCGGGCGCCGCTTCGCTCACCACTTTGTTGTGATCGACGCGCACGAACTGTCCGCGGCGGACATCGAGCACGCCATCTTTCCAGGGCAGCGCCAGCGGCACCGCCCGTCCGAGCGTCCCGAGCTGCTCCACCGCCCGCGAAAAGTCGGCGTTGTCCTGGTCGAGCTTGTTCACCACCGCCAGGAAACTCAATCCCCGGGCGCGCGCCTCACGGTGCCACCGCTCGGCCTGCGCTTCCAGGCCCTTCACGCCGTCGAGCACCAGGACCGCGGTGTCGGCGACATGCAGGCACGCCAGCGTCGCGCCGGCGAAATCGGCGTAACCGGGGGTGTCGAGCAGGTTGATCTTGGCGTCGCGCCACGCAAACGGCAGCAGACTGGCCCCGATCGAAAACTTGCGCTCGATCTCCTCCAGGTCGGCGTCCGAGACGGTCGTCCCCAGCGCCACAGTGCCCATGCGGTCGGTCAAGCCGGCGAGGTACAAGATCGCCTCCGCCAGCGTAGTCTTGCCCGACCCGCCGTGGCCCAGGAATGCGACATTCCGGATGTGCGCCGTATCGGCCATGTGTTCAGAGCGTGCTCGCCTCGTCCTTCACGGTGATGGCTTCGGGGGCGCGGCGGACGACCTCGACCACGCGCCAGCGCTTCCGCCGGCTAAGCGGCCGGCTTTCCATAATGCGGACGACATCGCCGACGCGGCAGGTGTTCTCCTCGTCGTGCGCCATGAACTTGTTTGTCCGCCGCACGACCTTCTCGTACTTCGGGTGTCTGGTCAGCGCCTCGACGGAGACGACCACCGACTTCGTCATGCTCGCCGACCGCACGGTGCCGGTCATCTCTTTCCGATCGCCGCGGTCGCTCATCGCGCACGCTCCCGGGCGCGCAGCAGGGTCAGGATGCGGGCGATGCGCTTGCGCGACCGCCGGATGCCGTCGGTGTCCGTCAATTGTTTCCCCGCATATTGGAATCGCAACTTGAACAGGGACGCGCGCGCCTTGCGGAGTTCGTCCTGCAACTCCGTGTCCGACTGGCCGCCCAAAGTGTGCCGTTCATCGTGCAGTTTCATTACAGGACCGGCTCCCGCAGCCGCGCGATGATGCGCGTCCGGATCGGCAGTTTCGCCGACGCCAGCGTCAGCGCTTCCTTCGCCACTTCCACTTTCACGCCGCCCATCTCAAACAGGATGGTGCCGCGCTTGACGACGGCCACCCAGCCCTCCGGGTTGCCCTTGCCGCTGCCCTGGCGCGTCTCCGCCGGCTTCTTCGTAAAGGTCTTGTCGGGGAAGATGCGAATCCACACCATCCCGGCGCGCTTGATGCTGCGCGTCATCGCCACGCGCGCCGCTTCGATTTGGCGGTTGGTGAGCCACGCGGACTGCAGCGACTGCAGGCCGTATTCGCCGAACTCGATGGTCGCGCCGCTGCGGGGCGAGCCGCCCCGCTTCCCGCGAAAGTGTTTGCGGAACTTACTCTTTTTCGGCATCAACATCGTCGATATACTCCCAGGCGTCTTCGAGACTTTCGATGTCCTTGCCCGTTACCGCCGGCAGCGGTGGCGGGGTCGGCGGTACGGTGGATTCTGCGGCGGGCGCTTCCGGCGCCGGACCGGCGGCCTCGGCGGCGCGCGTCGCCTGCTCTTCCAGTTCGCGCTTCCGCTCGGCCTGCTCGGGCGCCACGCGCCAGCGCACACCCTCGTCGGGCGATGTCGGCGCGTCCGTCGCCGCGGACCGCGGCGTCGGCGGGGTCACGGCCACCGGCAGAATGTCGCCGCGGTAGACCCACGCCTTCACCCCGATGTTGCCGTAGGCCGTCTTGGCCTCGGTAAATCCGTAATCGATGTCGGCGCGCAGGGTCTGCCGCGGCACCGACCCTTCCTGGCCGGTGTAGTCGCGGGACATTTCGACGCCGCCCAGCCGGCCGGCGACCGAGCACCGCACTCCCTTGGCGCCGGCGCGCATCGAGCGCTGCACGGCCTGGCTGACTGCCCGCCGGAACGCCACCCGCCGCTCGATCTGCGACGCCACCGAGTCGGCGATCAGTTGCGCGTCCTGCTCCGGCTCGCGCACTTCGACGACATTGATGGTCACGCGGGCGCCGGTGAATTTCTCCAGCAGTTCCTTCAATTCGTCCACGCCCCGGCCCCCGCGCCCGATGATGATGCCCGGCTTGGCGGTGTGCAGCGTCAGCGTGATGGCATTGGCCGCCCGGTCGATCTCGATGCGGGCGATGCCCGCCTCGCGCATCCCGCCTTTGTCGCGTCCTGACTCCCGTCCGAGCGTCCGCGGGAACTTCTGCATGATGAACTTCCGCAACCGGGCGTCTTGCAACGCCAGTTTCCCGTAAGTGCGCTCGTCCGCAAACCACCGACTCAACCAGGGCTTGTTGATGCCCAGCCGCAAACCAATCGGGTGAATCTTCTGCCCCATTAGCGGGCCCCTCTCGTGCGCGTGCGCGGCGCTTTCAGCGCCGGCGCATCGCTGACCACCACGGTGATATGGCTCAACGGCCGCCGGATGATGGCGGGGAAGCGCGTCGCGCCCCGCATCCGCCGGAACGCCGGCCCCTGGTCCACCAGCACCGAGTGCACCACCAACTTCTCGCGCGTCGCATCCTCATTCTGCACCGCGTTGGCCGCCGCCGACGCCACCACTTTGCTCACCACTCCCGCCGCGCGTTGCGGCGAGAATTTCAGAATGGCAAGCGCCTCGTCCACCGGCTTGCCGCGGATGAGGGCCACCACCCGGCGCGCCTTGAAGGGCGAGACACGCACAAACTTCGCGACCGCGCGGGCTTCAGCCATCGCTTACTTCGCCGCCGTCGCCTTCTCGGTGTGGAAGCCCGCGTGCGCCTTGAAGGTGCGCGTCGGCGCGAATTCGCCCAACTTGTGCCCCACCATCGCCTCCGTCACATAGACCGGCACATGCTTGCGGCCGTCGTGCACCGCCATCGTCAGTCCCACCATCTCCGGCACAACGGTCGAACGCCGCGACCAAGTCTTGATGGCGCGTTTGTCTCCGCGCGCCGTCTGGTCGAGGACTTTCTTCATCAGGGACTCGTCAACGAACGGCCCCTTTTTCAGTGAGCGTGGCATCGTCGGTTACTTTCTGCGCTTCCGCCGGCGCACAATCAGCCGGCTGGTCAGCTTGCCGCGGCGGCGCGTCTTGACGCCCAGGGTGCGCTTCCCCCACGGCGTCTTCGGTCCCGGCATCCCAATCCCCGACCGGCCCTCGCCGCCGCCGTGCGGGTGGTCGCGGGGAGACATCACCACCCCGCGGTTCTTCGGCCGCCGCCCCATCCAGCGCGAGCGTCCGGCCTTGCCCAGCTTCACATTCTCATGGTCGATGTTGCCGACCTGGCCGATGGTGGCGCGGCACACGGACAGCACCAGCCGGATTTCGCCCGACGGCATCCGCAAGTGCGCATAGCGGCCCTCGCGCGCCATCAACTGCGCCGCCGCGCCAGCCGAGCGGCAGAATTGCCCGCCCCGGCCCGGCTGCAATTCCACATTGTGCACCGTCGCGCCGAGCGGCAGGCGCGCCAGCGGCAGCGCGTTGCCGACGCGGATTTCGGCGGCGTCGCCCGATTGCAGCGTGTCGCCCACCTGCAGGCCGAGCGGCGACAGGATGTAGCGCTTCTCGCCGTCCGCGTATTCGAGCAGCGCGATGCGCGCCGACCGGTTCGGGTCGTATTCGATCGCCGTCACTTTGGCGTCGATGCCGTCCTTCTGCCGCTTGAAATCGATGATGCGGTAGTGCTGCTTGCTGCCGCCGCCGCGGCCGCGCATCGTGACGCGCCCGTTGCGGGCGCGCCCGGCGCGCTGTTTCTGGGGCTCGATGAGCGAGGGCTCCGGCCGTTTGTCGGTCAGGTCGGAGAAGTCGCTGACGGTCATAAACCGCCGGCCCGGGGTGATGGGTTTGAAGGTTTTCATCGGTGGGAGACCGCGAGCAAACTCAACATCTTACCCTACATCCCCTCAAAGAGGGGAATCTTGCCCTCGCGCAGGGTGACGATCGCCTTCTTCCACCGGGCGGTCGTGCCCTGCGTGCGCCGCCGCTTTGACCACATCCGCCGCGTCCGGCCGCGCATATGCACCGTGTTTACTTTGGACACGCGCGTGCCTGGGAACAATTGCTCGATGGCGCGCCCGATGTCCACTTTGGTCGCGTCGTCGGCCACCTTGAAGGTGTATTTCTTCAGGGCGACCGCCTGGACGCTCTTCTCCGTCACCACCGGCTGCAGGATGATCGTATACGGGTCTTTCACGCCGCCGCCCCCACGCGCGCCAGTCGCCGCTCGCCGACCAGCGATCCCCGCGCCAGCAGCGCGTCGAGCCCGGCCTTGGTGAACAGCAGCGTCCGCGCGTGCAGCACCGCTTCCGCATTCAGTTGCGCCGGCGCCGACAGCGACACCGCATCCAGGTTGCGCGTCGACAGCCGCAAGTCGTGTCCGATGTCGTCCACCACCACCAGCACACTCTTGCCCTCGTGCAATTGCAGCATCGCCAGCCGCTCGCGCACCGCCTTCGTCGACACCGCGCTCGCGGTCAGCGCTTCGACGACTTTCACTTCGCCGTCACGCGCCTTGCCGCCAAGCGCCGACGCCAGCGCCAGGTGCCGCATTTTCTGCGGCAGCCGCTGCGTGTACTTGCGCGGCTTCGGCCCGTGCGCGATGCCACCCTTGCGCCACAACGGCGACCGAATCGAGCCCGCCCGGGCGCGGCCGGTGCCCTTCTGCCGCCAGGGCTTGCGCCCGCCGCCGCGCACTTCCCGCTTCGTCTTAGTGTCATGCGTCCCTTGCCGGCGGTTGGCCTGATAGCCAACCACGACCTGATGCATCACCGCAATGCTCGGCTTGGGCAGAAAGATGCCGGCGGGCAGTTCAATCTCACCGACCTGGGCGCCGGCCTCGTCGAACAGCGGCGCCTTAAGCACGACCGGTCTCCTTCGGCAAATCCACGACGCGCACCGCCTTGCGCCGCCCGATTGGCGGCGTCGGCTGCGTCACTTCGACCAATCCGCCGTTCGGCCCCGGAACCGAGCCGTGTACCAGCAAGACATGTTCGGCGGGCCGCACGCCCACGATTTCGAGCCGCCGCGTCGTCACGCGCTCGTTGCCCATGTGGCCGGGCTTGTGCGTGCCGCGCCACACCCGGTTCGGCGTGGTTGCGCCCGTCGAGGCGGGCCGCCGGTGCGACATCGAGCCGTGCGTCATCCGTCCGCGGTGCTGATTGTATCGTTTGATGGTGCCCGTGAAGCCGCGCCCTTTGGAAGTGCCGGCGACCGACACGCGGTCGCCGATGGCAAACTGTTCCACCGTCAGCGTCGCGCCCGGCGTGAGCGCCGAGGCGTCCGCAAACCGGAACTCGCGCAGAAAGCGGTGCGGCTCGACGCCGGCCTTGGCCAAGTGCCCGCGCTCGGGCTTGCTGATGCGACTCTCTTTGACCGGCTCGAACGCCACCTGCACGCCGCTGTAGCCGTTGCGCGCCGGCGTCCGCAAATCCACGACCGGACACGGGCCGGCCCGGATGACCGTCACGGGCAAGGCCTCGCCGCCCTCCGTGAACACCTGGGTCATCCCGACCTTGCGGCCGAGCAGCGCTTTGACGACGGTCCCCATCGTTACACCTTAATCTCGATGTCCACGCCGGCGGGCAGGTCGATGCGCATCAGCGCATCCACCGTCTTCTGGCCCGCTTCGACGATGTCGATCAGGCGCTTGTGCGTCCGCATCTCGAAGTGCTCCATCGATTCTTTGTCGATGTGCGGCGAGCGAATCACGCAGAATCGCTTGATGTCCGTCGGCAGCGGGATCGGGCCGGCCACATTGGCGCCGGTCTCGCGAGCCGTCTCGACGATGCGCGCCGCCGATTGGTCGAGCGTCCGGTGATCGAAGGACCGGAGCTTGATCCGGATGCGGTCACGCACGGCTCGGCTGCTGTCGGCCATTCGGTTTCCTTATGCTGCGATCTTCGTCACGACGCCGGCGCCGACGGTGCGGCCGCCCTCCCGGACGGCGAACC
>CAYNSX010000038.1:0-6989 GCA_964400165.1 uncultured bacterium
ACCGTGCCCGCGGCGGTGTTGCGCACCGCCCGGCCGGTCCAGAACACCCACGGCTGCCCGGCCCCGTCCACGATCAACTTCGGGCCCCAGTGGTCGGAGTACCGCACGCCGGCGAGCGAGAGCAGCGGGTCGTCGCCCGGCAGCAGCAGCGATTGCGGCGCATCGTTCGCATCGAGGAAGCGCAGCGAGAAGCGCTGCCCCGGCGTCGCGGGCGGATCCGGCACGCCGAACGACCACACAATCTGCAGCGATTGCCCGCCGGGCGCGCCGCCGTCGGGCACCCACCCCAGCGACGGCGAGATGCTCTGGCCGTTCAGCGCCGTCAGCCGGCGCTGCGCGACTTCCGCCGCCATGCCGCTGGAGGCCTGACCGGCCTCCCCGCCATTCCACCGCACCGCGCCGCGATAGACGCCCGTCGGTTGCCGGAAGGAGCTATTCCCAAACCCCGAGACCGCGCCCGGGTTCACGAACAGATTGCCGACCGGCGCTTTTGGCAATTGCGCGGCGCCGGTGAAACGGGAGATCACCGTTTCGCCGCCGAGCAAGTGGTAAGGCACCAACTCTTCATCGCCCCGTGCCAGGAACGGCGCGCCCGTCGCGTCCGTGTAATCGTGATAGGGCGTCAGGCCGGTCCGGTCGAGTCGCGAGTTGCCCGCCCCCAGCGCGAGCGCGCCGTTGCCGCGGTTGGCCGCCAGCCCCGCCCACAGCGACACGCGCCGAGACGGCGAACTCCCCAATTGCCCCAGCGACAGCGGCCCGGCGCCCCCGCTGCGTCCGAGATCGGCTGTGCCGAACTGCAATTCGAGCGAGGGTTGCGCGCTGATGGTGATTGTCAGTCCGAGCAGGCCGCAAGTGTCCGGGTCGTGGACGAACGCCTCGCCCGGGTCCCACTGCTCGTTGCGGTTCAAGTCGGTGAAGATGGTGATGACGCCCGTATAGTCGCCCGGCCGCTGGTAGCGCGGAATGAACTGGCCCACCGACACGCGCCGCCGCGCCCCCGCCGGCAAGCCGAGGTCGAGGCCGAGGTCGAAGAGCCGGCCGCTCGCGCTCAAATTGTCTTCGACGCTGCCGTTGCCGCCCGGCGGCGCCGACGCGCTGGTCTGCGTGAGGAAGTATTCAAGCCAGCGGATGCCGAACTGCACGCCCGTGCGCGTGCCCGCGGCCCCTCCGCCAAAGGAGAGCCGGGAAAGGTTGTGCAACAGGGCGGAGGCCTGCGCCGTCTGCGCGCCATGCGGCGTGACGCCGGTCACGCGGTCATTCGCCGGGACTGTCAGCGCGCCGAGGGCGGCTCCGGACCCATCCTCCACCGCCAGCGGGTCTTCGATGGCAATCCGGCCTTCCGTCCATCCTTCGTCCGCCGCATAGGTGACGCCGAGGTCCTGCCAGAGCGGCTCGGTCCCGGGCGCTGTGACGACCAATTGCTCCACGCGCTCGAGAATCCAGCCATACGGAGTCCAGGTGCGGTCGGTGCCGGGCGTGATCGAGCGCCCGGAGACGCGCGGCTGCACCGGGATCGTGACCATAGTGCACGGCACATCCGTGTTCAATGTCGGGTGCTGGCAGGTGAGGTCCTGCGCCCAGTCGCGGCCGCCGCTCGCCGGCGGCGCGCCGTCCGACCCGACCAGTGCGATGTCGAGCGGGAAGTCGAGCGTCTGATTGGCGCAGGGCGGCCCGGTGTATTCCGCGGGCGTCAGGTAGCGCAGGTGGAACCGATAGCGGTTCGCGTAGCCGACGGCCGTCTGCGTCGGGTTACTGGTGACCGTTGTGGACCCGCGTACATCGAACCACTGGACGGACGCCGTGTTGGTGATGAGCTGCTGGTCGCCGCGGCCGGCGAGCGTGAAGCGCAGGTCATCGCCCCAGCGATAGTGCAGGACGCCGTTCACATTGCTCTCGCCGCGGGGCAGCACCGCCAGCGGCTCCGCCGTCAGCACCGGCGACAGCGGCGCCACGCCGCTGCTGTCCACTTCGACCGTCAGCACCACTTCGCGCACTTCGCCGGGGAACAGCGTCCCGAAGTCCCAGGTCAGCAGCGTCCCCTGCGGCCACGGCGCGCCTCCGCCGGTCGTCGGCGCCGGCGTCGCGCTCGTGCCGGTGGTCCCGATGGGAATGACATCGCTGATCGTGACATTGTCGCCGAAACTCGGTCCGAGATTGGTGACGGTGATGCGATAGGTCAGCACATCTTTGACCAGCCCCGCCGGCGGCGACGCCACGGTCTTGTCCACCGTCTTGATGATCTGCATTTGCGCCAGCGCCGCGAGGATTTGGTCGAAGCCGCCCACGAGGCGCGTGCCGGTGTTGCTCAAGGCAATGACATTACCGTCGCCGGCGCCGGCGAACAGGATCGTCCGCCCGCCCATCCGCAAGCCGCTGTCGGGACTGTCAATTTCGAGCGCCAATTGCGAAGAGCCGCCCGCCGGCCGCCGGGGCTGCGCGAGGAGTTCGAGGTAAAGATGCTCGTTGGCCGCGAACGACACGGCGGGCACCGTCGGGGTGCGGAATTGGAAGAGCCGGCGGCTGTTCGTGTTGATGAGCGACCCACTGCCGGTCGCGGGCGACCGCCGCCAGCCCGTCAAGTCGGTCAGCAGGGTGATGCTGCCGGCAGTGACATTGACCTTGGATACCCGATACCAGACCGTGACTTCCTGCGGCTGCTGCTTCAGGGCGGGCACCTCGTTCACTTCATCGAGCAGGAATTTGACCGGCAGACTCACCTGCCACTCGCCGCCGGGCAGCGAGGTGCCGGCGCGGTCATTCAGATCCACCCAGCCGCGAGTCGTCAGCGCTGCCGGCAGGGCCGCCACGCGCGTCGCGTTCGTCGTCTCCGGCTGCCATTGGAAGAGCGCGGGCGGCAGCAGGTAATCGAACACCGATTCGGCGCCCAGCCGCCACGACCCGCCCGTGCCGGTGGGCGTGAGCGGCTCCATGGCGTATTCGACGAAGACGCCTTCGTCCACGCCGACCGTGTACGACGCGACCCCGTCGAGCGACACCGACAGGCGCAACACATTCGCTGACGCGATGGCATTGGCCGCGGTCGCGGGCGTGCTCAAGTGAACCGTCTGCGACGCCCAAGTCCCCAGCGTCGCCGGGAACAGTTGCGCGAGGCGCGTCAGCGCCCCCGTGCCGGAATTGCGCGTCACGCGGGTCACGCGGTACCAGAGCCGCCCGTCTTGCACGCCGCCCGCCGGAACGATGGCGGTCAGCCGAGTGGACAGCGTCCACGGGACCGCCCCGAAGGTGAGGCCCGTCGGCAGCGCGCCGAACCACCCGCGCTGCTGATCAATGGCCGCGGGCAGCGCGGTCTCCGGCGTCGCCACGGCCGTGGTCGGCTGGAACCGGAAGAATTGCGCCGTGGTGGGCGTGCTGACCGTCAGTCCCGTATTGGCGATCGTGTTGAATCCGAAGACCAGACTGCCGCCGGACAGGGTCGTATTCATGTCCCCCGACCCGCCCGTCAGCAGCGCATTGTGCAACTGCAGGGCGCCGGTGTCGCCGGTGCCGGCGATAGTCGTGAGATCAGGCGCGATGCCAGCCGCGGCGTCGAGCGGGCCGGCGCCGGCGGGCAAGTCGGGCAGCGCCACCGGGTCAATCGTGCGCAAGAACATCCCTTCGGGCACACGGGCCAGCGACGGCGAACTCGTGATGGGGAACGGCTCGCTCGTGGTCGTCGCGGTGTCGAGATTCCAGGGGAAGGTGGCGTCCAGGTTCTCAAGCGACAGCGGGTCAGCGGCCTTGCGGCCCAATCCTTCGACGAACCCGCCCGAACCGCCGGTGCCCAACGCGGTGCCGACATAGACCGCATGCGCGTCCGCGGGCGTCACGCCCGCACGCGGGTCGATCGCCGTGGCGACGGACGAGTCCGTCGGCGCCGACAGCAGCGTGGCGCGGAATGGGTCGTCATTGAACGCCAGCGCGGTGGCCAGATTGACCGTCAGCACCACGCCCTGCGTGGCGGACCGGGCAGCGATGTACGCGCGCCGGATGATCCCGTTGGCGCCGAATTCGAGCGCCGGCGAGTTGGTCTGCGGCCAGGCGAGCGGCGTCGGGTCGGTCTCGGTGGGAATCTCAACCACGACCGTGCCGGTGTCGGCACGCAGCACGACAATCCGCCCCTCGTCGTCGCCGATAATCGCCACCGTCCGCGCGAGGCCGTCGCCGAAGAAGGACCCGTGCAGCGTCCCGACGGCCGGCGACGCCGACATCCGCCCCATCGAAGCGTCGGCGAGCGGCGGGAAGACCCAGCGCAGGTTGGAATTCTCCAGGGCCTGCGCGCCCGGCTTCTCGTTGATGCCGTACACGCGGCCTTCCTGCGAACCCACAATCACCACGACCTGGTTGGTCGGGAATTCGGCGACCGCCGGCGACGAATCCAGCAGCCGCGCCGGCCCGGTGGCGATGGTGAACGGCTCGTGCCGGTAGCGCCAGACGACATCGGCGAAGTTCGGCCCTGTCGGCGGGTCGCCGTCGCGCAGCGCGAAGATGGCGTCGATCGAGCGGCACACCACGAACCCCGCCGGCGTGAAGGCCGGCGAGGCGGCGATGGAACTCTCCGGCGGGTCGCCGGGGTCGGGATAGGTCCACACTTTGGAGACGACCGTGCTGACGACGCCGGTAGCGGGATCGGTGGTGCGCTTTTCGAGGAGACTGTGCAGGCGGCCGCCCAAGTCGCCGAAGTAAATGCGCCGCTCGGCGCCCGGGTTGTCTTCATCGAGGTCCACCACCAGCGGCGACGAGACGATACTGCCGACCGCCGCCTCTGCCAGCGGCGGCCACACCCACTTCACCGCGCCGGAGAGCGAATCGAGCGCATACAGGCGGCCCGGCGCGGCAGTGCCGACGTACACGGTCGGCGGGTCGATGTCAGTGCCCGGCGCCACCGTCGGCGACGACAGCACGGGCGCATCGAGATTGGACGACCACAGCAGGGCCGCCTTCGACAGGCCGAGCAGCGGGTTGCCGAACTCATCGCCGGCGCGGCCGGTCTGGCGCGCGTCGTGGCGCCACTTCGTCCAGATGCCGTCGGTCAGGTATTCCTCGCCGGAGAATTGCACCATCGTGGCCATCTGCCCGGCCAGCGCGCCCGGCGACAGCGCCGCCAGCGACGCGCCCGCCACGACCGACGCCGAGGCGGCCAGCAGCGCCAGCCCGACCAGCAGCGCCTCAGTGACCGGCCAGCGGCGGCGCGTGCGCATCATCGGCGTTCCACCCACAGGGGCTGCGTCAATCCGGCCGTCGCAGTGCCGATGCCAGGATAGCTCGGGTCGTACGGGTTGGGCAGCAGGAACCAGTGGAACCAAGTGCGCGTCGCGGCGCTGTCCTGGTCAAGGCGGCGTAGGCGGGTGCTGCGCGCCTGTTCGAAGAGCACTTCGATGACTTCGTTCTTGCGCGGCGCGCTGATGTCTTCTGGATCGCCCGCGGCAATGGGCGACGGCGTGCCGTTCGCCAGCAGCAGCGTGCCGGTCAGCGTCACCTGCGCGGCGAGCGGGTGAAACTCGGTCAGCGACTGGTAAGCGAGCGTCTCGGACGGCAGGGGCGGCAGGCCGGACAGGTCGGCGAGATAATCATTCGGCTGCGGAAACGCCACATTGTCCTGCGTGTATTCGAAGTCGATCAGGCCGTTGCCGGTATTCATCAGTTTCACGCCGTTGCGGTCGACATACATCAGATACTTCGTCCCCCGATTCCACACGAGCGACACCTGGCGCAGCAGTTGCACCGGCACGCGCAGCGGGACGCCGCCGACCAGCCGCTGCGGCCAGAGATTGAGCCGGCCCTCGCCGTCGGTCGCCGCGATGCGCCAAGGCGTCGCGGGGGGGCCGGCATTGACGATGTGGAGGATGGACAGATACGGGTCACGCCCGGTCGGGTCGGCCGGGTGATTGGCGATGCCGACCGCGAACGATTCGAGCGTCCCGTCATTGTTGAAGACGGTCGGCGTGAGCGACGCGTACATCGGCCGGCCGGTGATGCTCCCGATGGCGGCGTCGCGCAGTTGCGGGTGCGTGGAGACGATGCGGGTCGTATGGTCGGCAATCACGCTGACAACATCGAGGTACTGCGGGCGCACCACCACATTCGAAGGGTCGCGCGCCCACTCCCGGTGCAAGCGTCCCAAGATGGCCGGACGCTCGACGAGCAGCACGCGGGAATTGCCGGCATCGGCGATGAGTGTGCTTTCGATGACGCCCGGAACGAAGACATGCACACTGGTCTGCACCCACGGCGGCACCGGCGCGGTGACGCGCCAGACCGCGGGCGGGTCATCCACAGTCTTCCACAGCGTCCCGAGCGGCGCTAACTCCTGCCCCCCGCTGGCGAGCGCCCACACCGGCATGCCGGCGGTGAACTGCCCAGGATTGCTCAATTCGAGGGTGACCGAGAGCGCGTCGGAGGCCCGGGCGGTGACGACGCCGTCGCTCAACACCCCCGCGCGGCGGAAGCGCACCGCGTCCGTCGGCGCGTTCAGCGTCAGAAAGTCGGGGGTCAGCGCGCCGTCGGGGTGCGGATACTGCCAGCGGACGCGGCCGTGCTCATCGAGGTCGAGAACGCGGTTGGAGCCGGTGTCGACGACCAGCAGTTGGTCGCGATCGAGCAGCCGGACGCGCGTCGGCCGGTCGACGGGCTGGAAGTGATTGGGCGTCTGTAGTGGACGCCCGCCGAATGCGGTGAAGCGCAGCGACGCGTGCGGCTCGGCGGTGGCATCGATGACCCGCCGCGGCGCGACCGTATCCACGGGCGCAAAGCCGGCGCCCGTCTGCAGCCCGAACGCGCGCCCGCCGACGCACAGCAGCCGTGACCCGTCGGCGACCCAGGTCGGCGTCTCCGACAACGCGAACAATCCGTTCGACCCACTCGTCGTCGCCAGGGCCGTGCCGACCAGCAGCCGGCCGTCCGCGACGCCGATCGGGCTCATCGGCGAATACCCCGCTTGTTCGGTGCCGGCGACGCCGAGGCGGTAGCGCTGCATTTCGGCGCCCGACGCG
>CAYNSX010000038.1:6999-23824 GCA_964400165.1 uncultured bacterium
GCAGCCCGAGCAGGTAGCGGGAGTAGTCGTCGACCAGGCCGATGAGCCAGGTCTCACCCGAAGCGGCGTCCCAGGCGCCGACATACAGGACGGTCGCGGTCAGGACCGGCGGCGTGACGACCTTGAGCAAGTCATCGGTCCAGCGCCACAAGACGCAACTCGGGAAGGTCACAATCTGAAGGGAGGCCGAGCCGTTGTCATCGCGCGTGTAATTGACTTCCGCAGTGCGGCTCTGCCAGGTCGCCATGCCGGTGGGGGTGAGGCAGACCGCGCCGCTCGTGTACAGGACGCTGAAGTCGGGGTTGGGCTGCAGGGGCCCGTCCATGCGCCGGCCGTCCACCGTGATGTCCACGGGCGTGCCCAGGCGGATGCCGCCCGGCAAAAAGACGCAGCGCTCCGGCACGCGGCGAACGGCGTAGACCGTCCCGCGCCGCGAGAGCGCCGTGACGCCGGGCCGGTTGCGCGTGACATCCCAGACTGCCTCATAATTGGCGGCGGCGAAGACGGCGTCGCGCCCCAGCGCGGGCGTAAAGGGAAATGCGCTGTACCACTCTTCGGTGGCGGGCGTGCCGCCGGCTTCGGGCGGCCGCAGCATCCCGGCAAACTGCCACAGCAGCGCGGGCGTGCCGTTGCTGACCATCCGCGCCGCCGTGATCGTGCCCGGTTCGGCGCGGCGCTGCGCCTGGGTCAAGTCGGGCAAATTGACATCCGTGGGCGCGATGAGCGTTTCCCCGTCGGTTGCCGGCGCCGCCGCGCCGAAGGCGTTCGGGTCGACACGGGAGCCGATCGAGAGCGGCGCCGGCGGAATGTCGAAGACGACATTGGTCTGGTGGCGCGGCAGGACCGCCGTGTCGATGTAGCGCAGGGTGTAGCCCGTGCCCGTGCCCTGGGGCGGCGGGATCGGATACGGGGCCAGACGCAACATGTCGAGGTCGGCGACGGTGAGCCGCACGCTGTTGCCGCTGATGCGATCGGCCAGGAAGGTCTCCGTGAACACTTCGCTGATGGTGCCGCCGCCGCTGTCGAGGTCGGCGATGCGCCCGAGGCCGGTGACCGGGTCGATCGGCGACACTTCGATGGTATAGGCGTCGGCGGCCGCCCGCAGGCGGAGCGTGGTGAGGTCGCCGTTCCAGTCCGGCAGTTGCCCAGAAAGTGTCAGCGCATGCGACCACAGGCGCCCGGCGTTGCCGACCATCGTCGACGGCGAGTTGGCGGTGTACGACAAATAGGGCACCGCAGCGCGAGCGCCGCGCTGGTCGGTCTGCATGCGCCAGGTGACGGCCGGCGGGCTGCTGGCGCTGATCATCCCGCGTCCGCCCATCGGCACCACCGCCACCATCCGCCCGGTGAGCGCATCGAGCGCGAAGAGATACGACTGCCCGGCGGGCGAGCCGCCCGCCTGCGGCGGCGGCTGGTAGGTATTGAAGAGGACGAGGTTGTCCACGACGGTCGGCGCGGCGCGCGGGGCGCCGCTGGTGCGGCGGTCGACCGCCTCACCGCTGAACGGAAACTGCCACAGCGTGGCGCCGTTCAGCGCGTTGTGACAGGCCACGGACCCGAACCCTTCGGGAAACGCCCGGACGGCGTAGAGCAGGAGTTGCCCTTCGATGCGCGCGGTGGCCAGCCCGCGGATTTCCCCGCCGCCGCCCAGCGACCACACCAGGTCATACGGGTAGCCGATGTCCACACCGAGCCCGCCGGGGAGACCGTCCGCGGGCGTGATGCGGCCGGTGGCGGTGGCGCGGGGCGGCAGCGACTCGCTCGGGGGGCTTTGGAACGCATAGATGTTCCCACTCTGGTCGCCGGTGAAGACCATCCCCTCGGCGCCGACGGGCTGGGCGAGGAAGGACGACGGCGTCGTCTCCCCGCGGGTGGACGGGTACTGCCAATCGAGGCCGAGCGCGGCGGGCAGGTAGCCATTTTGAGTTTGCGCACGCGCCAAGCCGCCGCCCTGGTCGCGCCACTCGAGCGTCCAGCGCACCAGGTTGTACGCAAACTTGAAGGCGCCGCCCGCCTCGGTGGGCGGCAGTTGCTCGTAACTGCCTGTCGGGTCGGCGAAGCCGCCGGCGAAGGGCACGAACCAGTCCTGCACGCGCCCGAGCGTGTTGCCGGCCGTGACCACGATGGCGCCGTTGCCGACCCGCGCCGCGCTCACCGCTTCGACTTGCTTCCAGACGCCGCTCGTTTGGTCGAAAGTATCAGTCACGACAATTGGGCGCCACTGCGCCAGCGGATTGCGGTCGCTGACGAACCCATCGGGCTCCAGGCCGGTCCACGCGGTTTCGGCGAGACCTTGGCCGAGGGCGTCGACTTCGTCGCCGCCGAGCAGCGACTCGCCCCACAGGAGCGGGTGGCGCGGCTCATACGGGCGCTTGGGCTGCGCGGTGGCGGGCGTCCCGGGGGCGGTGCTCGTCTGCTTGCGGATGGACAGGGTCAGGTTGCGCCCGGCGTTCGAGAAGGTGGTCTCGCCCCAGTTGTTGATCCACAGGGTGCCGCCGTTGCGCACGAACTGCTCGAGCCGCGGCCGCAGGGCGCCGAGGGCGGCAAAGTCGACCGGGCGGCCCTCATCGAGGATGAGGATGTCGAACAGCGAAAAATCGGGCGGCGGCAGCGTGGCATCGTGGCGGAGAATCCAATACGCCGGCATGCGCTCGGACAGGGCCGTGCCGGTCGTCGGATACCAGGGCTGGCCCGACCAGGCCGTGTCTTCGGCGGTGGGCGGCGCGAGCGGATTGACGAAGTGATACTCCGGCGGGCGCATCGGCGAGTGCGCCAGCAGCGGCAGCGCCAGTGGGTTGCGCATCGCGTAGGAATAGGCATCGGTGGACTGCAGCATCAGCAGGGCGATGCGGACATCGACGCGCCCGCGCGTGTAGCCCGCGGCGGGCACCGTGCCTTCGGCGCGGTGGCCGATGCCGGCGGCGAGCGCCAGCGGCACGACGAGCCGCAGTGCCTGCCGCCAACGCGGGAGTCCCCGCCCGGAGCGCCGGGGCTTCCGCGCCGGCACCCTAGATGCGCTCCCCGAGCGCAACCAGGCCGGTGCCGACCGGCAATCGCGGAATGCTGGGCAGGCCCGGGGCGCGCACGCCGACCAGCGTCGCGTCATAGCGGTAGAACGGGCCGAAGCGTTCGGTGTTGTCGAAGGCGTCGAGCCAGGCGATGGCCCCGCGCCAGTCGGCCGTCCAGCGAGTGACATCGCCGGTGGGCGGCGTGCGGTTCATCGCCAGCGCGCCGCGGAAGGCGATGCGTGTGTCGGGCGGCCACATCCCGGCGCGTTGCAGTTCGACGCGCTTTTCCGGCGGCAGCGGCACAATGATCCAACTGCCGGTCTGCGCATAGGCGGCGACGCCTTCGATTTGCACATCGCCGGTCAGCAGGGCGCTGATCAGGTATTCATTCGCGGCATCCGGGGCGAGCATGAATTCGATGGCGTTCTCCTGGCCGGGTGGGTTCACCCAGTCCGTCACATCGAAGACGGCGCTCTCCCAGCGCGGCCAGACTTCGCTCACTTGGTACGTGGTGCCCGCGCCGTTCCAGTCGAAGAGCTGGCCGTTGATGACGAGTTGGATGCGCGTCGGCCCCGGCGAGCCGAGCGGCGGGACGAAGCCGGTGTGGCGGAGACTCAGCACCACCTGGGCGCGGATTTGTTGCTGCGGGCCGGCGACGGGGTCGGGGCGCGGGGTCAGGAAGGAGGCGCGCAGCGGCTTGTCCACGGTGATGCGCCAGTGGAACGGCGGGCGGCCGTCAAAACTGTCGGAGTCCTGGTCGACGGGCAGGACCTGCGGGATGGCGCTCATATTGAGCACGACCGAATCGCGCGCCAGCAGGGCCACCTTCGCGGTGGGGCGGCCGAGCAAACTCCCGTGAATGTAAATCGTGCCGCCGGAGACGAGGTTGAGTGGCGTGTTGGCCGGCACCTGGCCGGCGACGCGCAGATTGCCCTGGGCGAACAGGACGCCGTTGAGCGGATACGGCCGGCGCAGCACATTGCCCACGGCGACCAGGTCGCAGGTCGGGGGCTGGGTGGCGAGGTTGACGATCGGCTGGATCCACGAGCGGCCGTCGCGCCGGATCAGTTCGATTTCGGTCTCGCGCAACCGGATGTCAACGCCGGGCGGGTCATAGATGTCGCCGGTGCCCCAGGCCCCCACGGACGGGCCCGCCATCACTTCAGCACGGAGCGCCTCGACGTCGTGGCTGAATTGAATGTCGGTCTCGTTATCGACATACAGCCCCTGTGCTTCGGCGAACACCAGCGGCAGCATCGTGACGCTGTCGAGGGGCAGCGTACCGAACCAGCCGGTGTTGACCCAGGTGCCGGTGTCGTTGCGGACGCACCAGAGCCCCGAGTCGCGGGCGGCCTTTGTGTACCGCGAGCGCGGGTCGTTGGGGCCCAACAAGTCAATCCGGGGGGGCGCCAGCGGGCGCACCCAGCGCGGGCGGCGGTCGCCCGGGGCGATGGTGAGCAGCCCGTCGCGCCACAGGCCGGTCAGCGTGCTGAAGAGCGGGTCATCGCTGGCGCGGCCGATGCCGTCGCCGGGGAAAGTGCTGGGCGCGGTGCGCAGTTCGACGAAGGCGTCGGGCGCGGCCAGGCGGTCGAGTTCCATGCGGCCGGCGACGGCGACCCGGTCACCACGCGCCGGCGACAGCCGGACCTCATTCAGGCCGACCCAGCGCAGGTCGCGGTTGGAGAAAATCGGCCCGTCCACGACATTGGTGTACATGTCGAGCGAAGTCTGCAGCGCCATCAATTCCACCTCGCCCCCCCGCAAATTTTTGGGCCCGGTGGGAATGCCCAGGTTGGCGGGCGCGGCGCTGCCGTCGGTATTGGCGATATACCAGAGGTAATCCGGCAGGAGCAGTGGCTTATAGGCGATCAGCGTGCGGCTGACGAACGGGTTGCCGCGAATACGGCCCGTCGCGCGGATGACGATGAATTTCGCCAGCGGGTTGCTCGGGTCGCGCGCTGGGTTGTAGTCCACCGTCAGGGTGAAAAAGCCGTTGCCGACGGGGAACTGCTCCGCCGGGTCGGGGCGCCAATCGGCGCCCTCCGGGTCATAAACGAGCTGCTGATCGGCGTACTTCACGCCCGCATCGGCGATGAAGGCGGCCTCGGTCAGTTCGACTTGGCGCGTGCTGAAGGCCAAGTTGCCCGCGACGACCGCCAGGAAGATGGCCGCGACGGCTGCCACCAAAATGAGGATGAGCACCGCGACGACCAGCGCCTGCCCGCGCGGGCGGCGCCGGCCGAAGGGGCGTAGCGAGCCCCGGGCGTCAGCGGCGCGCATTGTTGACCGTCATCCGGCGAATCATGCTGAACTCCTGGCGCCCGCCGCGGTCGCTGCTCTGGCGGCTGACGATGAGCGACGCGGTGATGTCCTCTTTCGTCGTGTAACTGATGTGCACCCGGTCGGTGTCGAGATTCGTCCGGTACTGATAGCGCACCACGATGTGCGGGTCGAGGAAGTCGAGGAACACCGGATCATCCGCGGCGAACACCAGGTCCATCCCGTCCTCGTAGTATTGGCCGGGGCCGGGCGGCAGGCGGCTGGCGCGCGTGAAATACTGCACCTCGCCGTCGACATCGACAATCGCGACGAAGCTGGAGCCCGCCACCAGCCGGACATCCGTGAAGGCGGCCGCGCTGAGCGTGACCGTGCGCAGGCCGGCCGAGGGCGTCGGTGAGGGATGCACTTCTTCCCGCGGGCATCCCATCACGAGGCGCCCGCGGATGTAGTCGACGCCGAACGCATAGGGCGTGGAAAAGTCGCGCGCCGGATACGTGCCGGTGTCATAGACGAAGGCGCTTGCCGCGTCGCGGAGGATGAGGCGCCGGAAGCCGGAGTTCGTCGGGTCTTCCATGCGGGCCGTGAAGGCGGGGGTCGTCTCGCCCGGACGGAAGACCGCGACCTGGATGTCGCCCGTCCACAGTCCGCGCGTGCCTTCCAGGGTGGAGAAATCGAGCACTCCGCCGACATCGCGCGGGCGCAGCACTTCGTCGCCTACCTGGGCGAAGTCGAATTTCGGGTTGATGAGGAATGGCAGGGCGCGCGGGAAGGTGCCCGGTTGCGTCCCCGGCGGCGCGCCGGCGGGGGGCAGCGGCTCCTGTGGCAGGTTGAATTCGGCGCTGATGCTGGCGACCCCGATGACGAAGTCGTTCCAATTCGGATCGAACGGCGGATAGGCGCGGTCGATCGCGGTCGAGAGGCTGTCGGAGGGGAAGAGCGGCGTCGCGGTGTCGTCCGAGATCTCGGAGCGCGCCAAGATGACCGGGTTGCGGTCGCCGCGGATGGTCCCGTAGTACGGGTTGTACGGTTCCGTCGGATTCACCAGCGTCCCCCAATAGCGAATGGCGACGAGGCGTCCGAGCGGATCGAGCGCGGGGTGCACCGGCTGGATGAGCCGGCCGAAATCGTCCACCGCCGGCAGCATGAACGCAAGCACCGAGTCATCGCCGGCGGGTTGGTCGAAGACATACATGGCGTTGGCGAGTTCGCGCTGGAGGGTTTCCATCGTCTCGCGGGCGGCGGTCTGGGCGTCGGACTGCGCCGAGCCGCGCGCCAGCAGGCTGCGCGCGGTCAGGAACGGCACCAGCAGCAGGCTGACGACGATCGTCAACAGCGCGATGGCGACGAGGAGCTCGGTCAGGGTGAAGCCGCGGCGCGCGCGCATCAGGGCAGCCCCAGTTCGCGCCGCGTGATGAAGAGTTCCACCTGGCGCGACACCCAGCGCGCGTTGAGGAGCTGCGGCCCTTCGTCCTCGCGCCCCGCCGGTGGCGTGGCCAGGGTGCGGCCGTCCACCACCCACGCGACGCGCACGCGCACCGAAACGCCGCGCGCCAGCATCAGGCCGCCGTCATCCACCGAGCGCCGGAGCGACCCGATGGCGAGGCGGCTCTGCTCGCGCAGTTGCACGACTTCGCCGGAGACGAAGTCGCCGTCCGTCGCCCGGTAGTCGACGAGCAGCGTGCTGCCGACGATGTCGAGCGGGAACTGCATGGTGCGGTCGTCGGCCATGTAGAACTGATTCGCTTGCACCATCTGGCCGCGTGTGTAGAGGGCGCGCGGCTTGAAGACCTGCACCAGCCAGTCCTGCCGGCTGCGGTAGAAAAACCGCAACCGCGATCCGATGAAGGGGTCGAGGCCGGTGACGAGCCCGCGGCGATAATCCACGAGAAAATCGCGGTTATCGAGCAGCATCTGGCCGGTGGTCGGGTCGACGGCGACGACGAAGTGCGCGGCGCCGTCGTGCACGACCACTGGCTGCGGGACGGGCGTCCGCGGCGGGGTGCGCACTTCGGGGCCCTTGACATCATCGAGTCGCAGACTCACGTCGCCGGACGGTTCGACCGTGTGGTCTTCGCGCAGCAGCCCCCAATCGGCGACGCGGTAGTCCATCTTGACTTGCCGGCCGGCGTCGGTCGGCGCGAATTCGAGGAAGGCGGTGCCAAAGTGCAGGTCGGGCGACACAATCTCATAGTGCCCCGGGAGCAGGGCGCCCATCCCATCGCGGGCGCCGTCGCCGTTGAGCGCGATGAAGGCCTGCGCCGAGCTGGGGAGCACGCCGGAAAAGCTCTCGTTCAAGCGATTCACCGAACCGTCCACTTGGCGGATGAGGGCGGCCTCGACGCGCCCAGCGCCGGGGTCGCCCAAGGGCCGGTTGACGCCTTCGCTGCGCGGATCGCCGACGGTAGCGAAGTCGGAGGGCAGGCCACCGACCTCCACGGTGACCAGGAGCGCCGCCGGCACCCAGTAGACGCCGGGTTGCGGCCGCCGGATGGGCGGCGTGTCGATCGGCGTGAGCAGATCGGCGCGGCCGTCGTTGACGCGCGCTTCGCTCTTCAGCGGGACACCCGCTTTCGCCCAGGTGTAGTCGAGTTTGACAAACCGGTCGATGGGGCCGGGGTTCAACAGGACCGCGCCGGTGGTGTCTTCGAGGACATACGCAGTCAACTCGTAGGGGCCGCCGCGTGCCGCGAGCAGGGCGCCGGCCGTCGGCACGCGGCGCATTTCATCCGTCGAGTAGATGACGACGAGGCCGGGGCCGTAGATCTTGGAGCCGGGCGGCATTGTCCCCTGGCCGACATCGGGGACGGGCACTTGCACTTCAATGGTGCCGCCGGTGGCATCCACGCGCAGCACCACGCCGAGCGAAAAGTCGAACTGGCTGCGCAGGGAGTCGTTCGGGTCATAGTCGGGGTGCCGCATCCGCACCGTAGTGCCGATGCTGAAGAGGGCCGGCGCTTCGACCTCCAACACTCGGGCGCCCGGCGCGACCACCGTCAGCAGGTCCGTGCTGACATGGTCGGGCGTGAACTTGAAGGTCGGGAGGGCCAGGCGCGTCTGGCGCTGAATGTCAATGCGTTCGCCGAGAATGACGCGCGGTCGGGCAATGCTGTCCGGCTGCCAGGAGACATTCCCCCACCCCGCGGTCAGGTCGCGCGGGTCATACTCGAGCACTTCGCCGTGCGGCCCGAGGGCGACAATCGCGTCCGGCAACGAGGCCGCGTCCTGCTCCAAGCGTTCGGCCTCTTCCTCCGCCAGCCGCACGGCGCGCATGACCTCGCCGCTCAAGCGCAGCGTGTCCAGGCCGGGCCGGAAGATGAGGATGACCGCCAGGATGCCGATGCTGAAGATGGCCACCGCCACGATGATTTCGAGGACGGTGAAGCCGGCCCGGCGGTGCGGGCGCGCGGTCACGGCTGGGCCTCGCGCCACTGGCCCGTCCACACGCCCCCGACCTCGATATCATTGCGTGCCGGGACGCGCTTCACGGTGCCGTCGGCGAACAGGACGATGTCCAAGTCCGATCCGTGTGGTGTGGTGCCCAAGTCGCCGTGAATGCCGGAGCGCCGGTTGTACGGGCACCAGGTGACCACGGTGGCCGCCGGCACGAACACGAGGCCGCCGGTCACCGACCCGCGCAGTTGCCGGCGGTTCGTCGGGTCCGAGAGCGCGATGCTCGGACGATGGAGGTGGTAATAGGCGCGCCAGTTCGTCGGGTCGCCTTCCTGGTAATAGTAGGCGCCGTAATTGTTGTAGCCCCACATTGAGGGGTCGAAGTTGCGAATGTCGGCGGCGTGCCAGCCGGTGCTGGTGTCATCGAAGTAGGCAGTCCAGCCGCTCTTGTCGAGCGCTCGGTTCGTGGGCTGGCGGACCATGTTGGCGGGACAGCGGAAGGCGGCGAGGTTGCGCAGGTAGTTGGGATAGAGGTCGGCGAGACCCCCGAAGCCGCGCGGCCGGTCGCCGGCATCGAAGCGGCCCGCGGCGTAGGCCTGGGCAGCGGCCTGCGCCTGGGCGGCGCTCGCCACATCGGGGGTGGCAGGATAGGCGCCGTAGTCCTGCCAGTAGAGCCGGAGGGCTTGGGAAATCGCCTTGAGGTTGGCCGCGCACGAGGTGGCGTCGCTGCCGCGGCTGATGCTGAAGAAGACCGGCACGGTGATGGCGAGCAGGAGCGCGACGATGCCGATGACAATCAGCAGCTCGATCAGGGTGAAGCCCCCCGACCGGGCCGGTCGCCCCGCCGCGCTGCGCGTGCGTCGCCTGCCCTGCCCCGCTGCCGTTGTGTCGCGGTCGGCCACTGCATCCACCTCCGGCTCGAATGTCGAGTATGAAAGCGTGCGACCGGACTGCCGTCAGCCGGAGCGGTCACTGCGCATCGAACGACTGATTCACCCAGTCATATTCCGGAATGCCGACAATGCGAAAGACCGAGGCATCAATCCGGACCGCCAGGTCGACGCCCCCGGAGCGCCCGTAATGGAATCGATGATGAGGGCAGTGCGCGACGATGGTATTGGGCGGCGGGTTGGGGTTGCGCAGCATCGGCGACGCCGCGGACACTTCGTTATTGGCGCAGTCCCAGAGCGGGAAGTTGTCGTGGCTGACTTCCGGGATGGCCTTAATGATGCCCGCGCAGCCGACATCCGCCACACCGCCGGAAATGTGGAGATAGAAGGCGCGCACATCGGCGGTGGTCCAAACGCTCAAGTCGCCCGGCGCCCCCGGGGCCGTGCACGGCACGCCCGGATCCAGGTTGCCGATGATGCTGGCCGGCGTGCTGCCGGGGAATTGCTTGTCGGTCACGCCGCCGGCGGCATTGTGGACTTTCGCCGACTGATAGCCCCAGTAATTGTAGTAATCCTGGTAACTGCTGTAATAGCGGTATTCCTCTTCCGGCGTGTTCGATTTCGGTTTGTTCGCGGCGAGGAGGTCGTCGGGGCAGCGCACAGCGTCGGGGTTGTCGAGGAAGCCGGCCTTCATGAGCGAGGCGATGCCCCCCCAATACTGGATCTGGCCGCCGACATTGAAGGTGACCGACGGCGGCGGGAAGTCACCCAGTTCGGTCTTGTACTGCAGCAGCGCCAGCCCGACTTGGCGCAGGTTGCTGGTGCAGCGCGCCTGATAGGCGGACTCGCGGGCGCGAGACAGAACCGGGAAAGTCAGCCCGGCCAGAATGGCGATGATGGTAATCACCACCAGCAACTCGATGAGCGTAAAGGCGCTGTCGTGCCGCCGGTTCCGATGCATCCCTTCCTCCTCCGGAACGGATGAAGTGCCGCCTGCCACATCGCGCGCCTACTAGTGTGAAGTACCCGATTGGGCTGCGGATTCAAACAAGCATTATGCCAGTTGGCGCCGAATGCCGCTATCCGCCGACCGCGGTCATCCACCACTCCCAGCCGTCGAGCAGGCCATTTAGGACTCCGGCCCAGCCGACCGCGGCGACCCACACCAACATCGCGTACGCGGTGACCGCCAGATAGGGACCGAAGGGCATGTAGTGCCCGGTCGCGCCCTTCACCCCGGACCGCAGCGCCCAGACCGCCATCAACCCGGCGCCGAACACACCCCCCAACAGAATCGCGCCGGCAAACGACAGCAGCGCCGGCCACGGGCCGAGCACCGCGCCGATGGCGGCGCCGAGGTTGGCATCGCCGCCGCCCATTGCCTCCTCGCGCCGGAAGAGCAGCCGCCCAAAGAGATCCACGCCGGCGAAGAGCGAAAACCCCAGCACCAAGCCGACGAGCGATGGGGGCAGCGAGAGCGTCCAGCCCGGCCAGAACGGCAGGTGCATGAGCACGAATCCATAGCGGTGCGCGGCGAGACTGATGCCATCACGCGCGACGCCGACCGTCAGGCCGATGAGCACCAGTTCGTGCGGGATGATGCGGTGGTCGTAGTCGATGAAGACGACGGCGACGAGCACCGCGGCGAAGATCCAGGAGGCGAACAGGTCCATCACGAGCCACGGGTCGAGGAGGGTGCGGTTGAACACCGCCTGCCACACGCCGAGAAACGCGGCGACCGTCAGCAGTTCAACGATGAGGTAGCGCGACGCGATGCGCTTGTGGCAGTAGCGGCAGCGGCCGCGCAGGGCGAGGTAACTGCCGATGGGGACGAGGTCCCAAAAGCCGAGGGTGTGATGGCACTGGGGGCAGGTGGAGCGCCAGGGGTGCTGGCCTGCGGTGAACGCGCGCTCGGCGGCGGCGAGCGCGGCCTGCTGGGCTTCGAGCGAGCGGGCGCGGCGCAGGTCGGCGCGCGCGGCGGCGGGCAGCGCGGGGATGTCGTCCACCCAGGCCGCCCACAGGTCACCGCCGGCGGGGGCGCCGCCGGCCGCCAGGCGCCGGAGTTCGTGGCGCAGGTCGCCGCGGCCGACGCGGCGCGGCAGGCGGAAAATGGCCATATTGAGGAAACTGCCGGCATAGGCGCCGAGGACGACCGTGATGACGGCGCCGAACGCGCCGATCAGGCCGACATTGAGGTCGACGAAGAAGGGCCGGGGAGTAACGGGCGCGGTCCCCGACCCGCCTACATGCGGTTGCTAAGTTCGCTGACGAGCGCCACCATCGGGAGGAACATCGCGATGACGATGGTGCCGACCATCAGGCCGACGAAAATGATCATCACCGGCTCCAGCGCCGACGTGAGCGCCTGGACGGCCGCTTCGACTTCCGACTCGTAGAATTCGGAAATCTTGGTGAGCATCATATCGAGCGACCCGGTCTCTTCCCCGATGGCGATCATTTGCACGACCATCGGCGGGAACAGGCGGCTCTTTTCGAGCGGGTCGCCGACGCGCTCGCCTTCCCGGATGTGGTTGCGGGCGTTGAGGATGGCGTCTGACATCACGCGGTTGCCGATGGCCTCGGCCACGGTTTCGAGCGCCTGCAGGATGGGCACCCCGCTGACCAGCAGCGTGCCGAGCGTGCGCGAGAAACGGGCCAGGGCGATCTTGTGATTCAGTTTGCCGATGACCGGGATCTTGAGTTTCAGCCAGTCCCACTGCCAGGCGCCGGTGCGCGTGCGGATGTATTGGGTGAAGGCCAGTGAGAAGAGGACGATGAGCGACACCAGCATCCACCAGCGGTAGATGAGGAAGTCGCTCGTCCAGATAACTTGCTGGGTGAGCCAGGGGAGCGGGACCTGCTGGTCGCGCAAGAACTTGGCGATCTGCGGGACGATGAAGGTGACCAAGAAGGTCACCACCGTCAAGGCGAACATCATAACCAGCACCGGGTAGACCATCGAGGACTTGACCTTGCGGCGCAGGCGGACATCGTCTTCAAGGAAACCGGACAGGCGGTTGAGGGTCTCGTCGAGCACCCCGCCGACTTCGCCGGCACGCACCAGCCCGACGAAGAGATTATCGAAGACGCGCGGATACTCGCCCAGCGCGCGGGAGAGTGTGTCGCCGCCTTCGACGCGGCCCTGGATATCGCGGATGATGCGCTTGAGGGTGGCGCTGGCCGACTGCTCTTCAAGGACGGTGAGACAGCGCACCATCGAGACGCCCGCGTCGATCATGGTGGCGAACTGCCGGCAGAAAATGGAGAGGTCGCGGCGTTTGACGGCGCCGAAAATCCAGAATCCGGTGGACGCTTTCCCGCGCGAGTGGGCGACGGCCTGCTGCTGCGCCGGGGCGACGGCCTTGCTGCGGCCGACCGCGGTCACCTTTTGCACCCAGAAGCCGCGCTCCTGGAGCTGCCGGACGAGCACCCGCTCGTTCTCGGCCTCGACCGTCTCGGTGACGATCTTGCCGAGGACATCCTTCGCGACATAACTGTAGGTTGCCATGGACGCCGCTCCCTTCCGGCCGCGCTACCGGCCCGACCGCCCACCGCGGGATGGGCCCGGGGCGGTGGTCGCCTCCGTCTCGGTCATGATCATCTTCTTCAGTTCGTCGACATTCATCGCCCGCGCCATCCCCTCTTCGTAGGTAATCAACCCGCGCAGATAGTAGTCTTTCAAGGCCTGGTCCATCGTCTGCATGCCGACACTGGCGCTCGTTTGGATGACCGAGGTGATTTGGTGCGCCTTGGCCTCCCGGATCAGGTTCCGGATGGCGGCGGTGGCCGTCATGATTTCCTGAACGGCGACGCGGCCCGGGCCGCCGGCGCGGGGCAGCAATTGCTGCGAAATCACCGCTTCGAGGTTGTTGGACAACATAATCCGGATTTGTTCCTGCTGGCCGGGCGGGAAGACATCGACGATACGGTCAATGGTCTGGGCCGCGTTGTTGGTGTGGACCGTGGCGAAGACGAGGTGGCCGGTCTCGGCCGCCGTGATGGCGAGGTGCATCGTGTCGAGGTCGCGCATTTCGCCGACGAGCAGCACATCCGGGTCTTCCCGCAGCGCGGCGCGCAGGGCGTTGGGGAACGACCGGGTGTCGAACCCCAGTTCGCGCTGATTGATGACGGAGCGGTTGTGGGAGTGCAAGTATTCGATCGGGTCTTCGATGGTGATGATGTGGACGGACCGCTCGGTGTTGATTTTGCCGACCATGGCGGCCAGGGTGGTGGACTTGCCGCTGCCCGTTGGGCCGGTGACCAGGATGAGTCCGCGCGGGCGCCGGCACAATTCCTCGAGGACGAGCGGCAGCCCGAGTTCGCGGATGGTGGGGATCTTGGCGGGGATGACCCGGAACGCGCCGGCGACATTCCCCTTGTCGCGGAAGATGTTGACGCGGAAGCGCGAGAGTTGGTGCAGTTGGTGCGAGAGGTCGAGTTCCCAATCCGTCTCGAAGCGCTGGATCTGCTCGTCGCTCAAGATGTCGTAGCAGATGCGCTGGACATCCATCGGCTGCAGCGGCTCGTAATGGGCGGCGAAGAGCTGCCCGTCGAGCCGCAGGACCGGCGGCAGGCCGACGGCCAGGTGCAGGTCGGAGCCATTCTGCTGCACGACGAGTTCGAGCAGTTCGTCAATGTGCGTGTCTTCGATGCGCCGCGGGCGGCCAGTGCCGGGGACCGACGGGATGGTCCAGGTGATGGCGGCCTGGTGTTCGGCCTCGGTCAGCTGGCCGGGCCGGGTCTGCTCAATGACTTCCATGGGCTCGGATTCGTCCTCGGGCTTCCGTAGTTATCTTACACCTCGGTTCCATATACCCAGTCCTGCGGGCGCGGCGCCCGGACACTCTTAGAGGTGGAAGACGACACGCATCACTTCCTCAATGGTGGTCTGGCCGTCGGAGACCTTCATGAAGCCGTCCTGCTTCAGCGGTCGCATCCCAGCCGCCAGGGCGGCCTCACGCACCTCGGAGAGCGGCGCGCGCTTGACAATGAGGTCGCGGATTTCTTCATTCAAGACCATGAGTTCATACAGGCCGGTGCGGCCGTAGTAGCCGGTTTGCCGGCACTTGCTGCAGCCAGCGCCGCGGTAGAAAGTGATGTCGCCTTCGGCCTGTGCCTTGAAGCCGACCCGCTGGATGGCCTCGATCGGCGGGTGATACGGCTCGCGGCAGTGGGTGCAAATGCGGCGGGCCAAGCGCTGGGCCATCACGCCGATGACCGACGAGGAGATGAGGAACGGCTCGACGCCCATGTCCACCATGCGAGTGACGGATGACGGCGCGTCGTTGGTGTGCAGCGTAGAAAGCACCAAGTGGCCGGTGAGCGACGCTTGGACGGCGATTTCCGCGGTTTCGAGGTCACGGATTTCCCCGACCATGATGACATCGGGGTCCTGGCGGACGAAGTGGCGCATGGCGCTGGCGAAGGTCATCCCCGCTTTGCGGTTGACCTGCACCTGGTTGATGCCGGGCAGCTGGTACTCGACGGGGTCCTCGATGGTGATGATGTTGCGTTCCACCGAGTTGATCTTGTTGAGCACCGAATACTGCGTGGTCGTTTTGCCCGACCCAGTCGGCCCGGTGGAGAGAATCATCCCGTAGGGCTGGACGATGAGTTCTTCGAGAACGGCCTGGGTGTCGGGGAACAGGCCGAGTTTCGACAGCCCGATCAGCACGCTGCTCTGGTCGAGGATACGCATGACGACTTTCTCGCCGAAGACGGTGGGCTGCGTGGCGACACGGAGGTCGTAATCGCGCCCGTCCTTGCGGACATGGATGCGGCCGTCTTGGGGCAAGCGCCGTTCGGCGATATTGAGGTCGGACATAATCTTGATGCGGGAGACGAGCGCCGGGTGCACATACCGCGGGATGGTGAGGACATGGTGCAGGACGCCGTCAACGCGGTAGCGGATGCGCACGCCGCGCCGCTCGGGTTCGACATGGATGTCGGAGGCGCGGTCATTGATGGCGTTCTGGATGATCAGGTTGACGACGCGGATGACCGGCGCCTGGTCGGCGAGTTGCATGCCGCCGTCGTCCACCTCTTCGTCGCCGCCCATCCCCATGGTGCCGCTCTCGTCGGCCCCAAGGGCCCGGCCGGCGACACCGAGGTCTTCGAGGGCACTGGAGAGGGCGTCACCCATCCCGGCCTCCTGCGGCACGGTGTCGGTGGCGAGGAGCGCTTCCAAGTCGTCGGCGCTGGCGAGGACGGGTTCGACTTCGAAGCCGGTCATCAGACGGATGTCATCGAGGGCGAAGACATTGGAGGGGTCGGACATGGCCACGGTGAGGCGGTTGCCGGTGCGGCGGATGGGGACGGCGTTGTAGCGCTTGATGAGGGACTGCGGCAGCACCTTGGCGACGCCATCATCGACCGGCGTGGTGCCGATTTCGAGGAGTGGGACGCCGAGTTGCAGCGCGTAGGCGCGCAGGACATCGCGCTCGCCGGCAAAGCCGAGCGAGACGAGAATCCGGCCGAGACGATCTGCGCTGGTCTTCTGGACTTCGAGGGCCTGGTCGAGCTGCTCGCGGGTAATCAGGTTCTCTTCGAGCAGAATCTCGCCGAGAGGCCGCCGGGTGGCCTTGATCGCCGCCATCGTCGTGTGGTCAATCCCTCCTGGGATCGGTGCGCTGCACTACGCCGCTCGATGAAGGAAGATGAAGGCCCCTGGTGCAGCCCGACGATGACACCAATCACAGCTAGTATACCATTCCGGTTGCAACGCCTCGATTCCTCCTCCCGCTACGGGCGCCGGGGACGCCGCCGCGCTGTGTGCATATACCGCATCCACCCGGCGGGGCGTGCTGCGCCCGCGCGTGCCGCATCCTCTTGGCGGGATTGTACCCAGCCGCCCGCCCCTCAACAACATCAGTTTTCGGCGGGCGGCAGGGCGGCTCGCATGGCGTCGCGCGGGGCGGGCTGGCCCGTCCAGGCGGTGAACGAGGCGGCCCCTTGGGCGAGCAGCAGGTCACGCCCGCCGAGGACGCGCCCGGCGCGTGCCCGGGCGCGCTGCTCGAGCGCGGTGGCGCCGGGCTGATAGACAAAATCGAAGACGGAGTGGCGCGCGGACAGCGCGTCGTCGTCGAGCGGGAGTTCGGCGGCGTCGAAGGTGAGGCCGGCGGGCGTGGCGTTGAGCAGCAGATCGGCGGCGGCGAGTGCGACGCGCACCGGGCCCGGCGCCCAGGGGATGACACTGCCCTGCGGCGCCAGCGCGGCGACGGCTTCGGACTTCTCGAGCGACCGGCCGCAGACCCAGAT
>CAYNSX010000039.1:0-22358 GCA_964400165.1 uncultured bacterium
GCTCGCGGCCCATCCTCACGACCGTTCCATTCAGGGAGTCGAGCTCCAGCGGCGCTCCGCGCTCCAGGTCGTTCAGCATCGATGGACGGAGTCCCGGCGGCATGCCATCGGCGCGCGGTCCGCCCGGCGCGCCGCTTCCCGGCGCGCCGGCCTCTGCGCTGTCCTGTTTCTTCGGCTTGGCGTCGTAGATGCCGAAGATGAGCGCGGTGCGGGCTTCATTCCAAGCCGCGGTGCGGTTCGGGCTGATGGTCATGCCCTTCGGGAACGACTCGTCGGTGGCGGGATCGAACACGACCACCGCGGGCGAATCCGAATCGAACTTGCGAACGCCCACCGCCGAGATGAGCGGGTTTTCAAAGCCCTTGTCCTCGGTCGAACGGAGGACCGACAGCGCCTCACGGTTGAGGCCTTCGGTGTCGAGGATGTCGGCCCAAGTCAGGCGGGAGTACGAGGCCTTTGGTTTGGTGTCGAGGACGACCGTGCGGAAATCGCGCAGGCGCAGCGCGTAGAGGCCGTTGCCGATCTTGTCTTCGGCGTCGACGACATAGGCGAGCCAAGTGCCGGTCTCATCGAAGGCATAGTCCGAGACATTGCCGATGTTCGTTTCGCGCCCGGTGACGAGTTCGTGGAGCAGGAGGTCGGCGCCGCGCCAGGCACGCGGCGCGCCCTCCGGCGCGCGGCGCTGGACGGCCAGCCACTGCGCGGTGCGGTCCGAGAGTGCAAACGACGCCGGGCGGGCGAAGGTCTGCTTGTCGCCGTCCTTGAGGCGCAACAAAATCAGTGAAGTGCCGGCGCCACCCCCGCCGCCGAACCCGGCGCCGGGCGGCCCCGGGGGTCCGCCGGGCGCGGGCGGCTGGGCCGACGCGGCGGGCGGCAGTTCCATGAACGCGGCCCACTGCGAATCGCCGGAGAAAGTCGCGCCGCCGCCGCGAGCGTGGCGATAGGTGGTGTCGGCGTCGGTGCGGCGGATGACGAGTTCGCCGTCGCCGTAATTCGGGTTGAAGGTGAAGGCGAACCACTGGCCGTCATCCGACAAGCGGACGCCGCCGGCGTCGCGCCAGGCCATCGCGTCGGCGACGGTCATCGGCTGCGGGACGAGCGGCGCGGGCGCTTCGGCGGGCGCGGGCGCGGCCTCACCGGACGGCGCGGGCGCCGGCGCGGGCGCCGGGGCCGGTTCCAGGGCGCGCACCATCGGCGACGCCACCGCCACCACGAACGCGCAGATGCCAAACCACAATGGGCGACGGGCGAATGTCATCGGAATCCCTCCCACCAGAGTGCCTAGTAACTACGCCGGGGAACGCGAAACCCCTGTCTGTTTGATTCGGGAAACGGGGAAAGTGTGACGTGTCACGGGATAGGGGCGATGACGAGGAAGCGAGGAAACAAGGAAACGAGCGTTTGGGAAGTTGCTTGCCCTTGTGGGCGAGGCTCGCTATGGGGCTAGGCAGGGGCGATGCGGACGAGCTTGGGCGGGCCAGCTTCCTGCGGCGGCGCTTCGCCGTGCTCGGCCATGCGCTCCAATTCGAACGCCAGACCCTCGCGGGCAAGTTGGAGCGCTTCGGCTTCGCTGTCCGCGAACCCGACATAGTCAGGAAACGCCGGAATCGTGATGGTGAAGCCGCCTTCGGGCTCGGGAGTGAGAAGGACGGAGTATTCAGCGGAGTGGTGCGGCATAGTCAGCGTCCTCACGGGGCGAGTAATGTTGTGGGTTCGTGCGAATGTAGCGTCGCACCTCGCGCAACTCGGCAGAAGTTCGAATGACACGGTCGTGGTAGTCCGGCTGCCAGACCCGGCAACCCGGACTGTCCCGCAGTAGATTGATTCGTTTCGCAGTCGTCATCTTCAAGTACCCAACGACTTTCGGAACGAGCATTCGGCGCCGCGCTGCTCTGTGGACTTGTGAGTCATCGGTTTGTCGGGGCAATTCATGAATTGCCCCAGCACGAGTCTCCTTCCGAATCACGACGATGGCATGTACATGGTCCGGCATCACCATGAATTCGGCAATCGAAACGCTCGGGAACCGCAGTGAGAGTGACCCGATCGCCGTGCGAACAACTTCGCCCGCCGCCGAGAGACACATCCGACCCTTTCGCACTTCTCCCAGCAAGGGCTCCCTCCCGTGCATCGTCAGCGTGATGAAGTACACTCCGCGACGAGAGTAATCCCTCGCTTGAAGGCGCCGCGAATTGTAAGTCCGGGCCATCGAGCTCCACTCATTCCCCCACGAATTGCACGACAATCTCCCGTTTCCGCGGGCGGGTGTCGAAGTCAAGGAAGACGATTTGTTGCCAGGCGCCGAGGGCCAGGGCGCCATCGACGACGGGAACCGAGACGGACGGGCCGAGGAGTGCGGCCCGGATGTGGGCGCAGCCATTGTCGTCATGCGTGTTGTGCGCGTAGTGGGCGTCGGCGGGGGCGAGGCGTTCGAGGGCGGCGGTCAGGTCGGCGACGACGCCGGGCTCGAATTCCATCGCGGTGATGGCTCCGGTGGAGCCGGAGACATGGACGACACATACGCCCGCCTTCAGGCCGGACTGCGCCAGCGCGTCGCGCAGGTGCGGCGTCAGGTCGATGATCTGCCCGCGGCCGCGGGTGTCGAGGCGGACGCGGTGGGTGACGACGGTCATCGCCGCACTACGAGTCGGCGCGGCGGACGACGGAGCGGCGCCCGTTGTGCGTTTCGAGCGCGGTCAGCATCCGGGTGTGGTGCGTCGTCGCTTGCTCGAAGTGATACCCGACGCGCAGAATGAGGTCCTCGCGGAAAGCGGGGCCGATGATTTGCAGGCCGAGCGGCAGGCCGTCCTCGTAACCGCAGGGCACCGACAGCGCCGGCAGGCCGGCGAGCGACACAGGAATGGTGCAGACATCGGAGAGATACATCTGGTAGGGGTCGTCCGCCTTCTCGCCGATGCGGAAGGCCGGGCCGGGCGCGGTCGGCGAGAGGATGACATCGCAGTGCGCAAAGGCCTGCTCGAAATCGCGCCGGATGAGCGTGCGCACCTGTGAGGCCTTGCGATAGAAAGCGTCGTAATAGCCGGCGGAGAGCGCGTAGGTGCCGAGCATAATGCGGCGCTTCACTTCGGGGCCGAATCCCTCGGCGCGCGTCTTCGCGTAGAGTTCGATGATGTCGCTGACGGGCTGCGCGGTGCGGTGGGGGTATACGACGCCGTCGTAACGGGCGAGGTTGGAACTCGCCTCGGACGGCGCAATCAGGTAGTAGACCGGCACGCCGTACTTGGCGTGCGGCAGCGCCACCTCGCAGAGCGAGGCCCCCTGCCCTTCCAGCACTTTGGCTGCGGCGAACACGGCGTCGCGCGCCGGCGCATCGGTCGAGACGCCTTCGACCTCGAAGAGGTCGCGGGCGATGCCGACGCGCAGGCCCTTGATGTCCTGGCCGAGCCCGGCGACATAGTCGGGTACGGGGACATCGACGCTGGTCGAATCGCGCCGGTCGTGGCCGGCGATGACGCCGAGCAGCAGCGCGCAGTCGCGCACATCGTTGGCCAGCGGGCCGACTTGGTCGAGCGACGAGGCGAAGGCGATCAGGCCGTAGCGTGAGACACGACCGTAGGTCGGCTTCAGGCCGACGACGCCGCAGAGCGCCGCGGGCTGGCGGACGCTGCCACCGGTGTCGGTGCCGATGCCGAGGTGCGCCTCACCGGCCGCGACCGCGGCCGCCGAGCCGCCGCTCGACCCGCCCGGGACGCGGGCGAGATCCCAGGGATTGTGCGTGGTGAAGTAGCCGGAGTTTTCCGTCGAGGAGCCCATGGCAAACTCGTCGAGGTTGGTCTTGCCGACGATGACAGCGCCGGCGGCGGTCAGGCGCTCAACGGTGTCGGCGTCGTAGGGCGGCACATAGCCCTTCAGGACTTTCGACGCGCAGGTCGTCTCGATGCCGCGGGTGGACATCACATCTTTCACCGCGATGGGCACGCCGGTCAGGGGGCCTGGGTCCTCGCCCTTGGCCAGCCGCGCATCGAGCGCATCAGCGCGGGCGAGCGCCAGGTCGGCGGTGACTTTGAGGAACGCCTTGACCTCGCTGTCCACTTCGTCAATGCGTCGCAGCGCGGCCTCGGTCGCCTCGCGGCAGGAGAGGGTGCGGGCGCGAATGTGCTGCACCATGCCGAAAACGCTTGAGGTGTTGCTCACGGTTCACGCACCACAGAGAACCCAAACTCGGGCGCTGCCTGGTCGAAGTGTCGATCGAAGGCGACGACGGCGGCGATCCCCTCGCGTTGAATCTGAACGAACGCCGCATAATCGAAGGCAGAGCGGCGCAGACGGTCGGCCTGCACGACCAATTGGGGCGGAAACCAACCAAGATGCGCCGGCAAGTCGCGCAGCAGCAGGCCAACTTGCCGACAAAGGCGGAGCAGATCGGCTGGCAATGGATTCGTGACACCTTCCGCTGGCACCCAGTCAGGCCGGTGCGGCCGATAGGTGTTGACCGCCGTCATTGCTTCATAGAGGTTCATACGCAGTGTGATGAATGTGCACCGACGAGCGACCAGGGCCTGGAGCGTTCCCACCGCCGGTGCGTGCCATCGATCCTTGCCGTGCGTCATGGCCACCAGAGCCGAGGCATCGAGGAACACCGGCGAGCCGACGGGTACCTCAATCGCTTTCATCATCGCCTCGGCCGCCGTAGAGATACTCATCCAGATGCTCGGACAGATCGGGGGGCAGATGCACTTGCCGCGCGTGCGCGTCGATGACTTTGAAAGTCTGCCGCAACTCACGCAGAATGTCTTTCGGAGCGCGCGGTGTTCGTTTCGGATAGGGCTGGCCGGTTTCCGTGATGGGGAGCAGCCGGTTGAGTTCCTCGGCGAGACGCAGGGCTTCCGCAGTGCTGCTCCGCGGAGCCGGCATTGGCGGAGCGCCGTTCGTGCGGCGCGCGTGCTTCTCGACCGCCGTTCGCTTGATCAGCCACAGACGAGTCCCCTGGGGCTGACTGACCTGGCGGGCGGCGAGTTTCCCGGCTTTGATGAGCTGATGGACTCGCTGACGCGTCACCCCCAGGAGACGCGCAGCTTCCGTGATGGTGACCTCTGCGACATCGGATAGGCGGCGTGCCATGTGCTTACTTTATATCAAGCAAGAGGGGGCGTCCACCCCTATTCCACGACGCGGGGGACGCGGAAGAGGTCGGCGATGCGGTCGGGGGCCAGCGCCAGCACTTCGTCGATGGGCAGCGAGGGCTGCACGACATCGTCGCGCCAGACATTCTGCAGGGGGACGACATGGCTGGTGGGCTCGACGCCGGTGGTGTCGAGCGCGCCGAGCGCGGCGAAGTGTTCGATGATCGAGTTGAGTTGCTCGGTCATGCGCTCGAGTTCGGCGTCGGTGAGTTCGAGACGCGACAAGAGCGCGACATGCTCGACTTCGGTGCGCGTGAGTGGCATCGGGTCCCCTCGGGCATTATAGCGGCTGGGAGTCGTGCAACGGGAAATGTGAAAAGTGTCACGGGAAAGACGCACGGCGAGGAAACTATCGCACCCCCACCCCCGGCCTTCCTCGGCGGAACTGAACAGGCCTGGCGGCCTGCGGTACCGGCCGTTCATTTCGGTTTGGCGATCGGTTCGACGACGATCTCGCCGGAGCGGGAGCGGAAGGTCTGGGTGATGAGCGGGCCGGCGGCGGTCACTTCGGCTTCTTCCCAGGCGCCGTTGCGGCGGCGCTGCCAGGCGACGCGGTGCGAGGAGTCGATGGGCACTTTATAGTCGCCGTCGCGCACGGTCAGTGTGAACTTGGTGAACTCGCCGCCCGAGGACGACCACCCGTCCCCCTTCCACTCGACGGTGGAGCCGGTACCGAAAACGCGCAGGTGCACCCGCTCGGCGCTGTATTCGATCACCTCCACCCGCGCCGGCGTGTCGGCGATGAGCGTCATCGGAATGGGGGTCGCCAGCCAGAGGCGCTGCCCGGGAAAGATGAGGCGCTGCACGGCCTGATCGCCGGCGGGCGTCTCTTGCAAGGCGCTGGCGCAGCGGTAGAGTTTCGGCTCTCGCGTCAGGACTTCGACGCTTTCGCCGCCGGGGTTCCAGAGCACAAGCCGGCCGTCGGCCAGCGGCGCGTAAATGACATTCGACACGAAGGCGGGAGGCGAGAGCACCATCCCGCGCGCCGCCATGCCGACGAGGTTCATGTGCAGGCCGTCGAAGACCGGGTCGCCGGGCAGCCAGTATTGCCACAGCCAGGTCATCCCGAAGACGGCTAGGCCGATCCCCCGCGGCGGCGACACCAGGATGCCGGAAAAGACGATGCCCATCTGCCGCATCCCGACCACGAGGAGCTCGGGATACGGCAGGTTGTAGAAAGCGATAGGCCCGCTGAACGGCTCCCCTTCGGGGCCGTTGCCGCGCGTGGGGACGCCCAGTCCCATTTCAGGGAAGCGGTCGTTGCCCCAAGTCCAGAAAGTGGAACTGGCGGTCTGCACGGTGTAGGCGAGCGGCAGCCCGAAGAGTTCGCGCAGGTCGGCGGACATTTCGCCGACAGCGTCGCCCGCTTCGTGGAAGCCGAAGCCGAGGTCGGCCATCAGGCGCCCGCCGCGCCCGACATAGGCGAGCACGGCCTGCCGCTCGATGAGTGAGAGCGAGTAGGCCTGCGGCGCGATGAGCAGCGCATACGGGTCGAGACTGACACGCGTCAGGTCTTCCTGGCTCAAGTAGTCCACGAGGCCGAAGCGCGTGCCGTGGCCGAGGAGCGTGAAGAGCGTCGCAGGGCCGGAATAGGCGCTCGGCAGGTAGCCGTAGGAACCGCGCACTTTGTCGCCGGGGCCGGGCTGAAATGGCTCATAGAGGACCGCGAGCGACGGGACCGGCCGCAGCGGCAGCAGCCCCTCGCCCACCAACGCATCCACGGCGGCGCGGATAGCGCGGCGGCGCGGCTCATTGAGCAGCAGGTCGGACCAGGAATCGAAGCCGATGCCGCAGGCGCCATGCAGCGCGGCGAGGCGCATCCAGTCGGCCAATTCGCCCGGCTGCGCCCGGGCAGCGAGGATGGGCAGCGGCGCCATTCGGCCACCGCGCCGGCCCATGTCGACGCCGTGCACATTGTGCGTGGCGACATCGCCGCCAGCCAGGTTGGGCTGCAGTTCTTCGACGATGCCGGCGAAGTCACTGGGGACGCTGATGACAGCACGGAAGTCGCGCACGGCGCCGGCGAAGAGCGGATGCACGGGGTCGGCGATGCGGACTTCGTTGGCCCAGAGCGACAACAGGTCGCGGTAGGTCTCCCGGCGGAACTTTGCCAGGTCCACGACGGCGCGGCCGATGCCACCCGGCTTGTCCTCATCAAGCGCGACGGCGGCGGCCACCGTCGCCTCGCGCCAATTCTCGAATTCGGATCCCCAGGCCGTGTTGAGGGCGTCGAGCGAGCCGTAGATGTCCGTCAGGTACCCGATGAAGTCGGAGGCGAACTCCGGCACTGCGTCGGACGGCACCGCCTCCACGATCCAGCCGACCAGCCGCGGATAGGCGCGCAGCTTGCCGACTTCTTGAATGAATTCGCGCACCGCCCGTTGATAGGTGTCGCCGCGCGGGCTCATTGGCGGCAGCGACCGGGGCGCGACGGCGAGCAGAATGAAGAACCCCTTGGCCTGCGCCTTGCGGATTTGCACATCGAGTTCGGCGACCGCCTCGTCGGACGGGTCGCGCACTTCGATGACGATGCTGTTGAGGCCGGTGTCCTTGTAGGCGTCGAAGTCTTCCTCGCGCACCGGCCCGCGGGCGAAGAGCAACGGCGTCGGCTTGCCGTCGATGAGGAAGCGGGTCGCCTCGCGCTTGATCTCGACGGGCGGGGGCCGTTCGGCCGGCGATTCCGCGGCGGCCTGCGCGGCCAGCAGGGCGGCGCAGAGCAGCGCGGCGATGCGCTTATTCACTGGCGTCGCGCTCCGTTTCCTCGCGCAGGGCATCCTCCGCAGTGCGCCGTCCCTCGAAGATCCGCATTACCCCGATAGTCCCGAAATAGAGCAGGACAATCGGCAGCGTGGCGGCCAGCAGGGTTACTGGATCCCAGGTCGGCGTGATGATGGCCGCCAGAATCATGATAACCACAATTGCCTGCCGCCATTGCCGGAGCAGCGCCCCGGAGCCGATCAGCCCGATCCGCCCCAGAATGAGGAGCAGAATCGGGAACTGGAACACCAGGCCGAACGCGAGATAGACCTTGACCGCCAGGCCGATGTAACGCCCGAGCGACTGGTAGACGGTGACGCCGGGCGGCGTGAACTGGATGAAGAACGCCACCACCCGCGGCATCAGCGCCCAGGCAAAGGCCAGCCCGCCCGCAAACAGAAGCAGCATCACCGGCGGCCAGTAGCGCACCGCGGCCCGCTCGCGCGGCGTCAGGCCGGGCCGGATGAACGCCCACAGTTCCCAGAGCACCAGCGGCGCGGCGAGAATGAACCCAGCCAGGAAACTGACTTTGATTTGCGCGCCGAAGGCCTCGGTGAAGTCGAGCGCGACCACCTGCCCGCCGGCGTCGCGTAGCGCCTGCCAGGCGGGTTCGAAGAAGATTCGGATGAGCCAGTCGTAGCCCGCCCACGCGACGGCGGCGCCGACCAACACATAGAGGCAAGCGCGGATCACGCGGCGCCGGAACTCTTCGAGGTGCTCGACGAGCGGGCGCTCGTCGTCCGCGCGGGGACTCATCGCGCCGCCATGCTAGGCGGCGGTCGGAACGGGCAGCAATTCGTAGCGGCCGGGTTTGGCGGCGCTGATGCGGCCGAGCGGCGTCTTCGCATCATGCTCGAACACGCACAACCACCCGCCGCGCGCGGCATCTTCGAGGATGCGGCGCTTCGTTTCCAGTGTGGTCATCGGATACAGGTCGTAGGCCATAATCCAGGGCAGGCGCAGGTGCGCGGTAAAGGGGACCAGGTCGGCGAGGAAGATGGCAGTCTCGCCGCCGTCTTCGATGACGACCGCCTGGTGGCAGCGCGTGTGGCCGGGCGCGGACAGGTAGCGAATGCCCGCGCAGATTTCGGCGTCGTCGCCGACGACGACCAGTTTGCCGCGCTCGCGGATGCAGGCCCAGTCGTCGCTGCGGTAACTGCCGCGGGTGCGCTCGTTGCCGTGCTCGGCGTCGTGCAGTTCGCCGTCGTGCACGAAATAGCGCGCATTGGGAAACGCGGGCACGATGGCATCGCCCTCGCGGCGGGTGTTGCCGCCGGCGTGGTCGAGGTGCAGGTGCGAATTGACGACGATGGTGACATCCTCGGCGCGGAAGTCGGCCTCTTCGACGGCAGTGACGACGGTGCGTTGCGGGTCGTTGTCATAGATGTCGAATTCTTCCATCGACTGCTTGTTGCCGATGCCGGTGTCGACGACGACGAGGTCGCTGCCGGTCTCGATGAGCAGGCAGTTGAGGCCGAGGACGATGCGGTTGCGCTCATCAGCGGGGCAGGAACGCTCCCACGCCGGCTTGGGCACGACGCCGAACATCGCCCCGCCGTCGAGCCGGAAGGTGCCGGTGTTGAGGACATGGAGGCGGAAGGCGCCGATCGGGATTGCACTGCTCATTCGATATCCCCAAGCGCCAGCCCGGGAATCCGTTCGAAATGAGATCGATTCCTAGTCAGCAGCGTCAGGTGATTCACCAAAGCGGTGGCGCCGATGAATAAGTCCAAGTCAGGGATGAGACGCCCATCCTTCCGGAGTCGTCTCCGAGCGTTCGCAAAGGTCATTGCAACCTCTTTGTCCACCGGCAGGACGCTCATCGGCAGTAACAGACCGCGAAGCGCAATGCACTCGGGCGCTTCAGGGTTTTCCATCGGGACACCTTCCCACAACTCGGCCAAGGTAATCACACTGATCGAAACTTCATCGCCAGCAATCAATTTCTCAAGTCGTTCAACGCGGCCGCCATCACCCCGCAGGATGGCGATCAGCCAGTCCGTATCGAGGAGATACGGCAAGGGCTAATCCGGCCGGGTGCCCTCTTCTCGCCAGCGGCGGATGCGCTCGGCGAGGTCCTCAATGCCGGGCAGGTTCTTCCACGCGCCGGTTGCCGCTCGAACCAGATCGCCCGCCGAATGGGCATCCACGACGACGATGCCCTCAACGCCGTCCTCTAGATCGATAGCTTCGACGGGCTCGAACCGGCCGTTGCGCAATCTCACTTTGACGAGTTTCTTCATGGCGAAACCACTGTACCAGTAATTCCCGTCAGGCGGAATCGGCGGTCAAGCCGCTACCGGGACGCGGGCGCGGGCGGCGCGGACGCGGGCAATCTGCTCGTCGCTGACCTGCTTCTCGAAGGAACGGAAGCCGGCGAGCCGGAAACCGTGCTTGCGGGCGAGGGCGTCGATTTCCTTCACCCGGTCGTAGTCGAGCACGCGACCGAGCGAGAACGGCTCGTAGCGCCGCTCGAGCGCCAGCACCATCGTCTCGGCCATGCAAGCGTAGCAGGTGCGCGGCGGGAAGCCGAAATCGAAGCCGAAGTCCACGGCGCCTGGCGCCTCGACGACGCCGCCCTCGATGACCAAGACATCGGGCCGCTGCCGGGCGACGGCGCGGCTGACATCGCGCGGCCGCGAGATGTCGCAGACCACGGCGCCGCACTTGAGGTGGTGCGGGTGCACGACGGCGTCGAGCGCGCTGGTGACGGTGATGACGATGTCGCAATCGGGGAGCGCGGCGTCGGCGTCGGTGCTGATGGACGCGGCGGCGCTGCCGGGCAGGTCGTCGAGCACGCCTTGCAGTTTCTGTTCGTCGCGGCCGATGAGCACCAGCGACTGCACGACTTCCGAGAGCAGCATGGCGCTGACGCGGCCGATCGAGCCGGTGGCGCCCATCACGCCGGCCCGCGCCGCGGCGCGGTCGATGCCCACCCGTTCGGCGGCGAGCAGTGCGCCTTCGACGCCGGTGGCGACGGTGTAACTGTTGCCCGTCGTCACCGCGATGCCGACATGCTCTTGAATGGTCTTACCGGCGTCGCCGACGACAGCGGTGTACGCGCCCAGCCCGACAATCTTGGCCGGCGTCTCGCGCTCCAGCACCTTGATCGTATCGATGATGCGCTTCGTGACGGCGGCAGGGTCGCCCTCGATCTGCTGGCGCGCCGTCAGCGGCACGCCGACGAACCAGCCCTCGGCCTCGGCGCCGGCGGCGCCGCGGACGCCGGTGATGTGCGACACCCGCATCGGGCCTTTGAGGCGCAGCAGGCCCTCGACCCAGCGCTCGGGCAATAGCCGGGCGATGGGATATTTGCGCGCCACATCCCACTTGTCGAGCGGGTGCAGGACGAAGCCGAAGGCGCCGCGCTCACTCACCGCGCATCTCCGAGAGCCACTCGATGCGGGGCATCACGCCGGCGTCGCGCAGCATCGCGGTGAGTTCTTCGGGCGCCAGCGGGCGCCCGGCGCGCGCCACGCACGCCGCCTCGATGACATTGGCGCCGAACGAGCGCCCGCCAAGCGCGGGCGTCGTGGTGACAAGCAGCAGCGCGCCGCGGCGGCGGCACTCGTCAATATCGGCGGCGGTCACGGTGTTGGTGATGATCACTTTGTTGGAACAATCGGCGGGCAGGAAGTCGCGGATGAAGTGGAAGTCACCCGCGATGATAGCAGCCCGTTCGGCGTGTTTCGAGCGGTGCGCACCGTAGCCCTTCTGCTTCTCGCCGGTCGGATAGAGCCATTGGAACGGCAGCCGCACGATGATGGGCAGCAGGAGCGTGGCGACTATGGTGAGCATGCGCGTGGAGGTGAGCCCGATGGGGACATTGATGGCGCAGATGAGGTCGCCGATGATGAGGCGCGCTCCCGCGTCTTCGAGCGCCCGCGCCATCGGGAAGCGGTCGACGGCCGAGACCATGAACGCGGGCTGGTCGTGCAGCGAGAGGCCGGTCAGCGGTTTGAAGTAGGCGATGACCCAGGGCTCCCAGTGCGCCTTGAGGCCGGAGCCGTCGACGACGGGCGTCTGCTTCACTTCCGCGGCGAGGCGCGCCGGTTCGCGCAGGGTGTAGCGGCGCTTGCCGTTGGAGAGCCACAAGTCCATGCCGCCGAGGCCGATGGCGTCGGCTTTGCCATCCCATTCGCGCAGCAGGTCGCGGTAGCGGTTCAAGTTGCCGTCGGCGCCGATGCGGCAGACGGAGACCGGCTCGCCGCCGAGGGTCAGTTCGTTCTCGCTGTCGCGCGCCGACGAGCCGAGGGAAACCGAGACGACGCGCTTCACTCGCGCTCGTCTCGCCGGATGCCGAAGGCCAGCGCCAGCCGCTCGCGCACCGTCGCCGACAGCGACGCCACAATCGCCGGGATGACCAGCACCACTTCGATGAGCAGCAGCACGGATGCGGCGACGCGGAACGCCTGCGCGGCGCCGTCCGCCCCGCGCCGCCCGGCAATCTCGCTCGCCGCCCACGCAACAACGCCAAGTGCGGCGCAGCCGATGACGAGCGTCCAGGCGCGGCGGGCGAAGGAGGGGCGTTGGCGGTTTTGCAATGCGGTCACGGTTTCCCGACAGCCCGCAACTCGTGCCAGCCGAGATCGATGGTCGTGAGTGTTGTGGGCGGCGGAACGCGCCACTCGACAAAGTAGATCGAACCGCTTCGCCGCGCAGACGAGCCCGGCAGGGCTGAACTCACTCTGAAGAGCGCGGGCATCCGGCGTACGGTTCTCGGCAGGAGGACGCCGTCGTGGCGCCAGACCTTTGCGGTCAAGTGTAGCCGGTCAACAGACTGAGGGAGTCGCACGGCGTAGCTCGCGACAAGCGAAGCTGTGGGCCAGACGCCCACCGGCCGGATCGCAACCGCCACCCACGCGTTGTTGCGCGAGGGAAAACTCGTGAAGATAGGGGGCCAGCGTCGATAGGTGTAGGAACCACTGCTTGGCTTCATCCCCTTCTCGATCAGCCGTACGGGCCCTGACTCTGTTTCAGCACTGACGGAGAACATCAGCTTACCGGGGAGGATGACGCCTTCGGTGGTGTCGAAGGTCATCCTGACAGCATAGTGTCCGGGCTGTGTGCCCTTCGTGATACTGACCACCCGCGCCCGATAGTGCAGCGCATGCGCGGCCGCGATGGCGCGTTTCTCCCCAATCGCGGCGATCAGCCCGCCCAGAACCAGAACACTGGCCGCGGTGACAGCCAGATAGAGAATCCAGCGCAGCGCACCGGCGCGACGCGTCGGTTTGGAATGTGCCGTCATTGGGGCTGTGGTCGAAGAGCGTTCTGAGACCATGGCGCGTTGCATCAATCGGGCGTTTGGGACTGGTCCGCGTCCCGTGCGGCCTGCTGCTGCACCAACTCCGCGATGCGCTCGACGACATCCTCCACCGAGAGGCCGGTGCTGTCCAGGGTCACGGCGTCGGGGGCGGCACGCAGCGGGGCGTGCGCCCGGGTGCTGTCGCGGGTGTCGCGGCGGCGCAGTTCGGCGAGGACGGTGGCGGCGTCCGCGGCCTCGCCTGTGCGCTGCCGGTCGCGCTGGTTGCGCTCGGCCCGCTCGTGCTCGCTGGCGGTCAGGAAGACTTTGACTTCGGCGTCGGGGATGACGACGGTCTGAATGTCGCGCCCCTCGGCGACGATGTCGCCCGCCGCCGCCAGCGCCTGCTGCCGCGCTACCATCCACTCGCGCACGAACGGCAGCGCCGACAGGGCCGACGCCAATTCCCCGATCGCCTGGGTGCGGATGACAGCGGTGATGTCACGGCCGCCGACGGCGACGCGGCAATCACCGCCCGGCGCCAGGTCGACCTGCAGATCGAACTGCGCCAGCAATTCGCGGACGCGCGTCTCCTCGGCGGGGCCGATGCTCTGTGCCAGCGCCGCCCAGGCGAGCGCGCGGTACATGGCGCCGGTGTCGAGATAGCGCAGCGACAAGCGCCGCGCCAGCGCCCGCGCCACCGTGCTCTTGCCCGCGGCCACCGGCCCGTCGATCGCCACGCGCACGCCCGCCATCAGCGGCCTCGCAACATCGCAAGGAGCGTGCGCGCCCGGCCCGCCAGCGCGATGCCCGCCACCGTCGGCCAATAGACGAACGGGCTGATGCGCCCGCGCCAGTGCTTGGCGTAGAAGCGCAGCAGTCCCCGGTGCGACTCCACAATCATCGCCGCTTTCACTTGTCGGGTGCTGGCGCCGAGGTGGTGCACGACGACCGCCTCGGGCAGATACCAAATTCGCCATCCGGCCTGCCGCATCCGCCAGCACCAGTCCACATCGTTAAAGTAGATGGGGAAGTCCGGGTCGAAGCCGCCCACCGCCTGATAGGCCGCCCGCCGCACCAGCAGCGCCGACGCCATCGGCTGGTCCACCTCGCGGGCGGCGTCGTGCGCCCACCAGGTCATCTGGTAGCCGCCCAGCGCCCGGCTGCGCGGGAAGAGCCGCGCCAGGCCCAGCCCCTGCGCCCAGAGATAGCCCGGCCAGGGGAACGCCCGGCACGAGTGTTGCAGGCGCCCGTCGGGATACTCGAGCCGCGGCGCCACCGCGCCCGCTTCCGGATGCGCGCGCAGGAACCCAATGAGCGCATCGAGCGCGCCGGCGCGCATGTCAGTGTCGGGATTGAGCAGGAGCAGGAACTCGCCCTGCGCACGGGAGAGGCCCTGGTTGTTGCCCTCGGCGAAGCCGGCATTGCGGTCGTTGGCGATGAGCGTGACCGCGGGGAACTCGTCGCGCACCATCGCGGCGCTACCGTCGGCGGAGGCGTTGTCCACGACAATGACCTCGGTCGCCGCCGACGCGAGATGCGCGGCGAGCGAGCGCAGGCAAGCGCGCAGCAGGTCGCGCGTGTTCCAGTTGACGAGGATGATGGAGAGGACGGAGGGCGTCGCGGTCACGCGCTCGCCGCGCCCCCGGGCTGCGTGAAGCGGCGGCTGTCGTGAAGGCGCTGCAACACCCGCTCGCGCCCGAGCACTTCGAGCAGGTGGAAGAGACTCGGCCCGGCGGTGCGCCCGCTGACCGCGACGCGCAGCGGGTGGATGATCTTCGACGCCGTCAGTCCCAACGACTCGGCGCAGCCGCGCACCAGTTGTTCGAGGCCTTCGGCGGTCCAGGCGGCCTTGCCGTTGTGCAGTTCGCCTTCGAGGCGGTCGAAGGCGGCGGGCACCCACTCCTTCGTCAGCCACTTCTCGACGGCGGCCGGGTCATAGGCCGGGTCGCGGAAGAGGAAGTCGACGAGTCCCGGCACTTCGCCGAGCGACCGCGCCTTCTCGCGCTCCAGTTCGACGGCCTTGCGCGCATAATCGAGCGCGGCGGGATCGGCGTCCTGCGGAAGCAGTCCGGCCTCGGCGAGGAATGGGCGCGCCTGCGCGAAAAACTCGGCCGGCGCCAGTTTGTGCAGGTATTGCCCATTCATCCAGAGGAGTTTCTCGGGGTCGAAGACGCTGCCCCCCTTCCCCACCTGCGACAGCTCGAAGCGACGCGCCAGTTCCTCTTTCGGAAAAATCTCCTCGTCCGCCGATGGCCCCCAGCCGAGCAGGGCGATGTAATTGAAGAGCGCCTCGGGCAGAAAGCCGCGCCGGCGATATTCGAGGATGGGCAGCGCGCCGTGGCGGGAGGAGAGTTTCGTTTTGTCCATCCCGAGCACCATCGGCAGGTGGGCGAAGGCAGGCGGCTCGCAGCCGAGGGCGCGGTACATCAGGATCTGCCGCGGCGTGTTCGAAATGTGGTCGTCGCCGCGGATGACATGCGTCACCGCCATCGCGTGGTCGTCCACCACCGCGGCGAAATTGTAGGTCGGCATCCCGTCCGACTTCCGGATGACGAGGTCATCGAGCACGGCGTTCTCAAACTCGACGGGGCCGCGGATTTCGTCGCGCCAGCCGGTGGCGCCCCCATCGGGGATGCGGAAGCGGATGACTTCGGGCCGGCCCTCCGCTTTCAGGCGCTCGCGCACTTTCGGGTCGCGGCAGCGGCCATTGTATTTCCAGGGCTTGCCGACGAGTTGCATTTCCTTGCGGTGCGTGTCGAGTTCGTCGGGGGTGCAGTAGCACGGGTACGCCTTGCCGGCGGCGAGCAGCGTGTCGAGCGCGGCCTGGTAGCCCTCCATGCGGAGCGACTGGCGGTAGGGGCCGTACGGGCCGTCGCGGTCGGGGCCTTCGTCCCAGTCGAGCCCCAGCCAGTGCATCGCCTCCATGTTCTCGCGCATCCACTCGTCGCGCGAGCGCTCGCGGTCGGTGTCTTCGACGCGCAGGATGAAGACACCGCCGTGGTGCCGGGCGAAGAGCCAGTTGAAGAGCGCGGTGCGCGAGAGGCCGACATGGAACGCCCCCGTCGGCGACGGCGCCATCCGGACGCGGACGGGTTGAAGGGTATCGCTTGACTTAGTAGACATCTGCATCCACTAATGACAAAGGAACCTTCTTTCCGGCTAGCTCCGCACGGAAGGCAATTTCCTCAACTATGTCGACGCAGAATCGTACTTCTTCATGGGTCGGCTCTCTATTCCATCCCTGGTCAATGTACTCATCTGAGTATCGCACTTCCTCTGGAAGTATCTTCATCCCTGCCAGTAATCCATAAAATTGGTAGGTGGGAAGTCCCAATGAAATCAGCCTCAGTGCTTGTTCAATCTCCAGAAGACCTTCAGATACCTCCCAAAGACCTCGTCCTTGTGGAGACCCACCGTCAATTGGACTGAGTCCAGTGAGCATCGTCAGGTCCCTCGGTACTCCGCCGAACATGAAGGACACACTCGGCTCAAACAGCGAAGGCATATTTCGGATGATCAACCGGTATGATTTCCAGGCGTGCCACAAGCCTTGTCGCAAGTCTCCTCGCTCCAACTCAGCTCTAGCCTGCGACAGGTGATTTCTCGCGTTTACATCTTCAAGAAGGTCGGTTCGACTAAGTTGATCAAACTCCACCTTGAAGAACGCGCGCACCACTTCAAAGATTACTTCTCGGATCCTGGGCAGGTTTTCGATTAGCCGCGCCACGGCAGGCTCCTGACCGTGATGCGCCGCCAAGTCACGGTCAGATTTTACGGCGCGGAACGCGTCTTGGTTCTTTATACCGGGCGGGAATCCGTTTTCGCGAACCAGTTTGTCAGCATGACGCAGCAATTCTTCATACTTCCAGTCCTGTTGTTGTGCCGACTCATGTACCACCGATCTCAGAAACAACTCGGTTGTTGTGTGGAGCAATATTTCGGCCTTGAAACCATTGAAGTTCGTCGGTTGACGAAGAAGTTCGCCAGCGTCAGCCAAGAAGATCCTGCTCGTTATCAAGAGACGACTGGCCCACGGTTCCAATGGAATCTCCAGACATCAAGTCTCGTGGACGTAGTGCCAACTGACCTAAGCGACGGCGCCATCCGGACGCGGACGGCGCCTCCGCCCGCCTCCCCTACTTCATGATCCACTTCTTCTTGGCTTTCTTGCGGTCTTCGCCGACCCGCTTCGGGTCCACCACCCAGTTGTCGGAATTCGAGGGCCGGTTGAAGAAGCAGTTGAACGAACTCAACACCGAGGCGACGATGCGCTTCGGCGTCCGGCGCACCAGGTTCACTTCCGTCCACAGCGCCAGCGGCTTCAGCCCTTTGCGGTGCTCTTCGAGCAGGCGGACGATGAGTTCGAAGATGGTCCAGGGCTCGGCCTCGCCGCGCAGCGCGTGCAGTTCCTTCGCGCGCTCGGGCGTGACGGCGAACTGCGCCTCGGACTTCGGCGACAGCGTCAGCGTGTAGGTGTCGGCCTCGGCGGTGAGGTCGAATTGCAAGATGCTGCCCGGCTGGGCTTTCTGCGGGCGAAACCATTCGTCGAGGCCGAAGACCAGGCCGAGTTCCGGCTTGCCCCAGAAAATCTGCTCGGCGCCGTCCGTCAGCGCGCGGACGCGGAACACGGGATACTCGGCGGGGAAGAAATCCCAGTCCATCTTGCGCAACTTCATCGTGCCGTGTTCGAGGTGCCAGGGGGGGATGGCGTAGACGAGTTTCTTCTGCGACATCTCTTTCGGCTTCAGTTTGCTCTCGTCCACTTCGTCCTCTTCGCCGACCTCTTCGAATTCGGGGCCGCGGACGAACGCCGACAGGCCCGGCTCCAGCCCCTTGTCGTCGAGCGGCGCGTCGGGGTGCTCCTCGGCGGGGCCGGTGAGTTCGAAGGCGAGGTCGAGGCCGCGCGGCAGTTCGACGGGGAGCGCCGGCACCTGGCTGGGAATGCACCAGGTCCCGCGCCCGATCGGCATCAGGCGCTGCTCCTGCGAGAGCGCTTCGCGCAATACTTCCGCGGCATCCTCGAACTGCGGGCTCGAAACCGGCAATTCGAAGATCAGCCCGGCGAGTTCGCCGATGGCCGCGGGCCGGTCCTGGTCGAGCACGAACGCGACGACCTCATCGAGGTCGGCGGGCGAGAGCGCCAGCGTCAGTTCGTCGCCCTCCGGCTCCGGCTCGGACTCAGCCTCGTTGTCGAGGCGGCGCAGGCGGCGCTTCCAGCCCTCGGTCCAGTCCGTCAGCGCCCAGTAGCCGCCGGAGAGCAGCAGCACGCGCGGGCTGGCCAGCATCGATTCGAAGAAGGCGCCCGGCGCCAGCGCGCCGTCCAGGTGCGTCCAGAGGTGATAGCCGAGGACGCGGTTGTGCGCGGGCACTTCGAGTTTCTCAAGGAGGCGCACGGCGCGCTCGACGGGGTCGTCGGTGCGCAGGCCCTGCCCCTCGAGTTTGTCGATGGCCTTTCGGGCGGTCTCGGCTTCGTCGAAGAAGTTCTGCAGGAAGACGGCCTCGGCATCGCGGCCTTCCAACTTCGGGAGCCATAATTGCAAGCCCCAGCGGTTCTCCGGCAGCGCGAAGAACTCGTTGCGCGATTGCAGAAAGCCGGGCAGGTACTCCTGAAAGTATTCGAGCACGCGGTTGTGCAGCAACGCCATCTCGGCGACGAGCCGGCGGAACTCGAACGGTCGTCCCCGCGCTCCGATCAGCCCTTCGACGCTGGCGGCAACCGGACGCCCCTTGTGTTCCCGCACGGCCAGCGCCCAGCGGCGTTCCAGGTTGGCGAAGCGGGCGCTCCCGCGCAGGAGTTGCCGGATGAACTTCGACCCGACCTCGAACTGGTCGGCGAGGAGCATTGCGATTTCGCCGCTTTTCGCCGGCAACGGACGCTCCAGCAAGACTTCATAGCAGAGGTCCTCGAGCCAGTGGAGAGCGGCGTCTTCGGGGGTGTGTGCGCGAATGCGGCGATGCCACATCATAATGGCGGGGAAACCGGCGTATGCTACCGGCTGGCTTCGCAGGCGTCAAGGGAAGAGAGCGCTTGACAGGCAGCCCAGCAACCATACAGTTGTGGGCAATGACAACGAATGGACGCCCCCCCACCCGCTCCGCGCTGCTGACCGCCGTCGAGGCGTTTCTGCACCACCTGGAGCGCGAACGCGATGCCTCGCCGCACACAGTGGCGGCGTACCGCCGCGATCTGCATGACGCCGTCGCCTGGTTGGACGAAGCCGGCGTGACCCGCTGGCGCGATGCGCAATCCACGCACATCCGCCAGCACCTGACGGCGCTGCAAACCAACGGTCTGGGCAAGCGGAGCGCGGCGCGGCGCCTGTCGGCGCTGCGGTCGTTCGGGCAGTTTCTGGTCCGTTCGGGCGCGCTCGTGCGAGGGCCGGCGGAGGGCGTGACGCGCCCGCGCCTGCCGCGGCACCTGCCGCAAGTGCTCTCACGCGCGGAGCTGCAGTCGCTGTTGGTGGCGCCGCCCGCGGACACGCCGCTCGGTTTGCGCGACCGGGCGCTCTTGGAATTGCTCTACGCCACCGGCCTGCGCGCCGCGGAATTGATTTCGCTGACGGTCGAGCAAGTGCGCGGCGGCAGCGACGAACTGCGCATCGTCGGCAAGGGGCGCCGCGAGCGCATCGTGCTGCTCGGGCGCTACGCGCAGCGGGCGCTCGCCGAATACTTGCGACGCGGCCGCCCGCAGTTGGCGCGTCGCCGACCGACGGAGGCACTGCTGATCAATCACTATGGCGGGCCGCTCACCGACCGCGGGGTGCGCTATATCCTGGCGCGCTATTTGCGGCAGGTGAGCGCGAAGAGCGGCGTCAGCCCGCACACGCTGCGGCACACCTTCGCCACACATCTGCTGGAGGGCGGCGCGGACCTGCGGGTCGTGCAGGAACTCCTCGGCCACGCGTCACTGACGACGACGCAACTCTACACGCATGTCAGCACCCGGCGGCTGCAAGAGGTGTATCAGGGGGCGCATCCGCGAGCATAAGGACGGGAAACGGGGAATGTGTGGCGTGTCACGGGCAAGGCGCGGGTTCGTGAAGGACTCTTCCCGTCACACGGTACACTTCACACATTCCCCGTCAGTTCAGCGAACGGGCTCCACCAGCAGGCGAATGGCGGTGCGCTCCTGGCCTTCGACGATGATGTCGTTGAACGAGGGGCGGCAAACGAGGTCCTTGCCGGACGGCGTCAGAAACCCGCGGGCGATGGCGATGGCCTTGATCGCCTGATTGAGCGCGCCGGCGCCGATGGTCTGCACTTCAACGATGCCCTTCTCGCGGATGACGCCGGCGAGCGCGCCAGCCACCGCGTTCGGGTTGGACTTCGCAGAGACTCGCAGCAAGGTCACATCCACTTACGCATCTCCCGAAAGGGCTTCCACTGCATCGGGCGCGCCGGCGCCCGCGCCATCCACTTCCTGTTCCGTCACCACTTGCTGAATGCGCTCGATGTGTGTCGCGCGCCCCGTCGCCTCGTCCACCGTGACGGCGGCGCCACACAATAGCACCTCGCCGCGCGCCGCGACCAGCCGCGTGGGCATCTTCGTGAGGAAGGCGCGAATGGCGACATCGATGCGCATCCCGAGCACCGACTGCCGCGGCCCCACCATTCCGACATCGGTCAGGCACGCCGTCCCGCCGGCGAGAATGCGCTCGTCGGCCGTCTGCACATGCGTGTGCGTCCCGATGACAACGCTGACGCGCCCATCGAGGTAGTGCGCCATCGCCTGTTTCTCACTGGTCGCCTCGGCGTGCATGTCCACGAGGATCATCCGTGTTTGTTCGCGCAGCCGCGGCACCAGCCGGTCGGCCGCCTGGAACGGGCAGTCGAGGTCCGCCATGAAGGTGCGCCCCAACAAGTTCAGCACGCCGATAGCGCCGCCGTCGGCGAGGGGGAAGACGCCCCAGCCGCGCCCGGGCGCGCCCGATGGGTAATTGGCGGGGCGCAGGAGTTCGGGGACTTCGTCCACCACCTGCTCGGCCTCTTTCTGTGCGAAGGTGTGGTTGCCGCTGGTGAGGATGTCCACGCCGGCGTGGAGCAGTTCGCGCACAGTGCGTCGGGTCAGGCCGATGCCGCCGGCGCTGTTTTCGGCATTGGCGATGACCACCGACGGCGCATTGCGCGCCCGCAGGCCCGGCAGCGCTGCGGCGACGGCGCGCCGCCCGGCCTTGCCCACGACATCGCCGAGAAACAGTATCTTCACTTGGCGATCTCCACCGACCGCGTCTCGCGGATGACAGTGACCTTGATCTGTCCCGGGTACTCGAGTTCGTTCTGGATGCGGTCGGCCATCTGCCGCGCCAGGCGGTTGGCATCCAGGTCGTCCACTTCGCCGGGCCGGACGATGACGCGAATCTCGCGCCCGGCCTGAATGGCATAGCAGGTGTCCACGCCCGGACACGACTGCGCGATTTCTTCCAGGTGCTTGAGCCGCTTCAGGTAGTTCTCGAGCGACTCGCGCCGGGCGCCGGGCCGCGCCGCCGACACCGCGTCGGCGACCTGCACCAGCACCGCTTCGACGCTGGCGAACTCCTCGTCGCCGTGGTGGGCGGCAATGGCGTGCAGGACCGCCGGTGACTCGCCGCAGCGGCGCGCCAACTCGATGCCGATGCCGGTGTGACTGCCCTCGGCATCGCCGTCGGCGGCTTTGCCGATGTCGTGCAGCAATCCGGCGCGCCGCGCCACTTCGGCGTTCACGCCGAGTTCTTGCGCCAGGATACGGGTGATCCGCGAGACTTCGATCGAGTGCGCCAGGACATTCTGGCCGTAACTGGTGCGGAAGCGCAGGCGGCCCAGCGCCTTCACCAGTTCGGGGTGCATATCGTGAATGCCCGCTTGCAGGCAGGCCTCGTCGCCCGCTTCCTGCATCGTCGCCTCGACGGTTTCTTTCGCCTTCAGGACGCTCTGTTCGATGCGGGCCGGGTGAATGCGGCCGTCTTGGATCAGTTGTTCGAGTGCAATGCGCGCGGTCTCGCGGCGGACGGGGTCGAAAGTCGAAATGACGACCGCCTCGGGCGTGTCGTCGATGATGAGGTCGACGCCGGTCTGCTGCTCGAAGGAGCGGATGTTGCGCCCTTCCCGTCCGATGATGCGGCCCTTCATTTCGTCGGAGGGGAGTTGGACGACCGTGACGGTCGATTCGACGACATGTTCCACCGCCGAGCGCTGCACGGCCTGGGCGATGATGTTGATGGCGCGCTGGCTGG
>CAYNSX010000040.1:0-21876 GCA_964400165.1 uncultured bacterium
GCGCCGGGCCGAGCACGCTCGCCTCCGGCGCCGCCGCGCGCACGCGCGCCGCCAGCGTCTGCGCCGCGCCCACCACCTCCCCCTCCGCACGCCCGGATATCAGCACCCGGCCAAGTGCGGCGAACGGCGGAAAGCCCGTCTCCCGCCGCACTGCCAGTTCGCGGCGATAGAACGCCCGCAGGTCGCCGCACGACACCGCCGCCATCACATAGTGCTCCGGGTCGTGGGTTTGGATGGCGAGGCGCCGCGCCGTCAGGCGCAGCGGCCACAACGCCTGAAAGGCGTGCTCGGCGGCCAGGTACTCCGGCGAGTGCAATGACCGGTCGGCGTCGAGGACGAGGCACACCGGCGCTGATGTGTGCGCCGCCAGTCCCAGCGTCGTCACGACGACCTGCGCATCGGCGACGGCGCGGTCGCCGTCGGCGACCGCGACGGTCGCTTCGGGCGCAAATTGTTGCACCATCTCGGCCACCGCTTGCACGCCGACCCCGCGGGACCGGAGCCGTAGATCGCCGCAGCGCGGACAGCGGTCGGGCGCAGCAGTTCGCTGCGTGCATTGCGGACAGCGCAGCGCCGCCTCGCTGCGGAAGTAGCGCAAGTTCACCAGACAGCGCGGGCAGCGGAAGACATGGCCGCACTCCTGGCAGAGGAGGGTCGGCGCGTAGCCCTTCGCGCCGGCGCACAGCGCGATACGCTCGCCCGCCGCGAGCGCCTCCTTGATGATGGCCCGCGCCCGCGGCGACAGGCCCGCCGGCGGTCGCCGCCCGCGCAGGTCGATCAGTTCAACGGTGACCGGCGGCGGGTCACCGCGCTCCTGCACCCGCTTCTTTTCGCCAGACGAGTGCACGCGCTCCACCGTTGGCGCGGCGCTGACCGCGACCACCGGCGCCTCGGCAAACTCACCCAGCGCTTGCGCCACCCGGCGGGCGTCGTAGTGCGGGCGCTCCTCGGCTTTGTAGAGGTCGTCGTGCTCGCCGGTAACGACAATGACGCCCAGCCGCGGCAGCGCGGCGAAGACCGCCGCCCGCGTCCCGATCACGATTGGCGCGCCCCAGGCCATGCTCCACGCCTGCGCCCGCTCGCGCGGCGTTCGCGCCGGAACCAAAACGGCGACGGCCGTGCCGTTCGCACGGCCGAGGCGGCGCGCCAGCGCCGCCGCCTGTGCGGCGGTCGGCGCCAGAACGAGTGCCTGCTGTCCGTTCGCCGCCGCCCAGACGCACGCCGCCCGAGCGGCGTCCTCGGTCTGCCGCCCGTCGCGGTCGATGATGCACAAGGGCGTGCGCGACAGTTCTGCCAGCGCTTCCCAGGCCGCGGGCGGCAGTGCCGGCGGTGCGTGAAGTGACGGAGCGGTCGGCGCGGGTTCGCCGCCCGCCCAATGCACCCGCGCCGAGGCTTCGACGAGGCCCTCGGCGCGCAGCCACGCCAACTGCTCGCGGTCCTTGCGCACGCGTGCCGGTTCCAGCCCGCCGGGCGATTCGGCGATGCGCTCGAACAGACGCAGCGCCGCCGGGCGCGCCGCGGTGACGCGTGTCCGCGCGTCGTCCGGCGCCAGCGCCGGCGCCAGGCGCACGGTGGCTTCGAGGCGGATGACTTCACGCGGCAGCCACAACCCAAACGCCTCACTCAAGGCGCAGTGGTCATGGGCAGCGAGCCAGTGCGCCGCACGCAGCGCGTGCGGCGGCAGTGGAGTGGGCATCGCCCGCGCGTGCAGCGGCCGCACCGGCGCGGCGCCGGGCGCATCGGCGAAGCCGATGACGACACCGAGCGTCATCCGCCGCCCCAGCGGCGCAACAACGCAATCCCCCGCGGTCAGCGAGTCTGCGAGCGCCGCGGGGATGGCGTAGGTCAGCGGGTCGGGCAGGTGCCGGCCGACGCGCAGCGGGACTACTTGCGCGAAGCGGGCGGCGTGCGGCCCCTCGGGCGGGCGCACGAAGCGTTACGACGACGCGGTAGCGAAGCCGGCGCGGTCGCGCAGCGCCGCGGCGGCGTCGAGCCGCTCCCAGGGCGCTTCGCTGGGGTCGCGGCCGAAATGGCCGTAGGCGGCCAGCGGCGAGTAGATGGGCCGGCGCAAGTCGAGCGTCTCGATGATCTCCTCCGGCGTCAGCGGGAACACTTCGCGCACGATATCGGAGAGCGCCTCGTCGGAGAGGCGGCCCGTCCCGAAGGTGTCCACCTCCGCCGCCACCGGGTCGGGGTAGCCGATGACATAGGAAAGTTCCACCTCGCAGCGGTCGGCGAGTTGCGCGGCCACCAAGTTCTTGGCGATGTGCCGCGCCATATAGGTCGCCGAACGGTCGACTTTGGTCGGGTCCTTCCCGGAGAAACTGCCGCCGCCGTGGTGCGCGACGCCTCCGTAAGTGTCCACAATAATCTTGCGTCCGGTGATGCCCGTGTCGGCGAGCGGCCCGCCGCGCACGAATCGCCCGGTCGGATTGACCAGGATGGTCGTCTCCGGACTCAACAGCGCCGGATCGATCACCTTCTCGATGACTTCCGCGCGCACCGCCTCGACGACCTCTTCCAGCGACGCCGCGGCGATGTGGTGCGCCGAGACGACGATGTGGTCGACGGCGAGCGGTTGTCCCTGCTCGTCGTAGCGGACGGTCACCTGGCTCTTGCCGTCGGGGTGCAGGAAGTCGAGGATGCCGCGCTTGCGCACCTCGCTCAACCGCCGCACCAGGCGATGCGCCAGCATGATCGGCAGCGGCATCAATTCCGGCGTCTCCCGGCAGGCATAGCCGTACATCGTGCCCTGATCGCCGGCGCCGCCGCGGCGGACGCCGAGGTCAATGTCGGGCGACTGCGGCTGAATGGCCACAAGCACGCCGGCGCTCAAGAAATCGAAGCCGCTGCCCCGCTCGGCGGCATAGCCGATGCGTTCGAGCGTGCGGCGGACGATTTGCGGGATTTCGATGTAGCAGTTGGTCGAGATTTCGCCGGCGACGATGCACATGCCGGTGGTGACCAGCGCCTCGACCGCAACGCGGCCCGTTGGGTCCTTCTCCAGGATGGCGTCGAGGACGCTGTCGGAAATCTGGTCGGCGATCTTGTCGGGGTGGCCTTCGGTGACCGACTCGGAGGTGATGCGCCGGTAGGCCATCAGGCAGCCCGCCGCGCTGCGCGCGCCGTCCCGCGCGCCGCGCGCAGTGCCTTCACACGATTGAGAATCAGTTCTGCAACCTGCCGCTTCGGCAAGACTGGATGCTCCTCTGGGGCGCCGTCGGGGGTGAGCAGCGTCACGCGGTTGCCCTCGGCGCCGAACCCCGAGCCCGCCGTCATAATATCCGTGCATACCATCAGGTCGAGGGATTTCCTGTGGAGTTTCTCCCGCGCCCGCTCGATGGGGTCGTCCCAGTCCGCTGAAAAGCCCACCAGCAGCCGCTCGCCTTTGCGCTCGGCGACCGCGCTCAAAATGTCCGGCGTCGCTTGCAGCGAGAGCGCCAAGCCGTCGGCGTCCTCTTTGCGCAGTTTGCCCTCGGCAACGCGCTGCGGCGCGAAATCGCACACGGCCGCGGCCCCGATGACGACCTCGGCGTCGTTCAAGTTCGCCAGGACGGCGTCGTGCATCTCCTGCGCGGTCACCACCGGCACCACGCGGACGCCCGCCGGGCCGGGCAAGGCCGTCGGCCCAGTCACCAGCGTTACGAGGGCGCCGCGACGGGCGGCGGCCTGCGCCAGCGCCTGCCCCATCTTCCCCGAGGACGCGTTGGTGATGAACCGCACGCGGTCCACCGCCTCCCGCGTCGGCCCCGAGGTGATGAGCATGCGAACGCCGTCGAGGTCGTGCCGGTGCGCCAGCCGCTCTTCGAGATGCGCCACGATGACCGCCACATCGGCCATCCGCCCGGGCCCGCGCTCGCGGCACGCCAGCCAGCCCGACTCGGGCGGGACGATTTCGTAGCCGAGTGCCTGCACGGCGGCCAGGTTGCGTTGCGTCGCCGGGTGTTCCCACATGCGGGTGTTCATCGCCGGCGCCACCAGGATCGGACAGCGGCACGCCAGCACGGTGCTGGTGAGCATATCGTCGGCGAGGCCGTGCGCGAGGCGGGCGAGCAGGTTGGCCGTCACCGGCGCCAGAAGGACCGCATCGGCCCGCTGCGCGAGGGCGATGTGTTCGATCTCCCACTGGCCGGGCGCGTCGAAGAGGCCGGTTACGACGGGACGCCCGGAGAGAGTGCTCAAGGTCAGCGGCGGAATGAATTCGGCGGCGGCGCGCGTCATCATCACATGCACTTCGGCGCCGCGCTGGGTCAATTCGCTGACCAGGTCGGCCGCCTTGTACGCGGCGATGCTGCCCGAGACACCGGCGAGCAGGACGGCGCCAGCTAGGCGGTCGGCGGGATCGGCAGGGGCTGCCATCGGTGGCTCCGGCATTGTTCCGCAGTGATTATAGCGCCCAGGGTCTCTGCGGCGGTCTCGACGCGGTCGTTGCAGACGACATACTCATAATCGCGGGCGCGCGCCAGTTCCGCGGCGGCGCCGCGCAAGCGGCGCTGCAACGACTCGCCGTCCTCGGTCCCGCGGCCGCGCAGGCGTTCCTCGAGCGCCCGCCAGGACGGCGGCGCCAGAAACACCAGCACGGCGGAGGCATCTGCCTCCCGGATCGCTCGTGCGCCTTGCGGGTCGATGGCCAGCGCGACGACCTTGCCGCGCCGGCGCTGGTCTTCCACCCACACCCGCGGCGTGCCGTAGCGGTGGCCATGCACTTCGGCCCATTCCAACAGGTCGCCGGCCGCCCGGGCACGGTCAAACGCGTCCTCGGACACGAAATGGTAGTGCGTCCCAACAGCCTCATCGGCACGCGGGGGCCGGGTGGTCAGTGACACCGAGCGGACGATGTGGGGGTCACGGGCGCACAGGGCATTCACCACCGTGCTCTTACCGACGCCCGACGGGCCGGAAACCACCACCAGCATCCCGTCTCGGACCGGCGCCACTGGCATCAGATGTCGACGATCTTGGCGTGAAACGCGACATCTCGCACCTCGGCCAAGTGCCGGAGAATGCTTTCGAGAAGTTCCCACTCTTTCTTCAAGTCAAGCTTCTGACCGCGAATGGCTCGCAACTCGCCGTCAATATGGACGACGCCGTGTGAAGTCCGAATGATGAGGCGAGTGGGGTCGACCGGCCGCCTATAAACTTCCTTCCAGACGCGTCTGGTGAGCCGGGCGTCGTCTACTCCCAAGCGTGCACGGGCTCCCGGGAACTGGTGCGGGCGCTGGGCGCCACGAGACCGGTGGCGACGAAGTCGCTCGGCAGGCCGTCGCCAATGCGATAGCGGACATGGACGACATAGGAGCCGACTTGCGTGGGCCGGAACCGGAGCTCCGTTTGATACTCGCCGCGTCCGGCGATTGGGTCGGAAGGCACTTCAAGCACATACGAGCCGTCGGGCCGGTGTTGCGGCGACACGGTCGGCCGCGTCGTTTCGAACTCAAGACCTTCCATCAATTTGGGGTCCAACTCGAAGAACACATTCGGCGCCGGCTGGATTTCGGAGGTGACGAAGGTCACGCGCACGCGCACCCAATCGTCCATCGTCACGCTGTCGGGCCAGTCCTGTCGCACGCCGGTGCGGTGTTCGGGATCGGGTGAGGGCAACATGACGAGGACACCGAGAAAGCCGGCGAGGAGTCCGACGCCCAGGGTCAGCACCCACCATTGACCGGCGGACAGGACGGTGTGCCCCCGGTTCCTAGAATGCACCCGAGGGACAGTCAGCCCACAAACCGGGCAACGGGCAAACCCTTCAGCCAGCGCCCGACTTGGAGCACCACACCTTGGACAGCGCCGTCTCACGATAGATAATGTGCTTCCAGCGGCATTATACGGACTCCTTCTTTCAGCCGTCAACCCAATAATTGACAGCCCCCGAGCCGCTCCGTACAATCCCCCGCAATACCCTGCAGTGCCCCCTGGGAGGCTGACGGACCGTGATTCTGCGTGCCCGCCTGTGGATGGTCGGGGTCGTCCTGTTATCTCTTACCGCCTTTCTTCTCGTATTTCAGCCCCTGACCTTCCAACTGCGCCCCCACCCAGTGGACAAATCTCGGATGCTCAAGCCGGTGCAGGAATTGCCCATCGGTTCCGCCCGGCTGTATGTTTACTGGCCGCAACCGGCCCTGAAACTGGGCCTCGACCTGCAGGGCGGCCTGCGCGTCGTCCTGCGGGCCATCCGCGGCGCCACCATCACCGTGGAGCCAGGCGAGACCGCCGCGACCGATGACGCAAAGGCGGCGCTCCGTCAGCGTGTCCTCACCGCCCTCGACCCGAATGAGTTTCCCGAGCGCACCGCGGAACTGAACCCGGCGGGCACAGCCGTCTCGATTCGCGTGGCGGCAGCGAACACCGAGCAAATGGATGAAATGGCCGGCCGCTTGCTGGAGCGGCTGCGGCCCGCGTTTCCAGCGGTGAAACTCGCCGCGGACGGCAAGGTGCTCGGCACGATCGAGCCGGGCGCGTTGCAAACCATCGCCGAAATTATGCGGCGCCGCGTCGACCAGTTCGGCGTGTCCGAGCCGATTATTCAGCCCGAGCCACCCGACCGCATCGCCATCGAACTCCCCGGCCTGCGCAATCCGGAAGAGTTCATCGCGCTGGTGAAGACCACGGCGCGGATGCAGTGGGTGCATGTCCCGCAGGATTTGAAGCCCCGTTTGCAGGCGGCCATCGACGACGACGAGCGGCCGAAATCCGACCAGACGATGACCGACGAAGAACGCAATAAGGCCTTCACGGAAGTCTTTGACGCGTCGACCGTCATCCTCTCCGGCGGCGACTTGAAGCCGACCTCGCGACCCGAACCCCTCCCCACCCAGGGCAATGTCGTCACTTTCAACCTCAAGCCGGAGGGCGCCAAGCGCTGGGGCGATTTCACCAAATTCAACATCGGGCAGTTTGTCGCCATCTACCTCGACCGAAAGGCAATTAGCTGCCCAGTCGTGAGGGGCGTGATGTCGGACCAAGGACAAATTGAAGGCAACTTTACGGTGCCCGAGGCGACGCAACTGGCCACGCTGCTCAATGCCGGCGCCCTGCCGATGTCGCTCGAAATCCTGCACCAGGAAGTCGTCAGCCCGACGCTGGGACGAGATTCGCTCAATGCCAGTCTCTATGCCGGCGTCATCGGCGCGCTCGCCATTCTGGTCTTCATGCTCCTGTATTACCGGCTGCCGGGCATCCTCGCGGACGGGGCGCTCGCCATCTACACGCTGCTCCTCCTCGGCATCTTCTGGCTGGTGGGCATCACGCTGACGCTGCCGGGCATCGTGGGCATCCTGCTCTCGATGGGCATGGCGATCGACTCAAACATTATCATCTTCGAGCGCGTCAAAGAGGAAATTCGCTCCGGCAAGACGGTGCGCGCCAGCATTGACGCCGGCTTCAGCCGCGCCTGGACGGCGGTCTTCGACGCCAGCGCGACGACCATTGCCGCGGCACTCGTGCTCATTCTCCTCGGGAGCGGGCCGGTGAAGGGCTTCGGCGTGGCGCTGGTGTTTGGCGTGCTGTTGTCGCTGTTCACCGCCGTGACGGTCAGCCGGCAACTGATGATTCTGGCGGCGCATTCCCTTTTCGGGAACAACACCTGGCTCTTCGGTGCCCGCGCGCCCCGCGCGTCGGAACAGGCCGCCCGATGACCCGCGGCCCGCGCCGGCCCGACCTCATCCGGTTGCGGCCCTTGTGGTACGCCATCTCGCTGGCGGGCTTGGTCGTCGGTATCGGGGCGATGGTGACGAACGGGCGCCAGGCGGCGCGCGAGGGGCGCTCGTTCATCGAACGCCTCGGCTTCAACGCGGGCATCGACTTCACCGGCGGCGCGATGTTCCGCTATCGCCTCGCCACTCCGTTCCCGGAAGCCCAGGAGGCGCAGAAACAGCAGGAATACCGCGCCGTCATCGAGCAGGCGGGGTTGGAGCGGTTCAAGATTCAGACGGTCGGCACGGGCGCCGAACGCAGTCATCTCAACATCCAGACCCAGGCGCTCAACGAAACCGACCAGCGCCGCGACCAGGACCGCCTGACGCAGGCCCTGACGGCGAAAGAGCCGGGCATCACGCTCGACGAATCGTCGCTCGTCGGCCCCGTCATCAGCAATGAAATCCTCGTGCGGGCGCTCGAGGCGTTTATCGTCGGCACGCTGCTCATTCTGCTCTACATCGCCATCCGATACGACTTCATGTTCGCGGTCTGCGCCATCGCAGCGCTGCTGCACGACATTTTCATTATGCTCGGCTGGGCCTCGCTCGCCCGGCTGGAAGTGGACAGCGCGTTCGTCGCCGCCGTCCTCGCCGTGATCGGGTATTCGGTCAACGACACCATCATCATTTTCGACCGCATTCGCGAGAATATGCGGCGGATGCAGGGGCGCCCGTTCGCCGAGATCACGAATTACAGTCTGTGGGAGACGATGGCGCGCTCGATCAACACGATGCTCGCCGTCCTGTTCGTGTTGTTCGCCTTGTTGTTCTTCGGCGGCGTGACGATCAAAGCGTTCGTCGCCGCGATGGTAGTCGGCATCATTTCCGGGGGCTACAGTTCGATCTTCAACGCTGCCCAGTTGCTCACCGGCTGGAAGATGCGCCGTGAGTCGCGCCAGCGCCGGCCCGGCGCGTCGGCTTCGTCCTCGGCTACGGCGGCGCGACCGCGGCCGGCGCCCGGCCCCAGCCGCCCGACGTCTCCGCCGGCGCCCACGCGCCCGACTGCCGATTCCGGCACATCGCCTGCCTCCGCCGACCTCGAAGCCCTGGCGACGCCGCCGCCCCTGCCCGACCGCCCGGCCGACGATGTCGTCCTCGCCCGCCGCGAGCGCCGCAAGGAACGCAAAGCGCCGAAGCTCGGCAAGCGGAAGAAGCGGCATTAACACACACTGACGGGCGATGGGGCAGGTGTCACGGGAAACGGTTTTCCGTGACACATCACACATTCCCCGTGACACGAACGCTTTGGGGCAGTACTGGCGGTACAATCTCTGAACATGGAAGTCACCGCACGGACGGAGTCGTTGTTCGACGACCTGCTCCGGGTTGCCCAGGCGGCGCGGCCCGACATCGACCCGGAGTTCCTCCGCCGCGCCTATGAGACGGCCGAGGCCGCGCACCGCGGCCAGACGCGCCGCACCGGCGAGCCCTACATCGCCCACCCCGTCGCCGTCGCGACGCTGCTCGCCGACTTAAAACTCGACGACAAGACCCTCGCCGCCGCGCTGCTGCACGATGTCATCGAAGACACCCGCCTGACCGCCACGCAGCTGCGCCACGATTTCGGCCGTGAGGTGGCCCGGCTGGTCGAGGGCGTCACGAAACTGCGCGGCCTCGAATTCACCTCCACCCGCGAGCAGCAGGCCGAAAACCTGCGCAAAATGGTGCTGGCGATGGCGCGCGATGTGCGCGTCGTGCTCATCAAACTCGCCGACCGCCTGCACAATGTGCAGACGCTCCATGTCCTCCCGCGCGAGACGGCGGAGCGCACCGCCCGCGAGACCCTGGAGGTCTTCGCGCCGCTGGCGCGGCGGATGGGCGTCACCACCTTCGTCTGGAAGCTCGAAGACCGGGCGCTGCGCTATCTGGAGCCGGAGAAGTACGAGGAAATCGTCCAGGGGCTGAACCGCACCCGCATCGAACGCGAGCAGATCGTCCAGCGCGCCATCCAGAAACTGCGCGGGCGTCTGCGCCGGGTGCGCATCCGCGCCGAAATCACCGGCCGCCCCAAGCACATCTACAGCATCTTCGAAAAGATGGCGCGCGAGGGCGTCGACTTCCAGCAAATCCTCGACCTCGAGGCCATCCGCGTCATCGTGGACAAACCCGAGCAATGTTACGGCGCGCTCGGGCAGGTGCACGACCTGTGGACGCCGCTGCCCGGGATGTTCAGCGATTACATCGCCAATCCGAAGCCGAACGACTATCAGTCGCTGCACACCAAGGTCGTCGGCCCGCACGGCGGCCCGATGGAAGTGCAAATCCGCACCTGGGAGATGCACGCCGTCGCCGAATTCGGGGTCGCCGCGCATTACCAATACAAGGAGGGCAGCGGCACACAGCGCGCCCGCTCCGACCGGCGCGTGAAATGGCTGCAACAACTGGCCGCGCTCGGCAGCGAAGTGCCCGACCCGCACGAATGGCTCGACGCGCTGCAGGCCGACCTGTTCCAAGACCAGGTGTTTGTCTTCACGCCGAAGGGCGATGTCATTGACCTGCCGCGCGACGCGACGCCGGTGGACTTCGCCTACCACATCCACTCCGAAGTCGGCAACCGCTGCCGCGGCGCCAAGGTGAACGGCAAGCAGGTCGCCTTGCACTACCGGCTGGAGAGCGGCGATGTTGTCGAAATCGCGACCTCGAAAGAGGGCAGCGGCCCGCGCCTCGACTGGCTGCAATTCGTCCGTTCCAGCGGCGCCCGCAACAAGATCAAACAGTGGTATCGCCGCGAGCAGCGCGATGAGAGCATCGCGCGCGGCCGCGAACTGCTCGTCGCCGAGTGTCAGCGCCAGGGCGTGTCCTTCGACGACGCCCTGCAGAACGGCGCACTCGACAAGGTCGCCCAGCGCCTCAATTACAAGGGCGCCGACGACATCCTCGCCGCCATCGGCTACGGCGACCTCGGCGCCGAAGGCATCGCCCGCCGTGCCCGCGAAGCGCTCGGCATCCCGGCGGAAGTGACGCTGCCGTCGAAGGCGCCTGTCATGGACACGGCTCCCGCAGCGGCGATTCTCGCGGCCGGCGATGAGTCCGTGCTCACGCGCCTGTCACGCTGCTGCAGCCCGGTGCCGGGCGACACCATCGCCGGCTATGTCACCCGCGGCCGGGGCATCACCGTCCACCGCACCGACTGCCCCAACTTGCAGTACTACGAGAAACTCGAACCCGAGCGCCTGACGCCGGTACGCTGGAACCTGGCGGAGCACGCCATGTATCCCGTCGAACTGCGCATCCTCGCCTTCGACCGCCTCGGCCTGCTGTCCGCCATCACCTCGATCATCAGCGACCACAAAACCAACATCCGCTCGGCGGATGTCACCGTCGCCGACGACGGCCTGGCGCACTTCCGCCTGGTGGTGGACATCAGCGACCGGGCGCACCTCTCGCGGGTCATTGAACGCGTCCGCGGCCTGACGGATGTGCTTCAAGTCGAGCGCGGGGGCGCGGTGCATTGAAACACCCTCTCCCGCCCCTCGACTTCCCTCGACTACACTCGGGACAGGTCGCTCGGGGCACCCTCTCCCTGAAGAGGAGAGGGACAACAATCTTCCCAAGCGATGCTCGTAGTCCCCTCTCCCAAGTTTGGGAGAGGGGTACGCGAAGCGGGGGTGAGGGCGGCCTGACGGATGTTCTGCAAGTCGAGCGCGGGGGCGCGGTGCATTGAACGGTCCGCCCCTGTGAGACTGACTGGCACGGATGCAATTGCATGATCTTTGATGACCTCACCGCCACCGTGGGCCACACTCCCATAGTGGAACTCGGCCGGTTAGCGAAAGGCCTGCCCGGCCGGATCGCCGCCAAACTGGAAATGCGCAACCCCTGCGGCAGCGTGAAAGACCGGGTCGGGGTCGCGCTCATCGACGATGCCGAGCGGTGCGGGGTGCTGCATCCCGGCATGACGATCGTCGAGCCCACCGGCGGCAACACCGGCATCGGCCTCGCCTTCGTCGCCGCCGTGCGTGGGTATCGCCTGGTCCTTACGATGCCCGACACAATGTCAACAGAACGGGTGGCGCTCCTCCGTCAGCTGGGAGCGGAAGTGGTGCTCACCCCCGGAATCCTGATGGGCGACGCGGTGGCGCGCGCCACTGAACTCGCGACGCAAATCCCCGGCGCCATCATGCTGGACCAGTTTACGAACCCGGCCAACGCCGAGATCCATCGCCGAACGACGGCCCTCGAGATCTGGACGGACACCCAAGGCGCCGTCGATGTCTTCGTCTCCGCAGTCGGCACTGGCGGCACCATCACCGGCGTCGGCGAGGTGCTCAAGGGACGCAAGCCGAGCGTGCGCGTCGTCGCGGTGGAGCCGGCCGGCGCCGCGGTGCTGTCCGGGAAGCCGGCCGGCAGCCATCTCATCCCCGGCATCGGCGTTGGGTTCATCCCTCCGGTCTTGAACCGCTCGATCCTCGACGAAGTCATCGCAGTGACCGACGAGGACGCATTTGCCTGTACGCGGCGGCTGGCGCGAGTGGAAGGAATCATCGCGGGCGTGTCATCAGGTGCCGCCCTTCACGCCGCGCTCGCCGTCGCCGCTCGCCCCGAGGCGGCAGGGAAGCTGATCGTCGTCATTCTCGCCGACACCGGCGAGCGCTACATTACGACCACCTTGTTCGAGTGACGGGCGCGCGGGCGCGGTGCACTAGAACAGCCGTGTTACGGGGAAGGTGTCACGAGTTACGGGAAAGCAGTTCCCGTGACTCATTACACATCACACGCGTCCCGTTCGTTCACCCCACATAAATCCCGCACTTCGCGCAGTTCGTACCGCGCGAGACCTTGCTCCCGCACACCGAACAAGTGACCTGCGCGCCGCCGCCGCTGCCGCCCCCCGGCCGCTGACCGGCGAGGCGTTTCTCCAGCCGGTCGACGCGCCGCGTCAACTCCTCGAGGCGCCGCTCAAACGATTCGAAGGGGCCGTGGTCGGTCACGAGGGTCGTGTCACGGGAAATGTGTCACGGGACACGGGAAAGACCCCCCGTGACACATGACACGATCACCGTTTCCCGTCTGTTCGTCAGTCGCCGCCGCTCGGCGGCGGCGCCGCCGGCTTGCCGGACGACGACTTCAAAGCCGGCGGGGGTGCGATGCTTGCCGGCGGCTCGATCGTGCCCTTCAGTTTCGGCAGTTTCGACAGCAGGTCGTCCATCTTCATGCCGGTCAGCGCTTCGATGACCGCCGGCAGTTGCGCGATGATGCTCGTCACATCCTGCGTCACGCGCGCCGCGCCCGTCCCACCCGCGTGGCCGTCGCCCATGCTGACGACGACCATCCGCTCCATCTTCGACAGCGGCGCGCTGATGGCGGCGGCGATTTCCGGCAGCTTGTCCAGGAAGATTTGCGTGATGGCGGCCTCGTTGTAGAGCCGCCAGGCCTCGGCCTTGCGCGTCATCGCTTCGGCCTCGGAGAAGCCGGTCGCCTTGACGACCTCCGCCGCCGCCAGCCCCTTCGCCCGCACCGCGGCCGCTTCGCCTTCGCCCTCAAGGCGCTCGCGGTCGCTCTCACCTTCCGCGGTCGCTCGCAATCGGTACTGTTCCGCTTCCGCCAGTTGCTGGATGCGGAAACGCTCGGCCTCGGCGGGCTTTTGCACCGTGGCCGTCAGTTCCTTTTCCTTGCGCGCGATTTCCTGCTGCTCGAGTTCGATCTGCCGCGTGCGCTCGGCGATTTCCACGCCGACCCGTTCCTTGGTCACTTCCTGCTCCACCTTGAATTTCTGTAGGTCATACGCCAGGTCGGCCTCGGCCTTCTTCGCCCGCGACAGCATCTGATAGGTAGCCACATTGATTTCGTAGTCCCGCTGCGCCTCGGCGACCTTCGAGTCCGCCTCGAACTTGCCCACCTGCCCCGCCATATTCGCCTGCGCCGACTTGATGGTCGCGTCACGCTGCGCCTCGGCCTCGCCGATGATGGCGTCGCGCTTCACCATCGCAATGCGCGGCTTGCCGATGGCGTCGAGATAGCCCTGCGTGTCGCGCACATCACGGATGGTGAACGACACCACCACCAAGCCCATGTTCGCCAGGTCGCTGCCCGCCACTTCCTGCACCTTCTGCGCGAACGCCTGCCGGTCGCGGTAGATCTCTTCGACCGTCAGTGTCCCGATGATGGCGCGCAGGTGTCCTTCAATCGTCTGCAGCGCGACGCGCAGCGTTTCGTCCTGCCGCTTCGAGAGGAATTGCTCCGCCGCGGTGCGGATCGAGACATCGTCGCCGCCCACCTTCACCTGCGCCACGCCCTCCACTGTCACCGGCACTCCCTGAATCGAATACACCTCGGGCGTGGTCACATTCAGCGTCATCACTTCGAGCAGCAGCCGCTGCACCTGCTCGATGATCGGCCAGACGAAGGTCCCCCCACCCTTCCGGATGCGGTAGCCCAGGTGCTCGACCGTGCCGTCGGGATTGCGCACCTTGTGGCGCCCGCCGGAGACGATCAGCACCTCGTTCGGGCCCACCTTCACCCAGCGCCGGGCGATCGTGTAGAAGAACATCAGGACGACGATGACGACGCCGCCGACGACCGACACGATCATCGTCGTCTGCGGCTGCGCGCCGAAGAGTCTCTCGATCACAGCTTGTCTCCCTTATCCGGCGACTTGGCGGGCGGCTTCGCCGTGCGCTCCGCTTTCGTCTCCGACCGCACGATGGCAGTGCCCCCGATGTAACGCACGATGCGGACAATCTCATTGGCGGCGACCGCCGCCCCGTCTTCCGACTGCGCCGGTGCATTGAACCGGGCGCCGCTGGCGATGTAGGCGATCTGCCCGACGCCCTTCTCCGGGATCGGCGTGATGACTTCCGCTTGCACGCCGTGCAGCCGCACGCGCGCCGGCTCGCTGCTCGCCTGGATGGAGCGCGCCAGATGCGCGAAGCCGGTGAAGATGCCGAACGCAATCACGAACCCCGACACCGCGGAAATCGGCAGACTCATTTGGATCGATGCGTGGGCCAGTTTGTGGAGCAAGTAGCCGATCCCGCCGAAGCAGGTCAGGAACAGCGCCACCATCATCGGCGAATACGGCGAGACGCCAAGCGAATGGCCCGGGTCACTGCCGAAACCACCCCCGTGCCCCTCGCCGCCGGCAAAGTCGTGACTGACATCGAACGACCCGCCCACCGCCGCATCGATGCCGCCGTGACCGAACTCGAGCAGCCCCCCCAGGAACACCGTCACCGCCGAGAAGACGATGCCGATGAAGAAGGCGATGAGATACCCCGTCCCAATCCAATCAAAGCCGAGCATAGGTCACCCGTGACCAGCCGGTCACGCCTCTCCCGCAGGACGGTTCGCCCAATTGCGCCCCACTCCTGCCCCGCAATCATACCGCCGAATCGCCCGCGCGTTTCGCGGCCTGCAATGCGGGTGAATCACTGGACGGTAGACGCGTTGTCCCTCTCCCAATCGGGAGAGGGTGCCCCGAGCGCAGCCGAGGGGCGGGTGAGGGCAAACCGCAATGCGGGTGATTTGCGGGCCCATTGTTGCGCGCTCCCCCTCCCCGTGCACGGGGAGGGGTTAGGGGTGGGGTGCCTGCGATGCGGCCTCACCCCCCATCCCCCTCTCCTGTAAAGAGAGGGGGAGACAAGCAGTGTTTGGATTCATTCCCTTCTCCTCACAGGAGAGGGGTTTACCCCGAGCGCAGCCGAGGGGTGGCGAAGCCGGGGTGAGGCCATCCTTCCCCTCTCCACTCGTGGGAGAGGGGGGCAGGGGGAGAGGGATCAAAGGTGAGGGGGGATCATGGGGAGGGACGCCAGCTGTGGGGGGCAGGCACTCTGCCTGCCAGACTCGCCCGCGCGGCTTGAGGTTGTTCGCCTCCCCGGCACTGAACCCCTCGACTTCCCTCGGCTGCGCTCGGGACGAGTCGCTCGGGACAGGGTGCCGGGCTGACTCCTACAAAGTTGGTTCTTCGCAGCGGCCCCTAAGGGCCGCCCCAAGGCACGACCGCTTCGGATTCAGCCCCGGGCTTCAGCCCCGGGCACGCAAACCGACCTCTCCCCCATCCCCTCTCCGACCAGCCGAGAGGGGAGACGGAGGGGTGAGGCCTCCGTTCCCTCTCCCAGTTCGGGAGAGGGTGCCCTGCGAGGCCTTGGCGGAGCAGGGCGGGTGAGGACGGTTTGTTGTGGAGGGGTTTCTATGTCCGGCCATGAAATGGCCGGACTCACAATTGATGCCCCATGAATGGGGCGCTTGCTCAACCCCGGCGAATGTCGCCGGGGCGGTACCCGCGCAGTACGAGCCCGGTTCACCGGGCGTCCACGGTGAGTCCGGGGATCTCATCCCCGGACTACATCTCTCCGTTCCCTCTCCCAGTTCGGGAGAGGGAGCCCTGCGAAGCCTTGGCGGAGCAGGGCGGGTGAGGACGGTTCGTCGGAGAGGGGGTCAGGGGGTGAGGGCCCCCGCCTTCTCCCGCAACCACCCCACCGCCTTCTCCAGCGGCTGCCCGCACTGCCACAGCGTGCTCCCCACCGCCAGCAGCGAGGCCCCCGCCGCGACGCACGCCGCGACATTGTCGGCGCCGATGCCGCCGTCCATCCCGATCGGCCGCTCGATGCCGCGAACGGCCATCAACTCCTTCAGCCGCCGCACCTTCTCCACGCAGAACGGCAGGAACGCCTGCCCGGCGAACCCGGGGTTCACCGACATCACCAGCACGCCGTCGAGTTCGCCGAGCGCATCCGCCAGCGCCTCGACGCTCGTCGCCGGGTTGATCGCCACCCAGGCCTCGGCGTCGTGCGCCCGGATGCTTTGCAGCGTGCGGTGCAGGTGGGGCGTCGCCTCATAATGGATGCAGATGGCGTCGGCGCCCGCCGCGGCCATGTCCGATACCAGCGCCTCGGGGCGATAGACCATCAGGTGCGCGAAGAAGGGCTTCGTGGTGAGCGGCCGCAGCGCCTTGAGCACCAGCGCCCCGAAAGTAAGATTGGGCACGAACTGCCCGTCCATCACATCGAAATGAAACCCGTCGGCTCCCCCAGCATCGAGCGCCCGGGTCTCCTCGCCGAGCCGGGCGAAATCCGCCACCATCATCGAGGGGTGAATGTGGAGGGGCATCGACTCAATACTATCACCCTTATGTCTCCCCCTCTCCGCTAGTCGGAGAGGGGGCAAGGGGGAGAGGGCTAAAGTGGCAACTGCGCTGCGCGCGTGATGAAGACTGCCATTTGCGCGCGGGTGACGATGTTGCCCGGGCGGTAGGTGCTGTCTCCGAACCCCGAGGCGATCCCCTTGGCTTTCACATACTCGATGAACTTGTACGACGCGTGCGAGCAGGCGACATCGGGGAAGGACTCGCTGCCGCAGGCCGGCGGGGCAAAGGCGGCGAAGTCGCCGTCCGCGAGATTGCGAACCCGCGACAAGAACACTGCCATCGCCCCGCGATTCACCGTGTTCCCTGGCTTGTATGTTCCATCAGCAAATCCCGACGCGATCCCCTTCGCCGCGACATACTCGATGAACTTGTAGGTCGGGTGGGTGCAGTCCACATCACTGAAGGACCCGCTGCCGCAGACCGGCGGGGTGAACGACGCGAAGTCGCCGAGTTCGAGATCCGTGGTGCGGCTCATAAACACCGCCATCTGGCCGCGGTTCACATCATTGGCCGGCCGGTAGGTGCCGTCGGGGAATCCACTGGCGATGCCGTTGCGCGCCACGGCTTCGACGAAGCGCCAGGCGAAGTGGGTACAGGGGACATCCGGGAAAGTCTGATTCCGAACATTAACAGTCACCGCGGGGCTCATTGGACCCGGATTGCCGCGATCGTCCGTCGACCGGGCAGTGAGTGCAACTGCATCCTCACTACACAGCGACAGCGTCGACCAGTGCACGGTCCACAGGCCGTCCGAATCGGGGCCGTCGGAGTCAACTCCCAAGGACACACCATTCATGAAGAATTCTACCGACTTCGTCGCATACGTATAGTCGGTTGCCCGCGCTGCGACTTTCACGAAGCCTTTGATCGCTTGCCCGGCCAAGGGCAGAACCACTGTGGCGTCCGGTGGTCTGAGAAGAAAGACGTGGATCGTGGTTGAACCGTCCGCATTTGCTGCAAGTACGTCAATTCGAAGACCAAATCGCGGATCACTGAAATTCGTGCCGGGCCGCCAAATCGCATTAGATAGCGTGTCGTCGGAGGGTGTCGAATCAACTGGCTTTCGTGCCCAGTCACTTAGATTCTTATCCCAGATGTGAATCAGTACTCCCTGCAAGGGGTAGGAACGAAGGCACTCATCGTGCCCTTCGGGAGCACGAACTTCGATGCTATAGGCCCACCTGTCATCCGGCATGTCAAGTAGGACTGCCCGAAGTCCGTTTTCTCGTGTGGTGGGAAAAATAGTGAAGTTGTCATCTACCCCTTTGGTGGACTTCGCACCATCCCTTCCCATCCAACCTGCCTCAAACTTGTTGAATGCGATCGTATGCGGACCGTTGGCGCAACCCCCGCTTATTACGTCGAAAGGGCTGTCGTATGGCCAATAAACATTGCCCGAATGCCACCACCCAAGATTATGTCCGAACTCATGCGATGCCACAAATGTGCTCTGGGCTCCTCTGAGAAGCCAACTGACAGAAATGAAGCGCTGGCCGTATGGAGTTTGCGCGCCGAAGAAACCCAAGGAACCAAAAGCAGCGTTTACACCATCAAAGTCGTCTATCAGTAGGAAGACTCTATCGAAGTTCTCTACGCGAACACCTGCAGCGTCGGCCACTGCAAGTGCGTCTGCTAGCCACAGTCCCGAGTCGTAACCAGCATTTCCCTGTAAGTAGTAATCCTTCTCGGGCCTTGGGAGGGCCAACCACCCGACTACGCTCCCTCCCACCTGAAGCATCCCGTAAGAGTTTTCCTCCCATTCTGTCTTCATCGAAGGGAATTGTCCCAACAAGAAACTCTCCATTCCCGATCGACTTGGAAGAGGGCTGCGGAACTGGCCGTTCCCAACTCCCGGATGAAGAACTACGGTTCCTCGTCCTGCCCCGCTACCCCCCGTAACGACGATATCCTCATTCAAGTCTCCGTCCAGGTCCACCGCGATACTTGCCCAGGCGACCGTGCCCTCGTTTGCCATGAAGTCTCCACGGAACACAAAGGAACCATCAGGTGACCCCTGCAACACGTTCCCGTGTATTAAGCCAAACACCACTAAGTCCTTTTGACCATCTTGGTTGGTGTCTAACGCCACAAGATGTTCAGGACCTCCGAAGACCACATCTCCCGAAGGAAATCTTCTTTGGGCCGACAATGCACCATCGCCTATGCCCATTAGAACTGACACATCTCCCGAGCCCTCGTTGGCCACCGCGATGTCAATTATGGAATCTCCATTCAGGTCAGCCGCAACAACAAAGTTAGGGACCTCGCCTGCGGCGAATCGTGTTTCAGATGCGAAGCCGCCGAAGCTCTGAAGAACAACCGAGATATCGTCGCTTCCCGAGTTAGCGACGACTAGGTCAATCTCTCCGTCTCCGTTCAGATCCGATGTCGCAATCGAAACTGGGTTATCACCGACAGGCAGCTGATAGGAGGGATTGAAAGTGCCGTTGCCAACTCCGGTAAGCAGCGAGATGTGATCCTGTTGGGGATTTGCCACGACAAGATCCAGTATTCCGTCCGAATTCAAGTCCGCACATTGTATCGATTGAGGTGCTGCTCCTGCTGAATAGCGAACCTGCTGCGCGAACGCTCCGTCGCCGAGCCCCAACAATACCGAAATGTCCGCCGCGCCTGTGTTTGCGACTGCTATGTCCATATTGCCGTCGCCATCGAAATCCCCTACTGTCACCGATCGAGGCAAGAAGCCAGCAGGGAAGCGGGTTTCTTCCTCAAAGAATCCTCCTCCTCTGCCCAGCAGAACGGACACATCGCTCGAGGAGAGGTTGGCTGTCACCAAATCCAAGACGCCATCGTGATTGAGGTCACCGGTGGAAAGTCCGTATGGCGAATCTCCTACCCGCATTGAAGATCCGCCTTCCGGGTGATCAGCAAAGTGCGCGAGCAGGGCAACCACGTGCTGCGGTCCAGTGCGCGTGTCGGCCACTCGAATGCCGGCTACTATCCGTGCCGCTGTTTCGAACCGAAGCTTCTGAACATGAATGACGTCCCCATCACGTATCCCAATCACAGAGAGCACGCGCCCACTCAAATTCAAGCGAGGTGGGTAGACAAAGTCCAGCCAGTAGGTGGCGGAGTCAGTTTCGAGGAACCATCGAACGCTTGGCCGACTTTGTGGCTCTGAAGCCTCAACGACAATCCCGCGGCCAATTCCCTGTACCGTAAACAAATCTGCCGTTCTCAAACTTGTGGAACCGTTTGACTGCCCTGTGCGAAGCCCGGCGAGAGCAATGACAAGAAAGACGGCCTTGAACTTACGAAGCCTTCTTGCAGACTGAGAGGTCATGCGTCCGATTTTCGTTGTTCCCAAATCCTTGTTGCGAGATTCTAGACCGTTTTGTCATCTCCTTTCAGTAAATCTACTTAGGTACTAATTGCGGCCCTGTTACCCCAGCCTCACCACCGCATGCTGCCCTTCCGTCCCTTCCAGCGCTTCCGTCAGGCGCGACACCAGATCGAGGCCACTTGCCCCGTGCCAGGGGCCGGGGTGCCGCGCCAGGAACGAGACGGCGCACAGCGAGCGCTCCTGCGGCGCGCCGTTCGGAAAAAGGGCGGCCTGCGTCTGGCGCAGGCGGCGGACCGCGGCGACATCGTGCTGGGCGCGGGCGGCCAGCGCCTTCTCTTGCAGGCGCGCCAGGTCGGCGTCGAACTTCTCCCGCAACTTCGCCGCCGGCGTCGCCAGCGTCGGGTCGGCGGCAGAACTTGCCGCGGCGACGCGCCCCGCCGCCTCCCCCACGACTTTGCGCGCCTCCTCGAATACTTCCACCAGTCCGCCCGCGCTTGCCCTTCCCGCCCCTCGACCCTGCTCGGGGTGGCCCTCGGCCATGCCTCGGCCCACCAGCGCCGCGATTCCTTGCTCATCCTTCTTGTGCAAGTCCCACGGCGTGATGCGCAGGTCGGCCAGCAGCCGTGCTTGAGAACCCTCGACCAGCGTCGCCGACGCCCGCGGCAGCACCACCGGCGCTGTGAGTTCCGCCGCCCCGTACGCCCCCCGCAATTGCCCGAGATAGACCAGTTCATGCGGCCCGGCGGCGTAGGCGACCGTCGGCAGCAGCGTGTCCTGCGCCAGCACTCGCAGCGACGCCGTCGTCAGGAACCGCTCCGGGTGCGCGTCGAGCAGCGCCAGCAGCGCCGCCTTCGTCAGGGTCTCCTCGCCGGCGCGAAAGCCATCCTTAGTGACCAGCACCGGCTCGCGGGAACCGTCGGCGAGCGCAAACCCGGTGTGGTCCTCGCGCGGGTGCAGCGTCGGCGCATAGCCGGCGGCGCGCATCCGGTCGTACGCGGCCCGCACCAGCGCTCCCGGCCACTCCGGCTCCTCGATCGCCCGCCGGAACACCGGCTTCAGTAGCGCCTTGATGCGCGGGTCGAGCGGGTCGAGCATCACCAGCCCGTCGGCGGCGAACAGCCGCGACATCAGCGCGGCGAACCATCCGCCGAGCGTCCGCCAGCGCGTGCCCTCGCCGTCGCGCAGCGCGGCGAAGAGGGCGGGCTTGAACTCGCTGTCGGGCAGCGCCACGTCGAGCGCGGCGAAGACCTCGTCGGCGGCGACCGGGAACTGCCCCACCGGCCGCCCCGTCCACTCGTCGCCGAGCGGGAGCGTGATGCGCGCCGGCGCGCCCTGGCGGTCGAGCACGACGGCGTGATCCACCTCGGCGCGGTCGCTGTCCTCGCTGCCGACCCAGAAGACCGGCACGACGGGCCGCCCGGTGTCGGCGGCGAGCCGCCGCGCCAGCGTGACGACGCTGATGGCCTTGTAGATGGTGAACAGCGGGCCGGTGAGCAGGCCGGGCTGCTGGCCGGTGACGACCGCCACCGTGGGAGAGTCCGCCAGCCGCCGGGCGTTCTCAATCGCCCGGGCGCCGGCGCCAATGCGCTCTTGCTGCGCCACCAGTGCCGCCGATACCTCGGCGCGCGGCGCCCGCCCGGGCTCGGCGGCGATGCGCTCCGCAATCGCCGCCGCGGCGGCGAGCGTCGGGGGGTGCTGGAAGAAACTCCGTGCTTCCCCCGCCCCGCTTAGGTAGTCGCTCAACAAGACATTGCGACCGAGCGCCCGCTCGAGCGGGACGAAGTCGCGGG
>CAYNSX010000041.1:0-19887 GCA_964400165.1 uncultured bacterium
ATGTTGATCGAACACTACTACGCGATTACGACGCCCGTCACGCTGGGCGTGGTCTTTCTCATCATTGGCGCGTCGATTGTCGCGTCGGTGTTGGTGCGCGAGCGCGCGGCCAAAGACAGCGGCGAGGAAACGAGGAAACTAGGGTTGGAGGATTGACGGGGCGGCGCTGCGGGTTCCGCAGGCTGCCAGGCTTCTGCCCCGGCCTCACCCCTCAGCCCCCTCTCCTGTGAAGAGAGGGGGAGACATTCTTGCCCTCTCCTTACAGGAGAGGGCGCGGCACAGCCGCGGGTGAGGCCGTCTGGGGCGCCGCGACTGCTGTCGCACGCGCAAACCATCCGGAGTGGTTGTTTGAGATTAGCCCGGAACTTCAGTTCCGGGTTGAAACCGGTAGCGTTCCGTCTGCCCGGCAATGAATTGCCGGGCTCATCTCAAGGAAAGTCCCTTCAGGACTGAATTGGTCGGTGCCAGAGCAACCCTCGTTTCCTTGTTTCCTAGCCCTTGCGCAACTCAATCACCACAATTTCGGGCATGCAGAACTGCCGGATGGGAATCGTCACCGCCCCGATGCCGCGGCTGACCGACAGCCAACTGCCCCGGACGCGCAGCAGCCCCTTCGCATACGCCCGCCCCGCCGCCGAGTGCGTGAACACCGGCCAGCCGCCCGGCAGGCAAATCTGCCCGCCGTGCGTGTGCCCGCACAGGATCAGCCGCGCCCGCCCGCTGCGTGGGTCGGTGATGATTTCCGGGCTGTGCGACAGCAGCACGATGAACCCGTCCGCGGGAATGCCGGCGAACGCGGCGTCGAGGTCGTCCTTGTGTTCGTGCGAGTCGTCAGTGCCGGCGATCCAGAGCGTGTCGCCGCCGCGCGCAATCGGCCGCGCCGCATTCATCAGCACTGTCGCGCCCGCCTCGCGCCAGCGCGCCAGCGTGTCGGCGAAGTCGAGCCCGAGGTCCTTCTCGCACACCTGGTAATCCTCGTTGCCCGGAATGACGAAGGTCGGCGCGATCGGCGCCAGGCGCTCGAGCAGCGCCCAGCCGCCGTCCTGCCGGCGGCTGCGCACCAGGTCGCCCGTCACCGCGATGACATCGGGCCGCGCCTGGCGGCACATCTCGGCAATGCGCTCGCCGCGCCAGCGGGCACCCTCGCCGGCGTGCGGCGGTCGCGGCAGGTGCGGGTCGCTCACTTGGGCGATGCGGAAGCCGTCGAAGGCGGCGGGCAGGTCGGGGAAGCGCAGCGTTTCGGCACGCAGCGTCAGTTGCGCCGCCTCCCACATCCCGCGCAGATAGGCGGCGCCCGCCGCCGCCGTCAGCCCGCTGATGCCATAGAGGAGCCAGTTCACAGCCCCTCACGATACGGGGTGACGCAAGCAAGCGGCGCGTTAAGTGACCGGGGAGGCAGGGAGGCGGGGAGGCAGTGTATACAGCATTTGCTTCGGCTGTGACTGCCTCCCCGCCTTCCTGCCTCCCCGGGTCACTGTTTTGCTTGTTGTGCATCCAACCAAGCGCTTCCACTTGAACATCGCTGACTTGACAGTCAGTGAGTGCAAGACTATAAAGAATCATCGGCTGGAGTTTTCGGCATGCGGTCGCGTTTCAGAGGCGTCCGTTTATGCGACCCGACTGCCGCGCTGTGCGTGTGCGTCGTTCGCGTCTGCGTCCGAGTGCCCGCTTACTCCGCCCCGTCCACAACGGAACGATAACGCCACTGTGCGGCCGCGCCTGCCTGGCGCGGCGCGAAAGAGGAGGAACGGAACGATGGCTAAAGTGTCCTTGCAACCCCTGGCGGACAAAGTGCTCGTCCGCCCCGGCCCCGAGGAAGAGAAGACCGAGAGCGGCATCATTCTGCCCGACACGGCGCGCAAGAAGCCGCAAGAGGGCGAAGTGCTCGCGGTCGGTCCCGGCCGCTGGGACGACGGCAAGCGCGTCCCGGTTTCGGTCAAGATCGGCGACACTGTCGTCTACAGCAAGTACGGCGGCACCGAGATTTCCGTCCGCGGCGAAGACCTGGTCATTCTCGACGAGGAGCAGATTCTCGCCGTCAAGACCGACGCCGGCCGCAACGGCAAGCCTGCCCGGCCAGGGAAGAAGTAATCCCCCGACGCTGCCCGGGATAAACCCGACTACCTAAGAGAGAACTAGAGGAGGACGAACGATGGCACCCAAGATGCTCATCTACAGCGAAGAGGCGCGGCGCGCGCTGGAGCGCGGCGTCAACGCGGTCAGCAACGCCGTCCGCGTCACGCTCGGCCCTAAGGGCCGCAATGTCGTGCTCGACAAGAAGTGGGGCTCCCCGACGATTACCAAGGACGGCGTCACCGTCGCCAAGGAAATCGAACTCTCCGAGCCCTATGAAAACATGGGCGCGCAACTGCTCAAGGAAGTCGCCTCGCGCACCAACGATGTCGCCGGTGACGGCACCACCACCGCCACCGTGCTGGCGCAGGCGATCGTCACCGAGGGCCTGAAGGTCGTCGCCGCCGGCGCCAACCCGATGGTCGTCAAGCGCGGCATCGAGCGCGCTGTCGAGAAGTGCGTCTCGGAACTGAAGAAACTCTCCACCAAGGTGGAAGGCCAGAAGGATGTCGAGCATGTCGCCTCCATCGCCGGCAACGACCCCGAAATCGGGCGCTTCGTCGCCGAGGCGATGGAGAAGGTCGGCAAAGACGGTGTCATTCAGGTCGAAGAGTCCAAGGGCACGGACACGAATGTCGAGATTGTCGAGGGGATGCAGTTCGACAAGGGCTACATCTCGCCGTACTTCGTCACCGACCCCGAGCGGATGGAAGGCCTGTTCGAGAACTGCCAGATTCTCGTCCACGAGAAGAAAATCTCGAATGTCGCCGACCTGCTGCCGCTGCTCGAGAAGGTCGCCGCCTCGCGGCGGCCGTTCGTCGTCATCGCCGAGGATGTCGAGGGCGAGGCGCTCGCCACGCTGGTGGTCAACAAACTGCGCGGCGTCTTGCAGTGCGCCGCGGTCAAGGCCCCCGGCTTCGGCGACCGCCGCAAGTCGATGCTCGAAGACATCGCCGTCCTCACCGGCGGCAAGTTCTTGAGCGAAGACCTGGGCGTGAAACTCGAGAATGTCACTCTCGATATGCTCGGCGCCGCCAAGAAGGTCATCATCAGCAAGGAAGACACCACCGTCGTTCAGGGCAGCGGCGCCAAGTCGGCCGTCTCCGGTCGCATCGAGCAACTGCGCAAGCAGATCGAGGAGACCGAGTCGACTTACGACAAAGAGAAGTTGCAGGAGCGGCTCGCCAAACTCTCCGGCGGCATCGCCATCATCAAAGTCGGCGCCGCCACCGAGACCGAACTGAAGGAAAAGAAGCACCGCTTTGAGGACGCGCTGTCCGCCACCCGCGCCGCGGTGGAAGAAGGCGTTGTGGTCGGCGGCGGCGTCGCGCTCGTCGCCATCCAGAAGAAACTCGACAACACCGGCGCCGAAGGTGACGAACTGATGGGCGTGCAAATCGTCCGCCGCGCCCTCGAAGCCCCCCTGCGCTGGATCGCACAGAACGCCGGCATGGAGGGCTCCGTTGTCGTCGAGCGCGTCCGCGAGGGCAGCAAGGCCAACAAGAATTACGGCCTCAACGCCCTGACCGGACGCTTCGAGGACCTGGTCAAGTCGGGCATCGTCGACCCGGTCAAGGTCGTGCGTTCCGCCCTGGAGAACGCCGGCTCGATCGGCGCTCTGGTGCTCACTACCGAGGCGCTGGTCGCCGAGAAGCCCGACGAGGACCGCAAGCCCGCGCACGCCGGCATGCCCGGCGGCGGCGAGTTCGAGTAAGAAAGTGCGTCGTGCGTAGCAGGTAGTGCGTAGGAAAACTGCTGCGGCGTATATCGCGCCCCCTACGAACTACGCACAACGCCCTACGAACTGGACAACGCTTCAACCTACCCGCCCCTCGAGAAATGCCTCGAGGGGCGGAAACCTTTCGGAGAGCATACGGGGACTTCCGGCTACAGGAACGGGATGATTATCCGTTCCCTCTCCCAGTTCGGGAGAGGGCTTGTCCTACGAAGCTCAGCGCAGCGCGCCGAGCGAAGGAGGATGCCCGAGCGCAGCGAGGGCGGGTGAGGACGGCCCGCCGGGGGCGGAATGTTTGGGGGCCCTCACCCCTCTAGCCCCCTCTCCCACGAGTGGAGAGGGGGAAACCGTCCTCACCCCTTGACCCCCTCTCCCGAAGTGAGAGAGGGGGAACCTAGTTGGGGGGCAGGCATCTTGCCTGCCAAGGCGCGGCCTCACCCCCCGGCCCCCTCTCCTGTGAGGAGAGGGGGAAAGGAGTGGAAGGGCGGGCGCGGAAGGACCAGCGCCGGAGGGCGACCGCCATGTACTTCAAGGCCGTGCGCATCGAGCACCTGGACGACGACTTTGCGGAGTGGGGCCTGTACAACTCCTACAGCGGCGGCATCGCCGGCGGGCTCACTTCCGAGAAAGAGGCCCTCGACCTGAGCGAGGATTTTGAGAAGGCCCTGGACTTCTACTGCTGGGAGATGAACCGGCAGAGCTTTTAGGGAGGATTAGGCGCGCAAACATGATTTCTATTGTGATAGAATGCGGCGCATGAAGGCCAAGGAGACCTCGCCAGCCAGGCGGACCAGAAAGTCGGCTCTTTCATATGTGGACAAGAGACGAGCGGTCCGCGTCTCGACCAATGGGAAGATCGGGAAAGGTCGGCTGGTTCGGGAGACCGACGGGCATATCAAACCAAGTTTTTTGAATCAGATTATAGAGGGGGACGCGAGAGAGGTTCTTCGCCTCCTGCCCGCGGCTTCGGTCGACCTGATCGTGACTTCGCCGCCTTATGCAGATCGGCGCAAGCGAGTGTACGGCGGCATTTCCCCCGACAAGTACGCCGAGTGGTTTCTTCCTTTCAGTGGCGAGCTCGTGCGCGTCCTCAAGCCCACCGGGTCATTCGTCCTGAACATCAAAGAGATTGTCGTCGACGGCGAGCGACATCCTTATGTCATCGAACTCATTCTGGCGATGAAGAGGCAGGGTTGGCTCTGGACAGAGGAATATGTTTGGCACAAGAAGAACTGCTATCCGGGGAAATGGCCGAATCGATTTCGCGACGCCTGGGAGCGATGCCTTCACTTCACGAGGTCCAAGCACTTCGCAATGCACCAAGAAGAGGTCAGGGTGCCGATGGGTGCGTGGCGCCACGACCGGCTGAGGAATCTAAGTGCCACTGACAAGCGGCGCGACAACTCGAGAGTCGGCAGCGGCTTCGGGAAGAAGATCGAGAATTGGGTCGGACGGGAGCTTGCGTATCCTACTAATGTCCTGCACATGGCCACTGAATGTGGCAACAAAGGCCATGCAGCGACTTTTCCAGTCACGCTTCCAGCGTGGTTCATACGTCTGTTCACCAAGCCGGGCGATGTCGTCCTCGACCCATTTGTTGGTTCGGGGACTTCGGGGGTCGCGGCGAAACAACTTGGTCGTCGATACATTGGGATCGACATTAGCGCAGATTTCTGCAAGATTGCCCGAGGACGAATCGCCCAGGCACGCGTTGGGCAGAGGATAAACGGCCAACTTGACCTCTACGGAACTCGAAGCGCTGATTAGAAATGGCCTTGCCGCGCTTTACAAGCGGCGCACCGAAGCGCCCGCTCGGAGTGAATAGATGGACCGCAAGATCCGCATATTGATTGAGAACTACGTCCATGAAAACATCGATACGTTTCACGCAAGTCGACTTGCAAACATAAAGAAGCTGAAGCTCAACATTGTCTTGGCGCGCAAGAATCCCTATCTGTTCCGTGCGAAGAATCTCAATCGCGCGAGCGATCTAGTCGCGGCTATTCTTGATGCGCGACTTTCTTCGTCAGAAGAGGGATCATTTGGAGGATTTCTGGAAGATCTTGCAATCTACGTTGCAAGCATTTGTGGGGGTGGGCAGAAGGCAAGCGCCGATGGAATAGACATAGACCTGACGCGCGGAAGCGTTCGGTATCTGATCGCGGTGAAATCAGGAAAGGACTGGGGCAACAAGAGTCAGCATGATAAGCTCAGAGACGATTTTCGGAAGGCAGTCAAGGTGCTCAGGCAGTCGCGCCACACGGGAGAAGTGCAGCCCACTTTGGGGATCTGTTACGGAAAGTTCAAAACAGCAAACAGGGGAGATTATCTCCACATAGGAGGACAAAGTTTTTGGAATCTGCTGTCCGGGGATCGAGAGCTCTATGTTGATTTGATTGAGCCGCTTGGGCACGAAGCGGAAGTCCACGCAGCGAAGTTCGAAACCGAAAGGGCCGCCACATACAATCGATTCACAGACGAATTCATGAGGGACTTCTGTGACCGGCGGTACAATGTCGATTGGCAGAAGTTGGTTCGTTTTGTTAGCGAGAATACTCCTAAGGAGTCTGATTCCGAAGGGCGAGGGAGGGCAACATGAACTGCATGATTTCAGGCTGCCGAAACAACGCGCGACACAACTTGGGCATTCGCCTTCGCAGACCGAATGGTCGTGCAATATGGGCGCCCAATACAGCCGCGTATCTTTGCGACCAACACGCGAGTTGCGGTATCCGGATTAGGATCACACTTAGTCCGGACAGAACTGGAAATGTGGGAACTAGGGTTTCCGGTGGTGGACGACTAGCGACTCGAACCACACCGATTAGACATAAACCCTAGCTTACAGTCCACGCAGCGCGGACTGGAGTCGGTGCTGACGAATCACATTTCCCGATACTTCCGTGGCACAAAACTCGCGTCACAGCATAAGGAAGCGCAACTGAAGCCCTGCGGCTTCTATGGGGTGGCGGGCGAATTGCCACAGGCCGCGACCGCTAGACGCGCCTTACAGGCTGGTGTGTTCTGACGCGCCGGTCGGGGGCGAAATGGGCTGCATCGGCAGCAGCGGATACGAGGTGATGCCCGCGCTGCCCGGGCCCATCGGGGCCGGGCTGGCGGGCGTCGCGAACGGCGGGATCATTGAAGGCGGCGTTGAGGGGACGGGCGCCGAAATCGGCCCCGCCCACGGGTTCGTCACCGGGCCCGCCTGCGGCAGCGGGGCGACATCGAGTTGCGCGGAAATTTGCGGCTGCGCGATGCCCTCACCCGACGGCGCCGGCAAAGGCAGCAACTGCAGCGACGCGATCAAGACCGTCGCCGCCACCAGCACCGCCGCGGCCATCAAACCGTAGGCGCCCTTCTTGCGTCCCCGCTCTTCGCGGGCGTGCGCCAGTTCCACTGCGAGCGGGACGATGTGCGCGTAACTGTTGGCGCTGCTCATGCCCGTGAATGTCAGCGCCAGCGGCGCGCCCTGCACGGCGTTGACAATCGGCCGCCGGTTGCGCGCCATCGGGTCGGCGTCCCATTGCGGCACCCAGGTCTCCCCCTGCTCGGGAAGAACAGCATCGATGATGTCGGGCTCGAGGTCGGGTGGAGAGACGAACTGCGGGGGGAGCACCGGCGGGCCGGCGCGGAGTTTGCGGGCGCGCTCGAAGCGCACCGTCGGCTTCGGGCCGCGGACAAGGTCGGCCAGCTCGGCGGGCACCGAGCGCCGGAGGGTGGTTTGCACCGAACGACGCAAGCGCATCTGTCGAGGCATCGGCAATACCCTCTGTACGGGATTATACCCCGTTTCGGGGCAGGGAAAGCGGGTTTCCACAGGGGCTCTCACCCCCCTGACCCCCTCTCCGACAGGCGGAGAAGGGGAGGAGGAAAGCCCCTCCCCGTGCACGGGGAGGGGTCGGGGGAGGGGTGCTGTCCGGGCCACCAAGCTGATCAACCCCTATCCCCCAGCCCCTTTCCCCGCTGACAGGGAAAGGGGAGAACTTCAGGATTCGTCCGGGGATGAGATCCCCGGACTCACCGGTGACGCCCCATAAATGGGGCTCGTACTGAATGGGCCGCCCCCGAAAGGCCGCGCAATTCGAGCCCGCTTCAGCGGGCGTCTACTGTGAGTCCGGCCATTTCATGGCCGGACTGGATAGCAACCCTCTCCCCGACCGTTGGTCACCCCTCTCCCAAGTACTTGGGAGAGGGGATGGGGGAGAGGGTTGTCGCCTTGCCCGGGGCTGAACCTCTGGGCCGCGCTGTCCCCTCCCCTCATTCCCCTCCCCACTTGGGTGGAGAGGGGAAGTCAAGACTTTCAACATTTTTCTCCCCTCTCCATGTCAATGGGGAGGGGCCGGTGGAGGGGACGATGCGATGCAGGGCAGACCGTTGAACACAAGGCGCGGCGCATTCCGTCACCGAATCTGTCCCTGTGCCGGAATCCGAACACGCCGCCGAGGGATGGGAGCAGCACCTCCCCGACCGCCTGATCGCCGACCGGCGCGCCAAATTGGCGCGCCTGCGGGCGGCGGGGCAGAACCCGTTTGCGGTGACGCGCGTCGAGCGCACGCACACGCTGGCCGCGGTGCGCGCCGAGTTCGAGGCGCTCGACGGCCAGGCGGTGACCGTCGCCGGGCGGGTGCTGGTGCTGCGGCGGCACGGCAAGGCGACCTTCGCCGACGCGCACGACGGCGCCGGGCAACTGCAATGGCTCTTCCGTAAGGACGATGTCGGCGCCGCCTATGACCTGCTCGACGCGGTGGACCCGGGCGACTGGCTGGCCGTCACCGGCACGGTGACGAAGACCAAGACGGGCGAAGTGTCGGTGCAGGCGCGGGAGTTCACCGTCATCTCGAAAGCGCTGCGCCCGCCGCCGGAAAAGTGGCACGGCCTGCGTGACCCGGAACTGCGCTTCCGGCAGCGCTACCTCGACTTCGCCTACAACGAGGACGCCCGGCACGCGATGCAAGTGCGCGCCAAGGTGGTCTCGTCGCTGCGGCACACGCTCGAGGAGCGCGGCTTTCAAGAAGTCGAGACGCCGGTGATGCAGCGCATCCCCGGCGGCGCGTCGGCGCGGCCGTTCGTCACGCACCATCACGCGCTCGACTTGCGCCTCTACCTGCGCGTGGCGCCGGAGTTGTACTTGAAGCGGCTCATCGTCGGCGGGCTCGACCGTGTCTATGAACTCGGACGCGTCTTCCGCAACGAGGGCATCTCGGCGCGGCACAACCCCGAATTCACCATGCTCGAGGCCTATCAGGCGTTCGCCGATTACCGGGATATGATGGAGTTGATCGAGACGCTCGTCAGCCGCGCCGCGCAGGATGCGCTCGGCACGATGCGCATCAAGTTCGCCGAGTACGACATCGACCTGACGCCGCCCTGGCGCCGCGCCTCGATGGATGAACTGCTGCGCGAGCAGACCAAGTTCACCATTGAAGACCTGCTCACCGAAGAGCGCGCCGCCGCGGCGAATACGAAGGCCGGCCTGCCCGTCACGAAGGAGGCGACGCACGCCACGCTGGTCAACAATCTCTTCGAGGCGCTGGTGCAGCCGCATCTCGTCGCGCCGACCTTCGTCTACGACTACCCCGCCGCGGTCTCGCCGCTCGCCAAGCCGACGCCCGCCGACCCGCGCCTGGCGGAGCGCTTCGAGCCCTTTGTCGGGCGCCTCGAACTCGGCAACGCCTTCTCGGAATTGAACGACCCCGACATCCAGCGCCAGCGCTTCGAGGAGCAGGCCGCCTGGCGCGCCCGCGGCGATGAGGAAGCGCACCCGCCCGACGAGGACTATGTCCGGGCGCTCGAATACGGGATGCCGCCGACGGGGGGCATCGGCCTGGGCGTCGACCGCCTGCTGATGCTGCTCACGAATGCGCCGTCGATCCGGGAGGTGATCGCGTTTCCGCTGTTGAGGCCGGAGTAGCGTCGCCAATGCAATGCACCGTTGACTTTCATCCGAGCGAGGAACGACTTACGCCTCTGAAGGGGATCAAGCCGGGCGACAACATTGCCCGCACAGAGGAAGCGGCTTGCGTATGGCTTTGGTGGCGCCCCCAATTCTTCCTTGAATGGAAGAAACCGGTGCATCCCATTTTCTGTCCCCCTTCTCGTGATCTCAAGGGGGATCTCTGGGCAATAGATGACGACGGTTACCTTCTGCTTATCGAAAACAAGCGGGACACGGATCGTGACCCTTTCATCAAGTTTGTCGATGTGGTGGAGGCATTGAAGAGAGGCAACACGAAGAAACTCGGCGACCAAAAGCAAAGTACTTTGAGTCTGATCAAGGATGTTGGACCACTCCAAGAAAGGTGGGAACGCGCACTTTCCTTTGAAAGGACGTATATCGATCATGCAACAGGACTTTATCGGGACGAGGCGGCACGCATGCTCAAAGACTCGCCGAAGGGTGTTCTTCCCTACTCATGTGGTCGGTTGGACCTGAAACGCTGGTCTTTGCTTACCCGTGAGATTTGCTTAACGCTGCACCGCAAAGACAGTCAGGGCAGAGTTGAGTATGAGGTGCGAGCACGACGCGCGTTCAGAAAGAGGGAACAGCTTCTTTCCAGGATGCCTGCAATTGAGACAGTGGCATTCTTCGGTGTCTACGTCTTGGGTCTTCGACAGAAAATGTGCAAGGTAAAGGCGCTGGATGGCACAGCGCTGCAAAATGCGCTTTCCGTGAAGAGGTTGGTTGACCAGAACAGATTCGGGCACTTTCGTTCAGCTGCGGTGGTTGAAAGCATGGACCCCAAGCGGACTCGGATCGTTTTCGAGCGAGACACTTCGATTCAATAGTTAATCGTTGACAGACTCCCGAGGTCGGGGCAGGAATGCCCCTCCTACGACCGCTTCCGTAGGAGCCGCATTCCTGCGGCGACTGCCCTCTGCCATGTACGGCAGGGCCGAGGCCGGTCAGGACCTCCGGCGCGGTGGTCCCGGTGCGGATCGAGTGCGGCGGACAGCAGCACTCCGCCGCTTGCGCGCCGCGACCAGTGGTTTGCGTTTCGTGACGCGAGGGCGTGGCGAAATCGTGCCTGCCGACTTGCCTGCCAGCGCGATGGCCGCAGCGAACTGCCCCGGGTGGCGAATGCGGTCCGAGGCGTCCAGCAGTTCGAGCGCAAGCACCTTGCCGTCTTTGTCGTAGTCAATGATGATGCCGTCCCGGATTTCATCACTCTCGTCCACGCGCGCCCGGCGGAACACGAAGGTCAGCGAATCTGTGTCGGCGTCATAGGTGGCTTTCATTGGGTCAGTCCCTCTGCCAGTATTTTGCCACTTTTGAAGTGCGATAGGCAGTGATGATGACCGTTTGGCCATCCTTCTCTTCCACTACCACCCGCAGGAGCCCGATCGGCTCTCCAAGCGAGCGACGATACCGCCGCTGGAGAATCACTCGTCCCGGTCCAGCGGAAATTCGCTGCTGCGGAAATTGCACCACTTTGAGCACAAGTTCTCGGTCAAGATCACGCCGCAGGCACTGACTCTTGGCATGCGCGCTGAACTCGATCCGGTCGGCAGCCACAGGGCGTTCCTTCCGCCTGGTTGGTTCCGAAACCTCCTGGGCCGCCCGGGTCGGGGCAGGAATGCGCCTCCTACGATCGCTTCCGTAGGAGCCGCATTCCTGCGGCGACTGCCCTCGGCTCGCCGAGTGAGGGCGATCCTGGCCCCGGCACACCGGGGCCCCCCAACTGTTCCCCCTCTCCACTCGTCGGAGAGGGGGTGAGGGTTGAGGACGGTTTCAGTCCCGCAGGGACTTCCCTTGGGATGAGCCCGGCATTTCAATGCCGGGCGCGGCGGGGTGAGGCTGACTCTGGCCCGGAATTGAAATTCCGGGCTAATCTCAAACAGCCACAGCGAGCGGTCTTGCGCCCTGGACTGAAGTCCGGGCGCCTATGGACTACACTTGAAACCAAATGGCCGAGCCGCCCGTCGGTGACGATGACATGGAGGCTTTCACCGTGAGCGCCAATCCCGCCGCCGTGCCTGTGGCGGGCGCCGGGCAACGGGCGGCGGACTTCGCCGTCCTCGACCGGTGCCTGCGCGGCGAGGTGCGGGCGTTCGACGAACTGGTGCTGCGCTACCAGGGAGAGTTGTACGGGCTGTCCTACCGGATGCTGCTCAACGCCGAAGAGGCGCGCGATGCGGTGCAGGACGCGTTCATCAACGCCTACCGCGCGCTGCGCGCGTTCCGGCGGCAGGCGAGCGTTCGCACCTGGCTGTTCCGCATCACGACGAACCAGTGCCTCGACCGGCTGCGCCTCCGGCAGCGGGAGCAGGCGCAGGAGTTGCCGGAGATGCCCGTCGCCGATCACGGCCAGCGCGTCGTGGATCAGGCGCAGGTGCGGGCGGCGCTGGCGGAACTGCCGGCGGCGTATCGGGCGGTGGTGCTGCTGCGGCACTTTCACGGATTGTCGTACCGCGAGATCGCGGCGATGTTGCATGTGCCGGTGGGGACGGTGAAAACGCATTTGCACCGCGCCCGCGCCCAACTGAAAGACCGATTGGTGGAGTGAACCGATGAAACTCATCCCGTGTGCTCTTATCGAACGATGGATTGACCCGGTGGCCGACGGCGAAGCCGGCGGCTGGCGGCGGGGCCTGGCGCTTGCGCACCTGCGCGGCTGCGACCGCTGCGCGGCGCAGATGAACGCACTGGCGGCGCTGAACATGCACTTGGCCGTGTTCGAGACGCCGGCCGCGCCCGATGTCCGGGCGGCGGTCGGCGCCGCGATCGCGCGGGAGGCGATTCTGCCCGCGCCGCGGCGCCGCGTCTCGGCGTGGGGCCTGACGGTCGTCGGCGCCACGGCCGCGGTGCTGGTCGCGGCGGGCTGGTGGGTGCAGACGCGCGATAAGCAGCTGGCGGAAACGGAGATCGCGCTGTCGCAGCCGTTCGCAACCGCGGAGGTGTACGCCGATGCGCAGTCCTACGAGCAGTCGGGGTACTACGACGAAGCCGCGGAGCGGTATCGGTCGGTGTATCAGCAGACCAGCGATCCGATTGCCGGCCTGGCGCTGGCGCGGGCCGAGTCGGCGCGCGGTGAATTCGGCACGGCTCTTTCGACTTACACGCAGGTCGCCCTCGGGCCGGCGCCGTGGGAGGAAAGCGAAGTATTGGAGCCGGAAGGAGCGATGAAATGATCATCCGACTGACTGCACTCATTGCCACACTCGTGCTGGCGGCGCCGATGATGTCGGTGATGGCCGAGGAGCCACGCCTTGATTTCGCGCTGGCGCCGGGCGGCGGGCGTGCTGGCGGCGGTGGAATGGACCGGCCGATGCTGGGCGGCGGGCGCTTCGGCATGGAAGACCCGGAGCTGGCGGAACTCTCGCTCGATGTGTTTCTCTTGCGCGCCATCAACGAGATGCATCTGACGCAGGAACAGGCGGGGCGCATCGTGCCGGTTTTGAAGAATGCGGCACAAATGCGTTCCCGGGCGGTGGCGCAGACGAAGCAAGTGCTCCGGCAAGTGCGCGAGGAATTGCTGCGCGATACCGGCCTCGGGCAGCCCCGCGGCGATCCGATGGAGCGGGTCCGGCCCATCCAACAGGAAGCCGACAGGGCGGCCGAACAGGCCCGCCAAACTTTGATGCAGACGCTGAACCAGCGGCAGATGCAAATCTTGCAACGCGTGATGCAGTCGGGCTTGCCCGGCGGCCCCGGTCCGGAGATGGGTCCGCCCCCCGGCGGCCCGATGGGCCCCGGCCCCGGCGGACCGCGGCCCGGCCCGGCCGGCCCCGGAGCGGGCGGCGGGTTCCAGCGTCCGGGCGGTCTCTCTCCCCTCATCATCGAGCGCTTGGCGGAATTGCTGCAGGAGAAGCAGCGCTACCTGCCCAGGTAAGTGACCAGGGAGGCAGGAACGCAGGGAGGCAGTGACTGGTTTCCCGCCTCCCCGCCTCCCTAATTCACCACAGACAAGTGACCAGGGAGGCAGGAACGCAGGGAGGCAGTGACTGCTTTCCCGCCTCCCCGCCTCCCTAATTCACCACAGACAAGTGACCAGGGAGGCAGGAACGCAGGGAGGCAGTGACTGCTTTCCCGCCTCCCCGCCTCCCTAATTCACCACAGACAAGTGACCAGGGAGGCCGGAACGCAGGGAGGCAGTGACTGCCTTCCCGCCTCCCCGCCTCCCTAATTCACCGTCTGGGCGAGCGCCGTCACGAGCGCATCGATGGCGGCGCGGACGCCGCCGGCGTCCTCGGTGAAATTGTTGACGAGGATCGCGAAGGTGTAGGCGATGTCGCCGCGGTCATCGAGGACATAGCCGGCCAGCGTGGAGACGCCGCCCATTGTGCCCGTCTTGGCGCGCACGCGGCCGCGGGCGGGGCCGTCAGTGAAGCGTGACGCCAGCGTGCCGTCCACACCGGCGACGGGCAGCGAGTCGCGAAAATCAGCGAACCAGGGCTTGCCACGCGCGTCGGAGAGCAAGTGGACGAGCGCGCGGGGGCTGACGAGGTTGTAGCGCGAAAGGCCGGAGGCGTCGGCGAGGTGGACGCCCCGCGTGCCGGGCAGCGGATAGCCGAGGCCGGCGACGAAGAGCGCCAGTTGCTCGGCGATGAGGTTGTCGCTCTGCTTGAGCATCTGGTGGACGAGGTCGCGGAGCGAGGGGCCGGTGTGGCGCGCACTCACTCCCGATGGCTGGCCGCCCAGGGTCGAGTCGCTGATGTCGATTCCCCGTTCTACAAGCAGCCCTTCCAAGATATGGGAGCAATAGTCGAAGCCATTGAAAACTGGGACAGTCAGGCGAACCGGGGAAGCCCCGGATGCCAGGGTTCCCGCCACTTCAAAGGTTGCGTCAAACCCAGATTGCCAGCGCCTACTGATGCGAAGTTCGTCTTTGGTCGAGGGAGTCAGTACAGTGCGCGTGTTGTTCGAGATCCCAAAGTAGTACCCCGAAGCAGGTGGGTCGAAGGCGATGTGCACTTCCTTCCCGAGGACTGTTGGCGTGCAAATCAGGGTCACTATATTGCGGTCGAGACAGACGACATCACGCGGCGCGCCCGAGCGAGTGTTTAGGTCCTCCCAGCTCCAGCCGTAGGGCGGGGAGAGCGACTCCGGCCACAGAGGCAAGAAGTTCAACTCGCCTTCGATACGCAGGACGCCGGCAGCGTAGAGTTCGTCTACCAAGCGGCTAAGGTCGGAGGTCGTCAAGAGCGGGTCACCCGACGACAGCAGGACGAGGTCGCCGTGGACAACACCATCTGTTCCGATCGGCGCCGTCAGCGCCAGCGCGGTGTCGAGCGAGAGGTCCGGCGCGCCGAGGTCGAGGACGGCGGCGGCGACGAAGAGTTTCGCCGCCGACGCAGGCAGGAAGAGTTTGTCGGCGTTGCGCGTGAAGACGGTGCGGCCCTCGCGGTCGAGCACCAGCACGCCGGCGTGCGCCTCGGCGGGCAACGCCCGATAGGCGCGGGCGAGTTCGAGCGCCAGGTCGCGCTGCGACGGCGCAGCCGGCGCCGCGCCGAGGAGCGCGGCGGCGAGCAACAAGAGGCCAATGTTGCGAGGGCTGGCGGACCACGGACTTGAGACATGCCTACCGGACATTAGTCGCCGCCGAATATTGAATCATGATGCCCAGTCGCGGCCAAAAGATGTCGCGTGTCACTCCCCCCGCCCAGCCGCCGAGCATTCCGGTCAGCAGCGCGAGGACGACACCCGACACGATGATACCGTAGAAGCTTGGGCGCTCGTTGCGCGGGAGGGCAGAGGCGGCGCCGCCCAGCAGCAGCGTGAACGGAATCACGACGAGCGCCGGCACCACCGACGCGGCCCCGATGAGCCAGTGCAGCCCGGGCGCCAGGCCGCCGCCCAGGCCGCTGCCCAGCAGCGCCGGCCCGAAGAGCGCCAGGGCCGGGCGGCCGATGTTGCGGCTGCCGGGCGGCACGCGAAAGAGCCGGGTGCGCAGCGTCAGGTAATAGAGCAGCGCGCAGAGCAGGTTGCCCGCGGCGATGCTGATGACCCATGTCATCTCGCTGCTTTCTTCCCCGCGCGGGCGCGGCTCCCTGTGCGAGCGCCGTCGCTATAATCGCGGCGTGACGGTCCGCGTGACGATGCCCAGCCCCGAAGCGACCCGTGCGCTGGGCCGCGCGGCCGGCGCGCATTGCCGGGCGGGGACGGTGTTCCTCCTGCACGGGCCGCTGGGGAGCGGCAAGACGACCTTCGTGCAGGGCCTTGTAGACGGCCTCGACGCGGCGCCGGAAGCGACCAGCCCCACCTTCACGCTCATTCACCCGCACCGCGGCCGTCTGACGCTGCTGCACATTGACCTGTACCGCCTGACGCCCGCCGAAGTCGAAGGGCTGGGGCTGGAAGAACTGCTGGGCGGCGACGGTATCGCCGCGGTCGAGTGGCCGGAGCGCCTGCCCGAGCGGCTACGGCGCGGCGTGACACTGCGGTTTGCGCCCGGCGCGACGGAAAGCGAGCGTGTGATCGCACTGGACGACCCCACGGGCGGCGGCTGGGAAGCAGTCTTCGCGGCGGCGGAGACGGAGACTGCGGCGTGCTGATTCTGGCGCTGGAGACGACCGGCGCGACGGCGAGCGTCGCGCTCGCCCGGGACGGCGACTTGCTCGCCGAGGTCGCGTTTCCGGCGCACGAGGCGCTCTGCCGCACGCTGCTGTCGCATATCGAGAAAGTGTTGGCGCAGGCGGGCGTCGGGCGCGGCGACCTCGAGGCGGTTGCGGTCAGTCACGGGCCCGGTTCGTACACGGGGCTGCGCATCGGGATTGCGACGGCGCAGGGGCTGGCGCAGGCGGGTGCGCTGCCGGTGGTGGGTGTGTCGACGCTGGAGGCGATGGCGCTCACGCACGGCGAGAAGACCGAAGGAACGCTCGTGCCCATTCTCGATGCGCGCTCCGGCGAACTGTATTGCGCGGCCTTTGCCGTGCGCGGCGGCGCGCTCGAGCGCCTGCGCGACGACTCCGCGCTCGCGGTATCCGAATTTGACGACTGGGTGCGCGGCCTGCCGGCGCCGGTTGTTCGCATCGGCGACGCTGTCGTGGATGGCGTCGCGCCGGCGGCGCCGCGGGCGTCCGCGGTGGCGCAGTTAGCGCGGCCGTTGCTGGCGCGCGCGCCGGGGCGCGCGGCGGATTTGACTGCCGCCTATCTGCGCCCGTCGGCGGCCGAGCGCCGGGCGCTGGCGCGGAGCGGGTGACATGGCGCTCGCCGTCCCGGCGCAAGTGCGCGTCCGACCGATGCAGCCGGACGATGTGCCCAGCATCATCCACATCGAGCGGCAGTCGTTTGCGTCGTCGTGGCAGCCGGAAGCGTTCTACCGCGAGTTGAGCAATCCGACGGCGCGCTACCTGGTGGCCGAGTCGCCCGCGGGCGAGGTCGTCGGGTTCATCGGGATGTGGGTGGTGATTGACGAGAGCCACATCACAACGCTCGCGGTGCAACCCGAGTGGCGGCAGCGTGGCATCGGGCGGCGGCTGCTGGCGGGGCTGCTGCTCGAAGGGGTGCGGCTCGGCGCGCGGCGCGTGACGCTCGAAGTGCGCACCAGCAACACCGAGGCGATTGCGCTGTACCGCAAGTTCGGCTTTCACCAGGTGGCCGTCATCGCCCGCTACTACCACGACACGAATGAAGACGCGCTGGTGATGGTGCTGCGCGGCGTTGACCGCGTGACCGTGCAAGAGCGCATCCGCGCGCTGGCTGCGAGCGGCGCCTGATGCGCATTCTCGGTATCGAGACCAGTTGCGATGAAACCGCGGCCGCGGTCGTCGAGCGCGATCCCCCGGCTGCGCACGGGTCAGGCGGGGCGCTCGTGATCCGCAGCAGCGTGGTGGCGAGTCAGACGGCGGCGCACCAGGCGTTCGGGGGCGTGGTGCCGGAGATCGCGTCGCGGCGGCACCTCGAATGGCTGCCGCGCGTGGTGGACGAGGCGCTGGCTAAAGCGAAGACGGACTGGCGCGGCCTCGACGCGCTGGCGGTCACGGTCGGGCCAGGGCTGATCGGGGCGCTGGTGATCGGGGTGGCGTGGGCGAAAGCGGCGGCGTGGCAGCGCGGCCTGCCGGTCATCCCGGTCAATCACCTCGAAGGGCACATCTACTCGCCGTGGGCGGAGTCGCCGGTCGAGTTCCCGTTCCTCTGCTTGCTGGTGTCGGGCGGACATTCGCACCTCGTCGCGGTGCGGGCGCCGGGGGAATATGAATTGGTCGGGCGGACGCGCGACGACGCCGCGGGCGAGGCCTTCGACAAAGGCGCGCGCCTGCTCGACCTCGAGTATCCGGGCGGACCGGCGATCGACCGCGCCGCGCAGGACGGCGACCCGCGCGCCGTGGCGTTTCCGCGCGCCTGGCTGCCCGAGTCGTGGGACTTCAGTTTCAGCGGCGTCAAGGCGGCGCTGGCGCGCTATCTGCGCGAGACGCCGCCCGCAACGCGCCCGCCGCTCGCCGATCTCGCGGCGTCGTATCAAGAGGCCATCGTCGAAGTGCTGGCGCAGAAGAGCGTCGCCGCCGCGCAGGCGCAGCGCCTGGAGCGGCTGGTGGTGGCGGGCGGCGTGGCGGCGAATCGCCGCCTGCGTGCGCTGCTGGCCGAGCGGGCCGCCGCGGCGGGGATTGCAGTGCGCCTGGCGCCGCTCCCGCTCTGCACCGACAATGCGGCGATGATTGCGCTGGCCGCCGCAGTGGTGGCCGACACCGGTCGCCGCGCCGGGGCCGATCTGGATGCCGCGGCGGTGCTGCCGCTCGATACATCAGGGACAGAGGGAGGCGGGAACGCAGGGAGGCGGTAACCGCTTTCCTGCCTCCCCGCCTCCCCAAATGACCATGTGTGTTCGGGAACGATTCGGGCGACCGACTGTCTAATGAAGAGCGGCGGTGAAAATTGACGCTCCGGCAGGGCCGTGGTAGGGTTCGCGGCGAGCCGAGGCGGGTACGGGATAGCCATGCGAGTGGACTACAGAATTCTCCGTTTCCTGGTGCTGGCGGTCGTGGTGTCGCTGGCGCGGCCGGTGCACGCGGCCGAGACCTCGCTGGCCGGGGTCAGCGTCGGACAGTCGTTCCAGCAAGTCCTCGAAGCGATCGGCGAGCCCGGGTTTGTCGGCCCCGCCGCGAACCAACCGCAGCGAGAGCGCGTCGGCACCGTGATGTGGCTGTACAACCGCAAGGGTCCGGGCATCGACAGCCAGCTGGTGCTGACCTTGAGCGCCCAGGGCCGGGTCGTGGAGATCTTCCTGGTCGGGCGCCGCGATGTCGCTCGGACCAGCACGGGTTCAGGGCTGGGCGATTCGTATCAGACGGTGTTGCGCAGTTACGGCGACCGCGGGCAGACGCAGACGCAAGGCCGGTACATGATTATGCGCTACCCGGCGGACAAGGTCGTCTTCACGCTGGATTTGGAACAATATCGCGTCGTCGGCATTTCTGTGGGTTCCAGTCGGCCGGTCGCCCCGGCGTCGTAAGTCGCAGCAAGGGAGAACGCAAATGCGGATGACGAGGAACAGCGTGCGAGCGGCCATCGCCTTCGGGATCGCGGCCGCGCTGTCGGTCCCGACCCAGGCGGCCGCTTCGGCCGAATTCCAGTTGGGCGGCATCCGGCTCGGCGACCCGGCCAACAAGGTGATCGAACTGTACGGCGCGCCGGACGGCATCGTCGGCCCGCGCGGGCGCCTGTTCGACATCCCACCCGGCGCCGGCCAGCGCAGTCTCGATGTGATGGAAGGATTGTACTTCGCCGGGCGCGGCAATGACGCGATGCGGCTGTGGGCGACGCTGGTGCAACTCGAAACCTATCGCCCCGACGAGCGGGAGTGGGTCTATCGCCTGCCGGGCGGGCGCGCCATCATCGCGTTTGCGGTGCGCGGCGGCAGTTTGCTGGAGACCAGCGTCTCGCAAATCATTTTCGCCGCGTCGGAGCCGAAGCGGCCGCGCTCAACGGGCCTCGATTCGACTTCGGCCGGCGTGCGGCTCGGCTCGACCTATTCTGAAGTCCTCTTGCAGCACGGATTCCCGCAGCACACCAGCCCGTTCCTGATGACGCAGGTGATGACGCCGGCGCTGTGGCAGAACCCCGACGGGTCGCTGACCCCGGTGGTCGGCACCGGAGAAGAGAAGCCAGCGACACCGGCGGCGACGACGGGCGGCGCAGC
>CAYNSX010000042.1:0-19753 GCA_964400165.1 uncultured bacterium
ACCACTCCTTGAAGAGGAACTGCGTGACGAGTTGCGTCTCGCGCTGCGTGAGCATGAACCAGTCGCGGTTGTCATCGTGGCCGGTGTAGTAGTGATAGAGCCAGGGCATCGGCGCCGCCTCGAAGGGCGTTCCGAGCGTGCGCTCGTACCAATCAACGACTTTGTTGTTGCCGTCGGGGTTGGAACTGGGCGCCAGCAGGATGATGCAGTGGTCGAGGATTTCTCGGGTGCGCTCGTCGTCGCCGGTCGCCAGCAGATAGGCGAGTTCCATGGACATCTGGCTGGAGCCGACTTCGGAGGAGTGCAGGCCGCAGTTCACATAGATGACGACCTTGGCCTCGGCGAGAAGCGCGGCCTCATCGGCGGGCGAGGCGAGGCGACGCGGGTCGGCGAGCTTCGCTTGCAGGGCGCGGTAGCGGTCGAGGTGGGCGATGGTGTCGGGGCTGCTGATGGCGGCGACGATGAGCGGCGCGCCCTCCGTGGACTTGCCGAGTTCCTGTACGACCACGCGGTCGGAGGCGGCGTCGAGCGCCTTGAAGTAGGCGAGGATTTGCTCCCAGCGCGCCAGTTTGAAGTCTGCGCCGACGCGGAAGCCGATCATCGATTCCGGCGTCGGGACGCCGCCCGCAGGCGCGGCTCTCCCCGCCGGCGCGATGAGCGCGACCGCTATAAGGCCCAGCCATGCACGTGCAACGCGCAGACGATGGCGATGCATCATTGCAGCCCCTCCCCGGTGTGTCTTATTTTTTGAGTGCCGCCAAACGGCGATTCATCTCTTCGCGGGAGACTTCCTCGATGCGCGCGGCCATCCACCATTGATTGCCGAAAGAATCAGTGACGCCGCCGCTGCGGTGGCCGTAAAACTCGTCGGTGGGCTCGCGCAGAGAAGTGCCGCCGGCGGCGAGCGCCTTGCGGTAGGTGGCGTCCACATCGGCGACCATCACATAGAGCATCGCGGGCATCGCCGGCCGGTCCGCGGGCGGCTCGCCCATCATCACGACGGAATTGCCGATGCGCACTTCGGCGTGCATCACGCGCCCGTCGGGCGTCTTCATCGGCGCCTCGGTAGTCTTGGCGCCGAAGGTCGCCTGCAAGAAGTCGATCAACTGGGGCACACTAGGAACCGTGAGATACGGCGTGACGGTTTGCATTGAACCGTCCAGCGAAGCATCGGCCATCGTGTTGCCTCCTCGACGTTGATTCGGTGAAGTCCGGGCGCTCCCTGCGCCCGCCCTGGCGCTGCTTTTGGTGGCGACAAGGGCGCTTGTCGCGGGCGGTACACTGGGCGGGCTGTCGGGCGGTCACCGTCCAGCAGCAAGCCGACATACTGCAATCAACGAACATTCACAGCCGAGGAGGGCTGCCTCTATGATTGGTCGTTCGCCGCGTTTCGTTAGTCTCGCCGTCCGGCTCGCTGCCGTTATGGGGCTCTGTCTGGCCGCCGCCAGCATCACCGCGCCGCAGGCCGAGGGCGCCAGCCCCACGGTCAACGAGCCGCTGCGCGGACTGCTTACGGGGTCGGACCTCAAGTACGATGTGATCAACGAGGATTCGGTGAAGCTGCGCTATGAGGCGGACAATGTGGACGAAGTCGAGGTGCTGGTCAACATGTATGACAGCGACTTCGTCAAGAACACCATCGTGGTGATGACCTACATCGGCACGCTCGACAAGGACCGCGGGCTCGAGGATTGCGAAGCCGTGCTGGAGACGAACTTCGATCTCGACTACACCAAGATCGCGATCACGGAAGACGAAGGCGATATGAAGGTCGTCGCGCTGTATGAACTGAACCCGAAGGAGACTTCGGCGTCGTGGTTCCGCAAGGTTTGCGACCACCACGCGAAACTCAACGACGAATTGCAGGCCATTCTCGACTGACCGAGGCGCCGCACGCGTGGTTCAGTGTCGGGGGCGCCGCACGGCGCCCCTGGTGTTTATTCGTGCAGTTCCTTCAGGTCGCCGGTCTCGATGTACCAGAGGCGCTCGCCGATGTTGGTGACATGGTCGGCCATGCGCTCGAGATAGGTGCCGATGAGCAGCAGCGACATCGCCTGGCGGACGAGCGCCGGGTCTTTCGACGCGTAGGCGACGAGTTCGTCGCCGAGCGCCCGGTAGAGGTGGTCCACCTGGTCATCTTGGCGGACGGCCTCGGCGGCGAGGTCGAGGTCGCGCTGGACCAGCGCCTTGAGGGCGTCGTGCAACATTTGTTGCACGGCCGCGGCCATCCGCGGGATGTCCACCAGCGGCTTCATCAGCGGCTCGTCGCCGAGTTTGCGCGCCTGGCGCGCGATGTCCACCGAGTAGTCGCCGATGCGCTCGATGTCGGCAATGATGCGCATCGTGGAGGCGATGAGGCGCAGATCGCGCGCCAGCGGCTGCTGCAGGGCGATGAGTTGCACGGCCCGGCGCTCGATGTCGAGATTGAGCGCGTCGATGGCGTCCTCGAGTTCCATCACCCGGTCGCTGTACTTCGGTTCGCGGGTGGTCAGGGCGTCGAGCGCCGCCTGCACGGCGTCGGCGGCGAGACTGCCCATGCGCACGAGGTCTTGCTGCAGGGCGTCGAGTTCTTCGACGAAGGTCTGGCGGGTTTGCGTCACGGCTACCCGAACCGCCCGGTGATGTAGTCTTCGGTGCGCTGGTCGGCCGGGTCGGTGAAGAGTTTGTCGGTGGCGCCGAATTCGATGAGTTCGCCGTGCAGGAAGAAGCCGGTCTCCTGCGAGACGCGCGCGGCCTGCTGCATATTGTGGGTGACGAGCACGATGGTGTAATTCGCCTTCAGGTCCTGCATCAACTCCTCGATGCGCAGCGTCGAGATCGGGTCGAGGGCGCTGCACGGCTCGTCCATCAGCAAGACATCGGGGTTGACCGCCAGCACCCGGGCGATGCACAAGCGCTGCTGCTGGCCGCCGGAGAGCGCGAACGCCGACTGGCGCAGTTTGTCCTTCACTTCTTCCCAGAGCGCGGCGCGCTGCAAACTCTGCGCCACCAGGTCTTCCAGGTCGTGCCCGCGGGCCAGGCGGTGGATGCGCGGCCCGAAGGCGACATTGTCAAAGACCGACATCGGGAACGGGTTCGGCTTCTGAAAGACCATTCCCACGCGCCGGCGCAGGGCGACGACATCGATGCCCGGGTCGTAGATGTTTTCGCCGTCGAGCAGGACGCGGCCTTGCGTGCGAGCGCCCTCGATGCGGTCGTTCATCCGGTTGAGGACGCGCAGGAAAGTGGACTTGCCGCACCCCGACGGCCCGATGAACGCGGTGATCTGGCGTTCGGCGACGGTCAGCGAGATGTGCTGGAGCGCGTGATATCGGCCGTAGAAGAAATCAAGACCTTCAATGACGATCTTCGGGACGCGCTCGTGCAAATGCCCGGATGCGGCTGGCGTGGCCATGGCACGGATGGTCGGGCGCTGGGACTTCGTGTCGATCATGCCGCCGACCCGTGCGAGAGTCGCCCGCGGGTCGCCAGCCGCGCGGCGACGCTCAAGATGAGCACAATGCCGATCAAGACGAGTGCGCCCGCCCATGCTTGCGCATGCCAGTCATCGTACGGGGCGATGGCGTAGGTGTAAATCTGCACCGGCAGCGAGGCGATGGGCTGGTTGAGTTCCGTGCTCCAAAAGCGGTTGCCGAAGGCGGTGAACAGCAGCGGCGCGGTCTCGCCCGCAATGCGGGCGACGGCCAGCAAGACGCCGGTGATCACGCCCGCCCGCGCCGCGGGCAGGACGATTTGCAGCACTGTCCGCCAGTGTGGGGCGCCGAGCGACAGGGCCGCGTCGCGCAGCGCGAGGGGCACCAGGCGGAGGAGTTCCTCGGTGGTGCGGATGATGGTCGGAATCATTATGATGCCGAGCGCGATGCCGCCCGCCATCGCCGAGAAATGCTTCATCGGCAGCACCACCATCGCGTACACGAACACGCCGATGACAATGGACGGCACGCCGCTCAACACATCGGCAGCGAAGCGCACGATCCAGGCGAAGCGCGAGTGGCCGAATTCCGCGAGGTAGACGCCGCCGAGAATGCCGACCGGCAGGCCGATGACACTGGCGAGGCCGATGAGAATGAGACTGCCCACAATGGCGTTAGCCATCCCGCCACCCGGCTCGCCGACCGGTTTGGGCATTTGGGTGAAGAAGTCGAGGTTGAGGGCCGGCAGCCCCTGGCGCAGGACATAGTAGAGAACGAGCAACAGCGGAACGACGGCGAGCGCGGCGGCGCCGCACGCGATGAGCCACATCGCGGCATTCCGGGCGCGGCGCCCGAAGGCGATGCGGCGGCCCGGCAGGGGGGCGGTGAGCGAGGCCGCCATCAGCCGCGCGCCGGCGCGCTGCGGGCGACGCTCCAAATGAGCAGCCGCGCCAGCGCGTTCACGATGATGGTGATGACGAACAGCAGCAGCGCAATCTCGATCAGTGCCGCGATGTACAGGCCGCCGGGCGCTTCGGAGAACTCGTTGGCGAGCAGACTCGCCATCGTGTAACCGGGGGCGAAGAGCGAGGCCGAGATGTCGGCGCGGTTGCCGATGACCATCGTCACCGCCATCGTCTCACCGAGCGCACGCCCGAGGCCCAGGATGGCGGCGCCGAAAATGCCCGGGCGCGCGTAGCGCCACACCGGCCCGCGCAGGACCTCCCATTGCGTGGCGCCGACGGCGTAGGCCGCTTCGTGCTGCGCCCTCGGGACGGCGCGCAGCACCTCGCGCGACACCGCCGTGATGAAGGGCAGCACCATAATCGCCAGGATCAGCCCGGCGGCCAGCATCCCAATGCCGTAGGGCGGGCCGGTGAAGAGCGGCAGGAAGCCGAAGTGCTCGCCCAGCCATGCCTGCACCGGCCGCAGCGCCGGCACCAGCACGAAGACGCCCCAGAGTCCGTAAATGACGCTCGGCACCGCGGCGAGCAGTTCCACCAGGAAAGACACCGGCGTGCGCAGCCAGCCCGGCGACAGTTCGGCGAGAAACAGCGCGGCGCCCAGGCCGACCGGCACCGCAATCAGCAGGGCGAGGAACGACGATACCAGCGTGCCGTAAATGAACGGCAGGCCGCCGAAGACCTGGGCCACCGGGTCCCAGGTGGACTTGATAATGAACCCCCAGCCGAATGTCTGAAGCGACGGCCAGGCGGTGCGGACGAGTTCGACGAGCAGCAGCAGGATGACGGCGAAGACGCTGGCGGCGAAAAGCGCGGTGAGCGTCAGGAACGCTCGGTCGCCGAGATTGCCGCCCAGCCAGCCGCGGCGGCGGATGAGGGACGGACGCGGGATCGCGGTGACGGCATTCATCGTCGCATCAGGCGAGCAGTCGGGCGCAGCCGGCAGCGCAGTGGCGCGGGTTCATGGTGTCTCTGTATTGTCCGCCAGCCCGGCGACCGCTGGCGGCGCGCGTCTGTTAAGGACGGATTAACAGTGCCGGAGGCGCCTGGAGGGCGCCCCCGGGTCTCTGCGGGGTGTGCGGGGCTGAAGACTTAGCGGCCGGCCCAGAGGGGCTTGCCGGCGTTTAAGACGGACTTGATGGCCTGTTCGTTCAACTGGACGACCGCCGCCGGGAGCGGGGCGTAGAGCAGCGGTGCGGCGTGCTGCTGCCCGTCGTGAATGGCCCACCACAGGAAGTCGACGACGGCCTGGCCCTTGGCCTGGTTCGTCTGATTCTTGAACAGGAGGAGGTAGGTGAACCCGGCGATCGGGTAGGCGTCCTTGCCGGGCGCGTCCACAATGGAGACGCGGATGTCCTTCTTCATCTGGCTGACGAAGCCCGCCGCGGCGGCGGTGGTGGAGGCGATGCCGGGCTGAATGTAATTGCCGCTGCGGTTGCGCAGCGCCGCGTAGGTCAGCTGGTTCTGCGTCGCGTAGGCGAGTTCGACATAGCCGATGCCGCCGGGGGTTTGCTTGACGATGCCGGCGACCCCCTCGTTGCCCTTGCCGCCGAGGCCGACCGGCCAGTTCACCGACTTGCCAGTGCCGACCTTCGTCTTCCATGCCGGGCTAACATGCGATAGGTAATCGGTGAAGATGTAGGTGGTGCCGCTGCCGTCGGAGCGGTGCGCCACCGCGATGGACAGGTTGGGCAGGCGCAGCGCTGGGTTCAACTTCGCAATCTGCGGGTCGTTCCACCTTGTTACGGTGCCGAGGTAGATGCCCGAGAGCACTTCCGGCGTCAGGTGCAGTCCGTTGCCGATGCCGGCGATGTTGTACACGACCGCTTCGGCGCCGATGACGGTCGGGATGTGGACGGCCGGCGTCGGCATCTGCTTCTGCTCGTCGTCGGAGAGCGGCGCGTCGCTGGCGCCGAAGTCGACGGTCTGCGACATCAGTTGCTTGATGCCGCCGCCGGAGCCGATGGACTGGTAGTTGATCTTCACCCCGGTCTTCTGCTGGTAGACATCAAACCACTTCGAGTACAGGGGGTAGGGGAAAGTGGCGCCGGCGCCGGTCAGGTCCACTGCGGCGAGCGCGCTGGCAGTCACCACACTCCCAAGCGTCAGCATCAAGGCGAGACGCCCGATGCCCTTCCACCATGATTTCGTCATTCGTATCCTCTCCTTTGCTCTCATGGTCGCCGATTTCGGGTTAACGGGGGCGCTCCCCAATGCTAAGGATTTGTGAAGAGCGCCGGTCATTCAGAACTTCACCTGGACGCGCAAGGTGGTGACATCGCCGTTTAGGGAGCCGAACTTCGAGAAGGCGCTGTCGGGGTCGCGGATTTCGTGCGCCAGGACGATGCGGGTCTTGCTGTCCACGGCGTGCTGGATGCCGATGACCAGACCCCGGAAAGTGGTGTCGGGCGTACCGGTATCTTCGTCATACTCCTCGAGCCGCAGGAAGACCGTCTCCTGGGTACCCTGGATGGGCAGCGCCACCAGCGCGTACCAGCCGGAAGTGTCGAGTCCGAGGTCTTCGCCGTTGAGGAATTCGCCCTGCAAGAGCAGCCGGCCGAGCAGGTAACTAATGCCCACGCCGAGCGCTTCACGGGAGAAGGTCCCGGCGCCGGTCGTGATGTCTCCGCTCAACAGCCCGAGGTAGACGGTGTTGGCTTCCCGCGACGCGTCTGCGATCTTGCCGCCGAGGGGGATGCGGAGGCGGGCGACGAGCATCTTGTCGTCGTTGCTGTCGCTGGCGTTGGCGCCGGTCCCGTTCATCAGGCCGGCGTCCACCGTCAGTCCGTTGGCGTTGGCAAACTGCACCCAGGCCCCGATGTCGCGCTCGCCGGGGAAGAAGACGCCGGCCATCATGGAGCGCTCGGGCGTGTAGCGGGATGAGTCCGATTCGAGAACTTCGTACATGAGCGGAACGAGGTCCTGGCCGATCCGGAAGCGCCAGCCGCCGCCGGACGGGATGAGGTCAATGTAGGCATCCTTCAGCGTGACGGACGAGGCCGCGTCGAGCTGAATGGCGAAGGCCGCGTTCGGCGAGATCGGGCCCGCCAGTTTGATGCGGCTGCGCCGGATGCGGAAGTTGCTCTCCGTCGAGGCGGCCTGGTCGATGGCGAATTGCGCCTGCACATACCCCGACACCTTCACCTTCTCATCGCCCTGCGGGGACTTCTTTGCCGCCCTCGACTTCAGCAGGTCTTCGAGTTCCTTCATCTTGGCGCGGAACCAGTCGAGTTGCTCCTGGACGGGCGCCGTCGGCGGCGGCGGTGGATTGGACGGCGCGGCAACCGCCGTTGCCCCGGTGGCCACCAAGAGGGCGGCCAACACACCTAACACACGCATACCTTCTCCTCTCCATGCAGGGGGGGGGATGGTGTAAATGACGCATTGCACGGCGAAGGTATCGGCAGCAGGTTATGCGGGGGTTAGCGAACGCGCGCGGATGATTGCGCGCGTGTTAACGGAGGATTACGCGCGGGATGCGGGGAGCGTGATGGTAAATCGGCTGCCTTCGCCGAGTTCGCTGGTCACGGTCACTTCGCCGCCCATCGCGTCGACGAGATGGCGGACAATGCTCAAGCCCAGCCCGGTGCCGCCCAGCGCCCGCGAGCGCGCCCGGTCAACGCGGTAGAACCGCTCAAAGATGCGCGGCAGGTCGGCGGCGGGGATGCCGGCTCCGGTGTCCCGCACGACGAAGCGCACCTGTCCCCCGACGAGCCCGGCCTGGATGCCCGCCTCGCCACCCCGCTCGGTGTACTTGATGGCGTTGTCGAGCAAGTTGCTCAACACTTTCGTCAGCGCCGAACGGTCGGCGAGGATGTTGAGCGCGTCGGGGACATTCTGCGACAGCGAGACGCCGCGTTCCGCGGCCAAGACTTCAAACTGACCGACCAGTGACCGGACCAAGTCGGCAACCGGGAGCGGCTCCGGCGTGCCAGGCATCGTTCCCGCTTCGATGACAGCGAGGTCGAGCAGGTCGCGCACCAGGTTGCCGAGGCGGCCGGCCTGGTTTTCCAGGTCGTGCAGGAAGCGGTCAAGCAGTTCCGGGTCGTCGCGCCCGCCGGCGAGCAGCGCTTCGGCCATCGCCTTGATGGCTGTGACGGGCGTCTGCAGTTCGTGCGAGGCGTTGGCGACGAACTCGCGGCGCACCGCGTCGACGCGCCGCTCTTCGGTGACATCATGCAGCAGGGCCACCGCGCCGAGCCCGGTCTCGCCGGCGACGGCGGTGACGACGGCGCGCAGGGCGCGCGCCCGGGGAATGCGAATCGGCACCTCGGCTTCCACCGGCTCTTCCGTCGCCAGCGCCCGCCGAAAGGCGTCGTCGAGCGCGTGGCTTTGCGTCGCTTCGAGGACGGTGCGCCCGATCGCTTCGTCGGGGGCGAAGCCGAACCAAGAGTCGGCGGCGGCGTTGCAGACGGCGATGCGCCCGCCGGCGTCTGTGACGAGGACGGCGTCGCCCATGCGCGACAGAATCGTGGCTACCTTGCGGCGCTCGTCGTCGGCGGTTCGGAGAGTAGCCCGGAGGCGTCCGGCCATTTCATTGAAGCGCTCGGCGAGTTGCGCCACTTCGTCACGCCCCTCCGGGCGAATGCGGGTGTCGAGGTCGCCCGTGGCAAACGCCTCTGCGCCGCGTCCGAGCGCCCGCAGCCGTGTGCCGAGCGCATGTGCGAACCGCACGCTGACCGCGAACGCCAGCGCCAGGGCCAGCAGCGCCGAGACGAACACCAATCCGCGTAAGCGCCCCACCGCGGCAGACACTTCATCGAGTGGGACAGCGACGCGCACAAAGCCGGCCGGCGACCCCGTCCCCGGCACGCGCACCGCCACATACAGCATCTGAATCCTCACCGTGTCGCTGAAACGAATGCTCTGTCCGGCCCCCGTCTCGCGGGCGGCGGCGACTTCGGGGCGTCCGGCGTGATTGTCCATTGTGGCGATGTCGTGCTGGCTGTCGCCGAGCACTGTGCCGTCGGCAGCGATGAGTGTCACCCGTTCTTCAGCGGCGCTGCCGAATCGCCGGGCGGCGTCCTGAAGTGCGCCGCGCCGCGCGGGCGCGGCAAAGTCTGCCGACAGCACTTCCGCAATGACGCGCGCCTGGCGGGTGAGATTCGCTTCCAGTCCGCTCACATAGAAGCGCTGTGCTTCGATGCCGACGATGACGCCGAGTGTGCCGACGGCCACCACCACGACCAATGCGAACTGCCCGAAGAGCCGCCAGCGGAAGCTCACGGTCTTCCGCCGTAATTGGTGGTATCGGACTTCCTTCGCGGTTTGCGCCGGAAGCGAGCCCGCAACGCCTCGAGCGGCTCGTCGCCGTGCCAGTGGTCGCGGACGACTTCCGGCGGGAGGCGGCGCAAGATCCAGGGCACGGCGACCGCGATCAGCACGGCATCGTCGAGGTGACCGAGCACGGGAATCCAGTCGGGGATGATATCGAGCGGGCACATCAGGTACACGGCGAGCAGGGCCGCTATGACCTTTGTGCCGCGCGGGACGCGCGGGTCGCGGGCCGTGCTCCAGAGGAGGCCGACAATCGCCTGGACGAGCCCCAGGGCCTCGCCCGCAGCGGAACGCCGCGTGGCCGGGTCGGGCGAGTCAGGCGTGGAACCGGTAGCCAATGCCGCGCACCGTCTCGATGTAGCGTGGGTTCGCCGCGTCGGGCTCGAGTTTGCGCCGCAGCCAGCGCACATGCACATCCACCGTGCGCGGGTCGATGAACTCGTCCTCGCCCCAGGCCTCTTTGAGCAACTGCTGCCGGGTGCGCGCCCGGCCTCGGTGCGCCAGCAGCGCCTTGAGCAGCGCGAGTTCCCGCGGCGTCAGCGTCAGCGCCTCGCCGCGCACCAACACTTCCGGGCGGCTCAAATCGATCTTGAGGTGCGCGTCTTCGAGCGAGGCGAGGTCGTGCACCGCTTCCGTCATTTCGCGGCGGCGCAGGACGGCCCGAACGCGCGCCACCAGTTCGCGCATGCTGAACGGCTTGGTCACATAATCGTCGGCGCCCATTTCGAGGCCGACGACGCGGTCCACTTCCGCTGCCTTCGCGGTCAGCATGATGATGGGCACCGTCGAAGTCGCCCGCAGCGCCCGGCAGATTTCGAGGCCGGTCATTCCTGGCAGCATCAGGTCGAGGATGACGAGGTCGGGCTTGCTCTCTTTGCCGAGCCGGAGCCCCGAGGGGCCGTCGTAGGCGGCTTGCGCCGCAAAACCCTCGCGCTGGAGCGTGTGCGCGACGGCGTCGGCGATGGCGCGCTCGTCTTCGACGATGAGGATGCGGTCGGGCAGCGGCGGGCCTCCCGCGCCATTCTGTCGGAAGTGCGCGGCGCTGGCTAGTGTGAGGGTTAAGGGTGTGTGAAGGAACAGAAGCCCTCACCCGGCCTTCGGCCACCCTCTCCCGATGGGGAGAGGGACTGCGCATCCACCCCAACAAATTCATTCCCCCCTCTCTCAATTCGGGAGAGGGGGGTCAGGGGGGGTGAGGAAGATTCCCTCCTCTCCTCACAGGAGAGGGGGAAGGGGGTGAGGCCGTGCGAGGACTGCGTAGCGGCGCTGTCGAAGGGATGGTTATGCCCACCGACACGCCGGCGGACGACCTCGGCGCCACACCCGCCACTTTCCAGCGGCTGTATCGCCACATCCACCGCGCCCGGGCGCGGGTGCTCGATGCCTGCGAGCAACTGCCGGACGGCGCGTTCACGAAGGAGCATGGGCTCGGCTATTCCTCGATGCGCAACATCTTCGTTCACTGCATCGATTGCGAGTTGGGGTGGGTGGGGTTTGTGGCGCAGCAGGAGGGCCTCGTCACGCGGGAACGAGCCGAGGCGACGGGGCAGAAATACGACGAATACGAGCGCTATCCCGATGTGCCAAAGGTGCGGGCGTTCGCGGCGGAGGTGGAAGCGGGCATCACGAAATTCCTCGACGGCCTGACCGCCGCCGACTTGGCGCGGACGCGGCGGCACACCTGGTCGAACGACCCCGAGAAAGCGGTCGTGCGCCGCACCGACCAAATCCTGATGCATGTCGCACTGCACGACACTCACCACCGCGGGCAGATCTCGGCGCTGCTGCGCTTGAGCGGAGTGACGCCGCCGCCGGTCGATTTCATGGTGCCGGGGTTGTAGGGAACCAAAGACTTAGGGCTAAGCAGCGATTGTCGGCTCTTTCGCACCCCAGATCAAAATCCAGAGAAGGGCAAGCTCTCCGGCCTCGAGCGGCATCAGATACCGGGAAAGATACGCGTAATGTGGCAGCACCAGTGTGGTGATGCTGTCCACCACATACGGGATGCCGGCAAGAATCACGAAGATGCCCACCGCGCGGGGAATGAAGCCGGATCGCATGATCAAGATCCCGAACGGGAAGAGCCACAGCCCCCAAAAAATCGCAGCAATGTTGAGTCCCTGGCTGTGTAGATTGAGAAACAGCAGCACCAGCGCATCCAGCTGGCGCTGCTCAAATACCGACAACCAGCCGGCCCCGCCCACCAACTTCAGCGCGGCGACCTCATTGAGCACATTGAGGAGCGAGATCGGGATGGAGAGCAGCATCAGGGTCAGCATTGCCAGCGCCAGCTTCTCATTGACGCCCTTCAACAATCGATAGAAGGCCAGCACGGCGAAAATCACAAAGACGGAGTTCCACAGCTCGCCCGCGATGCCCAGGCGCAGGAGAGTTTCGGACGCCCGAAGGTGATTGGCCGTCGCCGTCGCGTCTCCCGGCACAATCAGGGCTTGAGGGACATAGAGGAGGGCGAAGGGGGCAGTAGCACAGGCCACGAAATATAAGATGACCGCGGCTCTGGCTTGTTTCTTGGGTGTGTTCAAGTCCTTTCTCCTCCTCCTTCATTACATTGTGTCTGAGATAAGGCCATTTGTTCCAACGCGCTCTTCCTCTCAACTCCAGGCCGACAAAGTCTCAGTGATACGATTTGCAATCCAATTCCAGACTTAATGATGCTAGTGCTGTCTGAAGACTACCCACCCCGCGTCTTCAGCAGGTTTTCCACCACAGCCGGCTCGGCGAGGGTGGTGGTGTCGCCAATCTTGTCGAGTTCGTTGGCGGCGATGCAGCGCAGGATGCGGCGCATAATCTTGCCCGAGCGGGTCTTCGGCAGCGCCGGCGCCCAGTGGATGACATCGGGCGTCGCAATCGGCCCGATGACCTGGCGCACGGTCTTGGCGAGTTCGGCCTTGAGGGCATCGGTGTACTCGACGCCGGTCTTCAGCGTCACATAGGCGTAAATGCCCTGGCCCTTGATGTGGTGCGGGTAGCCGACGACCGCGGCCTCGGCGACGGCATGATGCGACACCAGGGCGCTCTCGACCTCGGCGGTGCCGAGCCGGTGGCCGGCGACATTGATGACATCGTCGACGCGCCCGGTAATCCAGTAGTAGCCGTCCTCGTCGCGGCGGCAGCCGTCGCCGGTGTAGTAAAGGCCGGGGAACTTGCTGAAATAGGTCTCCTTGAAAGCGTCGTGCCGCCCGTAGACGCTGCGCATAATCCCCGGCCACGGCTCTTCGATGCACAGCATCCCCGTCGCCGCGCCCTCGAGGCGCTGTCCCTGTTCGTTGACGATGACCGGCTTGACGCCGAAGAACGGCAGCGTGGCTGAACCGGGCTTAGTGGCGATGGCGCCGGGCAGCGGGGTGATGAGGATGCCGCCGGTCTCCGTCTGCCACCAGGTGTCCACAATCGGGCAGCGGCCGTCGCCGACGACGCGGTGATACCACAGCCAGGCCTCGGGATTGATCGGCTCGCCGACGGTGCCGAGCAGCCGTAGCGACGCGCGGCTGTGAACTGTCACCGGCGCGTCGCCCTCGCGCATCAGCGCCCGGATGGCGGTGGGGGCGGTGTAGAACTGCGTCACCTGGTATTCGTCCACGATGTCCCAGAAGCGCCCGGCGTCGGGGTAGGTGGGGATGCCCTCGAACATCAGCGTGGTGGCGCCGGCGCAGAGCGGGCCGTAGACGACATATGAGTGGCCGGTCACCCAGCCGACATCGGCGGTGCACCAGAAAATGTCGCCGTCGTGATAGTCGAAGATGAGGCGGAACGAGTAGGCGGTGAAGACCATGTAGCCGCCGGTGGTGTGCAGCACGCCCTTCGGCTTGCCGGTCGAGCCGGAGGTGTAGAGGATGAAGAGGGGGTCTTCGGCGTCCACCCAGACCGGCTCGCACTCGGGAGAGGCGTCGCGCAGCAGGTCGTGCCACCAGTGATCGCGCCCCGCCTCCATCGCGGCGGGGACGGCGTCGCCGGCACGCCGCACGACGATGCAAGTCTTGACGCGCGTCCCGCGCCCGGCGGCGAGCGCCATCGCTTTGTCCGCGTTCGCCTTCAGGGGCACCGGCTTGTCACCGCGGAAGGCGCCGTCGGCGGTGATGAGCGTCTCGCAGCCGGAGTCCACGATACGGTCGGCGAGCGACTCGGAACTGAAGCCGCCGAACACGACCGAATGGACGGCGCCGATGCGCGCGCACGCCAGCATCGCCACCGCCGCCTCGGGAATCATCGGCAGGTAAATGGAGACGCGGTCGCCCTTGCGCACGCCTTGCGCCTTGAGCACATTGGCGAAGCGGCACACTTGCTCGTGCAGTTCCCGGTAGGTGAGCGTGCGCGACCCGTTCGGCTCGTTGCTCTCCCAGAGGATGGCGACCTGGTCGCCGCGCGCCGCCAGGTGCCGATCGAGGGCGTTGTAGCAGAGGTTGGTCTGCGCTCCGATGAAGTAGCGGATGGCGATGTCGCCGGTGAAGTCGTACTCCCGCACCTTCGTCCATTTGCGGTGCCAGTGGAACTGCTCGGCGACTTCCGCCCAGAAGCCCTCCGGGTCGCGCACCGAGCGCTCGTACAGCGCCTGGTATTCGGCGAGCGACTTGACCCAGGCGCGGGCGCTGGTCTCGGGGGTGGGCGGGAAGAAGTCAGCCATCGGGGTTCCTTGGCGGAATGGAGTTGTTACCTATTGGCCGAACGCGGCTTGCTTCCTTCCGCTGGCGAAGAGTGAAAGGGGGAATGCGCGGAGTGTCGTAGCAATGCAGAGACACCCGTCGGACCGATTTGAGGGTGGACGAGGGCCAATGACGCGGCGCGAATTCCTTCGGCTGGCGGGTCTGTTCACGGTCAGTTTGGCCGGATGTTCCCGCCGCCGGCGCGCTCTGCCGGTCGCGGGGATTGAAGTCAACGATGTCCACGCGCAACTGTCGGCAACCCGTGTCCGGCGGATCGAAGTCCCGAATTCAACTGAAGAAGTGCGCTCCATCCTGTCGCAAGTCCGAAGTGAAGGCGCAATCGTTTCCGTGTCCGGCGGCCGGCACGCTTCCGGCGGGCAGCAGTTCGGAACGGATGCGGTGCTGCTTGACACCCGGGCGATGAATCGCGTCCTGCATCTCGACCGCGAGGCCGGGCAGGTCGAGGCGGAAGCGGGCGTGCAGTGGCCGTGGCTGGTGGAGTTTCTGCATCGCTCGCAAGTGAGTAGCGCGCCATCGTGGAGCATCGCACAGAAACAGACCGGCACGGACCGCCTCTGCCTCGGGGGAGCGCTGTCCGCCAATGCGCATGGGCACGGCTTGCGGATGAAGCCCATCATTGCTGATGTGGAAGCATTCACGCTGGTCGACGCGGACGGCGCCATGCACCACTGCAGCCGGACGGAGAACGAGGAACGGTTCCGCCTCGTCATTGGCGGCTACGGGCTGTTCGGAGTGATTGGCACCGTCACGCTGCGGCTGGCGCGGCGTCGCCGTCTGCGTCGGGTAGTTGAGCGTATGGACATCGCCGCGCTGGCCACAGCGTTGGAAGCCCGCGCGGCGGCTGGCGCCATCTACGGAGACTTTCAGTATTCGACGGACGAGCGATCGTCCGGATTCTTGACCCAGGGCGTGATGACGACTTTCGAACCCGTCCCTGATAACACACTGCTCTCTACGGAAAAGCGGCAAGTCACTGAAGAGGAGTGGAACGCGATTGTGCTTCTGGCGCACACCGACAAAGCCCGGGCGTTTCGTGAATACACGGACTTTCTGCTGAAGTCGAGCGGGGAAGTGGTGTGGTCGGACACACATCAGTTCAGCGGGTACCCACCCGACTACCATCGCCTCGTTGACCGGCGAATGCATGCGCGCACTGCGAGCACCGAGGTCCTGACGGAATTGTATGTCCCACGCTGGGCCCTTGCCGAGTTCATGAGTCAAGTCGCCGCCGACTTCCGCCGCCAGCAAGTGAATGTCATTTACGGCACTGTCCGCCTGATCGAGAAGGATAGCGAGTCTTTCCTGGCGTGGGCCAAGCAGCCCTACGCTTGTGTCATCTTCAATCTGCACACGCCGCACACCGAGGAAGGCATTCGACACACCGCCGACGCCTGCCGCCGCTTGATTGACCGGGCCAGCGCGTTGGGCGGCAGTTACTACCTGACCTACCATGCCTACGCCTCGCCGGAGCAGCTCCTCCGCTGCTATCCCCAGTTTCCCGCCTTCCTCCAGCACAAACTGCGATATGACCCGGCCGAACTTCTCCAGAGCGACTGGTATCGTCGGTATCGCGCGCTGCTCGCACGCGCCTGAACCCAGCGCCATCCAGCGCGCGCAGGAAACGGAGCGCACGGTGCAGAAGCATTGTTGACCGTTACTCCATGACATCCTTGACTGACATCAAGGCCGGCGCGGTCTATCACTTCGCCGGCATCACGGTGATTTGCAAGGCCGTCGGCGGCGGCACCGGCGGCGCGTACTCGCTGTTCGAGTTGCTGATACCGCCGGGCGTCAGCATCCCGCCGCACCGGCACAGCCGCGAGGAGGAGAGTTACTACCTCGCCTCGGGCGCGCTGGACATCCGCGTCGGCGACACGACCGTGTCGGCGGCGCCGGGGACTTTTCTGCGCACGCCGCCGGGCGTCGTCCACGCCGTGAGCAACACCAGCGACGCGGACGCGACGCTGCTGGCGCTGGTGGTGCCCGCCGGGCTGGAGCGCCTCTTCGCTGCCTCGGACGGGCTCGACCCGCGCACCAGCGCCGAAGACCGGCAGCGCTTTGTCGCGCTGCGCGACGAATTCGGCATCGAGTTTGTGTAGGAGTGGGTTCGCCACAAGCCCCTCTCCGTTGACGGAGAAGGGTGGCTTGCCCCGAGAAGTCGAGGGGCGAAGCCGGGGGTGAGGTGGTCAGGAGTCTGATCGGCGCTTGGGCACGATGGCCCCAATCGCCCTCACCCGGCCTTCGGCCACCCTCTCCCGACAGGGAGAGGGACGACGCATCTACCCTTTCAAGAGTTCTCCCCCTCTCCGCTCGTGGGAGAGGGGGCGGGGGGGTGAGGGCTGGCAGGGCGCGGGGGTTCGTGCAGAGAATCACTATGACGACAGGCGACACATTGGAGGAGCGAATGACCACCACTCTGTTGCAGCGCGTCAAAGGCGTCTCCGGCATCTTGCTGAAGGTGACCGATCTGCCGCGGTCGCGGAAGTTCTACGCGGAGACGCTGGAATTCCCGATCGAATTCGAACAGGGCGAGATTGCCATTTTCCGCGTCGGCGATGTCCTGGTGGAGTTGCTCGCCGACCCGAAGCCGGACGATAGTCGCCAGGCAATCGAAGAGCCCGGGATGCCGAAACTCGCTGACCCGGCGGCGAAATCGAGCGCGGTCTACAGCCTCGGGACCGACGACTGTGACGGCGCCTATGAGCACCTGACCGCCAAGGGCGTCGTCTTCCTCGGCCCGCCGCATGACCGCCACTGGGGCGAGCGCACCTGCTACTTCACCGACCCCGACGGCTATGCCTGGGAACTGACGCAGCGCATCCCGCACGCCGCCTGGGAATGAGCCGCGCCCCGCGCCGCGCGCTCCTTGGCGCAATCGCGCTGCTCGCGGTGACGATCGCCGGCCACGGACGCGCCTTCCCGGTCTGGGCGCCGGGCGTCGCCTTCCGCGAATTGGGCGTGCCGTCCGAATTCCTGACGCCCGCGCTGGTCAAATTCCAGCCGCGTCGACCGTCGCCCGCGGCGCTGCGTGCGCTGCAAGTGTCCAACCTCGACTTCGTGAAGCGCGGGCGGTCCATTCGCCCGGTCCAGGTCAGCCATGCCGCGGGCATCAACAATGGCCGGAGCGAGTCACACATCACCGCCGACCCGAGCGACCCGCGGCATCTGGTCGGCAGTTCGAAGTTCTTTACGAACGCCGATGAGTATCTTTTTCATGTCGGCACCTATGTCTCGTTCAATGCCGGTCGCACTTGGACGGCCGAGCAGGTCGTGCCCGGCTTCGACGACTGGACCATCACCAGCGACCCCGCCGCGGCGATCGACGACCAAGGCCGGGCGTACATTTGCGTGCTGGCCGCGTCGCGCGATGTCGAGTCGTGCGCGGACTTTCACGACAGCGCCCTCTATGTCAGCCGCAGCGACGACGGCGGCGTGCACTGGAATGACCCCGTGCAATTGGTGCGTGATGAAGGCGGATTCATCTTTCACGACAAACAATGGATGACGGTGGATGCGCGAGAGGGCAGTCCGTTCCGCGGCACGGTGTATGTGACCTGGACGCTGTTCGGGTTCGGCTCCCGCATCATGTTCACCAAATCGGACGACGCGGGCGAGACCTGGTCGGAACCCCAACTGTTGAGCACGGGCAGTTTCAGTTCGAATCAGGCGTCGCAACCGGTCGTCGCACCGAACGGCGACCTCTATGTGATGTGGGGCAATTTCAATGTGGGCGGGCAGCGCTTCGCCTGGGTGCGGTCCACCGACGGCGGCGAGACCTTCTCCGCGCCGCAGGTGGCGTTCAGCATTGTGCCCATCCCGGGCGTGCTGCCGAACAGCATCTTCCGCACGCCGACTTTCCCGATGTTTGACATCAACGACCGCGGGACGCTGCTGCTCGCCTGGCAGGACTACCGCAACGGCGACAGCGATGTCCTGTTCAGTAGGTCCGCCGACGGCGGCGCGACCTGGACGGCGCCCGTGCGCGTGAACGACGACCCAGTCGGTGATGGGATGGATCAGTTCCAACCGGCCATCGCCGCCGGGCCGAAGGGGCAACTCGCCATCGCCTGGTATGACCGCCGCCTCACCGGCAACACCTGGATCGATACCGCAGTCGCGGTGTCAAAGGACGAGGGCGTCACCTGGTCGCGTAACCAGCGGCTGACGGAGGTCTCGTGGGACCCGGCGGTCGGCGCCGCCACGCCGGGCGGGAAGTCGTGCGGCGGTTTTGTGCAGTTCATCGGTGACTATTTCGGCAATGTGGCGGGCCCGCACGGCACCTTCATCCCGCTGTGGTTGAGCACGCAGACCGGCATCCAGGAACTGTATGCCGCACAGGTGCAGGTGCCGCCCATGCGCAACGCCGCCCCCCGCTGATGCGTCTGATTTGGTAGGGTAGGGGCGGCAACCGACTTCGCCGCGCACGGCGCGGCCCCACACTGAAGGAGAGAGATACGATGGCAGGACGACGGTGGATGTCAGTGGCAGTGGCAGCGACGGCTCTGGCGGGCATCGTCACCGCCAGCCAGGCCGGACAGTTCAACAAGGCGCTGAATGTCGGCGACAAAGGCCCGAACTTCGCCAGTCTGATCGGCATTGACGATCAGCGGCACAGTCTGGCCGATTACAAGGACGCGAAACTATTGGTCGTGGTCTTCACCTGCAATCACTGCCCGGTCGCCGTGGCCTACGAGGACCGGCTGGTTGCCTATGCTCGCGACTACAAGAGCAAGGGCGTGCAGGTGGTCGCCATCAATGTCAACAACCTCGAAGAGGACAAACTGCCGGCGATGAAGGTGCGCGCCCAGCAGAAGGGCTTCAACTTCCCGTACCTTTACGACCCGTCGCAGGCGGTGGCCCGCGCCTATGGCGCCACCGTGACGCCGCATGTCTTCGTGCTCGACGAGAACCGCACGGTCGCTTACATGGGGTCGGTGGACGACAGTCAGCAGACTTCGCGCATCACCAACAACTACCTGCGCACGGCCACTGATGCGCTGCTCGCAGGGCAGAAGCCGGCGACGACCGAGACCCGCCAATTCGGCTGTTCCATTAAGTACGAATAAGACGCCTTGTTGCGAGTGACTGACCTGCGATGCCGGCCCGCGCTGCGCGCGACCGGCATCGCTGTTCTGCTGACGGTCGTCGGGTGCGCGGCCGCGCCGGTCGTGGCGCCGCAGCCCGCGCCGGCGCCGGCGGGGCCGGCGTTGCGCGTCGCCGACCGCACCGCCTTTGACGAGACCCTGCGCCAGCACCGCGGCGAGGTGGTCCTGGTCGACTTCTGGGCGACCTGGTGCGTGCCGTGCCGCGAGCAGATGCCGCACACCATCGAGATGGCGCAGCGCCTGGGGCCGCGCGGCCTGGCGGTCATCACGGTCAGTCTCGACGCGCCGGAACAGCGCGACGAAGTCCTCAAGTT
>CAYNSX010000043.1:0-19675 GCA_964400165.1 uncultured bacterium
ATCGGCGTGCGCATCGCCCGCGGCATCACCAGCCACGGCTTCGCGCTCAATGTCACCACCGACCTGGCCTGGTTCGGGCACATCGTCCCCTGCGGCCTGACCGAGCCGGTGACCTCGCTCGCGGAACTGCTGCCCGCCGCGCCCACTTGGGATGCGGTGTGCGCCGCGGTCACGATGCGGCTGGGCGAGCGCTTCGGCGTCGAGTGGCGCGATGTCTCGCTGGAGCAACTGCGGTCGCTGACCTGATCGCGGCCCGGCCCTGAAAGGGCCGGGCTAACAAAAACCGCCCCATGAATGGGGCGGAATGCCTCGGTTGAACTTGGCCGGCGGCACTGCTTCGTTGAAGCTACGCAGGCCAAGGGTCGCCTGCCCCCCTGCTCTACGCCCGCTTTAGCGGGCACGCTCTGTGAGCCCGGGGCTTTCAGCCCCGGGTGCACGACCTTCACCCCCTGACCCCCTCTCCGACAAGCGGAGAGGGGGGATGACTATGGAGTTCGCCCCAGCCGCCGCGCCGCGCGGCGGAACTGCCAGGCGCCGAGCGTGATGACGAGCGCCGTCCAGAGCAGCGCGCCGGGTTCATCCCACCCCCACAAGACACCCCACTGCGCCCAGAGCAGGACATACCACCCCAGTCCGAAGGCGAAGCCCGCGTTGCGTTCCTGAGTGAATCGCCCAAGGTTCCATCCGGCGGTGCCCAATGGGGTAGGCCCGCCGGAGGTGTCCCCAAACCCGGCGGCGTACATCCAACAACTAGTGAACAGCACCTTCGCGACCAGAATCACAATCAGCAACCGGACGATGGCCGCAGCCATGTGCTTGTGCCGCGCGCCGAACGCGGCGCCCAGGAGCGACCAGGCGAACGCCGTGCCCGCGATCGAAATGGCATCGACGAGATAGACATGCCAGGGCAGCTTTGTGCCTTCACCAATGCCCCATTGCGACAGCGGGGTGGCGACGAGGAACACCGCGCCGAGCACGAACGCCGGCGCCGCCATGACCCACGATGGCGTGACCAACCCGCCGAGTATCTGCACCGGCGGGATGCGAGTGGTGAGGAGTTCGTCCAGGGTGCGCTGCGCGCGCCGGGACAGCACCCGCGCCGCCGCCGTCACGGCCGCCGTCAGCTCCACAAACGCGAAGAGCGGCCCCGCCAGCCAGGTCACCCAGCCAGTCCCACTGGGCCCAGCGGTCACGATGACGAAGACGCCGACCGTCCCCAGGAACGCCAGGATGACGATGGCGTACACCCACTTCCGGCCGCGCATCAGCGCGCGCACTTCCGTCGCCGCCACCGGATTGAAAAACCACTCGCGTTTCATTGTGGCATCTCGGGCGACTCGGCAGCGCCTTCGGGGCGAGGCCGCTCATGCACCGCCCGCACCGCGGCCTCGACTTCCTTTTCCGGGTAGCGCCAGAAGATGAGCAGCGCCAGCGCCGCCACGGCGCCCGCCACCGGCCCGAGCAGCGTCAGCCCGAGCGGCTGCGGCGTGCCCGACTTGCCCGCGCCCATGAACAGCACGAGCAGCGCCAGCCCCGGCCCGGCCGCGTACGCCGCCTTCAGCACCAGCCCCTGCACGCCGAAAAAGAGCGCCTGGCGGCTGATGCCGCTGCGCGCCCGGTCGAAGTCGGTGATGTTGGCGACGATGGCGTAGGGGCAGGCGAACAGCCCGCCGAGCGACAGGCCGATCAGGGCGATGATGGCATAGGTGGCGGCGAAGTTCGCCGCGTCACTGCCCCAATGGCCGAGCGTCGCCAGCAGCGGGAGCGAGACGGCGAACCAGGCAATGGAGGCGAGATACGCGAACTTCAGCCCGCGGCGCCGCACCAGCCACGCCACCACGGGCAGCGCCGCCCCACCCGCCAGCAGCGCCACGCCGGAGAGATAGCCGGCGGTCCCCTCCTGCCAGTGCAGGCGGTGCTGGATGAGGTAGGGCAGCGCCGACACCATCATCATCATTCCGCCATAGAAAAGGATCTTGCTCCCCAAGTAAATCCGAAACGGCCCGATGCTCAAGATGGACAGAATGGAGCGCGCCAGCGGCGGCGCGGCTTGTTGCGGCGGCGCTTCGCGATCGCGCGGGCCGAACAGCGGCAAAAAGAGACAGACCCCGGCAACGCCGGCGCTCAACCAGGCGACGCCGTGAAAGCCGATCCGCGGCTGCAGCAACGCGACTAGCAGCCCGGCCGCAATCAGCCCGGCCAGATTGAACGCCCCTTGCAGCGTGGCGAGCGACGCGCGGTCCGCCGAGGTCCGGGCGATGTCGGGCAACAGCGCCAGATACGGCGCGACATACATCGTGAAGGCGACGAAATAGACCACCTGGACGCCGAGGAGATACCAGAAATTGACTGGCGACTCGTGCGCGACGGGCGGATACCACAGCAGGATGTGCGTAACAAGGAACGGGAGCAGCGCCGCCGCCATCAGCGGCTTGCGCCGGCCCCAGCGGGAGCGCAGGCGGTCGCTCCAGTTGCCGATGAGCGGATCGTTGACGGCATCGGTGAGTCGGCCGATGGCGAGAGCCAGCGTGAACAGTCCGGTCGTGATCAGTGCCGTCCGCGCGCCCGTCCCCGGCACATAGAACTTCTGCAGCCAGGCCGAGAACAGGAACGCCAGCAAACTGAACCCGAAGTGGCCAGCACAGTAAAGCACCCGTTCCCGCCGCGTCAGCCCCGACACCTCATGTCTCATGCCTGTTCTTTCATCCCCCCCAACCCGGCACTGAAGTGCCGGGCTGAATCACACTACCACTGCGAGAGGTCTTCCGCCCCGACTGAAGTCGGGGCAACGCGATGATCCAGTTTCCTCGTTTCCTGATTTTCTTGCCTCGGTCGTCGTCCCTTCATCTTCCGGTTCACATCTCGCTGACCGACACAATCTGCCCGCTCGTCCGCAAGCGCTCGCGCAACTGCGCGACATCCACGCTGCGCGGGGCGACGCCCTGCTCGAGCGCCAGCGCCGCCGCGGTGCCCGCCGCCCAGCCCAGGTTCGTCAGCACCGGCTCCAGGCGCAGCGTGCCGTAGCCGACATGCGTCGCGCTCACACAGACCGGCACTAGCAGGTTGGGCGCCGCGGGCGTCGTCATCACGCCGAACGGAATGTCGTACGGTTTCACGCTCGCCATAAGGAATCCCTCCGCCCACGGCGTCGCCTGGTCGGGGCGATACCACTGCGTGGCGTGCGAGTCGAGCGGGTAACTGCCGACGGCGACGCCGTCGGCGCGCTCGCGGTCGCGCTGCGCGTTGTGTTGGGTGAACAGATCATCGCCGACCAGCCGCCGCGTCTCACGCACATACAGTTGCGGCGGCCAGTGGCCGGTGTCGGCGAACTCATCGCGGCACAGGCCGAACGCGCCCGCGGCGGTCTGCAAGCGCGGCGGCACGCGCGGGTCGGTCTGCACGAACTTCCACCAGCCGAGTTGATAGTCGCGGTGCGCGGCGGCGATGCGGGCGCGCTCGGCGGGCGGCGCGGTCGGATAGGCAGTGTTGCCCTCGATCCAATCCATCGACTGCCAGCAGAAGCCCCAGTTGTTGCAGTCGTACTTCTCGTTCGGCAGTTCGGCGAGCAGCACGACATCCTGCAGGCGGGCGTTCGGTTTGGCGCGCAAGTATTGCAAGAGCAGGTCGTAGGTCGTGGGGTCGTAGGTCGCGGGTTGTGGGAAGGGAACCCGGATGCGCGGGTCGGCGGTCAGGCACAGTCGGTAGCAGTACGCCTGCACGCGCGCATCGCCCTCGCCGGTAGTGCCGTCCGCGGGTTGGGTGCGGTCGGGGTCCCAGTACAGCAGGCCCGCGTATTCTTCATCGAACTCCGCCCTACTCTCGCGTCCGACACGAAACTGGCACCCCGCTGCGGCGAGCAAGTCGCCCTCGTAGCTCGCATCCACCCACACCCGCGCCCGCCATACCGTCTCCCCGCTCACCGCCTCCGTGAGTTCCCCATTCACCCCTCGACTGCGCTCGGGGCAAGTCATTCTCCATTCACTTATCACCGCGTTGCGCTCCAGCGTGACGCCCTCCGTCTCCGCCACCCACCCTTCCAACACCTCCCGCGCCACGCGCGGCTCGAAGTGCATCCCGCCGCGCGACGCGCGTTCCTGCGGCGTCCCCTCGCCGTACGCGCCGAGATAGTGCGCGTGCACCCGTCGCTGGAACTCGCGGAAGAAGCCGCCGACCGTCTCCGGTTTGCCGATGTCGGTGCGCGACAGGCCGCCTGTCAGCATCCCACCGAGGTGCGCGCCCGGCTCCAGCAACGCCACCGACCGCCCCGCCTGCGCCGCCGCGATCGCCGCCGCAATGCCGGCGGGCGTGGCGCCGTAAACGAGCACATCGACTTCACGAGTGGCGGGCACGCCCCACAGATTCGCCGTGCGGCGACCCCGTTCCTTAGTCGGCCTCGGCTGTACAATCTGCGTATGCACCGCCGATGGCTTGCCCTCGTGATCGTGACTGGACTGCTGAGTCTGGCTGGTTCGGCCTTCCCCGCGCGCGATGAGTGGCTTCCGCTCCAGTACTGGGGTGCATCGGAAATGTACCGGGGCGGGCACTGGGGCGAGCCCGGTCGTCTCCGAAACCTGTGGGCGAGTGCGGATGGCCGCATCGTCGCGGCCGCAGAACATCATTTGATTTTCGGTGAATTCGGGAGCTCCAACTTCGTCGCGTTTCAGTACGGCGAAGTGACCGCGCCACCCAGCGGTCGGTTCTTTGCGCTCGGTCAGACGGTCGCGACGAAGCCGCAGTTGATGACGACCGTGGCCACCGTGGTCACGGTCTTCGACTCCGAAGGATCGGTGGTGTGGTCGGTCGCCGGGTTGGGGGACTATGCCTGGGTCTCCGACGCCGGACACGCCGCGATCGCGCATGTCGTCGAGGGCGGCAGCTTCAGCGCTCCGACCTTCGTCGATCCGACCGGGCAAGTGGCGGCGAAACCGCCTCCGCTGGTGCGGCGCGGGTCGGGGATTGAATTCGCCGGCGGCTTCACCAGGTCCGGCGAGTTCCTCGGCTTTTCGTGCGCAACAAGCAACGAGCCCTGTTCCGTTCTGCGCTGGCGGCCGGGCACGGACCCCCGATGGGACGACCTGGACAGTGAGGTGCGGGAAGTCTTCCGCTGGACACCTTCGCCGAGCGGCCGCTTAGTCGCAGTGAATCACTCCACGCCCGGCCGAAAACAAGCGCTCTCACTGCTGACAGCAGACTTGAAACCCCTTTGGACAGTCACGGACTGCATCGTCGATGACCTGGCGTTCGCCCCTGACGAGAAGACCTTCTTCACCATCGAAGCGACTGCCACCGATCCGAAGCGGCGCTTGATCGTCCGTCTGACGGCGACGGGCCAAGAGCGCGAGCGCGCCCTTCCACAGCGCGCCGACCCTCAACGGGTGAAGATGGCGGTTTCGCCACTCGGCGACTTGGGAGTGCTGGAGTACAACCGCGAGCGCGACTCTTCCAAAGCATTGGAGGTGGCACTCTGGATGCGCGTGCATGCGGACGGCGTTCTCCGGCCCGAGCGCTTCGGCACCTACCTCACTCTCGCTCCGGACGAATTCGACGGGGAGTTTCCAAAGCCGGTCTGGGTTGGCCATGACCTCGTGCTTGTCACGGCTCGTCGCCTGTATCGCTTCCGCCCTTCCTTCTACTGACAAAACAAACGGGCCGGTCAATTGACCGGCCCGACAAACCTTGTTTCCTCGTTTCCTCGTTTCCTGGTCTTGAAAGTCCTACCAGCGGACTTGATACCCCAGGTTCGGCGCCTTCTCGCGCATACTGAATGCCATGCCCTTGTCGGGCAGCGCCAGCGGGCCGTCGGGGCGCGGCTCGTCCATGTACATCACCACGCCGACGGCCGCGGCGGCGAAGAACAGCGTTCCGAGACTGTCGTCGTTGTGCGGAGTGATCAGCGCCAGGCCGATCGCCGCCAGCGTCACCGGCACCCATTTCTTGCGTTCGCGGTCGGTGCGGGCGCTGAAGGAGAGCGGAATGCGCTCGGCGGGCCGCAGCGTAATCGCTGCGCCGCTCGTGTCCGTCAGGCCGAAGCCCAGTTGCAACGCGGGCGCTGCGACTGGCGCCGGTGCCAGTGCAACGCGCTGCGATCCATCGAACGCGGCGCTCGGCCGCGCGAGCGCGAACAGTCCCACGCCCACGACTGCACCCGCGACCATCATCTTCCCTGTCATCGAAAGCATCTTCGGTCCTCCCTGCCGTGATGTTCTGCCCTGCGCTCCGGCTTCATTGTCCCGAATCGCAGTCAAGCGTCAACCCCACCGCCGTCCTCACCCCCTGACCCCCTCTCCCGAACTGGGAGAGGGGGAACCAACAGTGAACGCAATCTCCTTTCCCTCTCCCGTTGGGGAGAGGGACTGCGCATCTTCCGCCGTTGCATTTCTTCCCCCTCTCCATTCATGGGGAGGGGGCGGGGGGAGGGGTCGCGCGGGCGTCAACCCCACCGCCGTCCTCACCCCCTGACCCCCTCTCCCGAACTGGGAGAGGGGGAACCAACAGTGAACGCAATCTCCTTTCCCTCTCCCGTTGGGGAGAGGGACTGCGCATCTTCCGCCGTTGCATTTCTTCCCCCTCTCCATTCATGGGGAGGGGGCAGGGGGAGGGGTCGCGCACAGGGATAGGTGACTCACTTGCCGAATCAGGCACGCACCACACCCCGGAGGTCACCGATGCCCAAGAAGAGCGCAGCCGCCCTGGTCAAGGGCCTGAACGGCGACATGAATCTCGAACTCGGCACCGTCATCCGCTATCTGGTGAACGCCTCGACCGTGCGGGGTCTGCTCGGCCACGAGGCGCGCGAACTCTTCCTCAAAGAAGCCGCCGAGGAACTCCAGCACGCCACCTTCTTCGCCGACAAAGTCGTGGCGCTCGGCGGCACGCCCAGCATCACCCTCGGCAGACTGCCCATCTTCACCGATGCCCGCAAGGCGCTGCAGTACGAATACGAGCACGAACTGGGCGCCGTCGAGGAATACACCAAGCGCATCGCGCAAGCGGACAAGGCCGGCGAAATCGGCCTGCGCGTCCGCATCGAGGAAATCCTCGCTGACGAACAGGAGCACGCCGAGTCGCTCGCCCGCCTGCTGCGGTAGGCGGCATCGTGTAGACTCACCCGCGTGGGGATGCACACCGAATGACGCGGCCGCGGCTGGGACGAGTGCTCGTTGCCGCCCTCGCGCTCGTCCTCCTCGCTCCCCGCGCCGAGGCGAAGAGTTTCCGCTTTCCCGAAGTCTCCATCGCCGCCACGGTGCTGCCGAACGGCGATATGCAGGTGGTCGAAGACCGCACCTTCGACTTCCAGGGCAGTTTCCACTGGGCGCAATACACACTGCCGCCGACGGCCGGCACTACCATCCGCGACTTCAGCGTCCGCGAGAGCGGCACGGTCTTTCAGCAGTCCGACAGTCAGGCGACCGGCACCGTCGCTTGGAACACGGTCAACGGCGGCGTTGACGCCCGCTGGTATTACAGCGCCTCGAACGAGCGGCGCACCTTCACCATTTCGTACACCGTCGAGGGCGCCGCCGTCGTGCACCCCGACGCCGCCGAACTCTATTGGAAGTTCGTCGGCACCGGCTGGGACCCGGGTACCGACTCGGTGCGCGTCTTGATTACGCTCCCGCCCGGCGCGCAGAAGAGCGACCTCCGCGCCTGGGCACACGGACCGCTCTGGGGCGACATCGTTATCGAGGACGGGCGGCACATCGCGCTGGCGCTCGAACAACTGCCCGGCCGCACTTGGGTCGAAGCGCGCGTGGTCTTCCCGAACCGCGTCCTCACCAACCCGCGCCGCCGCGCGCGTGACGACATCATCCCGTACGCCCTGGCGCAAGAGCAGCGCTGGGCTGACGAGGCGAACGCCACCCGCATCCGCGCCCGCGACGAACTCGCCGCCAGCCGCGTCGACCTGTCGCGCCGCATCACGCTGGTGCGCTTCTTGTTGCCGGTCGCCGCGGTCATTCTGGTGCTGGTCATCTTCGCCTGGGTGACAGCCTTCCGCCGCTACGGCAAGGAGCATCGGCCCGACTTCGACGGCCTGTACTTCCGCGAGGCCGTGCCCGGCTACACCCCCGCGCAGGCGGCGATGCTCTGGCGTTGGGGCGAAGTCCCCGACCAGGCCATCACGGCGACGATGCTCGACCTCATCCGCCGCGGCGTCATCGCCGTCGAAGGGCATTCGGAAGTGCGGCCGGTCCTGCTTGGACTGCTGGGCAACAAGACGAAGCGCACCTATCTCTTCACGCGCCGCGACAAAGCCAGCGCCGCCGCCCGCACCAGCCCGTTGAGCGCCTCCGAGAAATACCTGATGGAAGAGTGGTTCGACACCATGGGCGACGGCACCCAGGTGTCGCTCGACGACATCATCGAATACGCGCAGAAGCACCGCACCGAGGTCTATCAGGACTTCAAGGAATGGAAGCGCCTCGCCCAGCGCGAGAACACGATGCAAATCACCGAGCGCCCCTCCGAAGTGGCAATGAGCCTCACCATCGCCGGCGGGATGCTGTTGCTCGCAATCACCGTCGGTCTCGGTGTCATCGGGCTGCCCGTCGCCGGCGCGCTGCCGTTCGGGCCGTTCATCATTGCGCCGCTCGGCCTCGTCGGACTGTTCGCCGTCGCCACTTCGCCGCTGATGCGCCGCCGCACGCAGGCCGCGGCGAACGACTTGGCGCGCTGGGGGGCCTATCGCCGCTTCCTCACCGACTTCGGGCGGATGAAGGAAATGCCCATCCCGGCGGTCGTGCTCTGGGAGGAGTACCTCGTCTACGGCACCGCCCTCGGCGTCTCGGAAGAGGTCATCAAGTCGCTTGAGAAGGCGTATCCGCATATGCCCGACGCGCAAATGTCACCGCTCATCATGCTTGCGAGCACGCAGGGCGCCGGCTCGATGAACGGGATGAGCGCGCTCTCGCACCTCACCACCTCGTTCAGCCAGACGATGGCAATTGCGGCGAGCAACCCGTCGTCGGGCTCGGGCGGGGGCGGCGGCTTCAGCGGCGGCGGCGGGGGCGGAGGCGGCGGTTCCGGCGGTGGGGCGGGATAGTAGAACGATGTGCGTTGTGCGTAGTCCGTAGTGCGTAGGAACAGCGCGAACGGCTTGTCTGATCGCCTGTTGCCCTTCCCACGCACTACGCACCACGCACTACTAACTCGCCTTTCGTCACAGTCACCGCCTGGCCACCCAACTTGCAGCGCGCGCCTTCGACGCGCACGCGGATGACGCCGGTGCGGGCGGAGACCTGAAAGCCCACGAGTTCGGCCTTGCCGAGTTTCGCTTGCCAGTACGGCCCCAACGCACAGTGTGAGGAGCCGGTCGCCGGGTCTTCGTCAATGCCGGCGCCGCCGGCAAAGTAGCGCGACACGAAATCGTAGTCGGCGCCGGCACGCGCCTGCGCCGTGACGATGGCGCCGCGCGAGAGCAGCGCCCGCAGCGCGGCGAAGTCGGGCTGCGCGCCGCGCACCACCTCCTCGGACTCCACCTCGATCAGGTAATCGAAGCGGTTCTGTCCGGTGAAGCGCGCCGTCACCCCCAATGCTTCCAGCAGGCCGGGCGGCGCGGCGATTGTTTCCGCCGGCTCGGAGGGGAAATCCAGTTCGATCCAGTCGCCGCGCTGTTCAGCCCCGAGGACGCCGCTGGCGGTGTGGAATTGAATCGGGCGGTCACCGGGGCAGCACCCCTCCTGCCAGAGGATATGGGCGGAGGCGAGCGTCGCGTGCCCACAGAGTTCCACCTCGACGGTGGGCGTGAACCAGCGCAGGTCGAAGTCCGCGCCCCGCGGCGAGAGGAACGCCGTCTCCGACAGGTTCATCTCCCGCGACACCGCCTGCATCCAGGCGGGGTCGGCGGGTTTCTCCAACAGGCACACCGCCGCCGGATTGCCCGCAAACGCCTGCGCGGTGAAGGCGTCGACATGAAAGAGCGGAAGGGATCGTGTCACGGGGAAATTGTAAGGTGTGACGGGACATCGCAAAAGTGGGAGGCGATCGTCGCAGGCCCCTCTCCCAATTCGGGAGAGGGGTGGCTTGCCCCGAGCGCAGTCGAGGGGCGAAGCCGGGGTGAGGACGGTTGCGGAATGGACTTCGTCGTGTCAGGTGTCATGGGTCCAGTGTAACGGGAACAGCCAGAGGCGTCCGTCGTATGTTGTACGATGTACGTCGGAGACGAAATCGGTTCGCAGTTCCCACGTACGACGTACTACGCACTACGGACTGGCTTTTCTTGGTGGGCCCGGCGAGACTCGAACTCGCGACCTTGGGATTAAAAGTCCCCTGCTCTGCCGACTGAGCTACGGGCCCGCGGGGAGTGTACGGGCGCACTCACGGAGTGTAAAGAAACGCGCAACAATCACCGGCCTCTAATCCCCTGGCAGGGGCTTTGCTCCCTGCGGCGGCGTCAGCGCGAACAGCGACTCTGGGTGCTCCGCGTTGAGGTCTCGGTAGCGATAGGTCTCCGTGCGGGTTACTCGATACGCGCTGTCTGCCGAGCCGCGCGTCTCTTCCAGCATCATCCTTTGCAACAAGTCATCGCGGTCCGCGATCCAGAGCCGCAACATGCCGCGTGTCGGGCGGCCCGGGGTGACGCCCCACTGGGGGATCTCCACAATCGTGCAGGTCGCGCCGTCAATTGTTTCGCGGCCCACGACCTGCGCTCCCGCCAGGTTGATAGTGTCTTCCGGCGCATAGAAAAACAATTTGGCGGGCAGCAGTTCTTGCCGCGACTCGTAGAGCGACGGCATGTTCCTTCCGCTGTCCCAATGGTCGAGCGCGGGCCACCCGATTTGTTGGCCGCCTCCTTCGACCTGTGCTCCGTCTCGCACCAGCCGATAGCCGTCCGGCCGGCCGCGCCGCGCGGAGGACCAAAGCAGGTAGTCGTTGTCACGTGCGATGAACAGTCCGCTATACGATTCTTGCCGGCTCTCCCAGGCGACTTTCGCCCACGCGCGGTCGGGGCGCTGCACCAGGAAAGTGCTTCGACCCGTCCCCTGGTCAGGATAGGTCGGATGCCGCGACTCGAATTCGAACCGTGAGGTGAGAGTCATACTCTGCAGCGCTCCCAGTGCCGCCCCTGCGGCCTGGATCCGCGCGACCGCTTCGGGTTGTGTTTCCCGTATGGCGGGTCCTCCTTGAATGTAAGGCGGCCAGTCCAGCGTGGCCCGTGAGTTCGTCGACGAGGAGATCCGCACATCTGGAGGCAACTGCAAGGCGAACAATCCCGGGCTGACTTCTGGGTCGACCATGAAGGTCCACTCCCAGCGGCTCTTCAACTGGCCGTATTGCCAGCGAGTCCCGATCTCCCGCAGTGCAAGGCCGGTGGCGGGGTCAAGAAACATCTCGTTCTCGCGCGCCGACTGTTCCCCTTCATACTCAGCGCGGATTCGGACGATGCGCTGACCATTCACCTCGACGACCTGACGCCGCGTTGTTATGTACAGATTGGCAATCCCCGCAGCACCAGCCTCTGCCAGGAGTTGATATCGGTGATACTCGTCACCATCCGTGACACGCGATTCCAATTCGCGGATGCCCTCCGCTGCCAGATCGGCGGGCGGGTCCCAGAAGCGCAGCGTGAGATGGCCTGTCCAGTAGTCCAGATCGGGGCCGCCCCCTCCGACGGTGAACAACATGTTGGTGCGGCGGTTGTAGTTCCAATTCACCCCATTGCGCGACAGCACAATCACATCCGGTTGCTCGCCTTCCGGTGTTCCTTCAAACCACCACTGCTCCAGCAACGCGTCCGCTGTCACGAAAGACACGCGCCGCACGATTTCCCCAGGGACATTCGCATCGCCGTCCGGCTCCCCTTCGAGAAGGCGCATCTCGACGCGCAGTGCATGGATCGGTGGCGTTAGCGATTTGCCGCGCAGCGGCGACCCGAGAACTAGCAGCACTCCCAGTAGCAGTCCTGCGACTCTCATTGAACACCTCCCAATTCTGCATGTCACCGCTTGCTGTCATTTTACTCCATCTGTCGCGCGAAAACGCTGCAAGGCAAGCCCCTTTCAACACCTGCCGATCTCAGACTCACCCAAGAGCGACACCCCCGCTATCCTCATCACCGGCGCCAGCGGCTTCATCGGCGCGCCGCTCTGCGCGCCCTATTCCCCCGCGGCCTCCGCCGCCGGCGCCGCCGCGGGCGCACGGGTGCCGATGCGGAGTTGGTCGAGCAGCGAGTACACCACCGGCACCAACAGCAGGGTCAGGAACATCGACGACAGCAGCCCGCCGATGACGCAAATCGCCATCGACTGCCGCAGTTCCGCGCCCTTGCCGATGCCGAGCGCGATGGGCAGCATCCCGAAGACGATGGCCGCGGTCGTCATCAGGATCGGCCGCAACCGGCGGGGCCCGGCGCGCAGGATGGCCTCGGTGCGGTCGAGCCCGCGGGCGCGCAGCGTGTTGGTGAAGTCCACCAGCAGGATGGCGTTCTTCGTCACGATGCCCATCAGCATCACCAGGCCGATCATCGACATCATGTTCAGCGTCTGATGTGTGAGGAGCAGCGCCGCCACCGCCCCGATGAGCGAGAACGGCAGCGAGAGACTGATGGTGAACGGGTGGATGAACGACTCGAACTGCGCCGCCAGAATCATATAGACGAACAGCACCGCCAGCCCGAGCGCGAACAGGATGCTGCCGAAGACTTCCTGAATCTGCTGCGCTTCGCCCGCATACACGACTTCGTAGCCGGGCGGCAGTTCCATCGTGGCCATGCGCTCCCGCGCCGCGCCGATGACCGCACCCGACGGGAAGCCGGCGAGCAGGTTGCCGGTGATGTGCACGGTGCGCGTCTTGTCGGTGCGCGTCACCAGCGTCGGCCCCGAGGCGCCGCGCTCCACCGTCAGCGCCGAGAGCGGGATCATCGTCCCGTTGACCGCGGCGATGGGCAGCGCGCCGAGCGTCGCCACCTCCGCGCGATCTTCGGGGCGCACCAGGACGCGCACATCGTATTCGTCCTCGCCGGCGCGATAGGTGCCCGCCCGCGTGCCGTCCACCGCGGTGCGCAGCGTCCCGGCGATCTGCGCCGCGCTCAACCCGAACTCCGCCGCCTTCGTGCGGTCAATCAGGAAGTGCGCCTCGGGCAGGCCCGGCTTCGGCGTCACCTGAATGTCCGTCAGTCCCGGGATGTCCTTCATCGAGTCGGCGGCCTGGCCAGCGAGGGCGAGCAAACGGTCGAGGTCGGGCCCGTGCAACTCGACATCCACCGGCGACTGCGCGCCGCCGCCCGTCGCGCTCGCCACCGACAACCGCGATTTCGCGCCCGGCAGGTCGGCGAGGCGCGTGCGCATCTCGTCCATAAACACCCACGAAGTCTGCGTGCGCTCTGTTATCGGCTTCAGTTTGATCTTGAACAGCGCCGTATCCGCCCCGCTCGACGGCCCGCCGAAGAACCCGCCGCCCGTCCCCACCGACCCGACCGCGGTCAGCACGCGCTCGACGGATGGGTGCTTGGTCAGGATGCCTTCCACTTGGCGGGCAACCTGGTCGGTGTCGTCGAGCGCCGTGCCCGGCGCCAGTTCGACCGTCAGGTTCAGGTCTTCGCGCTCGGTCGGCGGGATGAACTCGACGCCCAGCCGCGGGATGAGCATTACGCTCGCCACCAGCACCAGCACGCCGCTGATGACCACGATGGCGCGGTGCCGCAGCGCCCAGGCCAGCACTGGCCGGTAGGATGCGTCGAGCGCTTCGAGAAACCGCCGCAGCGGCCGCAGCAACAGCGGCTCGCGGCCTGTCGGCGGCCGCAAGAGGCGCGACGCCAGCATCGGCGTCAGCGTCAGCGACACCAGCAGCGACACCAGCACCGCAAAGGTCACCGTCATCCCGAACTGCCGGAAGAACTGCCCGGGCAGCCCGCGCATAAACGCGATCGGCACGAACACCGCCACGATCGTCATCGTGATCGCCGTCACCGCCTGGGCGATTTCGCCGGTGCCGGTGCGCGCCGCGCTCATCGGCGGCTCGCCCTCCTCGACATGGCGGTAAATGTTCTCGATGACCACGATGGCGTCGTCAATCAGCATCCCGACCGCCAGCGCCAGCGCCAGCATCGAGAGCACATTGAGCGTGTAGCCGGCGAAGTACATCAGGCCGAACGACGAAATGATCGAAGTCGGCAGCGCCGTCGCCGCGATGACCGTGCTGCGGAACGACCGCAGGAACAGGAACACCACCAGCACCGCCAGCAGCCCGCCGTAGAAAATGTGGTGCGTGACATCCTCCACCGACTCCCGTGCGAACGCGGCGCCGTCGATGACAGTCCCCAGTTCCGTGTTCGGCGGCAGGTCCGCCTGCAAACCGGCGAGTGCCTTCTGTACCGCATCGGAGGTCTGCACGATGTTCGCGTCCGCCTGTTTCTGCACGGAGAGCGCCACGGCGTCGGTGCCGTTCAAGCGCGTGTAGCTGTCGCGGCGCTTGAAGGTGTCCTCAATCGCCGCCACATCGCGCAACGGCAGCGGCCCGCGCCGCGTCGGCAGCTTCAGGTCGCGCAGCGTGTCGAGACTCTCGAACGCCGCCGGCACGCGGACCGTCAGCCGCTGTCCCCCCTGGTCCACGAAGCCCGCCGGCACATTCAGTCCCTCCGACGAGACGCCGCGGACGACATCGGCCAGCGTCAGTCCGTAGGCCTCCAGCCGCCGCGCGTTGACCGTGACATGAATCTCGCGCTCCAGCCCGCCCGTCAGCGACACCGCCGCCACGCCCGGCACCTGCTCCAGCCGCGGCTTGATGACATCATCGGCCAGGCGGCGCAACTCGGTCAGCGGCAGCGGCCCGGTCAGCGCCAGGTCAATGATGGGGATGGCTTCGAAATCGAGCTTGCTGATCACCGGGTCTTCGGCGTCCCGCGGCAGTTGCCCCCGCACCGCCGACACCCGGTCGCGCACATCCTGCGCCGCGACATCGGGCTCGACGCCGATGTTGAACTCGATGTTGAGCAACGCCGCGCCCTCGGCCGCATACGCGGTCACGGTCTTGACGCCGCTGATCGGCGTCACCGCGTCCTCGAGCACTTTCACCACTTCGCTCTCGACTTCGCGCGGCCCGGCGCCCGGGTACGGCACGGTGACCGTGACGAACGGAATCTTGATGCTCGGGAACAGGTCCATCCCCAGCCGCGAGTAGCCGATGTAGCCAACGACCATCAGCGCCGCCATCACCACGACCACCGTGACGGGCCGGTGAACCGCCAGACCCCACAAGCCCATCGCTACCCCCCGGCGACGACGCGCACCCGGGCGCCGTCGCTCAATCCCGCCTGTCCTTCAATCACGACTTGCTCGCCCTCGGTCAGCCCCGACACGACTTCGAGTCGGTCACCCTGCCGCAGCCCGACCGTAATCGGGCGCCGCTCCACGGTGTCGCCTTTCACCACAAACACGATGGCCTCACCCGCCTCCGGCACCGCCCGCCGCGGGATGACGAGCACACCCGGCCGCTGCTCGGTTGCGATGACGGCACGACCGAAGCGCCCCACTTGCAGCCGCCGCGTCGGGTCGTGCAGCGCCAAATCGACGGTAAACATACGCGTCATCGGGTCGGCGGCGGGGTGCAATTGCGAGACGGTGCCCGCGAACTGCGCGGCGCCCAGCCCGTCCACCGTTACCGTCGCCCGCTGCCCGAGCGCCAGCCGCGCGACATCCTGCTCGCTCACTTCGGCGCGCAGCACCAAGGTCGCCTCGTCCACGACGGTCACCACATTCGTCCCCATCATCACTGCTTCGCCCGGTTCGATCAGCCGGTCGGCGACGACGCCCGCAATCGGACTGCGGATGAAGGCGCCGTCGAGGTCAATGCGCGCCGCGTGCACGCCCGCCGCGGCTTGCGCCACGCCCGCCTCGGCCTGCTTCACATCCTCTTCGGCGGCGGTGATGTCTTCGGCGCGCGCTCCGGCTTGTAGCAACCCCAGCCGCTCGGAGAGGCCCTGATACAACGCCGACGCCTGCTGGTACGACCAGCGCGCCCGGTCCACATCTTGCTGCGAGACCGCGCCGCTGGCGAACAGCACTTCCATACGATGCAATTCCGACTCGGCGTTGTCCAGCGTCGAACGCGCCGCCCGCACCGCCTCTTCCGCCTGCCGCACTTCCTGCGGCCGCGCCCCGGCGCGCAGCGCCGCCAGGCGCGCCTGGCTGGCGCCGACGCGCGCCTGCGCCACCTGCAAGGCCGCCTCGGCCTGCGCCACTCGCGCCCGCGCCTCGGCGGCTTCCAATTCGACCACTACTTGCCCGGCGCGCACGCGGTCACTCTCGCGCACATACACCTTCGCCACGCGCCCGCCGATTTTCGACGCCAGCGTCGCGTGATTCAGCGGCAGGATGGTGCCCGTCGCCTCTAGGGTCGCCGTCAGGTCCGCGCGCTCCACGGTCGCTACTTGCACCGGCACCGCCACCGGCCCGGCGGGCGCCGCCGCGGCCGCCGCGTCCGGCTTCCCGCGATTCCGCAAGAACAGCGCGCCGCCGCCCGCCAGCACCACCAGAATCGCCACCACGATCACAGTCCGCTTCATTGCGTCGGCTCCTCATGCGATGCGCCCACCGCCCGGCGCAACCGCGCCCGCGACAGCAGCACATCGTATTGCGCGTTCACCTGGTTGGTGCGCGCCCGCGTCAGGGCCACCGTGGCATCGGTCAGTTCCACCGGTGTGCCCAGCCCCGCTTCATAGCGCACCCGGGCGATGCGCCGCGCTTCTTCGGCTTGCGCCACTGCGCTGGCCGCGGCGCGCACGCGCTCCCCGGCCGCGCCGAGGTCGAGCCGCGCGGTTCGCACTTCCAGGTCCACTTGCGCTTCGACATCGCGCACCCGCGCCGCCGCCGCCGCCAGCAGCGCCGTCGCGCTCGCCTGCCGCGCCCGCGTCACGCCGCTGTCGAATATCGGCAGCGCCACCGAAAGGAACACATCCCAAAACAACGCCCGCCCGGCGAACCCCGACGGGTTGATATCGCCGTTGTAATCGGCGCCCGCCGTCACGACCGGCGCCCGCCCCGCGCCCGCCAGCCGAATGCCCAGTTCCGCCGCGCGCCGCTGCGCCTGCGCCTCGGCCAGTTCCGGCCGCTGCGCCCGCGCCGCCGCCGGGTCCTCCGGCAACTGCATTGCGGCATCACTCGCGGCGGGCGCCAGTGTCAGCGCGCCCTCCACCGGCCGGCCGAGCGCGCGATTCAGCGACGCGTACGCCGACTGCACCGCCGCCTGCGCGGCGACTTTCGCCTGCTGCCCGTCCGCCACTTCCACTTCCCCCCGCAGCACATCGAACTTCGGCGCCGCGCCGGCGCCATACCGCGCCTGCGCCACGCGCAAGTGCTCCTCGTCCGCCGCCAGCGACGCCTCGGCGACGCCCAGCAGCGCCTGCGCCCGCAGCACTGTCAGGAATTGCACTTCCACCAGCAGCGCCACATCCAGCACGACCCGATCGTGCGCCGCATCCGCCGCCAGCGCCTGCAGTGCCTGCGCGTCCGCCGCCATGCGCAATTGCCCCGACCAATCGAGCGGCAGCAGCAGCCCGAGCGAGCCGGTCGTCGTCTGCGGACTGCCCACCGTCACGGTCTGCGGCCCGTCGGGCGTCTCCACTTCAAAGCTGGGAATCGGCCCGGTGCGGAAGTGCCGCGCCGTCACGGTCACCCGCGGCCCCAGCGCCCCGCGCGCCGCGTGCACCAGCGCCTGCGCGCTCGCCGCCTGCGCCGCGCTCATCTGCACCAGCGGGTGGTTGTGCACACCCTCGGCGATGGCCTCCGGCAGCGTCAGCGGCGCCGGCGCCTCGGCCTGCGCCCCGGCTGCCGCGAGCGCGACCATCACGGTCATACCCAGCCGCATCCAGGTTCTGCGCACGGCCTCTCTCCTTGCCGGCGCGCGCCGCTCGCGCGCCCGCGCCTGTCCGTTCGAGTCCATTGGGTACTGCATCGTTGCCGCCCGCCCCGTTCGGTAACTCGCTCGCGCGGGTCTACGCTCCAGAATCAGGGCCGGGTGTCGAGGCGTCCTCGGCCGGCACCACAGCGTCTTCCGCCCTTGGTGCCGTTGCCGCCACCGCGGCGGGCGCCGCGTCCTTCTCTCCGAAGAACAATGAATAACTCGCCCCGAGCAGCAATCCGAACACTCCGTGCGAGGCCGCCGTCACTTTCACCATCTGCGGCGGCGTCAGGAATTGCGGCACCGCCCGCGCCCACCAATTCTCGACGGTGTGCAGCGGCGTCATCGGGCTGACCAGCCACACCGCCATCCCGTACATGAATCCGAGCACCGCGCCCACGCTCGGGCTGCTCACCGAGTCGCGCAGCAGCAGCCCGAAGAGCGCCCCCACCGCCGCGCTCCCCACCAAGTGGACGACAAAGCCCGCCGGCGCGCTGCTGACTTTGATGACATCCGCCAGTTGGAACAGCAGGTCACGCCCCCAAATCGCCAGGATGACCCCGGACACGGTTCCCCCCAGGAAACCGCCCAGCGCCCCTGCCTGTGCACTTCGCCACACAGTCCCTCTCCTTGCACGACGGTCAATCAGCCGATGCGCCCGCCATTGTACCGCGCACCTCCACTAATGGAAGGAACTGACGGGAGGCAGGGAGGCAGGACTTCTGGGCGCCCCGACTTCAGTCGAGGGCGCAAGACCTGTAGCAGTGGAAGTTTGATTCAGCCCGGCACTTCAGTGCCGGGCCAGCGTCCCTGCCTCCCCGCCTCCCTCTTTCCCTCTGCAGTTTCTGTCCCTATGCTGTGCCTGGAGGGGTGGCCGAGTGGCCGAAGGCACTCGTCTCGAAAACGAGTATCCCCCAACGGGGATCGTGGGTTCGAATCCCACCCCCTCCGCCAGGTAGTTGTCCGTGCCCCTCCCCGTGGACGGTGAAGGGTTAGGGGCTTGTCCTCCAAAGCCCGTCGCGTGGGCGAAGGAAGATGAGATTGCCCACACCCCGTGGAAGTGCACTACCGGAGGCGACGATGGTCCGCACACTGTTCTTGCTCATTGCACTCACGGCGCTGCTCGCGCTGCTGGGCTGCACCAAGCAATCCGTGCCCTCCGGCACCGCCATCGCCAAGTCGACTGCGACGGGAAATACGACAGTAGCTGCGTCCCCGACTTCTCCAGCTCCCGCGCCGGAGAGCGGCGCCGCCGGCGCGCCCAACGCCCCGCCCCCCATTTCCGCCACCGCGCACTTGGCACGCTTCACTGTCACCGGCGCCAAGTCCATCGCCGATATGACCCAGATTGCCGTCGCTCTCAAGCAGCAGCCAGGCGTCACGGATGTCGGCACTTCCCTCCAAGACCAGCAAGTGCTGGTCGTCTACGAACCGTCGCGGACCGCTCCGGCACGCCTCGCCGCCGCCATTGCCCAGGTGTCCTCGTTTTCGGGGGGCAGCAAGCCCTTCACAGCCACCCTCCTCGACGACCGCCCGCGCGCTGACGGCAAGTAGCGGGTGAGGGCGGCGTGAACCCTGCCTCCTTTTCCGGCGTTGTAGGATGTAGCCAGCGGGAAAGCATCCGCGCACATCAGGAGGAGTGAGGAATGCGATTTCGAACGATTGTCTTGATCGGCAGCGTCGCTGCCGCATTCGGTTTGGCGGGCTGCGGCGGCAACGATGCCGCCAACAACACCACCCCGCCCGCAAATAACACCACCACGACCACCACCACGACAACTCCCTCCGGCGCCGCGCTCCCGACCGACCTCAACTGGCCGGCCGGCGCGCAACTGGCGCGCTA
>CAYNSX010000044.1:0-18948 GCA_964400165.1 uncultured bacterium
GTGGAAATCGAGCACATCGTCGACCTCGAACTCGACAAGGTGCGCCAGCAAGTGCACGGCCAGGGGATGAAGCTCGAAGTCACCGAGCCGCTGCGCAAGAAACTGGCCGCCGAGGGCTTCGACCCGGCGATGGGCGCCCGCCCGCTGCGCCGCGCCATTCAGCGCATCATCGAAGACCCGCTGGCGGAAGAATTGCTCCGCGGCGACTTCAATGAGGGCGACAACATCGTCGCCGGCCTTGATGAGAGCGGCGCGGTCGTCTTCACCAAGGGCGCGCAACCCGCGCTGATCGAGCACTGACAGGCCGTCCCCGCTTCCGATTGCGGCAGGATAGCTGCCTTGGGGCGCCGAATTACCCCTTTTGGGGCGGTAAGGCCCGCCCGCGCCTGCTCGCATATGGCGCCGCCAGCCGGGGTACCATTACGCCAAGAGGAGGTATTGTGATGCCGCAAGGACCAAGCCGATGATCGTGCGCATCTTCGGCTTCCTGTTCGGGTTGGCTGTGGCGGTGGCGTCCGGCTATTGGGTGTGGCAGTTGTACGAGAAGTACCTCGGTCCGCAGTACCTCGCCTACCTGCGCGAGATCGTCCCGACCGGCCCCGCCTGGTGGATGGAGACAGGTGCACCAATCGCCTTTGTGAGCGTGGGCGTCCTCGCCGGCTTTTTGGCGTCCGCCGCGCTCTACCGCATCCTGGCGTCGGTGCCTGCGCAAATCCGCACGGTGCCTGCGGCGCTGCGCATCACCGGCATGCTGGGCATTCTCTTCGGCCTCGGGCTGACGGCGATTGCCTCGAGCCTCCTGCTCAACATTTCCGGCGGCTGGACGCTGGTCGTCATCTTCGGCATTTGCTCGATGTACCTGGGCTGGGTGGTGGCCACCAGTCTCGCCACCGAATTGCAGTTCCTCTTTCCGGGCCTGCGCCCGCCCGAGGACCCCAAGCCCGTGCGCCGGACGAAATTGCTCGACACCAGCGTCATCATCGACGGGCGCATCGCCGATGTCTGCCGGACGCGGTTTCTCGAGGGCCCGCTGCTGGTGCCGGGATTCGTGATCGAAGAGTTGCAGCATATCGCCGACTCGCCCGACACGCTCAAGCGCAACCGGGGCCGGCGCGGTCTCGATGTCCTGAACGCGATGCGCAAAGACTTCGGCGACTTGGTCACCGTCCTCGACTCGTATCCCCAAAACCTCGGCCCGGGCGATACCGTCGATCAGAAACTGGTACGCATCGCCAAGGACCAAGGCGGCATCATCATCACCAATGACTACAACCTGAACAAGGTGGCGCAATTGCACGGCGTTCAAGTGCTGAATGTGAATGAACTGGCCAACGCGCTGAAGCCCGTCGTGTTGCCTGGGGAAGTGCTGACTGTCAGCTTGATGAAGGAAGGCAAAGAGTCGGAACAAGGCGTGGGATATCTCGACGACGGCACGATGGTGGTGGTCGAGCATGGGCGGCAGCACCTCGGCCAGACGCTCGATGTGGTCGTCTCCAGCGTGCTGCAGACCGTTGCGGGGAAAATGATTTTCGCCAATCTCTCGGATGACCCGGATTCTGGACGCGATCGACCACATGGTGGCCGCGGTGGTCCCCGCGGCCGGGAGCGGTAGCCGGTTCGGAACACCGGGCGGGAAGACCCTGATCCCGCTCGCCGGTCGTCCGCTCATCGTCCACACGCTCGCCCGGCTGCGCGCGCGGGCGGCGCCGTTTCCGCTGGTGGTCGGCGTCCCACCAGACAGCCGCGCGGAGTTCGCGGCGCTCTTCTGCGACCCGCTGCTAACCTTCGTGGACGGCGGCGCGACGCGCCAGGAAACCGTCCGGCGTTGTCTTGATGCGTTGCCCGCCGAGACACAATGGGTGCTCGTGCACGACGGCGCCCGGCCGCTCGTGACGCCGGCCTTGCGCGACCGCGTCCTGGCGGCGGCGCAAAAGACCGGCGCCGCCGCGCCCGCCCTCCCGCTGACAGACTCGCTGCGCCGCATGACGGAAAGCGGCTCGGTGTCGCTCGACCGCAGCGGAACCGTCGCCGTCCAGACTCCGCAGGCGTTTCGCGCCGACCTCCTGCGTGCCGCGCACGCGCAAGCCGGCAGGGCGACGGCGACCGACGACGCGTCGCTCGTCGAGCGCCTCGGCGCCGCGGTGACGCTCGTGCCCGGCGACCCCGCCAACTTGAAAGTGACCACGCCTGACGACCTGGCGCTCGCCGAACGCCTGCTGGAACGCCACACGACGCGCACCGGCATCGGTTTCGATGTCCATCGGATCGCCGCCGGGCGTCCGCTGATGCTGGGCGGTGTGCGCCTCGAGAGCGACTTCGGCCTCGACGGGCACTCCGACGCCGATGTCATCGCGCACGCCATCTGCGATGCCCTGCTCGGCGCAGTGGCGGCGGGCGACCTGGGCCGCCACTTCCCGCCCGGCGACCCGCAGTGGGCGGGCGCGCCGGGCGTCGACCTCTTGCGACGGGTGTGTGACCTCGTCGAACAGGCGGGCGGCGAGCCGGTGTCGGTCGACGCGACGCTCATCGCGGAAGCGCCGCGCATTGCGCCGCATGCCGATGCGATGCGCGCCGCGCTCTCCGGGGCATTGCGCCTGACGCCCGCGTGCGTCAGTATCAAGGCGACGACGGCGGAAGGACTGGGGTTCATCGGGCGGCGGGAGGGGATGGCGTGCTACGCGGTGGCGACGGTGCGGACGCTTGATCCCGCCGCGCCGGGTGTGGAATGACCCAACGGGAGGACCGGTCATGGATGTGATCTTTGCGGGCAAGAACCATGTGGAAATCACCCCCGCCCTGCGGGAGTATGTGAATGAACGGCTCCGCAAAGTCGAGAAGCACTTTGATCATCTGCGCAGCGCCGAAGTCTTCCAGAGCAGGCAGCGCAACTGGCAAATCATCGAAGTCACCTTGCATGCCGACGGGCTCATCATCCGGGCGAAGCAGCGCGCCAAAGATGTGTACGCTTCCATTGACGCGGTCATCGACAAACTCGACCGGCAGATCACACACTACAAGGAGCGCCTGATCGACCGCTCCCGGACGGCGGGCAACAAGCGCCGCACCGCCGAGACCGCCCTGGCGCCGGAGCGCGAAGTCCAGCCGGCTCGCATCGTGAAAACGAAGCGCTTCGCGGTGAAGCCGATGACCCCCGAAGAGGCCGCGATGCAGATGGACCTCCTCGGTCATAACTTCTTCGTCTTCACCAACGCGGAGACAGAGCAACTGAATGTGCTGTACCGCCGGGAAGACGAGAACTACGGTCTGATCGAGCCCGCGTTCTAGGCCCGCCGGTGCAACTGTCCGAATTCCGAGATCGTGTCATCACCCAGTTCGGCCCCCGCTTGGAACGGGCGACGCCGGCCACCGTCGAGGAATTCCTCGAGTCGGTGTCGGCGGAGATGAGCCAGCGCGACGAAGAAGAAAGCGGCGCAGTGAATGTGGATGAAACCGCGCACTCGTGGGAGCAAGTGATTCACGAATTCCTGGGACTGGTGCTGGAACAGCCGACCGAGTCGCGCTTCATTCAACTCTGGCTGCTCGGGCTAATGCTGCACTTTCAATCGCTCAATGAGGCCTACGCCGACCAGTTCGCCGATCTCTTCCGCAGGCGCCCCGACGCCGACCCGCGCGACTAGCCGCTAGCGTCCGAGAAACTCGGCGACGGCGGCCGCGGTCTTTTCCGCCCCCTCGACGATCGGCATATGCCCCTCGCCCGGCAGCCAAGCGAACTGCGCGCCCGGCAGCGCCGCCGCCATCCGTTCGCCCTGCGCCGGCGGCACGATGCGGTCCCGGTCGCCGTGCAACACCAGCGCCGGCACCAACGGGGCCCCGAAGAGCGCGTCGCGTTCGACGGGCGTCAGCGTCTGCCACCCGGCGACCGTGCCGCGCACGGCGCGGGCGCGCGCCCGCACCGCCCAGCCCAGCATGTCCACCAATTCGGGGTCGGCCCGCGTCAGGCGCGCCCACGCCCTCCACGCCGCGAAGCCGCCACGCACCGTCAGGAACATCGGCGCGCCAAGAAACGGCCACCCCAGCATCCGCAGCGGCAGGAACACGCCCGCGTCGTCGATCGGCGCCGAGATGCTGATCAGTCGGTCGACGCGTTCCGGCACCTGGCGCAGAAACCCGAGCGCGATGACACCGCCGATGGAATGACCGATGACCGCGCCTGACCCGAACATCACCGCTTCACTGAACGCGTTCAGCCAGCCCACCTGCTCCCAGGCGAGATACGAGGGCATCGGCTCCGAGAGGCCGCAGCCGGGCAGGTCGGGCGCGTAGACTTCATAGGTCGGCGGCAGCGCCTCCATGAACCGCCGCCAGTAGCGCCAGGAGCCATGCAGGCCGTGGATGAGCAGGACGGGATACCCGCGCCCCGGCCGGAACCCATAGGACGCCCGCCGCCCCTGGACGACCGTCTCCCGCTCTTCAACGGCCACCAGCATCCCCTGGGAACGCCGACGCCACTCTCACAGTCAAAAGCCCGAGTGTCACGCGAGGCGCGGAGCCGGCGCGGCGCGGGAGCGGGCGGTCGCCGTAGGGCATAGTCAATGGCTTTGACGCCGCGGCACGCGTTCCTTCCGGCCCCGCCGGTTCCGCCAAGAAAAGGAGCAGCACATGCGAACTCCCCTCATCGCGTTGGCGGCGGTGATCCTGTTGGCTGCCGCGCCCGTCCGCACCAACAGCGCCGGCGCAGCGACAACCGTCGGCGCGCCGAGCAGCGTCGAATTGACCGTCTACAACCAGGGTTTCGCGCTGGTGCGCGAGCAGCGCACGCTCGACTTGAGCAGCACGATGTCCGAAGTGGTGCTCGACAGCGTGCCCGGGACGATTGAGGCGACTTCCGTCCGCCTGACGCCCCTCGGAACCGCCGCGCTCACCGTCCGCGAACAGAACTATCAGACGAACCTGGCCGCGCCGAGTGTCGTGCTCGGCAAGGCCGTCGGGCAGCGGGTGCGGGTACGCCGCTGGCACGGCGACCGCGAGGAGGTGCTCGAAGGAACGCTGCTCTCGGCACCGACAGGCGGCCAGTATTATGGCTACGGCAACCAGCCCCAACCCGGCGCCGGCGCCGTGCTGCTGACAAACGACGGCGCCCGCGTCTTCACAGACGGCGACATCGAACTCGCCGAACTCCCCACCGGCTTGCAGGCGAAGCCCCGGCTGACCTGGCTCGTCGAGTCCGAGAAGGCGGGCCGCTATCCGTGCGAACTCTCGTATCTGGCGCAACAACTCTCGTGGATGGCTGACTATGTCGGCATCGTCCAGCAGGACGGCGACACCATCGACCTGACCGGCTGGGTGACGCTGAACAACTTCTCCGGTTCGGCGTTCCGCGACGCCGCCTTGCAACTGATGGCGGGCGATGTCCACCGCGCGCCGCAGCCGCAGTCCTACATGGCGACCGACGGCACACTAGGCGCCCGAGCTGCGGGCGCGGGCGGCATGGCGCCGCAGTTCCAGGAAGAGTCGTTCTTCGAGTATCACTTGTACACCCTCGGGCGGCCCGTCACGATCGGCGAGCGCGAGACGAAGCAACTGACGCTGATCGAGGCCGACCAGGTCAAGGTGCGCAAGGCGTTCGTCTTCGATCCCTGGCGCGGCGCCTATTACCGCTGGCAGCAGAGCGGCGGTCAGTGGGACCCGCGCGGCACCGATATGGGCGGCAACAAGAAAGTCGGCGTGATGATCGAGGTCACGAACGACCAGGCGCACGGCCTCGGCCTCCCCCTCCCCGCCGGGCGCTTCAAGCTGTATCAGCGTGACCCGCGCGGCCGGATGCAGTTCCTCGGCGAAGACCAGATCGACCACACGCCGAAAGACGAGAAGTTCCGCCTCTGGGTGGGCGATGCGTTCGACATCGTCGCCGAGCGCAAGAGCGTCAATATGCGCCACTTCGTCAACGGCTACGAAGAAGATGTCGAAGTCTCGCTCCGCAACCACCGCAAGGATGCGGCGACCATCGAGTACTTCGATCGCTACTACTGCAACTGGGACATCAAGCCGTCCTCGCACCCGTTCGAGAAGGTCAGTTCGCATGTGGTGCGCTACGAAGTGAAAGTGCCGGCGAACGGCGAGGTGAAGGTCACTTATACCGTCCGGGTGACCTGCCCGTAGCGCCAGCAGAAAGCGCCCGCAGGCGGCGGGCGCGGTGAGGCAGAATCAGGACAGCGTGAACATCCTCATCGCGCCCGCCCCGTTCAAGGGCAGTTTGAGCGCCGGCGCCGCCGCCCAGGCGATGCAGGCCGGGGTCAGCGCGGCGCTACCGACGGAGGCGCCCGTGCTGCTGCCGGTGGCCGACGGCGGCGAGGGCACGCTCGAAGCGCTGGTGACGGCGACGCGCGGTAAGGTGGTCGCGGCGACGGTCACCGGCCCGCTCGGCGAGCCGGTGCGGGCGCGCTACGGCGTCCTCGGCGACGAAGTGACAGCCGTCATCGAGATGGCAGCGGCGGCGGGGCTGCCGCTCGTCCCGCCCGAAAGGCGCGACCCGCGCGTCACAACAACACGCGGCGTCGGCGAATTGATCGCCGCCGCGCTCGACGCCGGCTGCCGCACTTTTATCATCGCCATCGGCGGCAGTGCCACAAACGACGGCGGCGCCGGCCTGGCGCAGGCGCTCGGCTTCCACCTCCTCGACAGTGACGGGAAAGAATTGCCGCCCGGCGGCGCCGCGCTCGCGATGTTGGCGCGCATTGACGAGAAGAGAGCCGACCCGCGGCTCCCCGCCTCGCGGTTCACGGTCGCCTGTGATGTCGAGAACCCTCTCACCGGCCCCGAGGGGGCGTCGGCGATCTACGGCCCGCAGAAGGGTGCCACGCCGGAGATGGTGCGCGAACTGGACGCGGCGCTGGCGAACTTCGCCCGCATCGCCGCCCGCGACCTCGAATCGGACATTGCGCAGATGTCCGGCGCCGGCGCCGCGGGCGGCTTGGGTGGCGGGCTGGTGGCGTTTCTCGATGCGCAACTGCGCCGCGGCGTGCAAGTCGTGTTCGACGCGCTCGATTTCGAGGAGCGCGCGCAGCACGCCGATCTGATTCTCACCGGCGAGGGGCGCATCGATCGCCAGACCGCCTACGGCAAGGCGCTGTCGGGAGTCGCCGCGGTGGCGCGGCGGTTCAACATTCCGGTCCTCGCCTTCGCCGGCTCCGTGGACGCCGATCCGGATGCGCTGCGCGACTTGGGTATCACCGCCGCTTACGCGATCGTGCCGCCGTTCGTGACCGAAGAGGCGGCGCTGCGCAATGCGCACCACCTGCTGCAAGACGCCGTCGAGCGCGTGATGAAAGCGGTGGCGCTCGGGCAGCGCGCACACCTGCGCGTGTGACGATGGCGACCCGCGCCCGGCGGCCGACCACCCGCGACCTCGTCGAACAACTGCGCCGCCCGCTCGAACTCGAGGCCAGCCAAGGCTTTCGCAACGACGCCGTCGTCGGGCGCACGATCAGCGTGTATGCGCGCGAGTGGGCGGAGCGCGTCGCCGGCCTGACGCCCGACCTCGCGGCGGCGGCCGGTGAGATTGCGGAGGGGCTGGCGTCGTATGACACCGTCCCAGCCGGGAAGCGCAAAGGGCTCGTCACGCAGGCGCTCGCCGCCGCGGGCGCCGTCACGCCGGGCGATGCGCCGCGTCCCGTAGCGCAATCACACCGCCGAGCGCCCGCCACGACGGCGCCACGCCGCAGCGCGCCGACGAAGACGGTCCCCCGCCGCGTGCCCGTCTCCCTCGACGCCCCCCACCCCACACTGCGCGACGGCAGCAAACCCTGGACGAAGGCCGCCCGGCAACTCGGTCTCGAAGCCGCGCGCGATTTGCTCTTCTACTTCCCCCGCGACTATGTGCCCGTCAAGCGAATGGCCGACATTCAGGACGGGGAACGCGTCGCCGCCGTCGGCCTCGCCGGCGAGCGCCGCCACGAGCCGATGCACCGTGGGCTCATCCAATACATCCTCGAAATCTCGGACGGCACCGGCACCGTGACGCTGCATTCGTTTGCCCGCCGCGGCGCCGGGCGCACCGCCCGCGGCTGGTCGCCGCTGACGCTGATGTATCCGCAGGGCACACGCCTGCTTGTCGAGGGCTCGGTCAACCGCTGGGGGTCGCTCATCGAGATGCAATACCAGGGCGCGCAGCGGCTGCGGGCGAATGCCGACATCCCGGTCGGCACGATGCTGCCGCTGTATCCGCTGACCGAGGGGCTGTATCAGTCGCACTTGCGGCCGCTGATTTGGGAGTGTGTCGAAGAGTTTGCGGCGGGGTTGCCGGACCCGCTGCCCGACGCGGTGCGCGCCCAGTTCGACCTGCCCACTCTGGCCGAGGCGCTGCGCGGCATTCACCGTCCGGCGAGCGACGCGGAGCGCGACCGGGCGCGGCGGCGGTTGGCGTTCGAGGAGTTGTTCGTGTTGCAGGTGACGCTGGCGTTGCGGCGCGCCGAGCGCGCCGGCGACGAGTCCGGGCTGCGGCTGGCCGCCGACAAGGACATCTTGCAGATGCTGGCGGGATTGCTCCCCTTCCCGCTCACTGAATCGCAGACGCGGGTCGTGCAGGAAGTGGCCGACGACCTGGCGTCGCCGCGGGCGACGATGCGCCTCATTCAGGGTGATGTAGGCTCCGGCAAGACGGTGGTGGCGCTCGCCGCGATGCTCATCGCGGTGCGGGCCGGTTATCAGGCGGCGCTGATGGCCCCGACGGAACTCCTCGCCACGCAACACCACCTCATCCTGTCGCACTTCCTGGAGCGCGCCGGCATTGCGCCGCGCCTGCTCATCGGCGCGCTGTCGCCGGCCGAGAGTCTGCAAGCCCGCGCTGCGGTGGCGTCGGGCGCAGCGCCGGTTGTCATCGGCACGCACGCCCTCATCGAGGAAGCGACCGTGTTCAAGAACCTGGGTCTGGTGATTGTGGACGAGCAGCACCGCTTCGGCGTGTTGCAACGCGCCGCGCTGCGCCGCAAGGGGCACAATCCCGAGGTGCTGGTGATGAGCGCCACGCCCATCCCGCGCAGTCTGGCGATGACGCTGTACGGCGACCTCGACCTCTCGCTCATCGACGCGCTGCCGCCCGGCCGCCGGCCGGTGGCGACTTTCTGGGGGCCGATGGAGAAGATGGACCGCGCCTGGGGGTTCGTGCGCGAGAACTTGCAGCGCGGCCGCCAGGCCTATGTGGTGTGCCCGCTCGTCGAAGAATCCGAGCGCCTCGAAGTCGAAGCGGCGACGCAAGTCTACGAGCAATTGCGCGACCGCGTCTTCACCGATTACGGCGTCGGGCTGGTGCATGGCCGCCGGCCATCCCCTGACCGTGAGGCCGTGATGACGGCCTTCCGACGCAATGAAATCCAACTGCTGTGCAGCACCAGCGTCATCGAAGTCGGCATCGATGTCCCGAACGCGACGGTCATCGTCATCTTGAACGCGGAGCGTTTCGGGTTGTCGCAACTGCACCAGTTGCGAGGACGCGTCGGCCGTGCCACGCACAAGTCGGCGTGCCTGGTGCTGTCCGAAGAGAAGTACAACCCGCAACTCGAATCGCCCGACCCCGCCGACCCGACCCGTACCGGCCGCGAGCGGATGCGCTTGATCGTGAATGAGGCCGACGGCTTCCGCATCGCCGAGGCCGACCTGGCGCTGCGCGGCCCGGGCGACTTCCTCGGCGCCCGCCAGCATGGCCTGCCCGACTTCCGGGTCGCCCGCCTCGACCGCGACCTCGACCTGCTGAAGCAGGCGCGGGATGCGGCGTTCGCGGTCGTCGCCGCAGACCCCCGCCTCGACGCGGCGGCCAACCGGCCGCTGTCGGCGGCGGTGAAATCGCTGCGCGCTCGGCTCGAGCCGGCGCCCGCCCGCCGCCCGCGCACCGCGCGCGCGGCGGCCTGACCGGCAGCGCCATGCGCGTCATCGCCGGCAGCGCCAAGGGCCGCCGCATCGGCGTCCCCAAGGGCCGCGGGACGCGGCCGACCGCCGACCGCGTCCGCCGGGCACTCTTCGACTCGCTCGACGCGCAGCTGGAAGGCACCCGCTTCCTTGACCTCTTCGCCGGTTCCGGCGCGGTGGGCATCGAGGCGTTGAGCCGCGGCGCAAGCGAGTGCGTCTTCGTCGAGCGCAGCCGGCGGGTGGCGGAGGCCATCCTGGCCAACCTCTCCGAGTGCCGCCTGGGCGAATTCGCCACGGTGCTCGCGCTGCAAATCGGCGATGCCCTGGCTCACTTGGCCGCAGAAGGGCAGCCCTTCGACTTCATCTTTCTCGACCCACCCTATGCCGATGCGGCCGCGTACGCGCAAACACTCGAACAACTGGCGGCGCTGCCCGCCCTCTTCAGCCCCCGCGTGCAGGTGATTGTCCAGCACCTCAGTAAACTGGAATTGCCGGAGCACGCCGGCGCGCTGACGCGGACGCGCGTCCGACACTTCGGCGAAACCGCCCTCACCACTTACGAACGCAGCCCGGAAGGACTCGCCGCATGACCCGAACCGCCGTCTACGCCGGCACTTTCGACCCGGTCACCACCGGCCACCTCGACATCATCCAGCGGGCGGCGCGCCTGGTGCCGAATCTCATCGTCGCCGTCGCCGCCAAAGGCCGCGCGCATACCCTCTTCCCTGTGGAGAAGCGGGCGGAAATGGTGCGCACCGCCTGTGGAGGCATCACCCATGTGACGGTCGAGTCCTTCGACGGCCTGTTGGTAGAATATGCAGTGCAGCGGGGCGTCACGCTCATTGTGCGCGGCTTGCGCGCGGTGTCCGACTTCGACGCCGAACTGCAAATGGCCTCGATGAACCGCCGGCTGAACCCCGAGGTGGAGACGATCTTCCTGATGACCGACCCGGCGTACCACTACTTGAGCGCCAGTCTGGTGCGCGAAATCGCCGCGCTCGGGGGGAATGTGCACGGCCTGGTGCCGCCGGAAGTGGAGCGCGAACTCCGCGCCCGCCTGACCGAGAAGGAGCCACGATCATGAGCGAAGAGACGACCGTCGCCCTGCCCGACCAAATCCTCACAAAGCTGGAGGACCTCGTCGAGCGGCAGTCGCGCCACTTCTTCAACCGCGCCTACGGCGTCGATGTCGACTCCTTCTTCGACTTGACCCACCAACTGCGCGCCGAAGTGCCGCGGGTGATCGAAGAGGCCAAGCGCATTGTGCGCGACCGTGAGCGCTTGCTGGAAGACGCGCGGATACAGTCCGCGGCCATGCTGCGCGAGGCCGAGGAGCGCTCCGCGGCCCAGCGGCGCGCCGGCGAGGAGGAGCGCAACGCCATCATCACCGCCGCCCGCACCCAGGCCGACGAACTGCTGGACGCCCATGAAATCACCCGCCGCTCGCGGCGCCGCGCCGAGGAACTGCAGGTCGCCGTCGAGGCGGAAATCGCCAAATTGCGCTCCGACGCCGAGACCTATGCCGCCAACATCCTCGATTATCTCGACGATTACCTGGCCCGCGTCCTCACTTCCGTCCGCCAGGGGCGGAGCGAACTCGGCCAGCGGCTGATGGCCGCCACCCGCTCCGGCAACGGCGCCTCGGAGTAGCGTCACCGGCAGGTATCGGGTATAACCGTACCCGCATGATTTCCGCAATTCGCCGCCTGCAACGCCGTTCCGGATGGCTCGTGACGGGCTTTTTCGTGCTCTTCGCGTTCATCATGGTCGCAGGCATTCTGTTCGTGGTGACGCCTGGTGGCGGCGGCCTCGGAAACGGTTCACGCCCAGCGCAACTGGAACAAGTCGTCGCCACGGTGGGCAAGCGGCCGATCCTGCGCAATGATTGGGACGTCTCCTATGTCTCGCTCGCCCAGCAGTCGGCGCAATTCGGCCTGCCCGTCCGCATCGAGGACATCCTTGCGTTGCGTTACGAATCCTTCCAACAATTGGTCGGCCAGACACGGCAATTGGAAGCGGCCAAGGAGCGGCGCGTCCGCGTATCCCGCGCCGATATCCACCAGCGCATCGACGCCCTGGCCAACCAGCAAATCACACAGTTGCAGTCTGCGTACCCGGAGGCGACGGAACTCGAGAAGGCAATGCTTTCGGTGATGGCCGCGCTGGGGACGTCCCGCCAGCACATCACCCCTGACCGCTTCCGCACTTGGTTGGTGCAGCACATTGAGAAAACGGAATGGGAAGTGGCGCGCAACGAACTGCTCGTCTCGCATTTGCGGCAGGAAAACGACAAGACCGTCACCGTCACCGACGAGGAAGTGAAAGAGAGTTTCGATGAGTTTGACATCAGCCGCATCCGCATCACCGCCGGCAACGGACGCACCGACGCGCAGGCCAAACAGCAAGCGGACGATGTGCTCCGCCAATTGAAAGACGAGCACGCGGACTTCGCCGCGCTGGCCAAGCAGCGTTCGGACGACTTCCTAACGAAAGACGAAGGCGGGCGCACGAACTTCATCAGCCGCGACAGTCTCGACCCCGAGGCGGTCAAAGCGCTCATTGCCATTTCCCCCGGCCAAACGACGCCGGTGATCAAGACCCGCGACGGCTATGAAGTCCTGCACCTACATACGGTCGAGCGCAAACTGCCCGCGGATTTCAAGGACCAGAGCACCCGCCATAAGGACAGCGTGCTGACCTCCAAGAAGAGCGCCGCATGGAGCGAGTACCTCACGCAGCTGGAGCAGGAGTACCCTCTCGAACTGATCGATTCCGAATTGCTCGCCGAAAGGGCGTTGGACGACGACCAGAAGGATGAAGCCCTGACGCGCCTGCAACAAGTCCTCGGCCACGCCGAAGTGTACTCCGACCGAAACCCAGAAATCCTGCAAGCCGCCTACTACGCGATGGGGCAGTTATACGAAGAGCAGGGCAAGCTGGATGATGCTCTACAGGCCTATAACTCGGCAGTGGGACCGGTGACGCCAGCCGATGTCTATGTCACGCTCGGCGCCCTATCGCACAAGATGAAGAAGGACGATGACGCCCGCAAGTATTACGCCGGCGCCGAACGCACCGGCGCCGCAGACGAAACCGTCCGTCAGAAACTCCTCGCCGCGTATACCGACTTGGGCGACACCAAGAAGGCCAAGGAGCAACAAGACTGGCTCGACGCCGAAGCCAAGCGCCGCGCCGACGCGCAAGCCGCCGCCCAACTGAAAGCGGCTGCGCAGCCGCCGTCGCCTCCTCCCACGGTGACCAGCAAACCGGCGCCCGGCTCCGCCGAAAAGCCCAAGATCAATGTGACAGGCGCCCCGCAGTAAGCACGGCCGTCCTGCCCCGGCACGGGACTATAATGACAGCGGCACGGGCTCGGTGACCAACCCCCAAACGCTCAACAATCGCTACGAACTCCTCGCCGAAATCGGCCGCGGCGGCATGGCGACGACCTACCGCGCTCGCGACCGGGTTCTCGACCGGGAGGTGGCGGTGAAGGTGATGCACCCGCACCTGGGGCAGTCGCCCGAATTCGCCGCTGCGTTCCGCCGCGAGGCGCAGGCCGCCGCCCGCTTGTCGCACCCCAACATCGCCGCCGTCTACGACAGCGGCCAGGACGGCGGGAATCACTTCCTGGTGATGGAATTGGTGTCGGGCGAGACGCTCAAGGCGCGGCTGAAGCGCGCCGCCGGCCCGCTGCCGATCACCGAAGCGGCGGCGGTCGCCCGGCAAATTGCGCTCGCCCTGCAGACGGCGCACGCCCACGGCCTCATCCACCGCGACATCAAACCGCCCAATGTCCTGGTGGCGAAGGACGGCACGGTCAAAGTCGCCGACTTCGGCATCGCGCAAGCGGCATCGGCGACCGCCGAAGACGAGACCCGCGTCGTCGGCAGCGCCAATTACCTGGCCCCCGAACAGGCCCGCGGCGAGCCCGGCGCCCCGACTTCGGACATCTACGCCCTCGGCGTCGTCCTGTATGAATTGCTAACGGGCGTGCTGCCGTTCACCGGCGCGACGCCCGTCGCCGTCGCCCACCGCCATCTCTACGACACCGCCCGCGTCCCGCGTGACCTGAACCCCGCTGTCCCGCAGCGCCTGCAGGAAGTCGTGCTCAAGGCGCTGCAGAAGCGCCCGGAACAGCGTTACCCCGACATCGCCGCCTTCATCGCCGCCCTCGACGGCGCCACCAAGGAAGCCGCGCCGTCGTCGCAGGTCATCACTACGGCGCGGCGGAAGCGTCGGCGCGCCGTGCCGCTCGCCCTGGCCGCCATCGTGCTCATCTTCGTTGCCGGCATCGGCGTCACGCTCTTCGCGCAGATGCGCACCAATAGCGGCGACGGCGTCACCGTGCCCGCCTTGATCGGCACCGACCTCATCAGCGCCCGCGCCCTGCTCACCAGTCTCGGATTGCGCCTCATCCCGGCCGGCGAGGAATTCGATGACCAGCGCTCCAGCGGCGTCATCATTCGCCAGGAGCCCGGCCCCGGCGCCAAGACCACCGCCGACAGCCAAGTGCAGGTGTGGATGAGCAAAGGACGCCAGTCCAATCAAGTCGCCATCCCCGACCTGACCGGCTCGCCGCTCGAATCGGCCCGCGACGAAATCGAAAACCTCGGCCTGCTGACCGACCGCATCATGCAGGAATACCACCCCACGATTGCCAGCGGCTTCGTGACGCGCACGCTGCCGCCCGCGGGCCGGATGCTGTCACCGGACTCGCGCGTCGTCATCTATGTCAGCATCGGCCCCGAGCCGCCGACGCCGCCGACGGGCGTCACGCCGCCGCCGGCCACCGACACGCCCAAGAGCGAGAAGGTGCAGTACACGGTGCCCACCGGATTCGGGGAGCGAACCGAGGTGGTCATTCGGCTCGTGCAAGAAGACGGCTCGGTCGAGGTGCTGCACCGCGGCGTCCATTTCTCCGGCGAGATGGTCGAAGTCACCGCGACCTACCGACGCACGGCGAAGGTCCAGGTCTTCGTGGGCGGGCGGTTGATGCACGAACAAACGCTCGGCGTGCCGCCGGCGGAGAGCACTCCGTGATCGCCGGCGTCGGCGTGGACATCACGACCGTCCAGCGGGTCGAGCGCACGCTCCGGCGCTGGCCGCGCTTCGCCATGCGCTGCTTCACCGACGGCGAACGCGCATATTGCAACGCCCGGCGCCATGCCGCGGCGCACTATGCGGCGCGCTTCGCCGCGAAGGAGGCGGCGGCGAAGGCGCTCGGCGGGCGCTTCGCCTGGCAGGAAGTGGAAGTCGTCGCCGGCACGCCGCAGCCGGCGCTGCGCGTCGCCGGCCGCGCCCGCGCCGCGCTCGGCGCGGCGCGCACGCACCTGTCGCTGTCGCATGACGGCGACCACGCCATCGCCGTCGTCGTCGTGGAGGGGGCGCCGGCGTAGCGATGCGGCTCCTCACCTGCGATGAAGGGGCGGCGCTCGACCGCGCCGCCGAGGCGGCCGGCGTTTCGGTGAAGCGCCTGATGGAGGCCGCGGGCAAGGCCGTCGCCGACGCCGCCAAGGAGATGCTCGGCGCGGGAAGCACGCGCCGCGTCGTGGTCTTCTGTGGCGGCGGGAACAACGGCGGCGACGGCCTCGTCGCCGCCCGGCTGCTGCACAAACGGGACTGCAAAGTGTCCGTTGCGCTCGCCGCCGACCCGAAGCAACTCGATGGACTGCCCGCCGCACAGTTCGTGAAGCTGCCGAAGGCGGTGCCGATGCGCGTTATCAAATCCGCAAGCGACGCCGAGGCCGCGCTCAAGGGCGCCGACCTGGTGATCGACGCGTTGCTCGGCACCGGCCTGCGCGGCGCGCCGCGGGAACCGGTCGCCGCGGCCATCCGTTGCATCAATGACGCCGGCGTGCCGGTGCTGGCCGTGGATGTCCCGTCCGGCTTGAGCAGCGACACCGGACAGCCGCTCGGCGAAACTATTCGCGCTACCGTGACCGTGACCCTGCAAGAAATGAAACTCGGCCTCGCCCTGCAGCCCGGCGCTTGGTTCGCAGGCGACATCGCCATCGCGCCCATCGGTATCCCGGAGGCGGCGCTCGCCGCCGTCACCTCGCAATCGTCGCTGCTCGAGGAGGCGATGGTGCGCGACTGGCTGCCCCGCCGCGCGCCGTGGGCGCACAAGGGCGACTGCGGCCGCGTGCTCGTCATCGCCGGTTCGGTCGGTATGACCGGCGCCGCGACGCTGACCAGCATGGCGGCGCTGCGCGCCGGCGCCGGCCTGGTGTACCTGGCGATCCCGCAGTCGCTGAACGCCATCCTCGAATCCAAAGCTACGGAAGTCATCACGCTCCCGATGCCGGAAACGATTTCCCACTCGTTGAGCGAAGCCGCCTCCCCCGTCCTGATGGAACAGGTCGAGCGCTGCGAGGTGGTCGCGCTGGGCCCGGGGATGAGCCAGCATCCCGAGACGGTTTCGCTCATCTGCCGGCTGGTGCGCGACATTGAACGCCCGCTCGTGCTCGATGCGGACGGCATCACGGCCGTCGCCGGCGATTTTTCGGCGCTCTTCGACCGCCGATCGCCGACGATTCTCACGCCGCATCCCGGCGAGGCGGGCCGGCTGCTCGGCCAGAGCGCGCATGATGTGCAGCGCAACCGCCCGGCCGCGGCGTGGGCGCTCGCCGCCGGTTCACATGCGATTACCGTTCTCAAAGGCGCCCGCACGCTCATCGCCGAGCCCGACGGTCACCTGTGGATCAACCCGACCGGCGGCCCAGGTCTCGCGACCGCCGGAACCGGCGATGTGCTGACCGGCACAATCGCCGGGCTGCTGGCGCAAGGCGCAGACCTGGCGCCCGCCGCCTGCGCGGGCGTCTATGTGCACGGCCTGGCGGGCGATATCGCCACCGCGGCGCTGGGGGTGCGCTCGGTCATCGCCTCCGATGTCCTCGACGCGCTCCCCGAGGCATTTGAGATGACCGAGCGCGGCGACATGGACGATCAAGTCGATGACGACTGACCGCGCCCCCGATTGGCGCGCACTGCTCGCGACGGCACAGCGCGCCGGCATCGCCGTGCGCGTGGTGGCGCAGCCATCGCCCGCGGCGCAGGCGCTCGGCGTCGTCGCCGAGTATCAGCCGCGGCCGGCATCAATCACGGTGTACCGCAGCGAAGTGCGGCGGCTTGCGCGGGCGCGTGGCGTCGCCCCGCGCGTCGTGCTCGCCGCGGCGCTGGCGCACGAACTGGCGCACCACACCGAGCCGCCCGGCCTCGGGCGCTCGGCGGCAGAGGCGCTTGCCCGGCGAGCGGCGAAGCAAGGGGTTGTCTGATGAAGATCGGCATCACCTGTTTCGCCACCTACGGCGGCAGCAGCACCGTCGCCGCCGAACTGGGCAAAGCGCTCGCCGCGCACGGCCACGAGGTTCATTTCGTCTGCCGCGACCTGCCGGCGCGCCTCGACCCGCTGCCGCCGGCCATTCACTTTCACCCCGCCGCCGCCCTGCCCTACCCCGTGTTCGAATACCCACCCTATACCATCGCGCTCGCCTCGCGGATGGCGCAGGTCGCGGTGCAATACGACCTCGACCTCTTCCATGTCCACTACGCCATCCCGCACGCGGTCAGCGGCTTCCTGGCGCGGGAGTCCGAACGCGGGCGCTTCAAACTCATCACTACCCTGCACGGCACCGACGCGCAACTGGTCGGCCTCGATTCGTCGTACCAGCCGATCATGCGCTTCGCGCTCGACCAGTCCGACGGCGTCATCGCCGTCTCCCGCTACCTCGCCGACGCAACGCGGGCCGAGTTCCAGATTGCGCGCCCCATCGAAATCATTCCCAACGCCGTAGACACCGAGCGCTTTCGTCCGAATGGCAGCGCGTCGCTGCGCCGCGATTTCGCCCCCGACGGCGAACCCATCCTGGCGCACCTCTCCAACTTCCGCCCCGTCAAGCGCGTGCCCGATGTCATTCGCGCCTTCGCCGCGATCGTGCGCCAGCGCCCGGCTCGGTTGCTGCTGCTTGGCGACGGGCCCGACCGCGCCGAGGCCGAACGGTTGGCCTGCGAACTCGGCGTTTACGAGCGCATCCACTTCCTCGGCCCATTGAGCGAGGTGGAGCGGTTCTTGCAACTCGCCGATGTCTTCCTACTGCTCTCCGAAGTCGAAAGTTTCGGCCTGGCGGCGCTCGAAGCGATGGCGTGCGGCGTGCCGGTGCTGGGCTACCGCGTCGGCGGCGTGCCTGAATTGGTGATCGAGGGGCAGGTCGGCCATCTTGCTGCAGTGGGCGACTGGCAGGACATCGCCGTGACGGCGCTGCGCCTCTTTGACGACCCGACGCGGCTGCGCGAAATGAAAACCGCGGCGCGGGCGCTGACCGAGGCGAACTTCACACTCACGCCGTTCGTCCGCCGCCACGAGGAGTATTACGACCGCATCCTGCGCGGCGCGCTCGTCTCCGCCTAGCGCGCGGGCGCGGGCGCGCCCTCATCAAGGGCGCGGATCTTGTTGACGCGGCGCTCGTGGCGGCCGCCGTCGAACGGCGTGTCGAGCCAGAGGCGCAGGACCCGCTGCGCGGTTTCCGTCGCCATCAACTTGCCCGGCAAGCACAGGACATTCGAGTCATTGTGCGCCCGCGCCAGACGGGCGGTCTCTTCGCTGCACACCAGCGCGGCGCGCACGCCCGGCACTTTGTTCGCGCTGATCGACATCCCGATGCCCGTCGCGCACGCCAACACCCCGCGGGCGCCCGGCTCGTGCGCCACGCGCTGCGCCACCGCCGCCGCGTAGTCTGGATAATCGGTCGAGTCGGTCGAGTGCGTTCCCAGGTCTTCGACCGCGTAGCCCCACTCCCGCAGCGCCGCGGCGAGCGCCTCTTTCAGCGCAAAGCCGGCGTGGTCACTGCCGACATAAATCTTTTCGTGCGCAGCCATCGCAGGGGCAGGATAGCACGAGCGTTTGGCAGAGTGTCCGACGACTAACCCTCTCCCCCATCCCCTCTCCCAGGTACATGGGAGAGGGGTGCCTGCAAGGCAGGGAGAGGGTTGCTTGGCACTTGCTCTCCCTTACCCGCGGCCGACGGCCTGACAAAAAAGGGGTCCCGAACCATCGGGCGCATGCGCCCTGATCCGGAACCCGAATAA
>CAYNSX010000045.1:0-18413 GCA_964400165.1 uncultured bacterium
GGGTGGTGACAGAGCCGTCGGCGAGGTCTGCGGTGTTCAACGGGGATTCGACATAGGCGCGGTCGAGTTTGGCGGGCGTGATGGTCCCGTCGGCGATCTTGACATCGGTCACCGCGCCATCAGCCAGCTTGGCGGTGGTCACCGCGCCGTCGGCAATCTTGGCGTCGGTCACCGCGCCATCGGCGAGCGCCGCGGTGTTCACCGCGTTCGGCGCCAATTTGGCGTCCGTGACGGCGCCGTCCGCAATGTCGGCGGTCTGCACCGGGCCGGTCAGGAACTCGCTGGCCAGGTGGCCATCGAGTTTGGCCGCATCGTCGGCGGAGTGCGCGGTCTCGGCCAGGAGGGTCCACGGGACCGACGCAATTTCAAAGCGCGGGGTCAGTTCGGCATCGGCGCCGACGCTGACCGCCAGCCAGCGCGCGTCGGTGAACAGCGACGCATCCAGCGGTGTGACCGTCCCGAGGACGACGGAAAAGACGCCGCCCGCCACGGTGACATCCAGGTCCTCCGCCCAGATGGCGTTGCCGCCGCTCGCCGCGTCATAGAGGATGAAGTGCAGTCCGTAGACCGCGTCGGGCGCGACGCTGCCGTTGGCCAGCGTCAGGCGGCCTTGAAACAGCAGGGTGCCGGGCGGCACCGCCGCCGCGGGCCGCTGCCAGGCGACCGCGGCCATGAGGGCCGCGACCGCGATGAGGCCGAGTCGTCCGGCGCCGTGCCGGCGCCGTCCGCTCTGACTGCGCTGTCCGCCAAACTCCCGTGCACTGCCTGTTTCGATGCGTCGTGACATCGAATGCCTCCTGGGTTCAGGCGCAAAAACGCCTGTGCATCTCCGTCGGCTCGACGAAGAGCCCAGGCCGCATGGGTGAGCGCCGCTCCGCCCTCACTGCCAGCCAGTCTCTCGCGTGAGCCGGAGCGTTGCTCCGGCAGCCCGGCCGTCATAGCCCTCGCGGGCGTTAGACCCTCGGCTTTGCGTCCCCCGGTTTCCCGGGGTTTGCCTTTATCGGTGGTGTCACTTCGTTCAAGCTGCATGGCGGGCCATCCCCGCCCTTGGTCACCCTCTCTGTTCCACACCGCAGAGCGTCGCACGCCACCCTTTTTTTCTGTCCCAGTCCGCAGAAGGGATCAATTGACTGAAACAGGCGTTTACCGGCTGTAATTTTTGCAGCGGCCCTGCCGGCTTGCGTGCTTACGTAGTGGTCAAAACGAGCGACCCGGCGGCAACTGGCCGCCGGGTCGCGGAAGAGAGAAGAGAGAGAAGTCGCTAGAAGATGAGGAGACTGGTGCGGGTGATGAAGATGCCCATCTGGGCCCGGGTGACCCCATTAGTGGGCCGGTAAGTGCCATCGGGGAAGCCGCCCGCAATCCCCTTGTTGCTGATGTACTCGATGAACTTGTAGGACGGGTGGGCGCAGTCGACATCGGGGAAGGTCTCGCTGCCGCAGACGGGCGGGACAAACGGCCCCAGGTCGCTGTCGGTCAGGTCGCGCACTCGCGCCAGGAAGACGGCCATGGCGCTGCGGAGCACCGGGTTGCTGGGCTTGTAGGTGCCGTCGGCGAAGCCACCGGCGATGCCATTGGCGGCAACATACTCGATGAACTTGTAGGAGCCGTTGGCGCAATCGACATCGGAGAAGGTCTCGCTGCCGCACGCCGGCGGCGAAAAAGCCGCGAAGGTTCCGAGCGTGCGGTCCGCGGCGCGGGACATGAAGACGGCCATGGCACCGCGGTTGACGGTGTTGCTTGGCCGGTAGGTGCCGTCGGGGAAGCCGGCGGCGATGGCATTGCGCACCAGCGCCTCGATGAACAGGAAGGCGCCGTCGGCACAGGCGACATCGGGGAAGCTGGTGTTGTCGATGTTGACGAGCAGCGAATCGGCGCCGAAGGTTCCCACCGTGTCGAAGGCGCGAACCGACAGCGTGTGCAGGCCCTCGTGCGTGCAGTCGAACGGCTGCGTGTTATCGCGGATGAAACGGTGGAATTCCTGGTAGGTGATGCCGGTGTCGAGCGGCAGGTTGGCGACGACCTGACCATCAATCAACAGTTCGATGGTGGCGCCGCCACCGGCGAGCGGGTTGGTGCCGGCCACCGCGGTGGCAGTGACCTGCGTGCCCAACGCCCCGCCGGACTCGGTGTCCTTGATCAGCACGGGCTCGGCGCCGCTCGGCTCGACGAGGACGACGGTTGGCGGTACTGCGGTCGAATACTGATAGGCGCTGGCGGCGTAACTGGTGCTGGCGTCCACGACCGTTCCGACCGCGTAGACAGTCGAGCCGTCGGAGGAGACAGTGACGAGTTGGTCGCCAGGGATGTCCTCGAAGAACTTCTCCGCGGGGGCATTGGCATCGAAGAATGCCAATGCGCCGTCATCGCCGTTCCCCGCGCCGTTGAGCCGGGCGTCCCACAACAAGTCACCCTGGTTCACCGGGTCGGGCGAGCCGGCCGGCTCGAAGCCGACGATGGCGAGCGTGGTCAGGTCACTGTTGGTCGAGCCCGAGACGGACTCGGTCCCGGTGACATAGACCCATTCGCCGTTGAATCCGGCCGGCGCTTTTCTCGCCGCGATGGCGCGGGAGAAAATTGGCCCGACGCCGTCGTCGCCCGGCGTGCCGCCGTCATAGACGGTTGGCCCGAACACAACGCTTCCGTTGGGGTTGACGGCGCCGGCCAGGTACCCGAACGCGTCGGGGGCGATCGTGTGGCCATTGCCGCAAAAGTAAATGCGGCCCGGGGCGCCCGTCCCAACCTGGCCGGCGTCATTGGAGCCGACGGTGAGAGCGAAGATGCCGGCGTCCGACACATTGGCACTCATATCCGTCTCCCAGTTGAGGCCACCGGTGGAAGCATTGAGCGCAATCAGGAGCGGCTTGGAGCTACTGTTCATCACGGTGAAATCGAGGTCCTGGACGCCCCCGGCGATGACTTGCGTGCCGTCGGCGCTCAATGCCATGTCGAGCGTGGCGTCAAACTTGCTGTCTGGTCCATCGTGGGAATGAGTCCAGGCCGTCGTGCCGGTGCCGCGGTTATAGGCGCGAGTGGTGGAGTCGAAGGCATTGGGGCCGACGCCGCCCGTTCGGTAGTCCACCCCGCTGACATAGACGCGATTGGCATCGCAGGCGATGGCGGTGGCCGTCGTGATGACCGGCTCGGTGAACGGATCGAATGTCCTCGTAGTGTTGGTGTGGAAGCGGTCTTTCCAGACCACCGCGCCAGTGGCGGCGTTGTAGGCGACGGTGCCGTAGAACGACTGTCCGGGGAAGGGACTGTTGATTGACAAGCCAGTGACAACAACCATCGCCACTTGCGACCCGCCGCCGTCGGGGTCGGGCGAGAAGCACATCTGCACGGGAATGTCGGCGCTGGTGGAGGTGAAGAGCGCGCTCTCCTGGTGGCTCCACACTACACCGCCGGTGGTCGCGTTGTACGCGATGACCAGGAAGGTGGGAAATTGGGGGGGGCGATTGGATTGGCCGGCTACGAAGAGCGTGCTGCCGTCCGGACTGATAGCCAGGCAAGCGCCGGTGTCAAAGTCGGCGCCGCTGCCGTCGAAGGTGTCGCGCCAGAGTTCGGCGCCGGTGGTGGTGTTCACCGCGACGGTGAAGGCGTCTGCGTCGTCGGTGCCGGTGACGAACAGCCGCGTGTTATCCGGACTCAAGATGGAGGCGCGCGCCTTATCGAGAGTGGTCGAGGAGAAAGTGAAGTCCCATTTCAGGGTAATTGTTTTGCCCGCGATGTTCGTCAGGGTCTGCGTGCCGGCTGACGCCAGAGCCGGCACGATGAATGTGGCGAACAGCGCCAGGCCGACGACATAGAAGACTGTGCGCGTCACGGCGCGTGAGCGAATCACCGACGGCATAGGAAAACCTTTCTGCGGACGGGCGAACCGTGCGCGGCGCCGCCCAGTGCCTGGCGCGCTTCGGGAGCCCGAACCCGGCCAGCAAACGGGAGGTATTTCCGCTGTGCCCAGGCGACTCCTTCTCCCTGTGGCTAGCGGATGTGCATGACGGCGCCGCCGGGCAGGGCCAGGCGGGCGCCGGGGGTCGCCGCCTCGCGGCGGACGAGGGCGAGGCCGAGCGAGCGGCCGTCGGGGAAGCGGGCGGCGCTGGTCAATCGCCCGGCAACCTTGCCGCCCGTGGACAGTTCAGCGGGCAGCGGCTGGCAATCGCCGTCCACGACCACGCGCACCAGTTGCCGGTTGACATGGCCGCGGTGCTGAATGCGCAGCACAACCTCCTGGCCGATGTAGCAGCCCTTGGTGAACGAGACGGCGTCGGCCAGCCCCACTTCCTGCGGGAAAGTGTCCTCGGAGATTTCGCGGCCCCAGCGCGGCCAGCCGGCCTCGATGCGGAGCAGGTCCCAGGTATCGCGCCCGGCCCAGCGTCCGCGGGCGTTGCGCACCGCCGCCACCACTCTGTCCGCGAGCGCGGGCAGCGCCTCGGTCGTCGCAACAACCAGGAACGCATCGAGGTCATTGAATGCCCGGCGCGCGAGCCAGGTTGAGTCATCGAGCGCGGCGATGCCATTCGGCGCCAAGTCAGGCGCCGCGGGCGCGAGCGTGGCGAGGGCGTCGCTTGCGCCCGGACCGAGCAGGGTGAGTTTGCCGAAGGCGGCGCTCGCGCAGTCGAGCGTGACATCGTCGGCGACGATGTAGCGGTCGAGGCGGGCGTGCAGCGCGTCGTCCATCCCCGGGTCGGAGAAGAGCCAAAACGCATCCGGCTGGCGCCACACATCCACCACCGCCTGAATGCCACCCTTGTCATTGCACAGGCAGGCGAGGCAGCGCTGCCCGTCGGCGAGCGCGGCGACATCGTTGGTGACCATCCCTTGCAGGAAGCGGACGCGGTCGCCGCCGCGCACGACGAGCAGCGCGGCGTCCGACCAATCGAACAGCGCAACCGACTCGCGCGCCGCGCGGTATTCGTCCGCCGGGTTTCCGTAATCGAGCGGCACCTGCGCGCCGCGGTCATCACCAAACCGCGCGCCGGCGGCGGCGTGGATTTCGTGCAGCGGCAGGCGGCTCATACGCGCAGCCAGCGGCGGATACGCAACGCGGCCAGTGCCGCGCCGACGTCGGCGCGCGCTTTCATGGCCGAGGCGATGTCCACGCCATAACTCGGATAGTACAACCCGAAGGTGTCGAGGCGCAGCCGCAGGTAGCGCGCCATGCGGCGCGGCGAGAGGGCAACGCGTTCGTACGGGAGCGGCGGGACGGCGCCGGTGCGGGCGACCGTCCACAGCGCCCGCCACGCAGCGCGGTAGTTGAGGAAGGCGAGCGCGCCGAGGAGCCACAGGCCGGGGAGGGCGAGCGCGGCCAGCAGCAGCAGGCCCGCCATCCGCACGACGGCCATCACTTCACCGCGTTGCGCCCGTCGCGGTCGCCGGAGTCGAGTTGGAAGAGGTCGCAGACGGTTGCCGCCGGGTCCATCACCGAGAGGTCGTCGCCGAGGATGCGCCGCCCGCGGGCGAAAAAGAACGCGTCGCCGTAAGTGTGCATGCCGGAAATGGCGCCGTGCGCGGTGAGTTGTCCTTGCGGGTGGCTGCCCTTCAAATCGAAGCCGTCCACGGGGAGCACCACCAGGTCGGGCGCGAGGTCGAGGTGCGGGCCGGAGAACGCCTCTTCACGCGTCAGGACTTGCGCGACGACCGCAGCGCCGGTCTCCGGGTCCTTCGCCGCGCGGAGCAGACCCGCCAACTCGGCGCGCGCCGCGTCATAGTCCTTCGGCTCGATGATGCCGTCCTGCTCGCGGCCGCGCAGATTCAAGTACACGCGGCCCGGCACCAGCGAATAGGCGCGCGTGCCGGGGCCGAGCCCGAGTCCGTCGCCGCGGGCGCCGTCCGGCGCCGGCGCGAACCACCCCGCCTCGCGCAGCCAGGCATTCAGGAAGAACTCCGTGCGCAGTTCGGTGAAGCCGTGATCGGACAACAGAATCAATTCGGTCTCGTCGGGAATGGCGGCGAGCAGCGACCCGATGAGCACGTCCAGTTCGACATAAAACCGGAGAAACTCGGCGCCGAACACCTTGTCCTCGTGGACATACGGCCCCCAGAAAAAGTGGTGCAGGCGGTCGGTCTCCATCACATGACAGAAGACGAAGTCCCACGCTTCTTGCGCGAGCAATTGGAAGAGCGTGAAGAAGCGCGCCTTCAGGACGCGGCGCAGCGCCAGCATCATCGCCTCGAGGTCGCGGTGGCCGAGGCGCGGGTCAGCGTCGGTCTGGTAGCCCCACGAGCGCAATTTCGGAACCAGGTCGGCGGGCGAAACGGCTTTGTCGAGCGACGGCGCCTCGAAGCCAGAGACGAGGATGCCGTTCACCGGCCGCGGCGGGTAAGTGACCGGGCAGTTCGTCACCAGGACGCGCTTGCCGGTGCGGCCGATCGCTTCCCAGAGCGGTTCCGCTTTCAGGTGCGCGGAGGTGGGGAGGTAGAGTTGCAGCGGGTTTGGGACGCGGTCGACGAACCCGAAAATGCCGTGCTTTCCTGGATTGCGCGCGGTCATAAATGACGCCCAGGCGACGGACGAAATCGGCGGCAGCACCGAGTGGATCGGGACGGTCTGGCCGGTCTTGAGCAGTGCGGCGAGATGCGGGATGACGCCCTGCTCGGCGAGGCGCATCAGCAGGGAATAGGGGACGCCGTCGAGCCCGAGGACGAAGACTCGGGGCGGCGCTTTCTGCTTCCAGGGCCAGAGTTGTGGCATTAGAGCGAAGAAGTTTTCGGCGCATCTATCGATGCGCCTGCTGGGTTGAAAGAAAAGAGGAAAAGAGGAAAAGAGGACAGGAGAAAAGCAACACGCCGCGCGGACTTCATTCCGGACATCTGCTGTCTTCCGTTTTCCCGCTGCCGCTTACAGATAGCCCAGCTTGCTCAAGCGCTCGACGACCTGCGCCTGTTCGGCGGCGTCGTAGACGGCCAAGTGGCCGAGTTCTTCGAGTCGGCGCAGCGTCTTGGCGACGGAGGCCTCGACGGGCTCCTGGTCGGTGTCGAGAATCAATTCGGCGCGGTCGGGCTCTTCGTAGGGGACATGCACGCCGGGGACATCGGTGGCCTTGCCCTCGTCGACGCGCTTATACAGCCCCTGCGGGTCGCGCTGCCGGCAGACGGCGACGGGGCAGCGCACATACACCTCGACAAAGCGCTCAATCTGCGAGCGGGCGCGGTCGCGGAATTCCTTGTGCGGGGCGACGGCGGAAATGAGCGCGATGACGCCGTTGCGCGCCAGCACCTTCGCCACCCAGGTGACGCGCGTCAGGTGGCGCTCGATGTCCTCGCGGCTCCACTTTTCCAACGGGCTCAAGACCTTGCGCACTTCGTCGCCGTCGAGGTTCTCGACGCGCAGGCCGCGCTCGCGCAGGATGCGCTCGACCGCTTTGGCGATGGTGGTCTTGCCGGAGGCGGGGATGCCGGTGAACCAGACGGCGCAGCCGGCGCCGCGCGCCTGTTCGTGATCAGCCGATGTTTGGGACATCATCGCCTCCGAGAAATCGCATTCGCTGCCCACCGCGCCCATTCTGCCCGACGCCCGCCAGTCCGTGTCAAGTGCAAAGTGTCAAGTGTCAGATATCAGGGCCGTTTGACACCTGACACTTGACCCTTGACACCGCAATTAAATGACGAACGGCTGCTCCTCATTCGCCAGGATGTCGAAGACCTCGGGGCGCACGATTTCGGCGGGCACCAGCCGCCCATCGCGCAGCGCACCACGCACCTCGGTGCCGCTGAACGAAATGTGCTGCTCGGCGGGGTGCGGGCAGGTGCGCTCGCTGCCGAGGCCGTGACACCCGTGACAGTAGAAGAAGTCACCGTGAATCGTGATCGGCTTGATGTCCAATTCGGGGTACTGGTCGAAGATGCGTATGGCGGCGTCGGGCGCGTAGTATTTGCCGACTCCCGCGTGGTCGCGGCCGATGGCGATGTGCGTGCAGCCGTAATTCTTGCGCACGATGGCGTGGAAGATCGCTTCCTTCGGACCGGCGTAACGCATATGCGTGCGGAAGGTGTTGAGCAGCACCCGGTCGCTGTGGAAGTAGACGCCGAGCAGCGCTTCGTAGCAGCGCAGGATCATGTCGTCGGTGAAGTCGCCCGCCTTTTTGCGGCCGATGACCGGGTGGATCATCAAGCCGTCGCACATCGCCAGGATGACTTTTTGCATGTACTCATGGCCTGCGTGCGGGATGTTGCGCGTCTGGAACGCCCCGGCGGTTTCCCAGCCGCGCTCGGCGAAGAACAGGCGCGTCTCGGCAGGCGTGCGTGTGAAGGCGGCGTATGGGTTGGGCGTCAAATCGAAGAACTCGACCGTGCCGCCGATGAGGCGGTCGCCCAACTCGTCGAGCGCGGCCACACCCGGGTGCTGGCGGTCGGCGGTGCCGAAGACGCCCGGCGCCACCGTGTCGCGGTTCCAAGCGTAGACCTCGGCGACGGTCAGAATGCCCAGCGGCCCGCCGCCCGCAGGCGCCAGGGCGAGGCGGGCGCCGGCGGCGATGTCCTTCCGGTCAGCGGGCGCATCAAGCAGGACCGGCACCGTCCAGGCAATGCCGCTAGCGAGGCGCCCCTGCGCGGCGACCGACTCGAGGTCGGCCTTGCCGAGCGGGCCGGTGAGCGGGCTGAAAACACCGGCGGCGATGTTCTCCAAGTCGCGCAGCACTTCGGCGCGTGGTTCGAGGCGGGGCAGTTTCGAGGCGTCGGCACGCGCCGCCTGGGCGGCGCCGCCGCGCAGGACGCGATCCACCAGCGTGCCGCCGTGGGGAGCGATCATCGAATCGGGGCCTCGAGCTGAAGTGGCGCGGACTGCGACGCGGTGCTGCGCGCTACGGCGCGCACAATTCCCCGTTCTGGGGCTGGAAGGGAATGACGGCGCCGTTGACATCGAACAGCAGCGAGTCGTTGCGCAGCGCCAGCGCAATGCAGGTGCCGGGACCGACGCCAGGCGCCAGTCGCAATTGCAGGTCGATGAGCGCGCCGCTGCCGCCGCCGATGGCCGTTGGGCTGGCGAACGATACTTTGATGATGCCGGGCTGCGGGTTGGCGGATAGCAGGAAGCCGCTGGTGAGCGAGGTGGTGACCGCGCCCACCGCCGTCACTTGCGCCGCATTGAAGGTGATGATGAGGTCGCCGCCGGCGATGCCGTCCGCGTTGTCAATCAACACGGACACCGTGAGCGTCGTGCCGGTCGGGCCGGTGACGCTGTCAATCTTGACGATGCGGACGCCGCCGGGCCCGCCGACGGCGAGACTGCTCGGGCAGCCGGACAGCAGGGCGAGCGCGGCCATCGCGAACAACAGGCGCGCGGCGCCGATAATTCGACGGTGTGACAACCGGCTCACCCTCATGGTCGTGCTCCCTCCCGCGGGGGGAATCTTCTCTCTCGGCCGGTCGCTTCCCTGCCGGGCGGCAGGGGCGCCGGTGTGCGACGCGCCGGCGCTCCGTGGGGTTGTCTGCCGCGCTGCGAATGTTATAGTACCCAAACCTCTGTTGGGAGGCCCTGGTGGGCATGAAAGGCGTCGTCCTTGCCGGCGGGCTCGGCACGCGTCTCTATCCCCTGACCCGAGCGACAAATAAGCACTTGTTGCCGGTTTTTGACCGGTGCATGGTGCAATACCCGCTCGAAACCCTGGTGCGTGCCGGCATCCGCGAAGTGATGCTGGTGACCGGCGGCCCGCACGCCGGTGACTTCCTGGCGGTGCTCGGCGACGGCCGGGAACTGGGGCTCTCGCGCTTGCAATACGCTTTCCAAGAGGGCGAGGGCGGCATCGCCGCGGCGCTGCGGCTGTGTGAGGACTTCGCCGACGGCGAACGGATTCTCGTCGTACTCGGCGACAATGTGACGAACGCCGACCTCTCCGCCGATGTGCGCAGTTTCAATCGCGGGGCGCGGGTGTTCGTGAAGCCGGTCGACAATCCGAGCGAGTACGGCGTCCCTGAATTCGATGTCAGCACCCCGCCGCGCATCCTGCGCATCATCGAGAAGCCGAAACACCCGCCGTCGAATCTGGCGGTCACCGGCCTGTATATGTACGACGCGCATGTCTTCGATTACATCCGGGCGCTGAAGCCGTCGGGGCGTAACGAACTCGAAATTACCGATGTGAACAACCGCTACCTCGACGACGACGCGCTGACCTGGTCGGAACTCGACGGCATCTGGCTCGACGCCGGCGAATCGAAAGAGGCGCTCTTCCGCGCCGGCCAGGAAGTAGCGCGCTGGCATGAGGCGGCGGTGCTGGCGAAGGAGCCGGCGTAGTGCGCACGGTCGTCACCGGCGCCCGCGGGCGGCTCGGCGGCGAAGTTGCCGACGCGCTCGAGCGCCGCGGGCATGTCGTGCTGCGCCACCGCGGGCACGAGCAATTCGACCTCGCCGACGCGGAGCGGGCGCTGGCGTTCGTGCGCGAGGTCAAGCCCACTGCCATCGTGCATTGCGCGGCGCGCACCGACTCCGAGGCGTGCGAGCGCGACCCGGCGGGCGCCGAGCGCGACAATGTCACCACCACTGCTGGACTGCTCGACGCCGCCGTGCGCACGGGCGCGTACTTCTTGTATGTGAGCACGGCGTTCGTCTTCGACGGCGTCAAGCGGCAGCCGTATCACGAGGACGACGCCCCGAACCCAGTGAGCGTCTATGCGAAGACGAAGCGCGCCGGCGAAGAGGCGGTGCTAGCGAGCGAGGGGCGCTGGGCCGTGGTGCGCAGCGACTGGCTCTACGGCGTGCGCGGGAGCAGTTTCCCGAAGATGATGCTGACGCAGGCGAACGCGGGTGAGGCCTGCCGGCTCGTCGCCGACGAAACCGGCTCGCCCACTTACATCACCGACCTGGCGGAAGCGATGAGCGACCTCGTCGAAGAGCGCGAGCGGGGCATCTTTCACCTGACCAACGCCGGCTCGTGCTCGCCCGCGCAGTGGGCGGAGACGCTCTTCGACCTGGCGGGGCTGAACATTGCCGTCGAGCGCTTGACGCACCAGCAACTCGCCAGTGAGTTGGCGCGCGCGCCCCGGCCGTTCTACCACGCGCTCACTTCACGCCGCTGGGCGCAGACCGGCCACACCCCGATGCGTCCCTGGCAGGCGGCGCTCACCGACTTTCTCGACCGCTCGCTGGGCGGCGCGTCGCGCGCTGCCGGCCCCGCGGTGCGGACGCGCGTATGAGCGTGCGGTACCTCATCGTCGGCGGCGCCGGCTTCATCGGCTCCAACATGATTCGCCACCTGCTCACCGACCCGAATCCGGGCGGCGCCGGCGCCGGCGCGCCGGAGCGCGTCGTCAATCTCGACAAACTCACCTACGCCGGCAACCTCGAAAACTTGCGCGATGTCGAGAACGACTCGCGCTACCGCTTCGTCCTCGGCGATGTCGCCGACCGGCCGCTCGTCGAAGAGGTGATGCGCAACGAGCGCATCACCCATGTCGTCAATTTCGCCGCCGAGACGCATGTCGACCGCGCCATCCTCGGCGCCGAGCATTTCCTGCAGACCGAGATTATGGGCGCCCATTCGCTCTGCGAGGCGGCCCGGGCGGCGGGCGCCGAGCGGCTGCTGCAGGTCTCGACCGACGAGGTGTACGGCGAAATCCTCGAAGGGTCGTGGACCGAGGACAGCCCCGTCAATCCGCGCAATCCTTATTCGGCGGCGAAGGCCGGGCAGGAGATGCTGGTGCGCTCCTACTTCACCACCTATGGCCTGCCGACGCTGCTCACGCGCGCCTGCAACAACTTCGGACCCTACCAATATCCGGAGAAAATCATCCCGCTCTTCGTCACCAATCTCCTCGACGACAAGAAGATCCCCCTGTATGGCGATGGCCTGCATGTCCGCGACTGGATTCATGTCCTCGATCATTGCACCGCGCTGCTGACGGTGCTGCACCGCGGCACGCCCGGGCAGATTTACAATGTCGCCGCCAAGAACGAGGTGACAAACAAAGAACTGACCGAGCGGATGCTGGCGCTGCTCGGCAAGGACGACTCGTCCATCGAGCGCGGCCACGACCGCCCCGGTCACGACCGCCGCTATTCGATGGACAGCAGCAAACTGCACGCGCTGGGCTGGAAGACGCAGCACCGCTGGCCGCAGGCGCTCGGGGAGACCGTCGAGTGGTATCGCACCCACGAGACCTGGTGGCGCCCGCTGGTGCTGAAAATGAAATCCTTCTACGACGAGTGGTACGGCCAGAAGCGACTGCCCGGCACCGAGAAGGCCGCGGCGAATGCCTGACACTGCCACCGCCGCCGAGCCCGCCATTGCCGGCGTGCGGGTGATTCCGCTCAAAGTCCATCCCGACGACCGCGGGTGGCTCTTCGAAATCCTGCGCGCCGACCAGCCGCATTACCTGAAATTCGGACAGGCGTACCTTTCCGCGTGCTACCCGGGCGTCATCAAGGCCTGGCACGCCCACCAACGGCAGACCGACCACCAGTGTGTCGTCGACGGCCGGGCGCTCATCGGGCTGTTCGACGACCGCACGGGCTCGCCGACGCGCGGGCGCGCGATGAAGATTGACGCCCGCGGCGAGGCGCCCGTGCTCGTGCAGATTCCGCCCGGCGTCTGGCATGGCGTGATGGCGGTCGGTGCAGAACGCAGTCTGCTCATCAACATCCCGACCGAAGTGTATGACCCGAAGGCGCCCGACGAACTCCGACGCGAGCCCGACGACCCCGCCATTCCCTTCACCTGGTCGCCCGACGGCGCGTAGCGCGTCCGCGCTGGCCGTGACCGTAACAAACACCGAACCGCTCTCGTCCAACCTCGGGATGTCGGAGATTCGCGGAAAAGTCGTCGGCCCGCGCGCGGAAGCGGCGATCGGCGCCCGGGTGCGGCTGTCTGGGCGCGCCGGCGTCGTCGAAGCCGAGGCGCAGGACCGCGGCGGCGTCGCCATGTATCGGCTGGAATTGCCGCCCGGGAGCTATCACCTCGCCGCCAGTCACCCCGAATGTGGCGCCCTGAACGGCGAATTGTGGCTCTCGAGTGAGCCCGCCGACTTCGATCTGTATCTCGAAACCACTGTGACCCCGGAGTCAGCCGGGCGTCGAACCGGCGGGTCCGCGACCTTGGCTGCCGCCCAGCCGGCAAAGCCGTGGGCCGAGAACGGCTGGCTGCACCGAGCACTGAAACTGGCATTGCCGGCCAAGGTGCGCGCCGCGCTCCGCCGTGCGGTCGAACCGCGCCGCGGTCCCGCGCCCCTGGAGGCGCGGCCGGCGGGCGGCAATGAGCCGGCAATGCAACACCTCGACTTCCGCTCGGCCTCGGTGCGAGCGCGCTGCCGGCCGTTCGACGGGGTGCGGGGCATACTTACCACTCCGCACGGACTGCACCTGTCCTGCGCGCCCGGGAGCAGCGGGGGCGTGGAGATCCCCGTCGACCTTGATGCCGACAGCGCGAATTGTCTGCTACTGACCGTACGCGATATTCCGGGGGCCGGCGACCCGCGCGGCTGGGTGACCTGGCTGCGGTCCGGTGACACGGACGAACGGCGGGCCGTTTCGTTCGCCAAGCAGTTCGTGCCGGGAGTCGACTCTGTCACCACCTACCGGCTCGTGCTCACGCCTCGTCAGGGATGGGTCGGCCACATCCGGGCGCTGTCCATTCAGCCGATGCAGCCGCAAATCGAACTGCGCGCGCTGGCCCTGCAGTCGCTCCCCATCGATGACCTGCTGGCCACGCGCGGCGAAGATGTGCAGTGGGTGACGGCCGGCGATGAAGTCCGCGAATGTTCCTGCAGTCCGGTCCCCGACACGCTGACTCGGCGCCTGGAAGTTCCCGCCGGGGGGGCGGCGCTGCACCTCGGGTTCGCCGTCCACGAGATGGGCGCGGTGGCCTCCGACTGCACCGTAACCTTCCGCGCGCGAATCGAAGGAGAGACGGCTCCGCTCTTCGAGCGCACCCTGGCGCCGACCGAGTGCCCCGACGACCGGGGCTGGCAGGACGCCGTCGTCGACTTGAACGCGTACGCCGGGCGTGCGGTCGCACTGCACCTGACCACCGAAGCGCACCCGAGCGACGCCCAGGCGCCTCCATACGCTCTCTGGATGGAACCGGAACTTGTCCCCCGTGCCCGCACCGACGCGCGCCCGAATGTCATCCTCATCAGCGTCGACTCGCTGCGGCGCGACCGCGTCGGCTGCTACGCGGGCCGCGCCGGCCTGACGCCGAACCTCGATGCGCTCGCCGCCGGCGGGACGCGCTTCAGCGCCGCGTGGTCGACGACCCGGTGGACGCTCGGATCGCATCTGGCGATGCTCACCGGCCGCTATCAGATCGCCTTCGCGCCCAACACCACCGAAATGCGTCTGCCCAGGGATGAGCCGACGCTGCTGACCCGGCTGCGGGCGGAGGGCTATGCCTGCGCCGGCTTCACCGGCGGCGGCTATCTGGAGCCATTCTTCGGATTTGGGCGCGGCTGCCGGCAATACGCCTGGCCGCCCGCCGATGCCGTGTTCTCCCGGGCGGCGGCGTGGATCGACGCGCACGCGACGGCGCCGTTCTGCCTGTTCTTGCACACCTTTGAGGTGCACGATGTCAGCCTGGCCGATGCGCGCGTCGGAGCGATGTACGCCGATCCGATTCGGTTCGAACCGTTCCCGGCGGACGACCAGGCGCACCTGGCCCAGCACTACGAGGCGCGCGTCCGCGCCGTCGATGCGCGCATCGGCGCGCTCATCGAGCACTTGAAATCCATCGGGCAGTATGGCAATACGGTGATCATTGTGGTCGGCGATCACGGCGAGGGCTTCGGTGAACACGGTCTGGTGGGACACAGCGGGGAATGGTGGCTGTGGGAAGAGACGCTGGCGGTGCCGTTCATTGTGAAACCGGCGGGCAGCCCCCGGCGCGCCGCGCAGGAGGTGCGTGTGCCCGTGTCTTTGGTGGATATGACGCCGACCATTTTGGAGTTAGCGGGGGCGGCAGTCCCCGCCGAGATGGATGGGCGGTCGCTGGCGCCGGCCGTGTGCGGCGCGCCGCTCGAGCCGGCGCCGATTTTTGCCACGATGATGGGCGTAACGCTGGCGGTCCGCGATGGCGATTGGAAACTCGTGGCGCCCAGTCTCACGCGGCCGGGCGGCCAATCGTTGCGGTTGCAATTGCACAACCTGGCGTCCGACCCGGGCGAGACGCACAACCTGTTGAAGGAGGAGCCCGCGGTGGCCGGCCGGCTCTTCGCGCTCGTCCGGCAATGGATGGCGCGGTCGCACGCCGGGTTGCGCATGCTGGTCCGCAACGGCGCCGATCCTCTGGTGGTAACGGGAACGGCGGAGGCCGCGGACGGGCTCCGCTTCGCCGTGGCCGCCGGACTCACCGTCGCCGATCGGCTGACCATCGCGCCGCAGCGGCTGTCCGCCGAATGGCAGTTCGCGCTCGCACCGCACGAAGAGCGGTTGGTCGTCTTCGACGCCCCGGCGGGGATGCGGCTGCAGTGCGCGGCACGCAATCACGAGCCGCGCGAAGTGCGTGTCATGGGCCCCGATGGCGAGCCGTTGGGGAGCAGCCCGCTGCGGCTCGGCGATGAGGTGTCGTATGACCGGCTCTATGCGCCGGCGCCGCCGACCGTTGAGTCGAACGGGGTCGCGTGCGTCCTCTGGCACCAGGACCCCCATCGCGGCCGGCCGGCCGCGCTTCCCGCGGAGATTCCCGGCGACCTGCAAGAACGGCTGCGCGCGCTCGGCTATCTCGACTGATGCGTCGCCGTGCCCCGGTATACTCGGCGCGAGGGTATCCCGTTGACTCCCCCGCCCGCAGCATCACCCGCTGACACCGCACTCGTCGAACTGTGGGGCTTGCTCACCAACCGCTATGGCGAGCCGGCCACCGGCACGCGCGTTCGGCTGACGGGAGCGCCGGGCGCCTTCGAGGCGACGGCGGAGTTCGTGGACGGCGCCGCCCAATACCTGCTGCGCCTGCCCGCAGGCGTCTACGACCTCACCGCCTCGCACGCCGACGGGGAGTACCGCGGCACGCTCTGGCTGGCGTCGCCACGGGCGGAACTGTCGCTGACGCTGCGTCCGCCGGATGCGCCGTCGCCGACGCGCGCGCCGTCGGACGGCGCAGTCACCGCGCTCGACTTCCGCGATCCGCAAGTCATCGCGCAGTGCCGCCCCCTCGGTCAACTGACCGCGCTGATGGCGACCCAGACCGGGCTGCGGTTGAGTGTGGCGGAGCGGCTGCACGCGGGCATCGAAGTGCCGCTCGCCCTCGACGCCGCGCGGGCCAACACGATCGAGTTGACGCTGCGCTACATCCCCAGCGGCGGGCTGGGGCGGGCGTTCGTGGCGTGGGTGTGCGAAGGCGAGACGGACGAGCACCGCCTCGAGTTCGTCAAACAATTCACGCCCGGCCGCGAGAGCGTGACATCTTATCGCCGGGCCTTGTCCGCGGGCGGCGGGTGGCGGGGACGCATCCGAGGGCTCCGCGTTTACCCCGGGCAGCATCAATTCGAGGTGCAGCGAATCGCGTTCCAACAGGTCTCATTTGAGGGAATGCTGCGCGCCGCCGGCGACTTGCTGAACGCGGTGACCATCGCCGGCGAACGGCGCCCGGCCATCCACTGCCCGCCGCCGGGCGCGGTGTCGCGCCGCCTGGAAGTGCCCGCAGCGGGCGCGCGCCTCCGGGTGGGGTGCGCACTGCACTCACTTGGCACGGACCCCGGTGCGGGGGTGCGCTTCGTGGCCGAAGTGCGAGGCAAGTGCGCGGCGATTGTCGTGGATCGCGCCCTCACGGCACGCGACGGCGGGTGGCAGGACGCCTCGGCTGACTTGACGCTGTGGGCCGGCGAGACCGTCGAATTGCACCTGCGCACCGAACTCGCCGCGCCAGGCGCCTGCGCGCCCTTCTGGAGTGAGCCGGAAGTCATCCCGGCGGCGCGCCGCGCTGCGCGGCCCAATGTCATCCTCATCAGTCTCGACGCACTGCGCCGTGACCGCGTCGGGTGCTTCAGCGGCCGGCCCGATTTGACGCCGCACCTCGACCGGCTCGCCGCGGCCGGCGCGGCGTTTGCCCGGGCGTGGGCGACGAGCCGCTGGACGCTCGGCTCCCACGCCGCCATCTTCACCGGCCGCTACCAGATTGCGCTCGGCGACACCACGACGCGCCTGCACATCCCCGCGGACCAGCCGACGCTCACGGATCTGTTTGCCGCGCAGGGCTACGCCTGCGCCGGGTTCGTCGGCGGCGGGTTCGTCGAGCCGCCCTTCGGGTTCGGCCGCGGCTGTCGCAGCTATGCGCTGGCGCGGGGTGACGAGGTCTTTGAACGAGCGCAGGCCTGGATTGCGGACCACGCGCCGGAGCCGTTCTGCCTCTTTCTGCACACCTTCGATGTGCACGATTTCTTCGACGAGAGCGAGCGGGTGCGTGCGCTCTACTTCGGGCGGATGGAGTTCGAGCCGCTGCCTCCGGCCGACCGCGAGGCGCTCGCGCAAGCGTATGAGGCACGCGTGCGGCGCGTCGATGCGCGAGTCGGCGCCCTGCTCGAGTTCTTGCGCGGTCGCGGGCTGTTTGAGAATACGATCGTGGTGGTCTTTGGCGATCACGGCGACGGCCTTGGCGAGCACGGGCATGTCGGCCACTCCGGCACGCTCACGATGTGGGAAGAAACGATTGCGGTGCCCCTGCTCATCAAACCCGCCGGCAGCCTTGAGCCCCGTATAATTGACGCCCCCGTCTCGCTCGTGGATGTGCTCCCGACGGTAATGGAACTCGCGGGACAGCCGGCGCCGGCAGATTGTCATGGGCGGTCGCTGCTTCCGCTGCTCCGGGGCGGGACGCTCTCCGCGCGGGCCGATTTCGTCGAACTGCAGGCGACGACGATGGCCGTGCGCGACGGCGACCACAAACTCGTCGCCCTGATGACGACGCACCCGCTCCCGCGCGGGCCCTTCCTGCACTGCTACGACCTCGCGGCCGACCCCGGCGAGCGGCACAACCTCGCAGACGAGCGGCCGGAGGCGGTGGCGCGGCTGCTCGGACTGCTGCGCGAGTGGGCGGCGATGCACCAGCGCGGCATTCGGCTTCGGGTGCGCAACGGCGACGCGGTCGCACACACGGTGGCCGGCACCCTGTCCGCGGAGGTGGGCCTGCAGTTTGTCGTGGTGCCGCCCATCGGGCCGGGTGACCGGGTGAGTCTGACGCCGTTCGACGAACCGGTGCACTTTCGTCTCTCGCTCGAGCCGGGCGAAGAGCGCCTGGTCGTCTTCGATGCGCGCAGCGATCCCACGATTGCGCTCGCAGCGGACGGACGACCGCTGGCTGTTGGCGCGGTACGCGGGCCAGATGGCGGAACGCTTGGCGTTGGCCCGCTCACCCTCGGCGCCGGCATCTCCTACGACCGCCTGCTGGCGCCGGCGCCGCCGGCGCCGCCGCGCGATGCCGCGCTGACGGTCACAATTTGGCACCAAGAGCCGGAGCGCGGCCGCGGCGGCGCCGCGGAGACCGACATCCCCG
>CAYNSX010000046.1:0-17497 GCA_964400165.1 uncultured bacterium
TTCAATTCCATCCCCCCTCTCTGCTTGTCGGAGAGGGGGGCTGGGGGGTGAGGGAACTCTCCCCTCTCCGTGAGACGGAGAGGGGCTGGGGGTGAGGTCGTCGTGTCACGGGAAAAATGTCAGGTGTCACGGGACGGCTTCCAGCACTTCAATTCCATCCCCCCTCTCTGCTTGTCGGAGAGGGGGGCTGGGGGGTGAGGGAACTCGCCCCTCCCCGTAAACGGGGAGGGGTGGGGATGGAGTCGCCGTGTCACGGGGAAAGTGTCAGGTGTCACGGGGCGGCAACAACTTGTGAAGGCGGGAAGTCGGACGGTAGGAAAGTGGGATGGTCGGATTGTAGGAAACATAGTATTTCTCCCTACGACCCCACTTTCCCACGAACCCACGACCCTACGACCGTCGTGACTTGGCAGTCCCGCTGGGACTTTGCTTGAATCAGCCCGGCACTCTTGCCCCGAGCGCAGCCGAAGGGTCAGTGCCGGGCGACGCGTCGCTGCCGACTTCCTTGCGCTGGGCATCACCGCAACCCTACCGCCCTGCGCGGCCGCCCGCAAGCCGCCGCGCCGCTACAATGCCCCCATGCACCAACTCGGAGCGCTGCTCCTCGGCGGCGTCGCGTTGAGCATCGTGCACGCGCTCATCCCCAATCACTGGGTGCCCTTCGTGCTGCTCGGGCGGTCGCAGCGCTGGCCGCGGGCGCGGCTCGTCGGCATCACCGCGCTCGGCGGGTTCTTTCATGTCTTGAGCACGGTGCTCATCGGAGTGTTCATCGGCTTCGCCGGCTATCAACTCTCGCAGAACCAGCGCCTGTACACGCACCTCATCGCCCCCGCCATTCTCGGCGGCCTCGGCGTGGCGCTGTTGCTCGCAGACTGGCTCGGCCGCGGTCACCGGCACAAGCACATCCTCGAATATGAACACGACCACGCGGTGCCGGGCGACAACGGACACCCGCACTCCCACGCGCCGGCGCGCTTGAGCGCCCGCCAGGCGAACATCTCCGTCGCCGGCATCATCGCCGCGATGTTCTTCTCGCCGTGCATCGAACTCGAGGCGTATTACTTCGTCGCCGGCGCCGGCGGGTGGCTCGCCATCGGCGCTTTGAGCCTCGTCTACATGGTGGTCACCGTCGGGCTGATGGTGGCGCTCGTCATCACCGCCACCGAGCGCTTCGGCGACCGCCTGCACTTCCTCGAGCACCATGAGCGCCTCGTCGTCGGGTTGGTCTTCCTGGCCCTCGCCGCGGGGGCGTATGTGTTGAGTTGAGAGAAGAGATCAGAGAGGAGAGATGAGAAAGGATTGGATGGCGGGGCCGACGGGATTTGAACCCGCGATCTGGACCTTGACAGGGTCCCGAGGACTCCAGGCTCCTCTACGGCCCCACCGGTCAGGCGGGGGAAAGCGCATCATCCTAGAAGGATTCCCCGCCCCCCGCAAGCGCCGCCAGAATCTTCGCTTGGAGAGAGGTCACCGCGGACTGCGTCCCCAAAACTCCGCCCACCACACCGTCCACACGGTGCTGGACAGCATCACGACTGCTACAAGGAACAGCAGCCCGTAACTGACCAAGTTGGCCTTCCACACCGCTCGCAGCACTTGCGCTCGGTCGAGCGTCCGCCATCGGCTCAACGCATAGCAGCGCTCGATGAAAACCGAGAGATAGAATGCCGGCACCATCCCGATCAGCGCGGCGCCCGCCCAAATCACGCGAAAGCTCGGGTCGAATGGAATGGACCAAGCCCGACTAAGAGAAAGTGATGAGAATCTGTCCGCGAGCGATGGGCCGAGAAAGCTCCCCATGGCGAGCACCGCAATTCCAAACAGCATCACCGACGCCAGCGCGTAGCCGGCCATTGTCGATGCCAGGTTGCTCACCGCGCTCACCATGACGCACCCGTAAGCCGATGCGCGCAGCAAGCGCGAGTACACGAGCGCTTCGACGACAACGACGACGCCGAGCAGCTTCAGCGTCGCCGGAATGGATCCGCCCAGGATAGGCGTTATGGGATTGGCCGACGCCGGACCCGCGACCGCCAGCACCAGCCCCGCCGCCACCAGCCCCCGCCAGACGATGACCGATGATTGATGACTGATGATTGAAGACCCGGGCCGCTGCCTTGTCTCTCTCATTCATCAATCCTCAATCATCATTCATTCGCCGTGCCTTGGTGGGCGCTGGAGGATTTGAACCTCCAACCCCCTGCGTGTAAAGCAGGTGCTCTGCCCTTGAGCTAAGCGCCCCTCACTGCCAGGAATGATGAATGATGAATAATGAATGAACATGCAAAGGACAGCCCGCTGCCGTGTCCCTCTTTCATTCATCAATCATCTTTCATCATTCATTCGCTGTTCCTTGGTGGGCGCTGCTGGACTTGAACCAGCGACCTCTTGCGTGTGAAGCAAGCGCTCTTCCGCTGAGCTAAGCGCCCCCAAACGGCCAGGAATGATGAATGATGAATAATGAATGAAGATGGAAAGGACAGCCCGCTGCCGTGTCCCTCTGTCATTCATCAATCATCTTTCATCATTCATTCGCAGTTCCTTGGTGGGCGCTGGTGGGATCGGACCACCGACCTCCGCCTTATCAGGGCGGCGCTCTACCACTGAGCTAAGCGCCCACGCCAGGGCGCGATTATAAGTGACCCGGAGAAATGGGGAAAAGGAGAAGGGGGGACGAAACCAGAGTGGCGTCGCAGCCGTCCGTGTGATACAAGGCGGAGCCGGAGGGACGCTAGATGCGCACCGGACTGCTGCTGGTCATTATGACCGCACTCGCCGCACTCCCCGCCGCCGGGCAAGCGGGGCGGCAGGATCGCGCCCCCGCGGTCGGAACGGTGGCGCCCGATTTCGCCCTCCCGCTGCTGCACAGCGACCCGGAGAAGACCATCCGCCTCACCGAATTGCGCGGCAAACCGGTCGCCCTCATCTTCGGCTCCTACACCTGACCGCCGTTCCGGGCGTCGGCCGACGCTCTGCGCAAACTCTTCGCCGACTACAAAGACCGCGTGCAGTTCTATCTCGTCTACATCCGCGAGGCGCACCCGGCTGACGGCCGCAATCCCGACAAGACCATCGTGGTGAAGGACCCGACGACCGACACCGAGCGCGCCGAAGTGGCGAGCAGTTGCGTCGCCGACCTCAACCTGCCGTTCCCCGCGCTGCTCGACAAGATGGACAACAAAGCCGGCCTCGACTATGACGCCTGGCCCGACCGCTTCTATCTCATCGATCCCGCCGGCGCCATCGCCTGGTACAGCGGCCCCGGTCCCGCCGGCTTCAAGCCCGCCCTCTTGCGCCAGGCCATCGCCGGCTTGCTCGCCGCGCTCCCGCCCGCGCCGCCTTCGCGCTAGCGCGCTGGCGCCGTCCTCCCCCGGTGCGCCAGCCAGGCCGCACCCGTCACCACCAACAACAGGGTGCCCAGGCAGACGACAATCGTCGGCCCGGGCGAGAGGTCGAAGTGATAGGACAGCCCCATCCCGCCGACGCTGGCCAGCGCGCCGCAAACCCACGCCACCAGCAACACCACCAGCGGCCGCGGCGAGACGACCATCCCGGTCACCGGCGCAATGATGAGGTACGAGAACACCAGCAGCACGCCGCCCGACCGGATGGCGAAGGCGATGGCGAGCGCCAGCGTCAGATAGAACACGAGGTTCCACACCCGCGCCCGGTTGTCGTGCGGCTTGCCGTGCTCGGCAATCGATTGCGTGAGGCGGATCATCGGTCGCACCAGAGCGGCATGCACGATGCCTACGAGGATGAAGATGACGGCGATGCGCCATACCTCCGCCACCGGCGTAGCGAGAATGTCGCCGAACAGCACCTTGAGCACATCGGCCTCGCCGTGCGGCGTCTTCGAAATGACGATGATGGACGCCGCCGACGCCACCGCGTACACGATCCCCATCTTCGCCTCGCTCGGGACGCGCCGACCCTCCGTAATCAGCGACAGGATGCCGGCGGCCACCAGCGTGAACGCCAGGGCGAACAGCGTCAGCGACTGGTCGAACAGGATGGCGAACGCGATGCCGAGCGCGGAAATCTGCGCCAGCGCCAGGTCCACGAACACGATGCGCCGCAACACCACATGCCAGCCGAAGTAGCCGAGCAGGAACGCCAGCAGCAGGCTCACCACCAGCGCCTGCTGCATGAACGGCAGCGTCAGGAACTCCACGCTACTTCACCGCCGCCAGCAGTTGGTCGAGGTCGTAGTCAATCAACTTGAAGTAGTCATCCACGCCCGGCGCGCCGCCGACCGACGGCGGCATTTCGACGACCTTCGCCCCGGTCGCCGCGGCCAGTTTGTCCGGCGCCTGGCGCGAGAAGTACGGCTCCTTGATGATGACGCGGACGCCGTCGCGCTTCATCAGCGCGATCAGATCGTTCAGGTGCGCGCCCGAGGGACTGATGCCCGGCTTCGGTTCCACGAAGCCGACGACATCGAGCCCGAACCGGTGTGCGAAATACGCCCAGGAACTGTGATACGAAATCACCTTCAGTCCCTGCAGCGGCTTCGCCTTCGCCATCCAGCCCTTCAGCGCCGCGTCGATGCGCTTGCTGAAGTCCGCCGCGCCCTGGTGAAACGCGGCGCCGTCCGCCGGGTCGAGTTGCGCCAGGCGGTCGGCGATGTTCCCCGCGACGATCTTCGCGTTGTCCGGGTCGAGCCAGTAGTGCGGGTTGCCGAACGCGTGCAGGTCGCCCATCGACCGGTCGACGCCGCTGGGGCGCTCCAAGACCGGCACGCCGACCGCGGCGTCAATGTACCCGGCGCCCCCGCGCAAGATGCGGGGGTTGCGGGCATTTTCCGACAGCGTGTCGGCCCATTGATCGAGGCCCAGTCCGACGCGCACCATCGCATCGGCCTTCGCCAGTTTCACAATGTAACTCGGCTTGGCGTCCACCGCGTGGGGATTCTGAAAGCCGCTGGCGATGCTCTCCACCTCGACGCGGTCGCCCGCCACCGCCCGCACAATGGATGCCAGGTCCGTCGTCGCCGTCACGACGCGCAGTTTCGCCGCCCGCGCCGGCGCCACCAGCAGCGCCAGCGTTACGAGAATGAGTGCCGTGCGTTTCATCGGTTCGTCTCCTTGGTCATCGGTTAGAACGGATGCGCTCGGTGCGGCCCGAGCATGAAGGTGACCTCGAACATCACGCGCAGGAACTGCCCGAGTTCGGGCTGATTGAGATCGCCGAGTTGCAGGCGATAGCGCGTGAACTCGCTCGGAAAGTAGGTGAGCAGTCCGGACAGCCCGGTTTCGTGAGCGGTCAGGTCGGTCGGAATGTCCGTCCAGTCCCAGCGCCCGCCCAGATACCATTCCTTGTTCAACTGGTACTGCAAGAACGAGTAATAGCCCACGGGGTGCTGGGCCAGGTCGCCGGCGTCGGCGACTTTGAGAATCTCCGATTGCCACCAGAGCGAACGGTAGGCGCCTTCCTTCAGCGGCTTCCAGCGATAGACGAAACTGCCGCTCAACAGTGTGCGCTCGCCGAGTGGGTCGAGCATCCCGCGCGCGGCCGAGACGCCCAGCTCGACATTGGAGGTGTCCGACAAGTCCCAGTAGGTGCGCAGGCGCGCCAGGTAATTCTGGTTCGTGCCAAACACGGCCTCGTCACTGCCGCCATAGGCGGCAGCCGTCAGTTCCATAAATGGGCTGCGCGTCGGGAGCAGCCACTGCATCTCGACGCCCGGCTGGCTGAACCCGTCGGGGCCGAGGAACCGCCGCGCCACCGCCGGAATGTCGGCCTGCGGCAGGAAGTGCGTGTGACTGGTGTTGATGCGCAGGATGCTCGAACGCATTTTGCCCAGCCGCGGCGTCACCTCCGGCGGCAAGCCGAGCGTACGCGGGCTCAACACGGTCAGGTAGGCCTCCTCCACTTCCGTGCCTTCGGGCGTGAAGGTCAGAAACACATCAGCGCGCCCGAACGGGTCCACCGGCGCCTGGAAGGCCAGTTCCAACTCACGCATTTCCAGCGCCCGCGTGGCCGCCAGTCCGCCGCCGTCGCTCACCGGCACGACGCTCGGCTGCGTGCGCCCGCCCGTGTACAGGAAATCGCCGATCACGCTGATATCGGGATTGAGCAGGGGCGTGGTGGCGGGCGTTTCTCCGGCGGTGCGGCTCTCTTCGATTTGCGAGAGCCGGGCGCGCAGTTCATCGATCTGCGCCTGCAGCGCGTCGATTTGCTGCTTCAGTGCGTCAACGACACCCGGCTCCGGCGCCGGGGCGCTTGTTTGCGCCGAAGCGAGGCCGGGCACTGCCAGCAACACGACAAACAGAGACACCATCCCAATGCGACGCATGGATTCCTCCCACGGAAGTAGGTCGAGGGGCGCGCCCGAAAGCGCGCGGGGAATGGAACCGCGGACCTAGTGGGAGAAGGGCGGGGCGCGCGTGCTGGCGCGTGCGCGAACGCCGGTGACGACGACGGGCTGCGTGTCGAGCGCCGGGGTCGCCTGCGGCGTCGCCGCCAGTAGCGGCGCGGCCGACGGCGCCTGGTTGGCGCTGTGGGCCAGCGCGCAGACCGGACAGAAGGCCTGCGCGTCGTCGGCGCCGGTGTCGAAGGTGGGCGTGTTCGGCAGCAGCCGGTGCGTGTGCGCGGCAGCGGCCACCGACCCCTGCACGAGCAGCGCCGCCAGGACGAACGCGCACGCTCGCCCGGCGGGCGTCAGGAATGCTCCCGATCGCCGTCGCGGTCGCATCAGTTGCTCTTGCCTAGAGAGACGCTCATCACGCCCCCTCGGTTCGCTGCCCCTACGCCCACTCCTTTTCCCCTGTCGGCTAACCGTCCTCACCCGCCCTTCGCTTCGCTCCGGGCACCCTCTCCCGAACTGGGAGAGGGAACAGAGGACCATTCCTCCGTTGGTTCCCCCTCTCCCAATTCGGGAGAGGGGGTCAGGGGGTGAGGACGGTGTCCCCCCTCTCTCAATTCGGGAGAGGGGGTCAGGGGGGAGGACGCTTTCCCGGCCCTGTAAGGGCCGGGCTCACAAAGCGTGCCCCCTGAAGGGGGCGCCGAACTGAATCGCTGTGCGGCCTGCTTCAGCAGGCCGACTTTGTGAGCCCGGGGCTTGCAGCCCCGGGCACGGGTTTCCCACGACCGATGCCCAACGACCCCACGACCTACTTTCCGTTGTATTGAATGTGTCCCCCCACAATCGTCCACCTGACCTTCAAGTCGCGCAGCGCGCTCGGCTCGACGCCGAGCGGGTCCTGGTCGAACACCGTGACATCGGCGCGCTTGCCGACCGCCAGCGTCCCGCGCTGCTCCTCTTCGAACGCCGCGTACGCCGCCCCCGTCGTGTAGGCGTCGAGCGCCTGGCGGGCGGTCAGCCGCTCCTGCGGCCGCCAGCCGCCGGGCGGGCCGCCGTGCGCGTCCTGGCGCGTCACTGCCGCGTGCATCCCGTGCGCCGGGCTGACGCTCGCCACCGGCGCATCCGACCCCCCGATGAGCAGCGCCCCCGCCGCCTTCAGCGATCGCCACGCATAGGCGCCGGCGATGCGCTCCGGCCCCAGCCGCGCCTCCGCCCAGCGCATATCCTCCGTCTGATGGATGGGCTGGATGGAGCAGAGCACGCCCAGTTGCCCGAAGCGCGGGATGTCGGCGGGCGCCAGCACCTGCGCGTGCTCGGCGCGCAGCCGCGGGTGCAGGTGCGGGTGCGCGGTCAGCGCCCGCTCGTAGAGGTCGAGCAGCCGCCGGTTGGCGCGGTCGCCGATGGCGTGCGTCGCCACCTGATAGCCGCGCGCCAGACACAGGTCGATCGCCTCGCGCAAAGTGTCTTCATCGTTGAGGAAGAGACCAGTGTTTCCGGGGTCATCGCTGTACGGCTCGGACAGCGCCGCCCCGCGGGAGCCGAGGGCGCCGTCGGTGAAGAGTTTCACGCAGCGAATGGTAAGCATCCCGTCGCCCACTCGCGGCGGATCTTGCGTCACCAACTTCATGTCTTCGCCCGGCCCCGCCACCATTGCGTAAATGCGCAGCCGCAAGTCGCCCGCCTGCTCGGCGGCGCGGAAATCGCCGAGCGTCGTCAGGTCGCTCCAGGCGTCGTGCACGCAGGTGAGCCCGACGCGCAGGCACAAGTCCTGGCCGGCGGCGAGCGCCGCGCGCCTCTGTACGGCTGTCGGCGGCGGAATGTGCTGCCGCAGCAACTCCATCGCGGTGTCCACCAGCACCCCCGCCGGCGCGCCCGTCGCGTCGCGCACAATCTTCCCGCCCGCCGGGTCCGCCGTCGCCGCGGTGATGCCCGCGGCGTGCAGCGCCGCCGTGTTCGCCCAGCCGGTGTGCCCGTCGAGGCGCATCAGCCAGCAGGGGCGGTCGCTGGCGACGGCGTCGAGGTCGGCGGCGGTCGGGAAATCGGGCGGCGTCCAACGCGTTTGGTCCCACCCGCGCCCGAGCAGCCAGGCGTCGCTCGGGTGCGCGGCGGCAAACGCGCGGATGGTCTCGAACACCGCGGCGCGGTCAGCGCAGTCGGCGAGGTTGATTTGCGTGCTCGTGTATCCGAGCGAAAGCAAGTGCAGGTGCGCATCGGTCAGCCCGGGCACCGCCGTCGCGCCCTGCAAATCAATGACCTGCGTGTCCGCCTTGATGAAGCCGCGCACGCCGTCGCTGTCGCCGACATAGAAAATGCGGTCGCCCCGGCAGGCGAGCGCCGCCGCCGGCGGCCGCTCGCCCTCCAGCGTGTGCACGCGGCCGTTCAGCAGGACGAGGGAGGGAGGCATTGCACAGACTCTAACTGATCAGGGAAGTCGGTCGTCGGGTGGTTGGTTCGTAGGGTCGTAGGATGTCAGTCATCTTCCAACGACCGACTTTCCCACGATTCGACGACCCACGACCGCCTCTACGCTGTTCTATGCAGTCCGCGCCCGGTTCACCGGGCGCTCTCTTGGTAGCCCGGCCAATTCATGGCCGGGCACGGATTCTTGCAGGCATGACGCCTGCCATCAGAGTTGCTATTTCACCACCCACACCGAACACGCCGTCAGGCGCACCAGACTCAATGAAGTGCTACCCATCACCTTGTCGTAAATGGCCGAGTGTCCGTGAAAGCCGATGACCAGCAGGTCGAATCCGTCCTCGGCGATGAATTCGACGATGGTCTTCACCTCGTGGCCGACCACGGCGTGCGCGTGCAGCGTCACGCCGGCGCGCTGCGCGCGGCCCCGCGCTTCCTCAATGGCGGTGTGAAACCGCTCGTGCGCGACGCGTTGTTCCTCGACCACTTCACCGACAGTCCCTGCATAGTGCGGCACTTCCTCGACCGAAATGGTGTGCAGTTCCGCGCCGTACTGCCGGGCCAGGTCGACCGCGGCGTCAAGCGCCTTCAGCGACCCCGCCGATCCGTCCAGCCCGTGCAGAATCTTCTTCAGCATTTGCGTTCTCCTCTTCGAGCAGCCGTACCGTCGGATGAAACCAGCGTTGCGCGATCAGCGTCGGCACCACCGCGCTGCCGATGACCGCCGCCACCAGAATGGTGTACTGGTCTTGCGTGATGATGTCGTTCGTCAGTCCGAACAGCGCCGCGATCGTCCCGAAGGTCAGGCCGGTGCACATCATCAGCGTCGTGTACATCCCCTCGCGGCGCTCGAACCGGAACACCCGGGTCAGCGGTAGAATGCTGATGAACTTGGTCACCATCTTGACGGCGAGAAATACCGCAATCAATCCCGCCGCCACCGCCAGCGTCTGAAATCTGACCAGCGACCCGGCTTTCAGAAAGTAGAACGGCGACAAGAGCGTGAAAGTCATCACCCGCATCCGCTGCGCGAGCACGCGCTCCTTCAGAAAGTACGGCGCCAGCATCATCCCGACGAGATACGCCGGCAGCACGGCCTCGCTTTTCGCCAGCGCGCCCAGCCCGCCGAGCGCGAACAGCACCAGCAGTATGAACTTCGCTTCCGGTTCGCTCACCCGGTTGCCCACCGACCGGAAAAACCACGGCACGAACTTCGGCAGCATCCACATCGTGACCGCGGTCGCCAGCGCGAACAGTGCCAGCCACAGGTTGTAATTCGCAAACAGAATGCCCAGCGCCACGACGGTGCCGATGTCGTTGATGAAGCAGGTGGCCAAAATGATCTTGCCGATCTCCGTGCGGTTCAATCCGCCTTCGACCATCACGGCGTACACCACCGCCACCGAGGTCGTCGAGAGCGCCAACCCCGCAATCTCCGCCTGCGGCCACGGCCACCCCGCCAGATAGTGCGCGTAGAGCAGCACACCAACGAACGGCAAGATGAACCCGGCCGCCCCGATGGTGACGCTCGCCCAGAAGTGCCGGCGCACGACCTGCGGGTCAATCTCCGCGCCGGCGAGAAAGGTGAGCAGAATCGCGCCGACGCCCGCCAGGTAGGTGACCCACGCTGTTATGTCGAGCCCGATGACATTGCCCGCCAGCGCGCCGACTGCGATTTCGACCAGCGCCACCGAGATGAACAGCCGAATGGAAATGAGCGATGCCAGCAGCGCCAGCCCCACCCACAACGCCGACTGCAGCCAGGTGACTTCCACGAACGCTCCTCCGGGCGCGACAAGCCGCGCGGTCTGCATCACGCGCGCAGGGGCCGTTTGCCGGCTGCCAAAGAAAAACCCCTACGCGCGACTGCTCGTAGGAGTCATCAGCCGTTGCCGGCGCTTATGGGGAACTCCATCCCCTCGGACGGAGTATACCGCAGTGACCAGGGAGGCGGGGAGGCAGGCACGCTGTCCTACGATCCCACGATCCAACGATCGTCTCCACGCTGTTCTTTGCAGTCCGCGCCCGCTTCAGCGGGCGCTCTGTTGGTAGCCCGGCCAATTCATGGCCGGGCGCGGATTCTGGCAGGCAAGATGCCTGCCCCCCCTGGATAATTCTCCCCTCTCCGTGAGACGGAGAGGGGCCGGAGGTGAGGTTGTTACGGGTTGCTGTACCGAATCTTCCCCCCCACAATCGTGAACCGCACCGTCAGGTTCTTCAGTTGCGCGGCGGGAATGGCGAGCGGGTCCTGCGCGAAGACGGTGATGTCGGCGAGTTTCCCGACCGTGAGCGTGCCCAGGTCGTTCTCTTGGAACGCCGCATACGCCGCGCCTTTGGTGAACGCCTCCAGCGCCTCACGCGCCGTCATCCGCTGTTCGGGATACCAGCCGCCGGGCGGATAGCCATCGGCGTCCTGCCGCGTCACCGCCGCATAGAGGCCGAGCGCCGGGTTCGCGCTCTCCACCGGCGCATCCGAGCCGCCGGCGATCACCACGCCGTCGCGCAGCAGCGTCCGCCACGCATACCCGCCCTTGATGCGCGTCGGCCCGACGCGCTGCTCGGCCCAGCGCATATCGCTGGTGGCGTGCGTCGGCTGCATCGAGGCAACGAGGCCGAGCGGCGCGAAGCGCTTCAAGTCATCGAGCGCCACGATCTGCGCGTGCTCGACGCGCAGCCGTGCGGTCACCGGATTGCGGCCCTTCAGCGCGTCCGCGTACGCGTCGAGCACCAAGCGGTTGCCGCGGTCGCCGATGGCGTGCGTCGCCACCTGCCAGCCCGCGGCGACGCACTTGCGCACCGCATCGAGGTACACATCCGGCTCGATGAGCAGCAGCCCCGAATTCCCCGGGTCGTCGCTGTACGGCGCCAGCAGCGCCGCCCCGCGCGACCCGAGCGCGCCGTCAATCACCAGCTTCACGCAGCGGAAGGTGAGCAAGACGCCGAAGTAAGGCTTCTGCGCGATGACGCGCTCCATCTCCGCGCCCGGCCCCCGCGCCATCACATACATCCGCATTTGCAGGCGCCCCTCGCGCTCGGCGCGCTTATACAACTCGAGCGTCGCGCTGCCGTTACCGCAATCGTGGATGCCCGTCAGTCCGTAGCGCAGACACATCTGCTGCCCGGCCTCGATGGCGGCCAGCGTCTGTTCCGAAGCCGGCTCCGGCACGATGCCATCCACGAGCGCCATCGCCCGGTCGATGAATACGCCGGTCGGATTGCCTTGCGCGTCGCGGTGAATCTTGCCGCCGCTCGGGTCGGGCGTGTCCTTCGTGACGCCCGCCGCGCGCAGCGTCGCCGTGTTCGCCCAGCCCGCGTGCCCGTCCACGCGCCGCAGCCAGGCCGGGTGCCCGCCCGCCACCGCGTCGAGGTCGGCGGCCGCGGGGAAGTCGGGCGGCGTCCAGCGCGTCTGGTCCCACCCGCGCCCCAGCACCCACGCGCCCGCCGGCTGCGCCGAAGCATACTCCCGGATCCGTGCCAGCAGCGCGGCGCGGTCCCACACCGCCGAGAGGTCGAGCTGCGTCTGCGTCGTCCCCAGGCCGATGAGATGGAAATGCGCGTCCGTCAGCCCCGGCACCGCGGTGGCCCCCTTCAGGTCGACGAACTCGGTGTCGGGCCCTGCCAGGGCCAGCGCGCCTGCGTTGGCGCCGACATACACGATGCGCTCGCCGCTGCAGGCGAGCGCCGCCGCCGTCCGGTCGCCATCAAGCGTGTGAATGCGCCCGTTCAGCAGCACCAGCGTCGCCGGCGGCGCCGCGTTCAGCGGTGTCTCCGACGCCGACCCGGCCAGGAGCGAGACGAACAGCGAAAAACATGCGATGCGCGCGACGGCTCTCACGATAGGTGGCGCCTCCCGCTGACCCCGATTCCCTTTTGTTTCTGTACTCCCCTCTCCGCTTGTCGGAGAGGGGCTGGGGGTGAGGGCTTTCGGCAGCCCCGAAGGGGCTGAATTTGCGTTCAGCCCGGAACTTCAATTCCGGGCCCGGTGCGGACTCTCCACGCCAGCGGGGAGGGGTTTACCCCGAGCGCAGCCGAGGGGCCAGGGGAGGGGACTTCTGTTCCCTCTCAGTGCGGGAGAGGGCTTGCCGTCCGAAGCCTTGGCGAAGGAGGGTGCCCGAGCGTAGCGAGGGCGGGTGAGGACGGTATGAGGAGAGGGGCTGGGGAGAGAGGGTTCACTGTGGTCGCGCCCGCTTCAGCGGGTGCTGTTCTGTTAGCCCGGCCACTTCATGGCCGGGCGCGCAATCTGGCAGGCAAGATGCCTGCCCCCCTTCTGTTCAAACTGAAGGTCGTCGGAAAGTCGGCTCGTGGGCTCGTGGGTCGTTCGGACAGCACAGACATTCTTACGACCCTACCATCCCATGACCCCGCGACCGACGACCCGCTGTTGCTGTCTATCCCCCGTTGACGCCCGCGCCCGCCCCCGTCTCCTTGCACTCCTCCTGCGCCGCGTACGCCTGGTGGTTGTGAATGGACTCCTGCGTCTCACACTCGACTCGGAACCAGCGCACCCGCGGGTCGGCGCGCAACTGCAGCACGCAGTCGCGCACCACATCCTCGACGAACTTCGGGTTGTCGTAGGCGTGCTCCGTCACCCACTTCTCGTCCTCGCGCTTGAGCAGCGGGAAGAGGGGCGCGCTCGCCTGCGCTTCCAGCATCGTCACCAAATCCTCAATCCAGATGAACTGACCGGGCACGCAGCGGATTTGCGCTCGGATGACGCCGCGCTGATTGTGCGCGCCATACGCGCTGATTTCCTTCGAGCACGGGCACAGGCAGTGCACCGGCGCCTCGACGCCGAGCGTGAAGGTGTACTGGTCGTCGTCGAGGTCGCCGAGGAAGCAGCATTCGTAATCGAGCGCCGACGGCTCGCCCGAGACCGGCGCGTGCTTGGTGATGAAGTAAGTGAAGTGCAGGTCGAGGCCGGCGCGGCGGGCGCGCAGCGCGTCGCGCGTCTCGTGCAGGATGTGCTCGACATCCCACTGCGCAATCGGCTGCCGGCTCCACTTGAACAGGATTTCGATGAACCGGCTCATGTGTGTGCCGCGGTACTCCTCCGGCAAATCCACGCTCATCTCCACCCGCGCCCGCGCCCGGTCGTAGCCCTTGTCCTTCCGGCGGATTTGAATCGGCAGGTGCACATCACGCACGCCGACGCGCTGAATCGCTACGCCCCGGGTGTCGAACGAGGCCGCCACATCGGTGAGCCGTTCGCGCTCCATGCTCATGGGGACGGCGAGTATAGCATGTAGTTCGTTCTCTTTCGTCCCCTCTCCCATGAACATGGGAGAGGGGCGCTAGGGGGAGAGGGAAGTGCGCTTGGCTTCAGCCCCGGGACACGAGAACTTCCCGCCGTCGTGCAGTCCGCGCCCGCTTCAGCGGGCGCTCTTCGTTAGCCCGGCCACTTCATGGCCGGGAACTCAATTCATTTCTTGATCGCCACCCAGGCGCGGTCGCTTTCCGCCAGATGATACCCTTGTTGTTCGAGTACATCACGCAGCAGAGCCAGCGGCGCGCGAGCGCCCTCGTTCTCTGTCAACTTTGTGCCGAGCGGCCCTTCAATCAGCAGGGCGATGTCGGCATCCGCGCACAGCGATTCAATGGCAGCGCCCAGTTCCACATTCCGAAAGTCCCAAGTCTGTATCGATCTGGCGACCACGCTCTTCGGCGCCAAACCACCCACAAACAAATGAAACTGCGCGCCCGCGTTCGGCGCGTACAGCCGCTCGCCCGCCGTCGCCGGGAACGGGTAGTGCGCCTCCTGCCCGGGCGCAATCGTGTCAAGCGAGGCAATCTTCAGTCCGTGCACCGCGACCACCGCCGGCCCTTCGGCCTCCGGGTCCACGGCGACAATCACGGTCCGCGCCTGCTCGTCCACCCGCAGACGGACATGGTCGGCGCGCACGAAGTCCCCCGCGCCCAGCCGCTCGGGTGTCGCGCCCGTTGGTCGCGGCGGCGCCAGGTGGGCATCGTCCGTGCCGCGCGACTGCATCATCGCGTCCGGAGGTGCCTGCGTATTTTCAGCGAATGCGCTGCCGGCTGTGGCAGGTGCAAGTGCGCCCTGCTTGTTGAGGTGCATCTGCGAGGCCACCCACACCCCGCCCGCCGCCAGCAGCACCACGGCCGCAGACGCATAGGCCATCCGCGGCGCTCGCTGCCACCACGGCCCTGGCGCCGGTTGGCGGACTGCCTCTGCCAGTCGCGCGTGCAGGCGGTTGTGGAACCCCGCCGGCAAGGCCGCCGCGGGCAGCTTGTGCAGCGCCCACAGCGAGCGCCGATAGGCGCCCCAGGCGGACTCGCACGCGGTGCACCCGCGCAGGTGTTCTATGAACTGACGGTGCGGCGACTCGCCGAGGCGGTCGTCGGCAGCATCAGCGAACATCGACTGGCAATGAGGGCAGTCCATAATGTCACGGCCTTTCGACCGATCTAGGCCGGGAAAAGTTCCCGATACGGCTCCAGGAGTTCCTTCAACTGCCACCGGGCCCGGTTTAGGCGGCTTTTCACCGTCCCCAGCCGGGCGCCGGTGATGTCCGCAATCTCCTCGTAACTCAACCCCTGCAATTCGTACAACACCAGCACCGTCCGGAACGGCTCCGGCAACTGCGCCAGCGCCTGCTGGACGGCGGCCTGCAATTCGGCGCTCATCGCCTGCTGTTCGGGGCCGCGGGCCTCGGGGACGGTGAGCACTTCCTCGGCGGTCCCGCCGCCCTCGTCGCCCAGCGCCGAGAACGGCACCCCCCGCCTGCTGCGCCGTTTGATCTCGTCGAGGCAGACATTGTAGGTAATCCGATACAACCAGGTTGAAACCGCCGACCGCCCGGCAAAGGTCCGCAGGTTGGTGAACGCCCTGACCATCGCTTCCTGCACCGCGTCCTGGGCGTCGTCGGGGTTGGCCAGCATCCGCAGCGCCAAGTTGTAGAGCGGCCCCGCATGCCGCCCGACCAGCGACTCGAACGACAGCGCGTCGCCCTGCTGGGCCCGGACGAGCAGCGCCTGCTCGGCCTGTGAAAGGCTCGTTGGCTGCGCTCGTGCCGGTCGTGTCCCGCCCATGTCCGCCGATTATAGAGGGCAGGCAACCCTCTCCCCGACCTGTGGTCACCCCTCTCCCAAGTACTTGGGAGAGGGGCCGGGGGAGAGGGTTCAGGGGAGAGGACGACCCACGACCGACGATCCGCAGTCTGCTGTCATTCCGCCGGCTTCAGCCGGCGCTTTCTGCTAGCCCGGCCATTTCATGGCCGGGCCGCCGTGCTTCCCCCTCGCCCGGCCTCCGGCCACCCTCTCCCGTGTGGGAGAGGGACGGCATATCCGCCAAAACAGCCTGACTGGCTCCCCTCTCCGCTCGTCGGAGAGGGGACGGGGGAGAGGACAAAGTGGCGCCCAAGCCCGCCGGGTGCGAATATCACGGGAACAAGGAAGGGCTGGCCGGGCACTATGCGGGTGATGGGCGCAATCACACTCTCCCGAACTTTGACGACCGCCGACCTGGTCATTGCCGGCGAGGTGGCCGAGCGCCGCGCCGACGACCTGGCTCTCGCCCGCCGCTGCGCCGCCGGCGACGCCGACGCATGGGCGCAGTTCGTCCGCACTTATCAGCGCACCGTTTATCAACTGGCGCTCGGAGTCCTCTCCAGCCCGCCCGACGCCGAAGACGCCGCGCAGGAGACCTTCGTCGCCGCGCTCACCGCGGTGCAACGCTTCCGCGGCGACTCCACGCTGGCGACCTGGCTCTCGCGCATCACGGTGCGCGTGGCGATGCGGCAAGTGCGCCGCCGCCGCGTCCGCGGGGCGCTCGAGCGGGCGCTGTTCCTGCGGCAGGCGCCGCCGCCCCCCGGGCCTGAACACAGGGCCGGCGAGCACGAGACGGTAAGCGCGGTGTGGGAGCATGTCGGCACGCTGCCGGCGACTTTGCGGGTGCCGCTGGTGCTGCGCGAGTTCCAACAGTTTTCGTACCGTGAGATTGCCGATGTGCTCGGCGTGCCGGTGGGAACGGTGCAGTCCCGATTGCACCGCGCCCGTGCCCTGCTGCGCGACCGCCTGGCGGCCGACCAGCGCCTGGAGGTGATGTGATGGATTGCCGCCGTCTCCAACCGCTGCTGTCGCCCTATCTCGACGATAGTCTGTCTGACCGGAAGACCCGCGCCGTGCGCGATCACCTGACCGGCTGCGACGACTGCCGCGCCGAACTGCACGCCCTGCTGCGCACGACCCGCACGCTGCAACTGGGCCGCAATGTGGAGCCGTCGGTCGGCTTCACCGAGCGCACCGTCCTGGCCGCCCGCCGGGAAGCGGTGCGGCGCCGCGCCGAATGGCAGCAGATGGGGCTGCGCGTCGCGCTGGCGACGGCGATGGTGGTGATGGTGCTGCTCTCCGGGATGCCGGGCGCCGGCCAGAAGCCCGTCGAATTCCTGCAGTTCCAGGGGCGCGTCATTCGGCAGGCGGCGACCGGCGTCAGCACGACGCTCCACAACGCCGCCACCGAGGTGAACGACTTCCTCGGTGGCAACCAGCCCGAGCCGGTTTCCGATCAGAAGGCGGACCTGCCATGACCGACGCCGCGCACTGCCGTTACCACCCGGGCACCACGCCCATCAGCACCTGCTCGCAGTGCGGCGCGGCGCTCTGCTGGCAATGCACGCGGCCCAGCCCGCGCGGGTTCCTCTGCCCGACTTGCGTCGAAGCCGGGCCGCAACCGGCCGTGACCGCTGCGACAGCGGAGCCGCCGCCCGCGGCCGAAGCCGCCGCACCACAGGCGCAGGCCGCGGCGCGAGAGGCGCC
>CAYNSX010000047.1:0-15435 GCA_964400165.1 uncultured bacterium
CTGCGCAATCGCCTTGAAGACCGGCGCCGCCACTTCGCCGCCGTACTGCTGCCCGTGCGGTTCATCCACGACGACGATCATCGCCAGTTGCGGGTCGGCGGCGGGCACGAAGCCGATGAACGACGCCCGCACCGCGGTGCGGCTGTAGTTGCCGTTCGCGTCGATTTTCTGGGCGGTGCCGGTCTTGCCGCCGACGAGGATGCCTTCCATCCTAGCGGCGTGACCGGTCCCCTCGCTGACCACCGCGGTGAAGACTTTGCGGAGTTGTTCAGCGACCCCCGCGGGCAGGACGCGCGGGGCGTCGATGACGCCGTCGAGCGTGGTGCCGTCGGGGCGCGTGGCGTGGTGCAAGATGCGCGGCTGCACCAGCAGGCCGCCGTTGGCGACCGTGCTGTAGGCGCGCACCATCTGCATGGCCGTGACCGCGACGCCCTGGCCGAAGCCGGCATTGGCGGTCCGCACCGGAATCCAGCGCTGCCAATCCGCCAGTTGCCCGCCGCTTTCCGACGGCAGGCCGCTGTGCGTGCTTTCGCCGAAGCCGAGCAGCCGCGCCGCGTGCCACATCCGTTCCCGCCCGAGTTTCACGGCCAGTTGCGCAGCGGCGATATTGCACGACTCCACAATCATCGAGCGCAGCGTGATGCGCCCGTGGCCGCCCTTGTTGGCGACCGGCCGGCACTGCACGCGCCGGCCGCCAACCATCGCTTCAGCGTGACAGACGGTGATCGGCGTATCGAGCGTCATCCCTTCGAGCAGCGCGGCGGTGATCGTCACCAGTTTGAAGGTGGAGCCGGGCTCGAAGGTGTTGCTGACCACTTGATTGGTCATCACCTCCGGCGGCGCACCGGCAAGGCGGTTGGGGTCGAAATCGGGCAGACAGGCGAGCGCCAGGATGTCGCCCGTGCGCGGGTCGAGCATCACGGCCATCCCGCCGCGGGCGTGGGTCGCTTCGACTTTCGCGCGCAGTTCCTCTTCCACGATGCCCTGCAACACCGCATCAATGGTCAGCGCTACCGTGCCGCCGGGAATGGCGGCCTCGGTCGTACGCGCGGTGCCGGGAATGGGGCGCCGCCGGGCGTCGACTTCGCCCTGGACGCGCCCGGGTCTGCCCTTGAGCAGATCATCGAGCGCGCGCTCGACGCCGCTGATGCCCCGCTGGCGCCAGTCGACTTTGCCGAGCAGATGGGACGCCAGCCGCCCGTTCGGATAAACGCGGGCCTGCACGGGAAGCGTGCGCACGCCGGGCAATTTTAGAGCAAGGAACTGCCGGGCTTCGTCGGCGGGGACGAAGCGCTTCAGCACGACAAAGCGGGAATCACGGGCCAGTTGCGCGGTCAGGCGGGCGCGGTCGGTGTCGAGCAGTGGCGCCAGGCGCGCCGCAGCGGCCTGCGGGTCGGGGATGAGTTCGGGATCGGCGAACACGGTGTGCAGTTCGCCCACGGTCGCCAGCAGGGTGCCGTTGCGGTCATAGATGGCGCCCCGCGGCGGTGGAATTTCTTCGTCACGCCATTGATTGCGTTCGGCGAGGCCTTCGAAGTAGCCGTGGCGCACGACCTGCACATAGGCCAGCCGCCCGGCGACGAGCAGAAAAGCGAGAGAGAAGAACGCGCCCCATTGCGACAGCCGGGCTTTCGTCGCGGCGACGCGCAGATACCGCATCGCCGCGGGTCAGTGCGCTTCCGCGGCCTGCGCGCGCCCGATCGGCGCGGCGGCGCTCCCGACGGTGCGGACGAATCCCCGCGTCGCCTGGCGCAGACGGGCATCCCACGCCAGCGCCGGCGGCGCCGTCGGCAACACGCCGGCGGGCATCGGGACGACCAGCACCCGCCCGGGCTCGGCCAGTTCCATGCCGGCGCGCCGGGCTTCCGGCGTCAGGCGTTCGGTGGACTGCAAGCGTGCGGACTGCTCGCGCAGTTCTTGAATCTGCTGGGTCAGGCGTCTGTTGACCAACGCGACATCCTGCTGGGCATATCCGGTGGCGGTGACGGCGGCGCCAAGCGCCACCGTCCCGAGCATCAAGACAAAAACGGACACGGCCGAGATGAACAACCCCAGGGAGAGAGTGAGAGCCCGAACTCGGGCGCCTTGGGTTGTGGGTAGGCCCCACGCATGGGTCGGCCCACCCCACTGCGAACCCCACAGGGACCCGTGTTCGAGTCGGTGGTGGGAGTGGTGGGGTGTAGGCTGGATTCTCGGCTGGTTGTTGGGAGGCACAAGGGTTCTCATCCCAGGCCGTGTCCAATCTGCAATTGACTGCGATTCACAAACGGACTGCCGCCCGCAAGCGGGCGCTGCGCGCGCGGGGGTTCGCTGCCACCTCCGCATCGCTCGGCCGCACCACCCGCCGGGTGAGCACCCGGACGAGCGGGCCGCCGCACTGACACTGGGGGAGGGACGGCGGGCAACGACATCCGGCCAGGTCCCGCAAAGTCCGCTTCACCGTCCGATCCTCCAGACTGTGATACGCGAGCACCACAATCCGGCCTCCAGACAACAGATGGCGGCAGCCGGCTGTGATGGCGGCGTCGAGCCCCGTCAGTTCGTCATTCACCGCGATCCGAAGCGCTTGAAATATCCGGGTCGCCGGGTGCAGACGCATTCGGTGGACGGGGGTCGGCGTAGCGGCTGCAATGACGGCCGCCAGATCGGTGGTCGTTGCAAACGGGTTCGCCTGCCGTCTGCGGACGATGGCGCGGGCGATTCGCCGCGCCCACCGCTCCTCCCCATACTCCCAGAACAGCCGGGCCAGGTCTTGTTCCGGGAGCGTGCGAATCAGGTCGGCCGCTGTGGTCGGTTGCCGTCGGTCGAACCGCATATCCAGCGGTCCCTCGCGTTGGAAACTGAACCCCCGCTCGGGGGTGTCGAGATGATGGCTGGAGAGTCCGAGGTCGAGCAGCATCCCGTCCACAACGGGCAGCGCCAAATTTTCAAGGATCGTCGCCAGGTCGCGATAATCGGCCGCGACCAGCGTCACGGGCTCGCCCCGAAACTGCGGCTCGAGGCGGGCAATCAGTTCGGGATCGCGGTCGAGGGCCACAATGCGGCCCCCGGGCAGCACCCGCGCCAGCAGCGCGCGGGTGTGTCCCCCTGCTCCGGCGGTGCCATCCACGATCGTGTGCCCCGGGCGGGGGGCCAGGTGCTCGAGCACCTCGGCCACCATCACCGGCGTGTGGGCGTCGCCCATCGCTCCGGCTCCCGGAGTCCCGTGACTTACGCTATCAAGGTCCGTGGCGCGATTCGCGCCAATCAAATTCCCGTGCGTCTTCGAACACTTGCCCCAAGGTCAATTCCGCCTGCTCATAGCGGCGCCACTCATCGAGCGCCCACACCGCCAAATGCGTGCCCTCGCCCCGCAACATCAGCTCCCGTTCGCACCCCGCCCAATCGCGCAACCCGGCCGGCAGCAAGACCCGCCCCTGCCGATCCACTTGCGCTTCCTCCGAGTAGCCCAGCAGATATTCGCGGAGCCGCGCCCGCGGCCCGCCGAACTGAAACCCTCGCTCCCCTCCCCGCAGACCCGCTTCCAGTTCCGCCCAGGTGGCGCTTGGTACAATCCAGAGCGACTTGTGCTGGCGCTTGATACCCCGCGTGCAGAAAACCCGGCCCCCCAAGGCGTCTCGCCACCGGGAAGGGACAGCGATCCGCCCCTTCTCGTCGAGACGAGATTCCTGGGTACCGTATAGGTCGCTGGATGCCAATTCGCTCCACCTGGTACCACCTTGTTCCACATTCTACCACCCCGTTCCCCCGATTCGTGTCCACAGGCCAACTTTTTTTTCGGGGAGCCTTCGCCCGACCTCGGACCGGCCGGAGTGACGCGCGCGCCGGCGCCCGCGGCGCCCGACATCCTGACCCCGACCGGCATCCACCATGCCCTGTTAGCGCTTGGAATACAGCCAAACAAGCGGCTCGGGCAGTCCTTTCTCGCCGACCGGGGCACTCGTGAGCGCATCCTGGCCGCCGCCGCCCTCGAGCCGAGCGACCGGGTGCTGGAAATCGGCCCGGGCCTCGGGGCCCTGACCGAGGGCCTGGTCGAGCGCTGCGCCCAGGTGGTGGCGGTCGAAAAGGACCGCTTCCTGGCGGAGGCGCTGCGGGAGCGATTTGTGGGCGTGGGGAACTTGCGAGTCATCGCAGCCGATATCCTACGGGTGAACCTAGTTGAGTTACTTGTGTCTCCGAAGTGGAAAGTGGTGAGCAACTTGCCTTTTTCCATCACGAGCCCGGCGTTGCTCTTTCTGATCGAGGCGCGCGCGCTGTGGAGCACGGCGACGGTGACCGTGCAGCGCGAGGTCGCCGACCGGCTGACTGCGACGCCGGGGCACTCCGCCTATGGGTCGCTGTCCATCGCCGTGCAGTTCTGGTGCACGCTCAAGCGCCACGGCACCGTGCACGCGTCGGTGTTCGTGCCGACGCCGACGGTGGACGCGACGCTGCTGACGCTGACGCCGCGCCAAGGGCCGGCGGTGGAGACCGCCGACCTGGACCGCTATTTCCGCGTCGTGCGCGGGGCGTTCGTGCAGCGGCGCAAGACCCTGCTGAACGCGCTCGCCAACAGCACGCTCGGCCTCGACCGGACCAGCGCTGCCGCGCTCCTGGCGGCCGCGGGTATCGAACCGACGCGGCGCGCGCAGACGCTGACGCTTGCCGACTTCGCCCGGCTCGCCGACGCACTCCCTGATTTTGCCGAGCACCATGGCCGCTAACGGCGAGACGCTGGTCGTGGCGGCGCCGGCGAAAATCAATCTGTACCTCGCCGTGCTCGGCAAGCGGCCCGACGGCTTTCACGAACTGCTGACCGTCTTCCAATCGCTGGCGCTCGCCGACTTGCTGACCGTTCAGCCGGGCACGGCGCCGGGCGTTGTCGTCCACTGCGACGATGAGCGCCTCCCCGAATCGGAAAACCTCTGCACCCGCGCCGCGCAAGTACTCGCTGCCGCCGCGGGCCATGCGCCCGACGACTTGCCCGCGGTCGAATTGCACCTCGAAAAGCACATCCCCCTCGGCGCCGGACTGGGTGGCGGTTCGAGCGACGCCGCCGCGACGCTGCGGGGGCTCAATGCGTGGTGGGGGCTGGGCGTCGGCGACACCGACCTGCTGCGACTCGCCGGCGACCTCGGCGCCGATGTCCCCTACTTTCTGTCGGCTGGGACCGCGCTCGCCACCGGTCGCGGCGATGTCATCGAATCGCTCGATCCGCTGCCGCCGCTCTGGGTGGTGTTGGCGATGCCCGAGGAGCCGGTGCGCACTGCCGATGCGTTCGCCTGGTGGGACGAGCAGCAAGGCGTGACGCAGCCCGGCGCGGCGGGGCACGACCATTTCCGCACCTTCCAGGACTTCCGCGCCCGGCAGCTGCTGCGGCTGCTGCGCGCCGGCGCGCTCGAAGGCGCGGCGGAATGTTGCATCAATGATTTGGAAGCGCCGGTTACGCACTACCGCCCCGATATCGCCGTGCTCGTTCGGCAGTTGCGCACCGCCGGCTGTCCGCTGGTGCGGATGACCGGCGCCGGCGCGGCGGTCTTCGGCATTGCCGAGTCGGAAGCGGATGCCCGCGCCATAGCCGCGCGCATCGACGCGCCGTGGGTCACCGTCACGCACATGGGAGCGCCCGATGTCTGACGCGCTCTCCGCGGTCGTGCTGGCGGGCGGGCGCATCAAGCCCGACCTGGCCGCCGCCACCGGCACCCGCCACCGGGCGCTGATCGAGGTCGGCGGCCGCCCTCTGCTGGGGACGGTACTCGACGCGCTCGCCGGCGCCGGAATGGCGCAGGTAGTCGTGGTCGGCGCGCCGGAGTTGCAGCCGTCGGTGCGCGCGGACGCGCGGCATGTCGCCGAGGCCGGCGACCTCGTCGAGAACTTGTTCGCCGGGCTGCGGGCGCTCGACTCGACCGACCCCTGCCTGGTCTGCACCGCCGACATCCCGTTCCTACGGCCCGAGCACCTGACTGATTTCGTCGGGCGCGCCCGCGCCACGCGTGCCGCGTTCGTCTATCCCATCATTCCGAAGGCGGCGTGCGAGGCGCGCTTCCCCGGCGGCCGCCGCACCTATGCGCGTCTGCGCGAGGGCACCTTCACTGGCGGCAACCTGGTGCTGGTCGATCCCGCCGTGCTCGCCGGGCAGGCGGCGCGCATCCGGGCGTTGTACGCGGCGCGCAAGTCGCCGCTGCGCCTGGCCGGACTGCTCGGCCTGCCGCTCTTGTGGGCATTCCTCACCAAGACCGCGACGCTGCCTCAATTGGAATGGAAGTTCTCGCAACTGCTCGGCGCCCCCGCCCGTGCCGTCATCACCCCGCACGCCGAGATCGGGTTTGATGTGGATAAGGTGGCAGACTACGAACTGGCGAGGAAACAAGGAAACGAGGAAACGAGGGCGACCTAGCTTTGGTAGAATGTTAGCCAACAACTGTCGTTTTCAGGGAGAAGGCGATGAGCGACTGGGAGCGTTGTCTGGAATGTGCAGATGTCTGTGGCTCGGACTCGGGTTTCGGGGGGGTTCTGTCGTTGGCGCTGCTCGCCGGACTTGTTCTTGCGCTTTTGGCGGGGTGGCCATTCCTAGTTTTAGGTGCGGTAATCGTGGCAGTCTGGCAGCTAGTAGGTAAATTCTCTCGGCATGCCGAATTGCCGACACTCACTGGCTTCGTCCTCAAGATTGGATCAGTGTACGCAGTCTTGTGGGCAACCATGCTCGCCTTCCCCAACGGACTTACGCCGTGGTATCTGAGGAACCTGAATACTGCGTCCAAGTATGTTCAGCCGCCACAAATGGGGATGTCGAACCAGAGCAAGGCCATAGGACTTGCGCACGCTGCCGATGTTCCAAGGCGCCCAGTTCATGCCATTGCTCCGTTCAACAGGGGAGACGAAGTTAAACGGCAACCTACAGTCATGGTGCCTCGAGTGGCTTGGCTGAAATATGAGCAAGCAAAGCGCGTTTTGACCGAGGCTGGACTTCGCATCGGTCAAGTAAAGAGAGAGGACAGTTGGGACACAGACAAAGGCCGCGCGCTTCGAACAGAGCCTGACTCGGGAGCTATGGTTCCAATTGGAACCACCGTGGATCTTGTGATGAATGAATCATCCGAGGACCGATCCCCTGCAGGTTTGTGGGTCGACGAAAGTGACAAGAAGATTTATTGGGAACCTGTTGTGCCTGTTGAAGTGACGCCACCGTCTTCTTCTCGCCCATCACGCCGGCAAGCAGTGCCTCCGCCGCCAGTCCTTCGGCCGTCTCCTTCACGCACATCACGCAGGCAAGCACTGCCTCCGCTTCCGCCAGACCTTCCGCCGTCTCCTTCTCGCCCGTCACACCAGCAAGCACTCCCTCCGCCTCCGCCAGTCCCTCCGCCGCCCCCCCGCCGCTAGCGTCCGCGCCAAGGCCACCTTAAGCGCTGTTTAGCCAACCCTTCTACGCGGAGCAAGTCAACAGAACCCCGGTCGTGACCGGGGCGGTACCCAATTCAATTTGACTTCTTCGCTTTTCTTCTCTTCCTCTTTTCCTGTGCGCCAGTGGGCGCGACCCCATCACTCATCAGCGCCATCCGTTCTTCAGCAGTCTTCAGGTAGCCCGCGTCAATGTCGACGCCGAGCCAGCGGCGGCCGGCCTGCGCGGCGGCGAGGCAGGTGGTCCCGACGCCGCAGAACGGGTCGAGCACCAGGTCGCCGGGAAAGGTGTAGAGGAGGATGAGGCGGCGAGGCAGTTCTTTGGGGAACGGGGCCGGGTGCCCGACGCGGTCCGCGGACTCGGTGGGGAACTGCCAGATGCTACGCGTCCAGGTCACAAAATCCTCGTTGGCAATGTCGGGCTTCTGCTCGGTCTCGTTCTCCAGTTTCAGCGGCGGCTTCGAGAAGATGAGGATGTATTCGTGCACATCGCGCAGCACCGGATTACTCGGGCTGGCGAACGACCCCCAGGCGGTCGAGACGCCAACCGAGGCGCCCTTGTCCCAGATGATCTCGCCGCGCATCAGCAGGCCGAGGTCTTCGAGTTGCCGGGCGATGTAGGCGTGCAGCGGGAGATAGGGCTGCCGCCAGCAGCCGGCAACATTCACACAGATGCGCCCGCCCGGCCGCAGCATGCGCACGCACTCCGTCCACACCGCGCGCAGGTAATCGAGGTATTCGGGGAGCGGCAGGTCGTCGCTGTGCTCGGTGTAGGGCTTGCGGACATTGTAGGGCGGTGAGGTGACGACGAGCGTCACGGCGCCGTCGGGAATCATCTCGAGGCGCCGGCTGTCGGCGCGGAGGAATTGGTTGGCAGGGGGCGGGGGCATCTTCACCTTGATTCGACCACGAACCGAGCGCTCCCCGCTTGCGGGGCGCGGTCGTCCTCACCCACCCCGGCCAACAACGCCGGGGTCCCCCCTCTCCCGAACAGGGAGAGGGAAAGGAGGCATCGCTGTTGCTTCTCCTACCGGTAGGTGCGGGTGCGGTTATTGCGGGCCCGGGCGATGAAAACCCCTCACCCGCCCTCCGCTGCGCTGCGGGCACCCTCTCCATGAAATGGAGAGGGACTGCGCATCTACCCTGGGTGAACAGCGTTAGCGGTAGGTTCTCGTCCGGTTGTTGCGCGCCCGGGCGATGAAAACCCCTCACCCGCCCTCCGCTGCGCTGCGGGCACCCTCTCCATGAAATGGAGAGGGACTGCGCATCTACCCTGGGTGAACAGCGTTAGCGGTAGGTTCTCGTCCGGTTGTTGCGCGCCCGGGCGATGCGGCGGTAGCGGTCGTCGCCCCAGTAGCCCTCAAGGGGGGCGGAGGCCAATTCGGCCTGGAGGCGCTCGGCGGGGGTGGGGCCGGCGGGGCCGGTCTTGGCCGGGGCGCGCTCACGGACCAACTCCGAATAGTGATGCTGCGCCTGTTTCAGGGAGCGGTAGCCCTTCGCCACCTGTCCATCGCAGACCACATAGTACTTCTTGTCGTCGGGCACATTGCCCGTGCCTTGTTCGAGTGAGATGCCAGCCGTGTCAATCGCCTGCCGATACACGAGTCAGTCCCTCCCGAGGATGGATGAGATGAGTGCGAGTGCTGCGACCGCTCACGCCACCGCTCCCGCGGCCAGCGACTCGACATGCACGCGCAGCCCCTCGAGCATGCGCTGGGCGTTGGCGCGCGCCAGCCGTTCGACGATGCCGTGCACCATCGGGCCGACGAGGGGGATGCGGACTTCGGCATTTAGGTGGAGCGTGAGGCGGGTGTGGCCGTTCTGCGCGTCGAATTGCCACCACCCCTGATAGGTGTCCCAATCACCCTTGGTGACATGAAACTCGGACCGCCGCCGGGCGTCGTCCCAGATTTCCTCCTGCTCCCATTGCACGGTCATGCCCAGTTCGGGGACGCGACCGAGCCAGCGGGTCACGGTGCGGGCGCCGTCGCGCTCGAGCACGGTGACTTCTTTCACATCGGGGAGAAAGGAGGGATACTTCTCAACTTCTTTGGCGACGCTGTAGGCCAGTTCCGGCGGGGCGGCAATGGCGGTCTCCAGCGTCACATCGAGCATGGATCAGTTTTGCCGCTGCCGCGAGAGCATCTTGAGGCGCTTCTTGCGGGCTTTGCGTTCGCGGGTGCGCCGCGCTTCGAGGATGCGGCGCTTGCGATCGCGCACTTCCTGGTCAATGGCGCCGAGCACTTCGACTTCGAATTGCTGGAACTTCTCGAAGTCGGAGGCAGTCCGCAGCCGTTGATAGTCGAGTTTCACGAGTGGTGTGTGCGACCGAGAGTTCCCACTGCGGGGCGCAGTATAACAAGGCGCCCGCGGCCGGTCAAACGGGGCGGCGGACTAGTTCGAGAAGGCGGGCGACGGCTGCGCGGCGGCGGCGTGGGCGTTGCGAGAGCGGGCCGCCGACTGCTCCAGCACCAACTGGCAGGCCTCGGCCGCGACGCGGGACTGCAGTTTCACCATCTGGGCGCTCGCCTCGTAGTCATAGAGGGAGAGCAGAAGACATTCCGTCCCCACCCGGCCGACATAGACATGCGTCCGCACGCCGTCGTGCGAGACCGCGGAAAAGTCCACCTCGCCGACTTGGCGCAGGAGTTCCTCCGCCGAGGCGTAGGTCCCCGCCGCCAGCGCGGCCAGTTCGATGACCCGGCCGTTGGTCTGGCCCGCCGAGCAGAGCACCGTGCCGCCGCGCGACAAGAGCACCGCGCATTCGACGCTGGTGGTCTCCACCATCATTTCGAGGATGCTGCGCAACCGCAGCCCCTCTTGCTGCGACAAGACCATGTCATCCATCGCGCACTCACCGCTTCGGTGCAGGATTCCGCTGCGGCCGCCCACCGCGCCCGCTACCCGTCTATTCCACACCCGGGGCGCCCGTCACCATGTACGGAAACGGCCCCGTCCCTGTGCGAAAAAGTGCCAATCGGGGCTGAACCGTTGGGTTCAGGGGCAACGAGGAGGCAATGCTAGTATCAGTGTGTTAGGGGCTGCCGATGCGCCGTTACGGGATGATTGTGCTGGTGACTGTCGGGTCCGGGTTCGTCGTCATTGTCTTTGCACGGGCCGTCCTGGAGCGACTCGGTGTGCGACCAACCTTTCGATGGCGAGAATGGGCGCCATCTTGGAACTGGTTCTTCAACCCGGTCGCGGCCAGAGAAGTGCGGCGGCTGCGCGGGAAGCGGTTCTTCCTGCTCGTCGGGATTCCCGCGGTCGCGCTGTTGCTGGCCTGGGCAGTCGTGCTATGGGGCATGGCGCACAACCCCACAGTGGCGTGGGCTGCTGCAATGATGGGACTGCACATCACCTTGTTTGCCGGACAGGCGATGGCTGCGACTCTGGCCGCGTTATCGCTGTCCGGCGAACGGAATCTCGGGACGCTTGACGAACTGCGCGTCATCGGTCTGCCACCTCAGTGGATTGTCGGGGGGAAACTGACTGCAATCCTTATCGCCCCAGCAGCCGTGCTTTGTCTCTCGGGAATTTTCTATATCGTGAATCGCAACCTTCCAATCCAAAGCGGGTGGGTCGGAGCCGAATCCCCGTATCTCTTGGAGCCGTACGGCGCGCTTCCGATCATTGCAACACTAATCGGCTGGGCGTCATTCGGACTAGCCTGCTCGGCGACCGCGCGTTCGGCGCGAGTTGCTGTGCCCGTGACGCTGATCAGCATAATTCTCTTGCGTGCTCTCTTTAGCACAGCGATGGTGATTGTTACCGAATTGGCGGATCCCCTCGCGACCGCAATGTCCTTTGTCCAGCAAACTGCGTTCGCGCCACTTTCGTTCAACATGTGGGCGGATCCCAATAGTGTGGTCGAGTACAAGTTGATCATTGCGCTCGGGTGGACGCTCCTCATGTTCCTCGTGGCAGCCATTTCTTTCTGGTTTGCCGTGCGACGCCTGCAGCAACGCGGCTAGGTGCATAGTCCTGCGATCGCGCGATGCGGTGAAACTAATGGCGCAGTGCTACCATCAATCCAACAGACCATGACCATGCGTCGATCTGCACACATACTCGCACTACTGTTCCTGGCGCTGCTCGCCGCGCCGGCGGGCGCCCAACTCTCGCCCGCGGACCAGCGCGAGGAGGAGCTCGGGCAGCAGATTCTCACGCAGTTCGAGAAGCAACTGCGGCCCGATGCGCGCGTCGACCATGTCGCCGCCTTTCTGCTCCCCCATGTCAAGCGCACCACGCTCAACTGGGAATTCTTCGTCCTCAAGGGGACGGACGACCTGAACGCCTTTGCGCTCCCCGGCGGCAAGGTGGTCATCACCGAGTTGTATCTCAACCTGCTCGGCGACGACGAACTCGCCTTTGTCCTCGGTCACGAAATCACGCATGTCGACCAGCGCCACCACGCCCGGATGGCGCGCCGCCAGCAGAACCAAACCCTGGCGCGCGTCCTGCTCGGCGTCTTCCTGAAAATGGGCACGCCGGAAATGCTGGTCCTCGATGTCGCCCAGGCCTCGATCAACAGCGGCTTCAGCCGTGACCTGGAGACCGAAGCCGACCAACTCGGCTTCGAGCGCGCCGTCGCGGCGCGCTATGACGCGGCGGGCGGCATCCGGGCGCTAGCCAGCCTGCAGGCGGCCTCGAAGGGCGACTGGCTGGGGCGGATGTTTGCCACCCATCCGAAACTCAAGTCCCGCATCGCCGCGCTCGAAGCGCAGCAGCCCGCCGAGCGCGGCCCGACGCGCATGCCCTTCGACCGGCCGCCGGGCGCGGTGATGTCGCCGGCCGCGTACTGGGGCCGCGCCTTCCTGCCGGAAGTCGGCGTCTCCGACCTGGCGCTCACCGTGGACGGCGCGCTGGTCAGCAACCCGGCGCCGGACCAGGCGGTCCGCGCCGGACTGCAAGAGGCGCGCGCCTTTCGCATCATCAATGCCGGTGAAGCGGCGACGCTTCGCCTGCGCGTCCGGGTGTCCGTGCGCGACGCGGTGCCCGGCGGAGGGAGCGGGCGGCGGGTGGTCCTGCGCAGCGAGGTGTCGAAGACCGCCGACGGCTCCGTACTGTGGACGCCGCCAGATCAAGTGGTGTCGGTGATGACGCTGGGGCTGTTCGAAGGAGAGTCCGCACCGGGCGCCGTCGTGAGTGAGATGAATCCGGTGGGCGCCGCCATCTTCGACGGCGCCAAGACGCTGGCCAACGACTTGACCAATTACTTCAGGCACCGCCCGGCGCTGGCGCCGCCGCTCGAACTGCACCCGGGTCCGCAGCCGCCGCGCTAAGTCCGTGTGACGGGCCAGGTGAAACGGGAAACGGACCGCCTCCCTAATCCCCGTTCAGCTTTTTGATGGCATCGGCGACTTCCGGGCGCACCCCGGCGCCGCCGGCGCTTGACCCGAAGGTCGTGCTAAGCGTCAACTCTCCGTTCGACGATTCGAAGCGCAGCACCACGCGCGTCGCATCATTGTCAGGAAACCAGAGAGCGCATCGGAACACCGTGAACGGGATCGGCGCCTTCGGCCAGGCGGGGCGGGAGAGCGTGACCGGAGCATTCCAGAGAATCTGAATGCCCGTCGGTTCCATCTGCATGATGCGCGGCTCCACCGGCATCCAGCGCACTGCGTACCAGAGGGCCTCGATCACCACGGCGAGCGCCGCCGAGTCGGCAGGGACCCCGGGTCGCAATCGGGACATTGCCGAGCGGATCAGTTGCGCGTTGGCGGGGGCGAAGAGCTGCGGCGGCGTATCATCCGACTTGGCATTGAGCGCCGCCACGACCGCGTTGTGCAGCCCCGGGCTGTGTTGCGCGACCGCCGTAGCGTCGACGGGCACCGCCCGCCAGACATCGCCCGTCCACGGGCCGATCGCCGCCACCAGGTTCCCCTCGGGCAGTGCCGACTTCATGTCGGCCAGCAAGATGGTGTCCGCGGCGCCTTCAGCACGGGGATCATCCAACGCCTGATCGTAAGTGACGGCGACCGTCACCGCGGCCGGATTCACCATCCACGCCGGCGGCAGCCCGCTCCCCGAAAACGGACTCGCCGTCGCCGTGTCGAGCGTGCGCGGGGTCAGCGGGACCAACGATGCGGCAGCGTCCGCAATGCTGCGGAACGCGCCGCTCTCGGCGGGCACCGCGAGGGGACGGCCATCGGGCTTCCACACCGTGATGCGCACCGGAATGGGATGGAGTTCACGCCCGCCCGCCGGTTGCGTCAGCGCGTCCGCGATCAGCGCATCGAGCGCAACCGGCGCCGTCGTCAGCACGCGGCCGAGATCCGTCTGCGCCCAGACCACTCCACGCCCGCCGGGGATCCCCGTATCCGGCACGCGCGCCAGAAACATCTCCGTCACCCGCAGCGGCTTGTTCACAATAAAGGTATGTACCGCTTCCGGCGCGCGCACGACATCGAAGCCGCGGAGGAATCGGATGCGCACGCCCACCGTTCCCGGCGGCGGCGGTGTGTTGGCCAGCCCGATGGGGACGCTCTCCAGCGGTGTTCGCTCCAGCGCCGCAATACATGCCCGCACCAGCGTCTCGCGTGCCGCGGCGGAAACCGACTCATCGAAGTCCCGCTCGTCGGGCCACATTATGCGGAACGAGAACTGCTCCAGCGGCGGCAGTGCCGTGGCCGGCGGCTTTGGGCGTGATTGCGACATCCAGTAGACGCCGCCGCCGAGCACGAGGAGAAACGCAACCAGCGCCAGCAGCGCGACGCGCGTGCGCCCGCGGGGTGACGGGCAGGCGAACGGGCGGGGCACAGCGCGCGTGTTCATCGGTCGCTCCTCCTGCATCAGTATAATGCCCGGCGTATGCCCGGGCGTTCCGACCGCGTCCTGACGCGCCCCTTCGTCTTCCTCTGGCTGGCGACCTTTTTCCACTTCGCCAGTTTCTTCCTGCTCATGCCCGTCATTCCTCTGTATGTGCAGGGCATGCGCGCCAGCGCCGCCGAGGTGGGCATCGCGGTCGCGGCGTTCACGCTCTCCTCACTCTCGCTGCGGCCGTTCATCGGCAAGTTGGTGGACCGCACCGGGCGGCGGCGCTTCCTGATTGCGGGCACGGTGGTCTTCGTGCTGATGTCGCCGCTGTACGGACTGGCACACAGCGTCCTCGCGGTCATCCTGGTGCGCATCATTCACGGGACGGGCATGGCGCTCTACACCACCGCCTCACTGACCGTGGCCACGGACCTGGCGCCGCCGCACCGCCGCGGCCAGGCGCTGGCCTGGTTTGCGATGGCCAACTCGCTGGCCATCGGCGTCGGGCCGGCGCTCGGCGTCTTCTTGTGGAGCGCCGGCGGCGCGTGGGCGTCCTTCGGCGCCGCCGCGGCGCTGTCGGCGCTGGCGCTGACGATGGCGATCAGCGTCACGGTGCCTCCGCATCAGGCGCCTGCGGATGACGGCCCGCGCCGGCTGCGCCTCGTGCATCCCGCCGCCATCGCGCCGGCGCTGCTCATCTTCTCGCTGGCGCTCACTTACGGCTGCTCGACCGCGTTCATCTCGCTGTTCGTCCGCGACCGCCATCTCGGCAATGCCGGGTGGTTCTTCGCGGTTTATTCGGTGGCGATCCTCGCGCTGCGCCCGTTTGCCGGCGCGCTCTCCGACCGGCGCGGACGGCGCGCGGTGCTGGCGCCCGGCCTGGCGTGCGCGGGATTGGCGGTGTGCGCCATCGGCTTCGCGCACACGGTGCCCGCGCTGCTGATGGCGGCAGCCGTGTACGGGTTGGGTGTCGGCGCCGCGCAGTCCACCGTCATCGCGCTGACGATGGACCGCGTCGGGCCGCACGGGCGCGGCTTGGGCGCCGCGACCTTTCTGTCGTCGCTCGAATTGGGCCTGGCCCTCGGCGCCAGCGGGTCGGGCCTGCTGCTCGACGCCACGAACACGAACTACACGGTGCTGTTCGTCGTCGTCGGCCTGGCGCCGCTGGTGGGCAGCGTGGCGACGCGGTATGTGAAGGAGGGGGGCAGGCGGCCGTCCCCGTTGCGCCGCAAGCCGTCGAAATCGAAAGCGAGGCTGTGATTGCCGAAGAATAGTGTCTCACTCTCCCCTCTCCATGTATGG
>CAYNSX010000048.1:0-14530 GCA_964400165.1 uncultured bacterium
AAAACCGCTATCCCGCTTGCGGGATCGTGGGTTCGAATCCCACCCCCTCCGCCAGATGTTGTTGCTGCCCCTCCCCGCAGGCGGGGAGGGGCGCGCAACAGGTACAATCCCCTCCCATGCCCGAGACGCCCGTAACCCCCGAAGCAACCGCTGTCCCCCGCCCGGCGACGCGCCGCAAGAAACGCAGCGGCGCCAAGCAGTTGTGGATGGCGCTGGCGCTCATCGTCTTTGTCATTCTGGCGGCGACCTACATGTATTCGTCGCGCGTCGACCCGGTGCGCCCGGAGCCGGCGGCGGAGTCGGCGCTGTCCGTCCGGCCGCCGGAGGCGACCGGCGTTCCCTCGACCGAGCAGCCGGCCACCGCAGGTGACCCCGACCGCAGCGGAGGGGCTGCCGCCCGCCCGGACCTGCTCGCCGGGCTGGCGCCGGAGGTGCAGGCGAAGGTCAAGGGCATCGCCGAAAAGCAGCCCTGCTCGTGCGATTGCGGGATGACGGTGTGGGTCTGCAACCGGGATGACCCGACTTGTGAACACTCGCCTGCCGAATTGCACGCTATCATTGAGGCGGAGCGGGGCGGATCAGCGACGCCGCCGACCGCCAAGTAAAGGGAGGGTCAGATGCGAATTCAGAAAGTGTGGTGGGTGTGCGGCTTGGCCGGCCTCCTCTTCGCCTTCGGCTGTGCCAAGAAGACGACGGGCGTGGTCACGCCGCCGGAGACCGGCGCGGTGACGACGCCGGGCGAGCCGGCGATGATGTCGCCGATGCTGGCCGGCTATCACATCGATGGCCTGGCCGCGGCCGATATGCCGGCGGTGCGCGGCGCCGTGACGGGCGTCAGCGGCTGCAAGATTACGAATGAGGACATCGCGACCGGCACGATCACCGTCGATGTCCCCGACGCCACGGCCAAGGCCGATGTCCAGGCCGCGCTCGAGGCGCTCAAGCACGGCGGCAAGGCCTATGTCGTCACGCCAGCCGAGCCGATGGGCGCGGGCATTTCGCCGACGCCGGAGCAGAAGGACGCCGCCGAGAAGGGCGCCGCGGGCGGTAAGACCGGCTACTGATTCGACACGAACCGGACGACCGACGGCCCGGAGGGCGTTGCAGCCACCCGGGCCGTTGTCATATCCGGGACGCGGAGGGCCATGCCGGCGACCACCCGTCCGTCGGACAGTCCGTTGAGCCGTTTGATGGCGAACACGGTCGCCCGTGGGTCGCCCTGGCGCGGCCCGCAGCGCCGCGCCAGGTCCCACAAGGTCTCTCCCTGGCCCACCACCACCGACCGAACCCTGGGCCCGTCCTCCGCCGAGTGTCGGGCGGAACCCATCAGTCCGGGCAGCCCGGCGCCGCAGGCGGCCGCCGCCTCCAGCGCCAGAGCGATCCTCACCCAGCGAATGCGTCGTGCTTTCGTCATGTGAGCAAATCTCCGTTTGCATTATACCAGGGGTTCCGGGAGAGTCAAACCCCCGTTTGACAAGATTCTACCTGGCTGCTACGGTGGGCGGGCCGGAGGACCCTTTATGGATGCATTAACCAAGAAGCAAGAGCGGGTGCTGAAGGGCATTTACGACCTGTCCCGCAAGCGCAACCTGCCCCCCACCGTCCGGGAAATCGGCCAGCGCCTCGGCCTGTCGTCCACCTGCACCGTCTACCGTTATTTGGAGCAGTTGGAACGCAAGGGCTACATCAAGCGCGGCCAGGGCTCGGCGCGCAGTCTGGAAATCATCAATGCGCCCGAGGCCTCGATGCTGCCGCCCAGCCGCTCGGTGCCGGTGCCGCTGATCGGGACGGTCACCGCCGGCGTGCCCATCACCGCGGTGGAGCATGTGGAAGAGGTCTACTCGCTGCCCGAGGACCTCGTCCCCGAGGGCTGCTTTATGCTGCGCGTCCGCGGCGACAGTATGGTGAACGCGGGCATTGACGACGGCGACCTGGCCGTCATCCGCCCGCAGAAGACCGCGAACAACGGCGACATCGTCTGCGCGCTGCTCGACGACGAGGCGACCATCAAGCGCTTCTACCGCGACCGCGGCAGCATCCGCTTGCAGCCGGAAAACGACAAGTACGACCCGATCCGGACGAAGGACGCCACCGTCCTCGGCAAAGTCATCCTGGCCATCAAGCGCGTGCATTAGGAATCGGCTGCACCTCTGCCGCGCTTCCGGCCCTCTTTCGCCAAGGCTTCGGAGGGCGGCCCCAGCGGTGCTTTGCGTTTCTGGGCCGACGCCCTATGCTGGGGCCGGAGGGGTGCCGGAGTGGTCGAACGGGCGCGACTGGAAATCGCGTAGTCAGCGCACAAACGCGGACTCGAGGGTTCGAATCCCTCCCCCTCCGCCAGGGAGGAACGGGGCAACTCATGACAATGACTAAGCAAGAAACAATTGCCAATCAACGAATGCGCGGCCGGCGCGGACACACGGCGGACGGAGCGGGCGCCGTCAAGCAGTTCAAGGGATTCACCGACGAGGAACGAGCCGCGATGAAGGAGCGCGCCCAAGAGTTGAAGGCCGCCGCGCGCCGCGGCCCGCGAGCGAAGACGGCGGACGGTGAGAGCGCTGTGCTCACGAAGATCGCCGCGCTGCCGGGACCGGATCGCACGATGGGTAAGCAGCTGCATGCGATCATCAAGGCCAACGCGCCGGCCCTTTCGCCGAAGACCTGGTACGGGATGCCCGCGTATGCCGACAAGAACGGCAAGGTCGTCTGCTTCTTCCAAGCCGCGTCGAAGTTCAAAACGCGGTACGCGACGTTCGGCTTCCTCGATGTGGCGCACCTCGACGAAGGCGCCATGTGGCCGGTCAGCTTCGCGCTGAAGGAGCTGACTGCCGCCGATGAGGCCAGGATTGGCGCGCTCGTGAAGAAAGCGGTGCGCTGAAAACCGCGCTCGCAACGGGCCTCCCTGCGTGCAGCGAGGGATCCGGGGTGGGGCGGAAATCTTTCCAAGTGTAGTTCAGTAGGGCGGTTACACACACGCACCGAATGGAATATCAAATGGCCTACCTCTCCCTCTATCGGAAGTATCGCCCGCAGAAGTTCGCCGAACTGGCCGGCCAGGCGCCGATTGCCACGGCGCTCGCCACCGCCGTGCGCCTGGGCAAGACCGTGCACGCCTACCTCTTCACCGGCCCGCGCGGCACCGGCAAGACCACCACCGCCCGCATTCTGGCCAAGGCGCTCAATTGTGAAAAGGGTCCGACGCCGGAGCCGTGCGGCGTCTGCGACGCCTGCAAGTCCATCACCGAAGGCACGGCGCTCGATGTCCTGGAACTCGACGCCGCCAGCAACCGCGGCATCGACGAGGTGCGCAGTCTGCGCGAACAGACTCGCTACACGCCGACCTCGCTCAAGCACAAGGTCTACATCCTCGACGAAGCGCACGAACTGACGAAGGACGCCGCCAACGCGCTGCTCAAGACGCTCGAAGAGCCGCCCGAGCGCACGATGTTCATCCTGTGCACCACCGAGCCGCACAAACTCCTCGCCACCATCCGCTCGCGCTGTCAGCATTACGGCTTCCGGCGCGTGCGCGCCGACGAGGTCGCCGACCTGCTGGCGCAGATCGCGGAGAAGGAAAGCATCCGCGCCGAGCGCGACGCGCTGCTGCTGATCGCGCGCCTCGGCGAGGGGTCGCTGCGCGACGCCATCGGGCTGCTCGACCAACTGGCGGTGGACGAGGCGCCGATCACGCTGGCGCGGGTCGTGGACTTGCTCGGCCTCACCGAGGAAGTGACCGTCGCGCAATTCGCCGAGACCGTGCTGGCCGGCGACTGGGCAGCGGCGATGCAGCAACTCGACGCGCTCGTCATCGCCGGCCGCGATGTGCGCTACCTGCTCGAACAACTGACCGAGCACTTCCGCGCCGCGCTGCTCATCAAGTTCGCGCCCGCCGTCGCGGGCGAACTGCCGCACAGCCCTGATTACCTCGCCGCGCTGCGCCGGCACGCCGAGCGCGCCGACCAGGGCGCGCTGCGCCGCATCCTGAAGACGCTGGCCGAGGCGGAGAAGTCGTTCACCACCTGGGGCAACCCGCGCTTGGCGTTCGAACTGACGCTGCTCGAGGTCTGCCAGGCGCCCACGGAAGCGGCGGCGCCGGCGGCGGACTACGCGCCGCCGCGCCGCGCCGCGGCCCCGGCGGTGCACGAAGACGCGCCCGCGCCGACGCTCCCCGCGGCCCCGCGTGCGCCGGCGCCGAGCGACGGCCCGACGCTCGCCTACTTTCAGGAGAACTGGCCCGCGCTCCTCGGCGACATCAAGGAGCGCCTCGGCGCCACTGCGATCGCCTTCCTGCGCGATGCCGAGCCGATCGCCTGGCGCGGCCAGGAATTGACGCTCGCCTTCACCAAGCAGTTCAACCGCGACGCCACCGACAAAAGCGACCGCCGCAGCCGCATCGAGGCGACGCTGACGGACCTGGTCGGCGCGCCGGTGACGCTGCGCGGCATCGTGCGCGCACCCGACGCCCAGGCAAGCGACGCGATTGCCGCGGTGTTGCAGGCATTCCCCGGGAGCGAGGTGGTGACCCCGAAATGAACATCTTCCGCGGCGGGCTCGAGAAGATCATCGAACAGCAGGTCTCCGCCATCAAGGAACAGGTCAAGACCGCGCTCGCCGAACTGGCTAAAGAGCGCCTCGAGGGCAAATCAGGCGACGGCCTGGCGACCGTCATCGTGCTCGGCACGGGGGACCTGGTCGAAGTGAAGATCAATCCCGAAGGGCTGCGCCCCGAGCGGCGCGAGTCGGTGCAGCGCGCGGTGGCGCAGGCGATCAATGACGCGCTGACCCAGGCGCGCAAACTGCGACAGGAGAAACTCGGCGGCCTGGCGGGCGGGATGATGGGATTCCTCGGTGAGGACCTGCTCGGCAGCCTCTAATGTCGCGCCCCTACGCCCGGCCGCTCGCCCGCCTCATCGAAGAACTCGAACGCCTGCCCGGCATCGGGCCGAAGTCGGCGCAAAGGCTTGCCTATCACTTGATCGAGACGCCGCACGATGAAGTCGCCTCGCTCACCGACGCCATCCTGCGCGCCAAGGAAGACCTGAAACGCTGCACCCTCTGTTTCAATCTCGCCGAAGACGAGAAGTGTCCCGTGTGCAGCGACCCGGCGCGCGACCACAGCACCATCTGCGTCGTCGCCGAGCCGCGCGACCTGATTGCGATGGAGAACAGCGGCGAGTTCCGCGGCGTCTACCATGTCCTCGGCGGCGTCATCTCGCCGCTCGACGACATCGGCCCCGACGAACTGCACATCCGCGAGTTGCTCCAGCGCGCGCAGAACGGCGAAGTGAAGGAAATCATCATCGCCACCAACCCGGTCGTCGAAGGCGACGCCACCGCCCTTTACCTCGCCAAAGTGCTCAAGCCGCTCGGCGCCAAAGTCACCCGGATTGCGATGGGCCTGCCCTCCGGCGGCGACCTCGACTACGCCGACACCGTCACCATCGCCCGGGCGCTCTCCGGCCGCACGCCGCTCTAGCCCCCTTGCGGGCGCCGCCCGGTGGGGCTACGCTTTGCCCGCTACTGTTCTAAGGGGGAGGCCTTCATGAGAGTTCTGGCACTGTTCACGCTCGCCATCGTCGTGTCGCTGCCGGCCCGCGCCGACGCGCCGAGCGCAACCGATTTGGTCAAGCAGACCGTGGCGCGCTACGCGAAGGCCGGGCGCGTCGCCGTTACCGCTGACTTCCAGTTCACGCACGGCAGCGCTACTGCCTCCGGCACTTTGCAAATTGACCTCGCCGACGCCACGCACGGGCGCACGGCGCTGACGCAAGCGGCCGGTGAAGTGCAGGCCGCCATCGAGGGCCAGCGCATCACGAAGTGGGTGCGCGACGCGGGCGGCGTGTCGTACAACGACCAGCGCCAGGAAGCGGTCTCGGTCATCGCCAAGGATTCGCTGTTCGCCACCGCCGCACTGCTGCACGGCGAGGCCATGCTGTCGCTGCTGCCGCTCGAGACGCTGACCGTCACCGGACCCGCCGATGTCAATGGCGTCTCCGCGTACACCGTCACCGGCACGCGCACGATGTACGCCTCGACGCGCGGGCTGCGCGCCGCGACCGTCCGCCAGGCCGACGAATTCCGCGCCAAGGAAACCGTCACGCTCACCATCGCCGCGGATGGCGGCCGGCTGCTGAAGGAAGAGATGTCGCGCACGCTGCCCGAGACCGCGCCGCAGGAACTGCAGGAGCGTTTCGGAGTGGCGTGGTCGGCGGTCTACAAAACCGAGCGCCTCGGCGCGCCGGAGGGCGAGTCCATGCAGAACTTCGTCCTCGACGCCCCCGAGGGCGCCAAGCGCGTCGCCAGTTTGACGCTGCCGCCCGGGCTGAACTTCGACCCGTGGAGCGCGGGCACGCTGGCGGGCGGCTCGGCGCTGGTCTCCGCCGGTCCCTGGGGCGGTGCGCCGGACTTCACCCTCGGCGAACTGGGCGGCGGGCCGGTGAAACTCTCCAGTCTGCAAGGCAAAGTCATCTTCCTCGACTTCTGGGCGACCTGGTGTCCGCCGTGCCGCGAGTCGCTGCCGCACACGCAGAAGTTGTCGCAGATGTTCCCGAATGAATTGGTGGTGCTGACGGTGGATGTCGCCGAGACCGACCCGGAAGTGCAGCAGTATGTAGAGCAGAACAAGTACTCGTTCCGAGTGCTGATGGACCGCGACCACGGGGTGGCCGAGCAGTACGGCGTGCAGGGCATTCCGACCTTTGCCGTGATTGACCGCCAGGGCAATCTGGTCGGCACCATCGTCGGTTGGGGCCCCGGCGCCGACCGGCGTATTGTTGACCTGCTCCGCCAAGCGGGCCTGCCGATCGACTGAAAGGTTCATTGCGCTGACTGTCGCCGCCCGCGGGAACAAAGATTCCGCGGGCGGCGTCGAATGAGACAACATGGCATGAGCGCCACGCGCACCCGCGCCGTTCTCGTGACCGCCCTGCTCGCCGTCGCGCTCGACGTCGGCGCGGCGCCGTCATCGGACTGGCGCACGGCCTCGCTGGAAAGCCAGGGGTTCGACTCGTCCAAGTTCACCGCCGCGGACAACCACATCCGCAAAGACCTGCCTGGCTGCCGCAGTCTGCTGGTCGTGCGCCACGGCTATCTGGTGTTCGAGGGCTACTACCACCGCGCCACCCCCGACTTCAAGCAGGACATCCGCTCGATCACGAAGATGGTCATCAGCACGCTCGCCGGCATCGCCATCGGCCGCGGCGACATCCGCAGCGTCGACCAGAAAGTTTCCGACTTCTTCCCGGAATACTTCACAGCCGCGACCGACCCGCGGGAACGCGCCATCACGCTGCGCCACTGCCTGACGATGAGCGTCGGGCTCGACCTCAACACCTTCGGCCCCGGCCCGACGAAGACCGCCGAGGGCGGCTGGGTGGGACAGATGCTGCACCGCAAAATGGTCAGCGACCCCGGGAAAGAGTTCAATTACGGCAAGGACGGCTGGCCGGCCCATCTTGCCTCGGCCTGCATCGCGCGCGCGACGAAGATGTCGACGCGCGCCTTCGCCGAGAAGTACCTCTTCGGCCCGCTCGGGATCGAGGCGGGCGAATGGAACACCGACCCCGACGGCTTTCACGCCGGCACCGGCTCGCTGCAACTGACGCCGCGCGATATGGCGAAACTCGGCCAACTCTTCCTGCAAGGCGGGCAGTGGCGAGGACGGCAGGTCGTTCCGGCCTCGTGGGTGAAGGCGGCGACTTCCGTGCAGTTCAGCGGCCGCGGCGACATGCAGAACGGCTTCGGGTTCATCTGGGGCGTCTCGAACCGTATCGGCCACCGCACCTTCGCCGCCGGCGGCTACGGCGGTCAGGTGATTTATGTCGTGCCCGACTTCGACCTCGTCGTCGTGATGACGGGCAAGGACCGCATCTTCCCCGACGAGATGCGAGACCACAGCCATGTGGTGCGCGACTATGTCCTGGCCGCCATCAAGGGCGCCCAGATGGCCCCCCGCCAGTCGCAGCCGCCGCAGTAACCCGTCGGCGCGCGGCGAAGTCAGATGTCGCGATGAATGCGCTGCGCACCCTCGGCCTGCTGTGCCTGGTCTCCGCCTCTTTCCTTTCCCGCCTCCCCGCCTCCCCGCCTCCCTGGTTCCTGGCGGTTGATGCCGCGCCGACCAGCAACGAGACGCTGGGCACCGCGCTGCGCGCGGTGGCGACGGCGCAGGACCTGTGGGCAAAGGACACGCTCTGGCCGGAGACGAGCACATACCCGGTGCCCGTCGCGCTGCGAGTCGACGACCAGACCGCCTACCTGATTGGCCACCCGAAGCCGCCGGCGGGCCTGACCCCCGCGCCGGAAGCCGCAGGGGCGCTCAAGTGGACGGGGCACACGCTGCCGCCGGCGGCGACCTCCGTTGATGTGAACGGCACGCCGACGGCGGTGGTGCCGCTCGACATGGTGGCGGGGCGCACGGAAGCGGAGGCGGTCGGGCTGGTGGCGCACGAGATGTTTCACGCCCTGCAAGCGATCCGCGGTTTCGGCGCCGCCGAGAACATTATGCTGCTGCCCGACTATCCGGAACTCGACCCGCGCAACAACGCGCTGGGGCGGGTGGAGGGGCGACTGCTTTGGTTGATTGATGCAGACATGGTGCTCGACATGGAACGGGTCGATGTCCGATCACTGCTTTCGGACTTCCTCGCAGTCCGAGTCACACGACGCGCGTCGCTGTCTCCAGCGTTGCAAGAATACGAACGACGAGTAGAAGCCCACGAGGGAGTACCACAGTACTTGCAGATTCGGGCGCGGCAACTCACCGAACAGCCCCCTGATTGGCGGCTCGGTCTCGGAAATGCGCTGGCAAGTCTGAGCAAGGGAGGAAGTGGCGCGAGCCGACTTCGCTTCTACACGAGCGGTGCCGCAATTGCGTTCTGGCTCGATGGTCAGGCTCCAAACTGGAAGATTCCCCATATGCAGGGGCGCACGCTCGAAGACCTGCTGGCCGAAGCGGTGAAATTCGACCCGGCGACCGCGGCGGCGCGGGCGGAGGAAGTGCTCAAGCGCTACCACTTCGACACGCTGCTCGCGGAAGAGACCGCGGCGGCGGAAGCGGAAAAGAAGCGGCGGCAGGCGCGGCTCGAGGCGCTGAAGCGCGAGGCGCCGCGGCTGCTGGTGCTTGACCTGGGCGGGCAGGCGGTGCAGCGCTTCTTCGACCCGATGAATGTCACGCAGGCCGGCGACGGCGTCACCATCCACGAGCGCTTCCTGCAACTGCAAGGCGACGGCTGGTCGCTGCGCGTCACCGGCGTCCCGGTCATCGAGGAGACGAAGGCGCAGCGCTACACCATCCCGATCACGGAACTGGGCGCGATGACGATGGGCGGTGTCACCATCGAACGCCCACAGCCGTCACAGCCGCTCACCCATGTCACCGACCTGAAGTTCACCGCCCCCGGCATCGAACTGACGATGAGGGCCGCCCTTCTCGATTCACCGGGCGACGGCAAGACGACGCGGCTGCGCGTGACTGGTGCGACGAATGACGGTCGATAGTCCCGCAATTCTGGTGGACTAGTCGGGTGACATCTGAAGAAAGAACCAAACGAAGGAGCCCAGCAGCAAACCGTACCCAACCCCAATTCCGACCGTTATTCCGCTGGCGACATCCGGAGGAAGCTGCATTGTTCTAGCCAGCAAGGGAACCAACAACAGAAGCGGTGCAAGTACGATCGGAAGCGGGAATGAGAGATAGTTACCCATCGGAAACGAACCAAGCAGCGCCAGGACACTCAAGAATGCCGTGAGTGTGAACGACGCCCAGTAGGCCTTGGACTTTCGCTTCACCGGTCGATCAGCCGTGTGCATTGGGCGCAGGCGTCGTCAGAGCTCAAACCGGCTGCCAGTCGCGTGCGGCAATCGGCCGACTGTTGCGGTGAGTTCTTCCTCGCTTCCGCCCACTGTCCGCAAATCCAGCAGCACGCGCCCGCCCTCGATGCGGCCGAAAACGGCCGGGTCGAGCGCTCGCAGGCGGGCGGCGAGGGCGTCGGCCCCTCGGCTTCCCTCGACTTCGCTCGTGACTCGTCGCTCGGGGTCGGCCCCTTCGGGGCCGGCATCCAGCGGTGTCAGCGCCACCGCCCAGGAGGGCAGTTGCTGCGCGGGCAGCGAGCCGCCGCCGATTTCGGCGGTGGTGGCCGCAACCGACACTTCGGCGATCGCCGCCAGCGGCGCGCGCAGCGCCTCGGCGGCGCGGCGCGCCGCCTCTTCGATCTCTTCGACCGGCCGCAAAATCATCGCCATCACCGGCACTTGGCGCGCGGTGGCATCGTCACGGTAGGCGCGCAGCGTCGCCTCGAGCGCGGCGAGGCAGAGTTTGTCGATGCGCACCGCCCGCGCCAGCGGGTGACGGCGGCACTGCCGGACCAAATCGGCGCGCCCAACGAGCAGGCCGGCTTGCGGCCCGCCGAGGAGTTTGTCGCCCGAGGCGGTCACCAGGTCGGCGCCGGCGGCGACGATGTCGCGCACCAGCGGCTCGTCGCCGATTCCCAACGGCCCGAGGTCGAGGAACGCGCCGGAGCCGAGGTCGGCAACGCAGGGCAGCCCGCGCCCGTGCGCCAGTGCCGCCAAGTCCGCGACCGGCACTTCTGCGGAGAACCCGACGACGCGGAAGTTGCTCTGGTGACACCAGAGGACGCACGCGGTGCGCTCGCTGATGGCGCGCTCGTAATCTTTGAGATGCGTGCGGTTGGTGGTGCCGACTTCGACGAGGCGACAGCCCGCCTGCGCGATGACTTCGGGGATGCGGAACGCGCCGCCGATTTCGACCAACTGCCCGCGCGAGATGATGACCTCGCGCCCTTCGGCAAGCGCTTTCATCGCCAACAGCACCGCGGCGGCGTTGTTGTTGACGGCGAAGGAGGCCTCGGCGCCGGTCAGTTCGCGCAGCAGCGGTTCGATGTGCGCGGCGCGCTCGCCGCGGCGGCCGGTGTCCGCCTCGGTTTCGAGGACGCAATAGCCGGCGGCGTCTGCAACGGCCTGCCGCGCCGCCTCGCCAAGCGGCGCCCGGCCGAGGCCGGTGTGCAGGATGACGCCGGTGGCGTTGATGGCGCGGCGCAGCGTGCGGCGCTCCCGCGCCGCAACCGCGGCGGCGACATCGCGAGCGATGGCGTCCAACTCGGGGGCTTCGTCAGCCCCGCCAAGCACACGCTGCCGACACGCCTCCAACACGACGCGGACGCTCTCCACTACGCTGCTGCGCGGGTACTCGGAGAGCAGCGCCGCCACGGCGGGATGCGACAAACACTCATCCACGGACGGCAACTGCCGGAGGCGGCTCTGCGGCGCGGACATTGGGGCGGGTGCGGCTAGACCGGCCCGCCGGGGGGCGTGGCGGGCGCCGCCGGCGGCGCCTGCGTCACCACGACGACGGTGTAGCCCTCGTTCTTCAGTTTGTCGGCGACGCGGTCAGCGGCGGTGCGGTCCTTGAAGCGCCCGACAACGACGCGGAAAAAAGTCTGCCCGCCGGTCTCCACCGTTTCGATGTCGGCGCGGTAGCCGCGGTTGTTGAGGTCGTCGCGCCAATAGACCGCGTTGTTCTGATCGAGGAACGAGCCGATGAGCACGATGAAGATCGTGCCCGGCGCCACCGGGGTCTCGAGGATGCCGCCGGTGGCGGGCGGCGTCTGCGGCGGTTCCTCTTCCGCCGGCGCGCTTTCGAGCGGGAGGAGCGCGTCGACGGGCGGCTGCAACGCGACGGCCGGATCGTCGGGTGTGAGCGAGTAGCCGGTGAGCGGGCGGATGTAGGAGCGCGGCTCGTCGGTCGTGCCCGCCGACGGCGTCTCGGGTTGCAGTTGCGCCAGCGTGTCGGGGGCGTGCACTTCCGACGCGGACGCCTTCATCCGCGACCCGAGAAAGAACTTGCCGAACGCGAACCCGCCGACGCCGCTCAACGCCAGCAAAGTGATGACGCCGAGCATCGTCAGGTTCGCCCGGCCATGACAGTCCCGCCGTGACATGGCTTGCTTCCTCCGCCTGCGCTGTGGATGCTATCTGCCTGATTCTACCCTGTCAACGAAACGGGCCGCGGCAGTCCGCCGCAGCCCGTCCGGTCAGCGTGAGACGCGCTCTGGGCTAGTTCTTGTCGAAAGTGAAGGAGAACTTGACTTCCTTGCCGCCGCGCAGGCAGGTCAGTTCGACCTTGCCCGCCTTCTTGCCGGCGCCAATCAGTTCGCTCGCCTCTTCGATGTCCGCCACCTTCGTGCCGTCCACGGCGACGATGATGTCACCCGACTGCATGCCGGCCTTCGCCGCCAGGGAGCCGTCGGTGACGCCCATCACGACCAACTGCCCCTGGTCGTTGGTTTCGTAGGTGAACCCGATGACCGGCCCTTCGACCGCGGGCGTCGCTTCTGCACCGCCGCCCATCATGCCGGGGTTCATGCTACCCATGTGGTTCGAGGCGACCATCTGGCCGATCTGCGCCAGTTGGCTGGCGTGATCGCGCACCCACGACAGGATGCCGGAGAAGTCGACCTTGCCGTCGATCGAAATGACCGCGGCCATGTCGCCGTCCGACTCGGGGTGGGTAGCGAGGATGAAAGTCTCGGTCATCTGCGGCGCGGTCAGAATGTGAACGCTGCCCTGGCCGCCCGGGTCGGAGGCGCGGAAGAGCGTGTAGAGGCCGCGCTTTTCGAGGTCGGGGACATAGAACTTGGTGAGGCCCTCGGACGCGCCCTTGCGCAACTGCAGCATCAACACATCGACGCGGTGCAAACCCGCCAGGATGCGCTTCAGGTCGTCCGGGGTCGGCAGTTCGATCATCGCCGCGGCCTCGGGCGGCACGGCCTTGCTCGCCACCGTGAAGACGGTGTGCAGGAACTCACGGACAATCGGCAGGATGTCCTGGTCGGACAGGTGGGCTTCCACCATGATCTTGGCGCCGGACGGCGCCGCCAGCTTCGGCTTTGCAGCCAGCGAAGTCTGTGCGGCGTGGCCCGGCACCGCCATCGCCATGACAGCCGCCACTCCCAAAACTGCAATGATGCGTCGCATTGTGAACCCTCTCTCCAGTGAGGCCCGTACTCTCTGCCTCGGTTATTTGTTCGTCAGGTCTTCGGCGACGGGCGGGATCGGCAGCGGCCGCTCCGCCTGGCCGAATTTGTTCAGGATGGCATTGTTCACTTCTTCCAAATACGGCTCGACGCGCACCCGCCCAAGCACCGCATATTCTTGCCGGTCGGGGAGGTAGTAGATCGCGGCGGGTCCCGGCCCCAGGCACACAAACACCAGCGCCGGATTGTACGGGGATTGCTCGTCCCACGCCACCTCGACATTGCGCCACAGATGAACGGCTTTCGTGCCGTCAATCTCCAGCGAGCCGGTGAGGGAACGCTCGGCTTCGAGCGCCGTGCGCTGCTTCTCGAACTCGGCGCTGGCGGCGTCGCGGTCGGCTTCCGAGTAATCGACGAGCAAGCGCGACTGGCCATAGCCGTAGACGCTGTGCGCGCGGCGCAGCGTCTCCCACCCCAGGCCGAGCGGGCCGAGGACGGGGTCGGTCAGGTCCTGCGCCCGGCCGATGATGGTGAGCACCGAGCCGACGCACAGGATGAAGATGGCCAGCACGACATGCCGGAATTTCATCGCGGTTCGTCCTTTGCGGGCTCCCGATAGGTGAAGTGGTCATAGAGCATTTTGACCCCCATCAGCGAGAGGAGCAGCGGCCACAAGCGCCACAGGTCGGACAGGACGGGCAGCCCGGTCATGCGCTCGTAGAGCAGCGCGCCGCCGATGACGAGGAACGCGCACCCGAACACCAGCAAGCCCATCCCGTCACGCTTTCGCATCGGAGTCTCCCGTCTGGGCGGCCGGGTCGCCGGCGGCGCGGGCGCGCCCGTTGCGCTGGCCCGACCAGAAGAACACGCTCAAGAAAATGACCCCCATGCCGAGCATGATGATCGGCCAGAGCAGGTCGGACCGCGTCCAGCGGACATCGTAGTTGCTCATCGTCAGCAGCACGCCGAGCAGGATCATGAAGATGCCCCAGCCGGGCGCCGCCGGGCGGGAATGGCGCACGGCCAGCGCCTGGGCGCGCACCCGCGCGGCATACGCGGCGTTCTCTGTGCTCATTTTGCTCCACTCCTTACTGAACGACTGGCTGACCTGCGCGGCGGCGAGGCCGACCTGCTGGTGCACCTGCGTGCCGACGCGGTGCAGTTCTTGCGAGACGCGTTCGGTGACGCCCTCGGAATGCAACCGCTGTGAAATGTCGGAGGGCGAGAAGAAATGAAAGTCCGCCACCGCCTGACCGGCCTGGATGTCCTTGGCAGTGAAGAAGGCGTCGAAGATCGCCCACACCCACATCGCCATTGCCAAGAACACGCCGGGTTCACCAAACATATGCATCGGGACCAGCCCCCACCAGCCAAGGAGGATGAGGAATCCTTTGAGCAGCTGCCGGTTATACATCTGCCCCGCCCCGAGAATGGGCGGAATCAGGTTGAGCAACAGCGCCACGGTGGGGTTGTGCAGTTTGTGATGCAGACCGGGGATCGGGGGCGGGGGCGGTGTCGGTTGCGCCGGAGAAGATCAAACGATG
>CAYNSX010000049.1:0-14465 GCA_964400165.1 uncultured bacterium
AGGTCGTCGTGGTCGAGGCCGTGGAAGTGCCAGCCCATGTCAGGCGCTCACCGGCGCGGCGGGGACGGCATCGGGCGGCCGCAATTGGAGTTCGTAGATTTCGCGGTAGAGGCCGCCGCGGGCGAGCAGCTCTTCGTGCGAGCCGCGCTCGACGATGCGACCGTCGTCGACGACGAAAATCTGATTGGCCCGGCGCAGCGTGCTGATGCGGTGGGCGATCACGAACGCGGTGCGGCCTTCGAGCAGGCGGTCGAGCGCGGCCTGAATGCGCGACTCGGTCTCGACATCGACGCTGGACATCGAGTCGTCGAGCAGCAGGATGCGCGGGTCCACCAGCAACGCCCGGGCGATGGCGATGCGCTGGCGTTGGCCGCCGGAGAGTGTCATCCCGCGCTCACCGACGACGGTGTCGTAGCCGTCGGGCAGCGTCACGATGAAATCGTGTATCTGCGCGGCCTCGGCCGCGGCGATGACTTCCTCCATCGTCGCCTGCGGGCGGCCGAAGGCGATATTGGCGCGCAGGGTGTCGGAAAACAGGAAGGGGTCCTGCATCACCATCCCGATTTGGCTGCGCAGCGAGGCCAGCGTCACGGTCTTGATGTCGATGCCGTCGATGAGCACGCGGCCCTCGGTGGGGTCGTAGAAGCGCGGGATGAGGTTGACGACGGTGGTCTTGCCGGAGCCGGTCGGGCCGAGCAGAGCAATGGTCTGACCGGGTGCGATGTCGAAGGAAATGTCGTGCAATGACGGGTCGCCGCCCGGGTGGTAGGCGAAGGTGACGCCCTCGAAACGCACCGCGCCGCGCACCGGAGGCAACGCGATGGCGTTCGGAGCGTCGTGTACCGCGGGTTCGGTGTCGATGAGTTCGAAGATGCGCTCCGACGCCGCGGAGGCGAGCGCGGCGCGGCTGACGACGAACCCGAGCCAGCGCCAGGGCTGCACGACCATCATGTGATAGCCGAGGAACTTGGCATAGGTGCCGACGGTCATCGTGCCGTGAATGGCCTGCAAACCGCCGAAGTACAGGATGAGAACGGTGCCGACACTGGGCAGGAAGGTCATCAACGGCGACATCCGCGACCAGATGCGCCAGGCGGAGGAGGATTCGTTGTAGAGGCGCGTGTTCGCCGGTTCGAAGCGGCTCATCTCGTACTGCTCGCGGCCGAACACTTTCACCAGCCGGAAGCCGGAGAAGTTCTCTTGCAAGCGTTCCGTCACTTCGCCGGTGGCCTGCTGCTGGCCCATAAAGGCGCGGTGCAAGTGGCGGGCGTTGATGGCGACGACCAGAAAGAGCAGCGGCAGCGTCGCCAGCGTCAAGAGCGCCAAGTGCCACGACATCAGAATCAGGATCGGGGCGATACCGAAGATGAGCAAACTCGCTCGCACGATGGCGGAGAGCGACAAACTCAAGAATCGGCGAAGCGCTTCGACATCCTGCAGCGCCCGCGACATCAACTGTCCCGTCTGCGCCTTGTCGTAAAAACTGAACGACAGCACATGCAGGTGCGCGTAAATGGCGTTGCGGATGTCATAGATGACGCGCTGCGCCATATACTCGAAGCAATAGGACTGGACGAAGGACAGGACGCCGCTCAAGGCGGTGGTGACGATGAAGGCCAGGCCCAGCCACAGCAGCAGTTCGGGATGCGGTTTGCCGGGCGTGAGGTCGAGGCCAAAGGTCGGCGCCCAGCGCGGCCACGATCCTTCTCCCTTGAGGCCGACATCAATAGCAGCGCCCAACCACTGCGGTGTCAGAATCGTGAAGATGGTGTAGAGAACGACCGTGGTGATGGCGAGCGCGATCAGCCCACGATAGGGACGAACATAGCCGAACATGCGGAAGAGGATGCGCAGGCGAATGCGCGGCGGGTGCTCGGTGTTCGGGATGCCGAGGCCGATCACGGGGTTACTGCAGGTGCTCGCGCAAGGCCGCTTCGGCGAGCGGCACGATGGCGTTCCAGTCACCCTCGGGGGTGCGGGTGACGGTGACGAAGTCGTTGAGGAAGAACACCTGTTGGACATTCGCAATACCCAGCAGCGCCAGCGCCAGCGGGCTGTCGGCGGCCTGCTCGGCGATGGCGAAGGTCTTGGCGGCGGGCGACACCGTGCGGTTGACGGTGAATTTGAGCGCGTTCGGATTCGGCGTCGGCTGCACGAAGACTTGGACGGCGTCAGGCATCAGTTCCCTCGCAGGCGCGCACAGGCCCGCGGAGAGCCGGCACGGGCGGGCGCGCGATGGGTCGGCTAGACCGTAATGACGTTGGAGACTTCGGGGACCTGATGCTTGAGCATCCGCTCGATGCCCATCGCCAGGGTCATAGTGGACATCGGGCAGCCGACACAGGCGCCCACCAGATGCAGTTTCACGACGCCGTCGTCATCCATCTCGATGAACTCGAGGTCGCCGCCGTCCATTTGCAGGGCGGGGCGGATTTGCTCGAGGACGCCTTTCACGCGGCCGATGACTTCCGGGTCGGCGGCGTGGGTCTGTTCTGCGGTATCGGGCATCGTGCCAGTTCCTCGCGGGTCGTTGCGTTTCGATGATACGGGGTGGGTACAGTGAAGTCAAAGGCGCACTTCGAGGAGGGGAATAGCGCGCCGTTGCTATAATCCGAGAGGAAAGGGGATACCCAGGTGGCGGTCCCGTTCCTGGACTTGGGCGCCCACCACCTGCCGCTCACGCACGACCTGACCGTCGCTTTCGGGCGGGTGCTCTCATCGAATCAATTCATTTTGAGCGGCGAGGTGCGGGCGTTCGAAGGGGAATTTGCCGCGTCAGTCGGCGCCGGACAGGCGATTGCCGTCAATTCCGGCACCGACGCGTTGCGGCTGACATTGGATGCGCTCGGCATCGGCAAGTGGGACGAGGTCATCACGACGCCGTTTTCGTTCATCGCGTCGGCCTCGACCATCGTGCAATGCGGAGCGCGGCCGGTCTTTGCCGACATCGACCCGGCGACTTTTGCGCTCGACCCCGAATTGGCCGCCGACCGGCTGACGACGCGGACGCGGGCGATTCTCGTCGTGCACTTGTACGGGCAGCCGGCGGAGTTGGATGCCCTGCAGGCGCTGGCCGCGGCGCACGGCCTGGCGCTCATCGAGGACTGCGCGCAAGCGGCGGGGGCGCGCTATCGCGGCACGCCCGTCGGGCGGCTTGGCGCGGCGGGGTGTTTCAGTTTCTATCCGACGAAGAACCTGGGCGCATTCGGCGACGGCGGGCTGATCATCACCGAGGACGAAGACCTCGCCGACACGCTGCGGATGATCCGCGACCAAGCCGACGAGTCGCACCGGGGTGGGCCGAAATACTACTACCGCGACCTGGGCTACAACAGCCGCCTCGATGCGCTGCAGGCCGCGATGCTGCGCGTGAAACTGCCGCGGCTGCCGGCGGCGATCGCCGGACGGCGGCAAGTCGCCGCGCTCTACGACCGCCTGCTGCAGGGCAGTGCCGTGCGGAAGCCGGTAGTGCCCGCGCACACCGAGCACGCCTACAATGTCTACACCGTCCGAACGCCCGAGCGGAACGCCCTGCAGGAGCACTTGCGCGCCCGCGAAATCGGGAGCATGGTGTACTACCCGGTGCCGCTGCACCGGCAGCCGGCCCTCCGGTTCCTCGGCTGCCGGCCGGGCGAGTTCCCGGAGGCGGAGCGGGCGGCGGCGGAGGTGCTGTCGCTGCCGATGTACCCGGAGTTGACGGAGGCGCAGGTCGCCGAGGTGGCGGAGGCAGTACAATCATTCGTCCCGTCGGAGGTGACGGCATGGGCATGACGAGCGAAGTCCTCGACCGGGCGATGAATGACGCCGGGCGCTTGCGCGTCGAATGGGCGGCGGCGGAGATGCCCGTCCTTGGTGCGCTGCGCGACCGGTTTATGGGCGAGCGGCCGCTCGAAGGCATCCGCATCGGCGCCTGCCTCCATGTCACCAGCGAGACGGCGAACCTTATCGAGTGCTTGCGAGCGGGCGGCGCGACGGTGGCGCTGTGCGCCTCGAACCCATTGAGCACGCAGGACGAAGTCGCCGCCTATCTCTCCACGCGGGAGGGCGTCGCGGTCTACGCCGTGCGCGGCGAAGACACCGAGACCTATTACGGTCACCTGCGCAAGGTGCTCGACCTGCAGCCGCAGATTGTTCTGGATGACGGCGCCGATCTCATCTCGACACTGCACACCGAGCACCAGGATTCGGCGGGGCAGGTCATCGGCGGCTGCGAGGAGACGACGACGGGCGTGGTGCGGCTGCGGAGCATGGAGCGCGACGGGGTGCTGAAGTTCCCGGTCGTGGCGGTGAACGAAGCGAAGAGCAAGCAGTATTTCGACAACCGCTACGGCACCGGCCAGAGTACGATCGACGGCCTGCTGCGCGCCACCAACCTGTTGCTCGCCGGGCGCACTTTCGTCGTCTGCGGCTACGGGTTCTGCGGCCGCGGGCTGGCGCTGCGGGCGCGGGGGATGGGCGCCCAGGTCGTCGTGTGCGAAATCGACCCGATGAAGGCGCTCGAAGCCGTCATGGAGGGCTATCGGGTGCTGCCGCTGGCCGAGGCGGCGGGTGAGGGCGATGTGTTCGTCACGGTCACCGGCAATGTCGCGGTGCTGCGCGAGGAGCACTTCCGCGAAATGAAGGACGGCGCGGTGCTGGCCAACAGCGGGCACTTCAATGTCGAAATCGACCTGCCGGCGCTCGAAGCGCTGGCCACCTCGCAGCGCACGGTGCGGACCAATGTGGTGGAATACCGGATGCCGGATGGGCGGCACATCTACCTGGTGGCGCAGGGGCGGCTGGTGAACCTCGCCGCGGCCGAGGGGCACCCGGCGGCGGTGATGGATATGTCGTTCGCCAATCAAGCGTTGAGTGTCGTGTACCTCACCACCGAGGGCTCGCGCCTGGCGCCGGCGGTCTACCCAGTGCCGCAGGCGCTGGATGAGGAAGTGGCGCGCCTGAAGTTGCAGGCGCTGGGCGTAGAGATTGATACTTTGACGCCGGAGCAAGCCGAATACCTCTCGTCGTGGCAGAAGGGAACCTAGCGCTCCTCGACGGGGTGCGCGTCGCCGGGGTGGCGGCGCTGCTCGCAGCCGGGGGGCTGGCGCTGCTCGTGCGGTCGCGCCGCGCCGCCGGCGGCTATCTCCCCTCGTTGATGGTGTGCGCCGCGGTGGCGATCCCGCTGGCGCTATGGGCGCCGCGGGCGATGGCCATCCCGCTCCTCGTGGGCGGGGCGCTGGCGTTCGGCGTCGGCGTCGCGGTGGACGAACTCGGCCTGACCCGCGGCACGAAGGTCCTGGCCGCGCTGCTGCTCGCCGGCGTCGCCGCGCTGCTCGACATCCGCATCAACTCGATCAAGATTCCGTTCCTGGCGCAGGCGGCGGACCTGGGCGATTGGTCGTACCCCGTCACGGTGCTGTGGCTGGCGGTGGCGACCTACGCGGTGGTGGTGGCGGCACGCGTCCGCGGCGTGCTGCTGGGCGTAGTGGCGCTCGCCGCGCTGTGCTTCGTGTTCGTCGTCATCCTCGACAACCACGAGGGCAACGCCGCCGAACTGCTGGTCAGTCTGGCGCTCTTCGGCGCCGCGGCGGGCGGGTTCTGGTTTGCCTGGCCGCCGGCACGCACGCCGCTGGCGGCGCCGGCCTGGTGGGCGTTCGCCTTCTGGGTGGCGGCGTTGAGCGTCGTCGGCGCATTCAAGCAGACGGCGTTCCTGTTCATTTGGTGGCCGTTGCTGGTCTTCGGGCTGCCGCTGCTGCAGACGGGCTATGCGCTGCTCGACGCCGGTCCGGGGCGGCTGCGGCTGCGCGTCGGCGCGCAGCGGCAATTGCTGCATGAGGCGCTGCTCGCCACCGGTGTCCCCGAGCGGGCGCTGGCGGTGCTCTTCTTGGCGATGACGGGCTACCTGTGTGCCGGGGCGATGGTGCTGACGCTGATGATCGAAGTAACCTTCGTGGCGAAACTGGCTGTCCTCGCGGTGTGGCTGCTGTGCGGGCTGGTCGGATTCGTCGTCGCCATCCGTTTGTTGCAGCGGCCCGGCGAGGAGCGCGCCGAGATTGATGTGCTTGATGTGCCGGTCGACCGCATCACGATGAACGAAGTGCTGGCGCGCATCGGCGAGTTCGTCGCGTCGCGGACGCCGCACTTGATTGTGACCTCCGACTCGCTCGCCATCCTGCGGGCGCGGCGCGACCGCGAGTATCACGACCTCGTGCAGGGCGCCGACTTGGTGCTCGCCGACGGTGCCGGCGTCGTCCTGGTGGCGCGGATGACCGGCCAAGCGCTGTCGGAGCGCGTCACCGGCGTCGACCTCACCGAGGCGCTCTGCCGCCGGGCGGCGGAAGCGGGATGGCGGGTGTTCCTGCTCGGCGGCGCGCCCGGCGTCGCCGATGAAGCGGCGCGGCGGCTCCGCGAGCGCCATCCGCAACTTGTCATCGCCGGTACGCACCACGGCTACTTCCCGCCGGGCGATGACGACACCGTCGCGGCGGTGGTGGGCGCGGCGCGGCCCGAGGTGCTGTTCGTCGCGCTGGGCAGCCCGCGGCAGGAGAAGTGGATCCGCCGCCACCAGGACGCCATCGGCGTGCCGGTGGCGATGGGGGTGGGCGGGACGCTCGATGTGCTCGCCGGGCGGCTGCGGCGGGCGCCGGCGTGGATGCAGCGCGCCGGGCTGGAGTGGCTGTTCCGCACCGTGCAGGAGCCGGCGCGCCTGCGGCGGGTGCTGGCGCTGCCGTGGTTTCTGCTGCTGGGCGTGCGTGAGGCGATCTTCGGGGGCGCGCGGACGCGAGCCGGCCGCTAAGCAGGCGGCAGGTGCTGGCGGAAGAAGTTGCGCATCCGCGTGTAGGCGTCAATGCGGTTGGTCAGTTTGCGGAAGCCATGGCCCTCGTCGGGATAGGTGTGCAGTTCGTAAGGAATCTTGTTGCGGTCGAGGGCCGCAGCCAAGTGGCGGGCTTCTGAAATCGGGCAGCGCGGATCTTGTTCGGTCTGGATCAAAAGCAGCGGACAGCGAATGCAGTCGGCGAAGTGGATCGGCGAACGGTCGTAGTACAACTCGGGCACCTCATCGGGCGTGCCGAACTTGTGCTTGAAGTAATACACGATGAATTCCCGTGAAGTTTCCCACATCGTCTGCCAGTTGTAGATGCCGACGAGACTGGTCGCCGCCGCCCATTTTTCGGGCTTCTTCGTGATGCACATCAGCGTCATATAGCCGCCGTAGGAAGCGCCATAGATGCCGACGCGGCCCGCGTCGGCGATGCCCTCGCTTACCAGGAAGTCCGCGCCGGACGCCACATCTTCGAGGTCGGCGCCGCCCAGGTCGCGGTCGGCCATCGTGCGGAACTTGCGCCCGTAGCCGGTGGAGCCGCGGAAATTCGGCAGCAGGACACTGTATCCGGCGAGCACGAGGAACTGGACAAACGGGTCCCAGATGTCGCTGCGGTGGCTCTCCGGGCCGCCGTGCGGGCAGATGAGCGCGGCGTGGCCGGCGCCCTGGTAGAGCAGCGCCGGAATCGACAGCCCGTCCGTCGACAGGTACTGGATGGGTTCCGGCGCCACCAGATGCGCAGACGGAAAGCCATCAGGGAGGGACTGGACGACGGGGCTGGCAGCGTCGCCGGCCCAACGCCAGATGCCAATCGGCGTCCGCGCGTCGGTGTGCAAGAAGAGGAGCGCGTCGCCCGCCCACTGCGTGGCGCTGGCGACTCCGGTCGCGGGCGACACACGCTGCGGGGCGGCGTCCAGTCGGGCGTCCTTGACCTGCGCCGACCAGCCGATGCTTTCGTGCTCGAGGAAGGCGATTCGTTTGCCGTCCGGCGAAAAGACCGGGCTGATGTTCTCGCGCGCGCTGAAATGGAGCCAAGAGACTTCGCCGCCGCTCACTCGATAGAAGCCGATCTCGGCGACATCGTGCTCGTTCGAAGTGAACAGAAAGCCGGAGCCGTCGGGCGCCCAGATGTCGCTGCCGCTGACACCGAAGAGGTTGCCGACGGTCACCTCGGTTTCGGCACGCGCGAGCACGCGCCGCGTTTCGGCCGCCGGCACATCGAGCAGCCAGACTTCGCTCTCGCGGAATTTGATGGTGTAGGCGATGGAGCGGCCGTCGGGCGACCAGACGAAAGCGCCGACCGGGTCGTCGTGGTGGGTGCGCTGCTGCGGCTCGCCGCCGTCGGCGCTCACGGTGAAGAGTTGCAGGTGACCGCCGTGGCGATTGGAGACGAAAGCGAGCGAATGGCCGTCGGGCGCCCAAGCGGCGAGGCGGTGGTCGCGTTTTCCGGTCGTTAGCGGCTGCGGCGTGCCGCCGGCGGCGGACATCACATAGAGATTGAAGTTCTCATCGCCGTCGTGGTCGGAGACGAAGACGATGCGCGTGCCGTCGGGGCTCCACATTGGGTCGAGCGCGGACTCGGGCCAGTCGCGCAGGAGGGGAACAGGCGAGACGCCTGCGGTGACTTTGGGGTCGAGGCGAAAGAGTTCCCAGCGGCCGTTGGGGTTCCAGGCGAAGACCAGACGCCCGTCGGGCAGCGCGTCGAAACTCCACACCTGCGGCACCGCGAGCAGTTGCTCGAGAGTCAGCGCCTCGGTGACGGCGGTTGGGGCCATTACGATGTGCGGCTTCCGACCGCCGCGGTCTCTGCGACAGGCAAGTGCTCGCGAAAGAAGGCGCGGACGCGCGTCCAAGCGTCGATGCGATTCGTGCGCTTGCGGAAGCCGTGGCCCTCGTCGGGGTAGGTGACCAGGTCGAATGGCGTGCCTTGCTTCTCCAGCGTCGCCGCCAGTTGCCGCGCCTCGGAGACGGGGCAGCGGGGGTCCTGCTCGCCGTGCAGGATGAGCAGCGGGCAGCGGACACGGTCGGCGAAGTTGATGGGCGAGCGCTCGAAATAGAACTCCGGGTTGCCCGCCGGTGTCCCCACTTTCTGCGAATCGTAGAACTTCAGATACTCGCGCTCGGTCTCGAACTCGGTGACCCAATTGAAGAAGCCGACGATGGTGGCGCCCGCCGCCCAGCGACCGGGGTGCTGGGTCAGGGCCATCATCGTCAGGTAGCCGCCGTAACTGCCGCCGAAGACGCCGACAGCGTCCTGGCGCGCCAAGCCCTGCGCGATCAAGTAATCGGCGGAGGCGACGACATCGCGCAAGTCGCCGCCGCCGAGGTCGAAGTCGGCGAGGCGCAGGAATTTGCGCCCGAAGCCGGTCGAGCCGCGGTAGTTCGGCGTGATGTGCACATAACCGGCGTCGACGAGAAAGTGCCGGACGGGGTCCCAGTTGTTGAGTTCGTGCGACTCGGGGCCGCCGTGGATGTCCACGAGCGCGCAGCCCGATGGGGAGCGCGGCGTCGTGACCAGTGCCGTGATCTCGCGCCCGTCGAACGAGGGAAACCGCACGAAGGCGGGTTCGGGCGCGGCGCCGGACGGAAAGTCGGCGGGCAGCGAATTCGTCAGTTGCCGCAGGGCCCCGTCGCTGGCAAAGACCCACAGGTCGTTCGGGCGCTGGGCATTGTTGTACAGGTAGTAGAGATTGCCCGCCGTGTCCCAGGTGAGCGTGCTGGCGACGCCGCGCTCGGGGGAGGCGACGCGGTCCGGGCCGCTAGGCAGGTCGCGCACGCGAGCGACCAGGTTGCCGTCGCGGTGCTCGAGGTAGGCGAGTTGTGCGCCATCGGGAGAGATGCGCGGTTCGGATTTCTCGTGGGGGCTGGTGACGACCCACTCGACCGCCCCGTCCGCCATATGGTACCGGCCGATATCGAAGATGTCGTGCTCGTTGGAGATGAAGAAAAAGCCGCTGCCGTCGGGCAGCCAGCAGCCCTCGTCCACTTCAAACTCGACATTCTGCGCGCCGAGGAGCCGCTTCGGCGGGCGGTCATCGAGGGGTTTCAGCCACACTTCGCTCTCGCGCATCCCGCGGCCATACAGGAGCGCGTCGCCGCAGGGCGACCACACCGCCCCGAAAACCGGCACTTCGCCGGAGGTGACGGCCTGCACTCCGCTGCCGTCAGCGTTCATGACAAAGAGGTTGAGGTTGTCTCCGCCACGATTGGAAGTGAACGCGATCCGCTGGCCATCCAGCGACCACAGAGGCGCATGATTGTCACTGCCGCCGCCGGTGAGATTGACCGGCGCGCTCTCACCGGGACGCATCACGAAGATGTCGAAGTTCTCGTCGCCGGCGCGGTCCGAGACGAAGGCGAGGCGTTCGCCCGCCGGGTCCCAACTGGGGTCGAGCGCGGCCTCGCGGCCGTCCGTCAGGCGCTGCGGCTCGGCGCCGGGGCCGTCGACCAGGAACAAGTCCCACTGCCCCTCACGGTCCCATTGCACGACGATGCGCCCGCCCGCCGGCGTGACGGAAAACGCCCCGACGCGCGGGATGGAGAGCAGGTAGTCCAACGAGAGGGGTTGCCGGTCGTTCATCGCTCTGGTGTGATGGGGTGTTCGGCAGGGCGGGGGAAAGTCCTGGCCGGGCCGAATCTCCACAGAGGCGAGCGCGTGAGCGGACTCTTCATCACCATCGAGGGCATTGACGGCGCCGGCAAGAGCACGCAGGCGCAGCGGCTGGTTGCGGCGCTGCGGGCGCGCGGGCTGGAAGTCGTGCTCACCCGCGAGCCGGGCGGCACGCGCCTGGGCGCGGCGCTGCGCGACCTGCTTCTCGACCCCGCCGTGCACTTGAGCGACTGGGCGGAGTGCTTCCTGTACTTGAGCGACCGGGCGCTGCATGTCGCCGAGGTGGTCCGGCCGGCGCTCGACGCCGGGAAATGCGTGGTGTCCGAGCGCTTCACCGACTCGACGCTGGCGTATCAGTGTTACGGGCGGGGGCTGGACCTCGAACTGGTGCGACACCTCAATCGCGAGGCGGCGCAGGGACTGGAGCCGGTGTTGACCATCTTGCTCGATGTGCCGCCGGAGACCGGCGCCGGCCGCCGCCAGACGCACGACCGCATCGAGGGCGCCGGGCTGGCGCTGCACCGGCGCATCCGCGACGGTTACCTGGCGCTGGCGAAGGAAGCGCCGTCGCGGTTTGTGGTGACTGATGCGACACAGGGGCCGGACCAGGTGGCCGGGGCCGTCCTCGCCGCGGCGGAACGAATCATCGAAGGGGGGCGTGTGGGATGAAACTGATTCTGGCGGTGGTGAACAGCAAGGACCGGCAGGCGGTGCTCGATGCACTGGTCGAGGGGGGATACAACTTCACGGAAATCGCCAGCACGGGCGGATTCCTGCGCGAGGGCAATGCAACCATCCTGCTCGGAACCGAGGCCGGCCAGGTCGAAGGCGTGGTGCGCCTGATCGGCGCACACGCACGGTCGCGGGAGCAGTTCGTCAATGTTGTGGCTCCGACCATCGAGCCGGCGGCGGCGACGCTCTCCAGCCCGATCGAAATCAAGGTCGGCGGGGCGATTGTGTTCATCCTGAATGTCGAGCGCGTTGAGCGGTTCTGAAGAGGGCGCCGTCTGGCGCGGCATTATCGGCCACGCGCGGGCTGTCGCGGCGCTGCGCGGGCTGCTCGCGGCGGGCCGAGCGCCGCACGCGCTGCTCTTCGAAGGGCCGGAGCAAGTCGGCAAGACGACCGTGGCGCGGGCGTTCGTTGCCGCGCTGCTGTGCGAGCGCGGTGAGGGCGACGGGTGCGGGGAGTGCCGCTCGTGCAAGGCCGTCGCCGGCAACCGGCACCCGGATGTCATTGAAGTGATCCCGCGGCTCAAGAAGTCCGGAGACCCCGGAGGGGGCTTGATTCGATTGTGGCAAATCACCGATCGGCGGTACGGGAAGCACAAAGACGACGACGCGGGGCCGCAGCGAGCGCTTCGTGACGAAGCCAAACAGAGCCCGTTCTGGGGACGACGAAAGTGTTTCATAATTGAGCCGGCACACGCAATGGAGATTGTGACCGCAAATGCGCTCCTCAAGACGCTCGAAGAGCCGCCGCCCGCATCGCTGTTGATTCTGGTGACGCCGCGGCCGGAGGATTTGCCCGTCACGATCCTGTCGCGCTGCCGGCGGGTGGTGTTCGAGGCGGTGCCCTTCGACGCGCTGCGGGATGGCCTGGCAGCGCGCGGCATCGAAGCGGCGCTGGCGGACGAACTGGCGCGCGAAGCCAATGGGCGGCCGGGGGCGGCGCTGCAGTTGGCGGAGAACCCCGACCTGCAAGCCGCCCGCGAAGCGGTGCGGGCGGTGGCGGCGCAACTGCACTCCGCCGACCCGAAGGCCGCGCTGCTGCTCGCGGACGAGTTGCGCACGGCCACGCTGCGCCTGGCCGCCGCGGTCAAAGGCGACGAGCCGGAGCCGCTGCCGGGCAAGCGCCGCGATGAAGAGTCCGACACCCGGGCGCTACGGCGGGCGTTCCCGACGACCGCCCTGCTGCTGGCGGAGTGGCTGCGGATGGCGGGCGTCGCGGCGGAGGGCCGCGACCGCGCGGCCGGCCCCGACGCCGCCGTGCTGCGGGCCCAGGGGCGCCGCGCCGGCCGGGGCGGGCTGGCACGGGCGGCCAAGGCCGTGCAGCGCAGCATCGGCTTCGTCGAGAGCAATGTGGCGCCGGAATTGGTCTTTGAGGCGCTGGTCATCAATCTGCTCGGCGCCATGCAGGGCGGCGGGCCGCGCGCAACTCGAACCGCTGTGCGTTCGTCTTAGTAGTGACCGATTCACGACTCCCCTGACCCATTGGAGATAACGATGCCCCGCAAACTCTCGACGACTCTGGGCGGCTTGGCGCTGGCGATTGCGATGGCGGCGGTGGCGGTCGGCGTCTCGCGCCTCGGCGCGACAACGCACGGCGCCGGCATGGCGCTGGCGGCGCCGCCGAGCGACGGCGCACCCGCGCCGGTGTTGACGCCCGCAATATCGCGCGATGGCGTCGGGCTGCCGACCTTCCAACCCGCCATTCGCGCCTCGGCGCGGCGACGCACGGCGTCGGCGTGGCGCTGGCCGCGCCGCCGAGCGTCGTCGCCCCCGCGGCGGCGCCGGTTCTGTCCGCGGCTGCGACGCGCGACGGCTCGGCGCTGCCGACCTTCCAGCCCGCCATCCGCGCGACGGCGCCTGCGGTGGTGACGATTTCGACCGCGGAACTGACGACGGACCGGTTCTTCGGCGATCAGCGCGTCGAGCGCGGCTCGGGGTCGGGGGTCATCTTCGACCCGACCGGCTATGTGCTGACCAACGCCCATGTCGTCGGCTTCGACCCGCGCCAACCGATCCGAGGCGACCGCGTGGAGTTGGGCGTGGACCGCGTCAATGTCGGCCTGCCCGACGGGACGCTGTATCAGGGGCAGGTGCTCGCCCTTGATCCGCTGACCGACCTGGCGGTGGTGAAGATTTTGAGCGACCGGCAATTTCCGGCGGCGGCGCTGGGCGACTCGAACTCGATCACGGTGGGCGATTGGGTTATCGCCATCGGGCAGCCGTTCGAGTTCCCGCAGACGGTGACGGCGGGCATCATCAGCGCGCTGGCGCGTGAGAATCTGGGCGGCCCGTCCCGCATCCAGACCGATGCCGCCATCAACCCGGGCAGCAGCGGCGGTCCGCTCATCAATCTGCGCGGCGAAGTCATCGGGATCAATGAGCTAATTGTGTCGCCGTCGCAGACCTACGCCGGCTTGAGTTTTGCCATTCCCGTCGACGCCCAGACGAAACAACTCATCGCCACGATGCGCGCCGGCCGGCCCGTCGAGCGCGGCTATCTCGGATTCGAGAGCCGACCCGTAGGCGAGGCAGTGCGCAAGGTGTATGGCGTGACGGGCGGCGCCATGGTGACCGGTGTGATTCCGGACGGTCCCGCCGGAACGGCCGGCATCCGGGCGCTCGATGTCATAACCAGCATGAACGGCGCCGCGGTGCGGACGCAGGCGGATTTGACGCGGACGATGGAACAGACCGCGCCCGGCCAGACGCTGCGCCTCGGTTTCGTCCGGCGGACCGCAGCGGGCTTCCAGACGATGGAGCGGGAAGTGCGGGTGGGCTCGGGCGGGATGGTGCTGGTACGCGCGCCGGTCGCCTCGAGCATTCCCGGCCCGCTGGGCGTCGATGCCCGCGAATTGAAGCCCGAATGGATGGTGCAGACCAACGGCACCGAGCGCGTCGGCGTCGGAGTCTACGAAGTGGACCCGCTCGGTGTCGGCGGGCTGGCGGGGCTGCGTTCCAGCGACTTCATCCTGGCAGTCAACGGCCAGGAGGTGCACAGCCTGACGGAGTACAACCGCATTATGGCGGGGCTGCGTGCCGGCGATGCCGCAGTGCTGTATGTGCGCCGCTGGGCCTACCGACGAATCGGCGGGCAGTCGCGCGACATCGTGATCGAGGTGCCTGCGGTGGGTCAGACCGCCAGTCGCGGTTGACATCCACCGCGGCAGGTGGTATCACCCAACTGGATTGCGGGGTGGAGCAGTCAGGTAGCTCGCCGGGCTCATAACCCGGAGGTCGTGGGTTCGAATCCCACCCCCGCTACCATGCACTTATTCGGGTTCCGGATCAGGGCGCATGCGCCCGATGGTTCGGGACCCCTTTTTT
>CAYNSX010000050.1:0-13552 GCA_964400165.1 uncultured bacterium
GGTGCGGCTGTGGTCGCTGGCGAAGGGCGAGGCGCTGGCGACACTGAAAGGCCACGCGGGAAATGTCGCGGCGCTCGCCATCGCGCCGGACGGGAAACTGCTGGCGAGCGGCGGTCTCGGCGGCGAAGTGCGATTGTGGTCGCTGCCCGCGGGCGAACCGGTCAGGGTCATCACGGCGCACCGCAAGGTCATCACTTCGCTGGCGTTCATCGCCGCCGGCCGCGAGCTGCTGTCGCTCGGCGACGCGGGGAGCGCGCGGGTGTGGAGTGTGAAAGACGGATCGCTGGTGCGCGAGTTCTCGCTCGGCGTTCCGTTTGCGTTGTCGCTGGCGCTGACGCCGGACGCCAAGCGCTTCGCCGTCGCCGTTGAGCGCGGCGTGCGCCTCTACGCGGTCGCCGACGGCGCGCTGCAACAGAAGTGGCCGATCCCGCTGAAGGGCGTGTACGGCACCGCGGTCTCGCCCGACGAAAAATGGCTCGCCGCTGCGGCGGCGGATGGGAGAGTGCGCGTTTGGGCGCTGGAGTGAGCGGGGTGAACCGCGCTCACTCCCCCGCCGTCTCAACCACCGCCGCGACCCCGCGCGGCTGCGCACCGCGCGAGCGCGACCACAGCGTCACCACCACCGCCAGGATGATCAGCCCCGCCGCCAGCAGCGTCCGCGGCGTCAGCGCTTCGCCGGCGAACGCCCACCCCAGCGCCAGCGCCACCGCCGGGTTCACGAACGCATAGGTGGACACCTGCGCCGGTGTCGCCACCCGCAACAGATAGATGTAGGCGGTGAACGCAATCAGCGATCCGAACACAATCAGATAACCCAGCGACACCGCGGACTTCACCGAGACCGCCCCCAGGTTGACCGCAGGCCACTCCCGCGTCACCGTCGCCACAATGAGCAGCAGCGCGCCGCCCGCCATCATTTCCATCGCGGTTGCTTGCAGCATGGACTTCGGCAGCGGCGCCCGCTGCGCGTAGACCGAACCGGCCGCCCAAGAGAAGGCGCACAGCATCAGCGCCGCCGCGCCCCACGGATCCACCGGCCTGCCGCTCGCCAATTCGCCCGGGCTGACCAGCAGCGCCACACCGCCGAAGCCGATCACCAGCCCGATGACCGTCTGCAGCGACGGCGCCCGGCCCCCCGACCGCAGCCAATCCAGCAGCGCCATCCAGAAGGCGACGGTCGCCACAATCAGCGCCGTCAGCCCCGACGGCACGCGCCCGCCCGTCTCCGCCCAGACGACGCTGCCATTGGCGACGGTCAGCAGCATCCCGCCGATGAGGAGCGCCGAGCGCCAATGCACCCAAGTCGGGCGCGGCGTCCCGCGGGCGCGCACAATGGCGTAGAGGATGAGGCCGGCAAGGAGATGCCGCCCCGCCGCCATCACAAACGGCGGCACCGTCTCGACCGCGAAGCGGATGGCGAGGTAGGTCGACCCCCAGACGATGTAGACGATGCCGAACGCCAGCGCCGCAAGCAGCGGGGAGCGGTGCGTTGCGGCTGACGATGCGGCTGTGGTGGCGGGCGCGTTCATATCGACAAGTGTGGTGCCAGGGGCTGCGGCATTCTATCCGAAATGGGTGAGCAAACTGACAACGACAGGAAACGAGGAAACAAGGAAACGAGGGCTGTATTGCACAGGGATAGGGTGAAGCAGGATGCCGACCTTCGCGCCTCTCTACTTACCGGTCATCCTGCTCTCCTCGAGGAGGTGTTCGATGAGCACGGCGGCGTCCCCGAGGGTGCGCAGGTCCCGGCGGGGGAGGCCGCGCAGGAGCGCCGCCAAGTCGGCGACCCGGCGGCGCCGTCCAGCTCGAAGAACTCGCATCCCTTTCGGCGTGGCGTGAATCCAGGCGATGCGCCGATCGCCCGGATCGGTTGCCCGGCGCACCAGGCCGCCGGCCTCGAGGCCGGCGACGAGGCGGCTCATCGTCGGCGGGCGCACTAGCTCCGCCGCGGCGAGCGCCCCGAGCGTCAGTGGCCCGCCGAACACGACCACCGACAGCGCCGACAGGCGGGCGGGGCCGACGCCGGTCTCCGGGTCGCGCCGCCGCACTCGCCGCAGCAGGTGGATGGCGGCGGAGTGCAGCCGGTCGGCCACTGCCGCCGCATCCCCCGCCCCGCGGCTCCGCATGATAGCTCTTGACATGGTTCGTTAGCCCTGCTACATATGTCGTTAGTGATGCTAACGAATGATACCACACGGCGGGAGGCATTAGAAATGACGGCGCTCACGGCGGACGAGATGGTGGCGGCGGTGAAGGAGGGGGACTTGGCGAAAGTGCAGGCGCTGCTGGCGGCGGACCCGGCGCTCGCCGCCGCGCGGGATGCGCAGGGCGTCTCCGCCCTGCTGCACGCGCAGTACCGCGGCCGCGCCGAAGTCGTTGCGGCGCTGCGTGCCGCGGCGCCCGCCCTCGATGTCTTCGAGGCGTCTGCGCTGGGCGACATCGAACGCCTGCGGGCGCTGCTCGATGCCGACCCGGCGCTGGCGAACGCCTGGGCGGGCGACGGCTTCTTCCCGCTCGGCCTCGCCGCGTTCTTCGGTCAGCCGGAGGCGGTGCGCCTGCTCCTCGAACGCGGCGCCGATGTCCACGCCGCGGCGCGCAATGCGATGAAGGTGACGGCGCTGCACGCGGCCGCCGCGGCCCGAGTCCAGCGCATCGAGAGCGCACGCCTGCTGCTCGAACACGGCGCGTCAGTGGATGCCGGGCAAGAAGGCGGCTGGACTCCCCTGCACGAAGCCGCCCAGAAGGGCGATGTTGAATTGGTCACGCTGCTGCTCGCGCACGGCGCCGACCCGGCCCTCGGCAACGACACCGGCAAGACCGCCGCGTCCCTCGCGCAGGAAAAGGGGCATGCGGAGGTGCTCAAACTGTTGGAATGACCCGGTGCGTCAGCGCCTCTCCCTTCACCGCCTGCTGGCAATAGGCATACAGCGCGTCGTAGACGATGAACTCCTGCGCCAGCATCTCGTGGTCGTCGCGCAGGCCGAGGTGGCGGAAGCCCTCGGCGATGGCTTCGAGGCCGGCGGCTTCGGGGCGGCCGTAGAGGTCGGCGGAGACATCGGCGCCATGCACAATTTGCGCCAGCAGCAGCACGGCCGGGTCCTCGATGCGGTACTTGCTCACGATGGCCTCGAAACTGCACTTGCCGTCGTGATGGCCGAGTTCGGCGTCCTTCACATCGAACGGCGTGGCCCCCTCGCGGGCCGCGACTGCGGCCACCTGGTCGGGGGGGACGAACAGGAACTCCGCCTGCGGGTCCACGAACTTGCGGATCAGCCACGGGCAGGCCACCCGGTCCACCTTCACGCGCTCGCGCGTAATCCATTTCATGTTGTCAGCCCTCCGCTGACTGATTCCCTTTGTGGTTCGTTCCTCCCCCACACCGCATAGACGAGACACCCGGCGATGCCGACCGCGCCCGCGACATAGAACGCCAGCGCCGGCTGGCGGAAATACAGCCATCCGCCGGCGAGCGACGCCGGGAACACGACGAGGCCGCGCACGAGGTAATACATCCCGACCGACCGGCCCCGCGCCGTCGTCGGCGCCAGGTCCACAATCAGCGCTTTGCGGGCCGGCTCGCCGATTTCACGCAGCCCGCCCACAATGAAGGCCACGACCAGCCACGCATGGCTGGTCGCCCGCACCAACACCAGCGGGTACAGCGCGAAGAACGCAAAGGTGGCCAGCACAAACGGGGCACGGTTCATCCGGTCGGCCATCTTGGCAATCGGGATGTACACCAGCATCGAAGTGAGGTTTTGCAGGCCGTACAGCGACCCGTAGACCACCGCCCCATAGACCGGCGCGTCGGCGTACACCACATTCGTGACATAGAGCACGACGAAGACATCAATCAGCCCTTGCGCCCAGCGGGCGAAGCAGTCCGCGACCAACAGGCGCTTGAGCGCCGAATCCATCTGCCGCCAAATGGTGCGGAAGTTCGTGCCATCGCCCGGCATCGACCGCGGGGCGTTCTCGCGATAGAACCGTCGCAGCACGAGCAGCGTCAGCAGCGCCAGCGCGATGGTGATGCACAGCGCGTAACGGACACCCCCGATGTATCCCGCCGCGACAATCAGCGCGCCCCCCAACGCCGGCGCGATGACGCGCGGCAGCCGCTTGATGATGGACTGCATGCTGAATGCGATGGCCCGCCGTTCCGACGGCAGGCTGTCGCCGACGATGGCGAAGATGGCGGGCAGCGTCAGACTCGCCCACGCCGACACGCCGAGCGTGCCGATGAGCACCCACATCCAACTCGGGCTGACGGCATACATCACATAGCCGGCGATGGCGATGACGGCGAACGCTTCGAGCGCCCGCCGCCGGCCCCAGTGGTCTGCCGCCCAGCCGCCCGGATACTGATAGACCGAATCGAGGAAGTCTTTCAGCGCGCCATAAATCGCAATGATGAAGATCGTGGCGCCGAGCGCTTCCAGATACTTGGGCACGAAGCGCAGCCACAACTCCTCGCCCATCCCGATGAGCGTCAGCGCCGCCAGCATCACGACGATGTTGCGCTCGAGGCCGAGCCAGTCGCGGGCGCGCTGGACGCGGCCGCCGGGCGGCGACTGTAAAGCGGCGGGTTCGTCGGGCGGAGTCATCGCAGCCGCGCCGCGGCGACGGGTCAACGGCACGGCGCCCCGCATTCTACGCTGCGGGGCGCCGAATGAATGGGGATGGTCTTCTTGTCTGCGCGGCGGGCTTCCCTATGCCGGGACTCCGACGCCCGCCGCGCGCAGCGCGGCGGCGCTGACAGCGCCGGCCCGGCAGCAGTCGGCCAGATTCCCGTTCACTACGACCGACGGCACGCGCGTCACGCCATACTGCTTCGCCTTGGCCTGGGCGGCCGGGTCAGCGCGCACATCGAGCACTTGAACCGCACAACTGGAACACGCCATGCTCTGGACCAACTTCGCAGTCCCGTCGCAGAGCGCGCACCCAGCCGAGAAGACTTCGATCGTTCGCTTCATCGTGTGCTCCTTTTCTTTCGATTTCCCGAGACGGAGACAGACGCTGCCCGCCGCGTGGGAGACTCCGCCTCGTCCAATGCTTCGAGGATGGGACATAGTCGCGTCGAGCCTTCGGTCGTGCAGGACTGCACCAGCACGGCGAGCGCGCCGCGCATTTTCCGCAATTGCCCAAGTTTGCGTGCAATGTCCGCAATCTTGGCCTGGGCCGCGACGCGCACCTCGGCGCAGCGCGCCTTCTGGTCGTCGCGCAATCGCAGGAGTTCCGATACTTCGTCCAATGAGAAACCGAGCCCCTGCGCCCCTTTGATGAAGCGCACCCGGCGCACGGCGTCGGGCGCATACACGCGATAGCCGGACGGTCGCCGAGTCGGCGCGCCCAGCAGGCGGCGCCGCTCGTAGTAGCGGATGGTTTGGATATTGACTCCCGCCCGCGCGGCGACGGCGCCGATGTACAGCGTTTCAGTGTCCATGCTGCTTCTCACGCACCAGACCATACACCTGGTACTCAAGTATAGAGTCAAGCGCGTCGCCGAAGCCCCGATCCGAGACCACAACAGCACGGCGCCCCGCATTTTACGCTGCGGGGCGCCGGGTCATTTCGTCAGAAGTGATTCAGGCTACTGCGGGGGCGGAGGCGGCGGGCCTTGCGGGCCACCGCCACCAGGACCGCCGCGCATCCCACCGCCGGGGCCGCCGAAGCCGCCTTGCGGGCCGCGCTGCATCATCTCTTGCAAGCGCTGGTACTGATCAGGCGTCAGCGCGCCTTCCAGCGACTTGATGAAGTCCTGCTGCAGCGCCTGGCGGGCGGTGCGCAGTTCTTCCTGCGTCGCGTCGCCGTACGCGCCCTTCCAGAAGAGCGCCCGGGACTTCTCTTGCTGCGCCTTCCAGGCCGCGTCGACTTTCGGCTGCTGGTCGCGGGAGAGGCCGAGACCCATCAAGGCCATCTCGATGCCCGCGCCGCCACCCATGCCGCCGCCAAAGCCGCCGCCGAATCCGGCGCCACCACCGGGGCCGCCGAAGCCGCCGCCGCCGGGACGACCGTCAGGGCCGCCAGGGAATTGTCCACCCGGCCCACCGGGACCACCCGGATACGCGCCGGCGCCCGGACCACTTGGATACGGACCACCGCCAGGCGGAGGCGCACCCGGACCACCCGGGTAGGGAGCACCGGGACCTTGCGGGCCGCCGGGATAGCCGCCCGGACCGCCCGGTCCCTGCGGGCCAGCGCCGGGACCGCCCAGGCCACCGGGGCCGCCTTGGCGCATGCCGCCGCCGCCCATCAAGCCACCCTGTTCGATGCGCTGGATGACGCGGCGGGCCACTTCGGCCTTGGTCGTGTCGCTGCCGTCCGCAATTTTCTGCAGCGCGGGAACGGCCGGGCGACCGACCGCCACCAGCCCGGTGCGGGCGCTGTTGGCGATGACTTCATTCGAATCCGTCAGGTGCGCAGCGAGCGACTGCACCCAGGCGTCCACCTGGGCCTGCGGGTCGGCGGGCGTGTCCGACTGGACCGCCAGCACCGGCGCCGCCACGACGGCGAGCAAACACAACAGACCGACCGTCCACCATCTACTCATCGGGGCACTCCTCCAATTCGGAAACTCCTGCCCTATGGACGGAGGCGGGGGGGAATCCGTTTCAACGGCAGGAGGGAGCGAACGGGGGCCGCACACGGCCAGGAGAGGCCAGCCACGGGCAGAATCTGAAACCGGAGGTCACCGAGATGAAAGCGATCGTGGTGTGGGGCGTGGCGATGCTGGCGATTTCGGTGTACCCGCCGTCGGTTGAACGGACGCTTTCGCACGACGACCCGATGGGGCGGCGGCTGGTGGTCTACCCGATCGTCGAGTGGCAGTGGGCTTATGAGTTCAAGGACTTGACGCCGGCCACGCTGCCTGCGCGCCAGACGCACGCCGGGTTCACAGTGGAAATCGTCCGCACTGGGCCCAACGCGGAGCCGGGCCAGCCGGGCCAGTTCCAAGTGACTTATCAAGTCTTGCAGGACCGCGACCGCGCCGCAACTGATCTGCGTCTTGGACCGCCGGACCTCATCGTCGGCGGAAAGGCCTGGCCGTGGTCGGGCGGTGGGATGCGGACAACGGGCGGCATCGCAACGAGCGGTCACTGGTCGTTCGAGATGGAAGCGCCGCCGTCTTTCACGCTCCGCGTGCCCGCACACGAAGCCATCGGACCCGTGGAACTCGCAGCCCTCGTCGCACAACACGGGCCCCTGATTCCCGGCGAAGTGTCCTATGCGACTGCCAAGAACACTGCTGAAGAAGTGATGGGGCGGCTTCAGGAGCAGCGTTACGCGCTGTCCGCATCCCAGCCGCCGACCTGCGTGTCCCTCTTCGCATATCCCGCCTATCAGTTCGGCGTCGAGGGCGGACTCCCGCGAGTGTCCGTGCAACTGCACCGCCTGACTGGCGAAGTCCTGGCGGTGTGGGGGAACCAGATGCGCAATCGACCACTGGAGAGCGCCGGCGGACGCCGCGCACTTGACTATCTTTCGCGCATTTGGCCCGAATTGCCGCTTGACCGACTGCAGCCCGGCGACCCGCCCGACGACATCGCCTACTGGCAGAACAATGACAAATCGCATCCCGCCCGCAAGTACAACTGGTTCCTGCCGAGCACGACGAACGCCCAAGACTGCGACCACTTCGAGGTGACTTTGAACCCCGGCGGTGACCTCGATTCCGCATTCCGACTGGTCGATGTCACGAGCCCCGTCCCAACCGTCAGTGTGGACGCCGCCACTCTTGCCGCCAGACAGTTCCTCAATCAGCACGGATTTGTTGGCGCCAACTACACGATTTCGGAACGCGGGCGCAGTTATCGCACGCCGTATGTCACTTGGCCCCGCAACGAGTCCCACCCAGCAGTCGCGGGCCTTCCGCAATGGCGGTTCGTGCGGGCGTTGGAATGTGCCCCCACAGACACAAAACTCGCACCGCATTACCTGTTCGTGGATGCGCACACCGGCGAGGTCATCGACTGGTATCGCCTGCCGCCAGGGACGCCGCTGCCGCTGCAGTTGCCCTAGGGCTTCCGCCCGCCGGTGCGTTGCACTATCTCCTCCATCATCTCCGTCTGGATTTGCTGGATTTCGAGCAGGCGCTGCCACTGGTGGCGCAGCAACTGGTCCAACTTCGCGTGCAGTTGCCGGATTTCGAGTTCCGCCTTCAGGTTCACCCGGTAGTCGTGGTCGGCACGGAGCCGGTCCTTCGCCTCTTGCCGGTTCTGGCTCATCATGATCACCGGCGCCTGAATGGCGGCGAGGCACGACAACACCAAGTTGAGGAGGATGAAGGGGAACGGGTCGAACGGCTTCTGCAGCAACTGCACGGTATTGATGGAAATCCACACCAGGATGACGCCGCCGAACAGCATGATGAACCCCCAGCTGCCGCCGAACTCCGCGATCTTGTCGGCGAGGCGCTGGCCGGGGGTGAGGTGGCGCTCGAACTTGGTGTTGATGTCTTCGACAAGCACTTCATGTTCGCTGATGCTGCGTACTACTTCCTCGTCGAGCGTGCTGATTTCTCCCCGCTCCTTTTCCAGCGCCTGCTGCACATAGCGCGCGCGGAAGCGGTTGAGATCGGTGACGCAGATGTGGCCGTCAGGCGACCAGTCGGGAATAGCCTCCTGAATCAGGTCGAGGAGATGACCGTGGACCATCCCGGCGGGCATGGCCTCGCCGGCGCGCACTTCCTTCTGACACACCTGGCACCGCACGGTTGCATGGTGGGCAGACATCATCCCGGTGACCTCCGGCGCAGCAGCATTGCACTGCACAGTTTACTCGCCGTGCCGTGTTCTGCGTCATCGGGTCGGCGCCACTTGACCATCGCGACAGTCAACCACTACCCTGTCTCTGCAGGGGAGGCAACTCGGATGAGTGAGATTCGGCGGGTCGGCGTGCAAGAGGTGCGTCGGAAGATCCTGTCCGGGTCGGCGCTGTGGCTCGTCTGCGCCTACGCCACCGACGAGGCATTTCACGCAATGCACCTCGAGGGCGGGATCTCGTTTCCTGATTTCGCGACACGGCTCCCCTCACTGCCCAAAGATGCGGAGATCGTCTTCTATTGAGGCTGACCGGCGGAGCACAGCGCTGCCGGTCAGGCAGCCATCCTCCTGGGGAAGGGTTTTACGAATGTCTCGGCACTCAAAGGCGGAGTCACCGCCTGGGAAGCCGCGGGGTTTGCGGTCCTGTAGGTTCTCCTTGTGGCAAACCGACCAAGCTCCGAGCCCGCCTTTCGTGCCCCCATTTCCCACCACACTCGTCAAAGGGAGCGGAACGATGAACAAGCGCGCAGGCGTGGGTCTGGCCCTGGTCAGCATTCTGTTGCTGGCAGCAGCCACTGGTTCGGACTCGCGGTTGGCGAAATACGAGGCCGGCGAACGGGCCGTCAAGGCCCACATCGTCACCTTCGACACGCTCGACTTCGATGTCTTCACCCACCAGAAGTGGGATCGCCTGCACGAGAGTCATTCGAAAGACATCATCGTGCACTGGCCCGACGGCCATCAGACGAAAGGCATCGAGCGGCACATCGAGGACCTGAAGGCGATGTTCGTCTATGCCCCGGACACCCGGATCCAGGTTCACCCGATCAAGTTCGGCTCGGGCGCGTGGACCAGCGTCATCGGGGTCATGGAAGGAACCTTCACGAAGCCGATGCCCGCGGGGGAAGGGAAGTCGATCCCGCCGACAGGCAAAGCGTTCAATCTGACGATGTGTACCGTCGGCCATTGGAAGGGCGGCGTGATGGATGAGGAATACCTGTTCTGGGACAACCAGACCTTCATGAAGCAGATCGGCCTGGCCCAGTAGCGGGCGGCTAGCGCGGCGTGCGCCGCGTGAGTTTGCCGGCTGGGAGTAAGGGTGACAGGAGCGCGGCTGCTGCGTCGTCGGTCATCGCCTTCGCTGCCCGCTTGGCTTCCGCTGGGATCCAGTCACGGAAGGGTGTGGCGCGAACGATGTGCTTGCCGGAGGGCATGTGAATTTCGTGGATGGCGGCGAGGCGAGCCGCTTCAAATCGCCCGGCCAGCCGGACCAGCGCGGGCCACAGCCGGCGGTGCACAAAAGTCACTTTGCCGCCGGCCAGCCGGCACACCAAGACTTCGGGCGACTTCCGGACGGCGCGCGTACAGAGGAAGATCGTGTCGGCCCCCGGATGCGCCCACCAAGAGCCGCGAATCGGCCCGCCGGCTATCGCCTCGGCGAGCGACGGCACTGGGCCGCGCCCTGATTCGAGGACGATGCCGTGTTTCTTGACGAAACCGACCGCTTGTTTCGGTGTCATCGCATCCAGGGCCCGTTGTGATGAGTGACGCGCCGCGGGTGACAACCAATCCTAACGAAGGGCTAGACGGATGAACAGTGCTTTCTCGGTGATGAAGTGTGCGCTGTCACCGGTCGTTGCGCTCTTGGGCTTGCGAGGGAACCCGCCCCGGAGCGGCGAACGGGACACGCATGGAAGTCCTGGTCATCAACCAAGCCGAAGTCGCGCGCCTGCTGCCGATGCGGGAGTGCATCGAGGTGATGGCGGAGGCGCTCACTGCGCTGGCCCGCGGTGAAGCGGTGCTGCCGCTGCGATTGGTGATGATGCTGCCCGACCGGCGCGGGGCGCTGGCGGCGATGCCGTCCTACCTGCGCGGCCTCGATGCGATGGCGGTCAAGGTCATCAGCGTCATACCCGGCAACCTGGGAACGCCCTATGACTCGCACCAAGGCGCCGTGCTGCTCTTCGAAGCGCAGCACGGCTGCCTGCTCGCCATCCTCGACGCCGGCGAAATCACCGCCATTCGCACCGCGGCGGTGAGCGCCGTCGCCACGCGCCTGCTGGCTCGCGCCGACGCGCACGACCTCGCCATCCTGGGCAGCGGGGTGCAGGCGCGCACGCACCTCGAAGCGATGCGCGCTGTCCGCCCGATCGACCGCGTGCGCGTCTGGAGCCGCAGCGCCGACCACGCGCAGCGCTTCGCCGCCCGCGAGTCAAAGCGGCACGGCCTCGCCGTCGAGGCGGCGCCGACGGCGCAAGACGCGGTTCGCGGCGCCGACCTGATTTGCACCACGACCGCGGCGCGCGAGCCCGTGCTCCGCGGCGAGTGGCTGGCGCCGGGCGCCCATATCAACGCCGTCGGCGCCAGCACACCCGACGCGCGGGAACTCGACACCGCCGCGATCGTCCGGGCGCGGCTGTTCGTGGACCGCCGCGAATCGGCCCTGAACGAGGCCGGCGACTTCCTGGCGCCGAAACGCGAAGGCGCCATCGGCGACGACCATATTCGCGGCGAGATCGGCGACTTGCTCCTCGGCGCCGTCGCCGGCCGCACCGCGCCGGGCGATGTCACGCTGTTCAAGTCGCTCGGCATCGCCGTCGAAGACCTGGCCGCTGCGCACCACATCTATCAGCAGGCGCTGACGGCCGGCGCCGGCTCCCGCGTCGAACTCGGCGGCCAGCGCGAGGGCGGGACGGACGCGGCATGAGCAAGGGCCGCCTTGAAGCATTCAGCGACGCCGTCATTGCCATCGTCATCACCATTATGGTGCTGGAACTGCGCGTTCCGCTGGGGACGGACTGGCCGGCCGTGCGGCCTCTCGTCATCGCGCTGCTGACCTATGCATTGAGTTTCATCTTCCTCGGCATCTACTGGAACAATCATCACCATATGCTGCATCTGGCGGACCGTATCAGCGGCGCGATTTTGTGGGCGAACCTGCACCTGCTCTTTTGGATGTCCCTCTTCCCGTTCTGCACGCGCTGGATGGGCGAGAGTCATTTTGCGCCGGTGGCGACGGCGGCGTACGGCGTCGTGCTGCTCTGTGCGGCGGTGGCATTTCAGTTGCTGGAGCGGGCCATCGTCCGGCACCAGGGAGAAACCTCGCGGCTGCGCGCTGCGGTCGGCACGGGAGTGAAAGAGAAGGTCTCCACGGGCGCGTATGTCGCGGCGCTGCCGCTGGCGTTCGTCCGGCCGTGGTTGTCCGTGGCGCTCTATGTCCTCGTCGCGTTGCTCTGGCTCATCCCTGACCGGCGCATCGAATCGCAAGTGCACCCATGAAAGGGGCGCTCGTGCGTACGCCTGAATCCGTCACGCTCGACGACATCCGCGACGCGCAATGGCGACTTCAGGGCCTGGTGGTGCGCACACCACTCGTGCGCCTGCAGGCGGATGATGCCCCCGCCGAGATCTATCTGAAACTCGAAAACCTACAGCCGATCGGCTCGTTCAAGTTGCGCGGCGCCACGAACGCCATCGCGCAACTGACGCCTGCGGAACTCGCCGCCGGCGTCTGGACCGCCAGCGCCGGCAATATGGCACAAGGCGTAGCGTGGGCGGCGCGCCGGGCGGGCGTGCCCTGCACCGTCGTCGTGCCCGACAACGCGCCTGAAACGAAACTCGCCGCCATCACCCGCTTCGGCGCCCGCATCGTGAAGATGCCCTACGCCGACTGGTGGCAGGTCATCGTGACACACCAGCACCCGGAAATGAACGGGCGGCTGGTGCATCCGGTCAGCGACCCCGAGGTCATCGCCGGCAACGGCACCATCGGCCTGGAAGTGCTGGAAGACCTGCCCGATGTGGATGCGGTGGTCATACCGTACGGCGGCGGCGGGCTGGCCACCGGCATTGCCACTGCCGTGCGCGCGCTGAAGCCGGACACACGCATCTACGCCGCTGAAGTCGAGACCGCTGCGCCGTTCGCCGCCGCGCTCGCCGCCGGCAAGCCCACCGAGACGAGCCACACGCCCAGTTTCGTCGACGGTATCGGCGGCCGCTCGCTGCTCGCGGAAATGTGGCCGGCGGTCAGCCGCCTGCTCGATGGGTCACTGGTGTCATCGGTCGCGGAGATTGCGGCGGCAGTGCGGCTGCTCGTCGAGCGCAACCGCGTCGTCGCCGAGGGCGCCGGCGCGGCGCCGGTCGCCGCGGCGCTCGCCGGCAAGGCGGACGGCGGCAAGGTCGCCTGCATCGTTTCCGGCGGCAACATCGACTCGGCGAAATTGGCCAAAATCCTCGCGGGCGAGATACCGTGAGCGTAGATGGGAGAAACGCATGACCACCATCATCGGCATTTCGGGCAGTCTGCGGCGCGGGTCGTTCAATACCATGCTACTCAAGGCCGCCGCGCAACTTGTCCCCGACGGCACGCAAATTGACATCGCCTCCATCCGCGAGATTTCACTCTACGACGGCGATGTCGAGACCGAGCAGGGCATTCCGGCGCCGGTGGCGGCGCTCAAAGACCGCATCGCCGCCGCCGACGGCCTGCTGCTCGTCACGCCCGAATACAACAATGCGATGCCTGGCGTCCTGAAGAATGCGATCGACTGGCTGACGCGCCCCGGCAAGGACATCCCGCGCGTCTTCGGCGGCCGGCCGGTCGCGGTGATGGGCGCCACCACCGGCCGGGGCGGCACCATCCTGGCGCAGGCCTCCTGGCTGCCGGTCTTTCGCACGCTGCGCACGCGGCCCTGGTTCGGCCCGCCGTTGCGCCTCTCCGAAGCGGCCTCCGTGTTCGACGAACACGGCGCCCTGACCGACGAGAAACTGCGCGAGCAGGTGCGGGC
>CAYNSX010000051.1:0-12398 GCA_964400165.1 uncultured bacterium
GCCCTCACCCGGCCTGCGGCCACCCTCTCCCGTGTGGGAGAGGGACTACGCGTCTTCCTCGATTTGAATTTTCACCCCTCTCCATTTATGGGGAGGGGATGGGGGAGGGGTGCGTTGTCCGGCCATGAGATGGCCGGACTCACCGTAGACGCCCGCTGAAGCAGGCTCGTACTGCGCATTTGTTCGCGCCCCATTCATGGGGCGCTTTTTGTTAGCCCGGCCCTTTCAGGGCCGGGTACTTGAGCACATGCCGGCCTCGTATCAACCCTCTCCCCGACCGTTGGTCACCCCTCTCCCATGTACATGGGAGAGGGGATGGGGGAGAGGGTTGGCTTCGCCATAAATTCCGCGGTCGGACGCCGCAAACGCGCACAACCCTTGACTCGCGCCGGTACCATAGAAGGGGTGGCGGAATGTCCGGATGTGGCCTGTTTTGGGCCGTCCTCACCCGCCCCTCGCGTTCGCTCGTGGCACCCTCTCCCGAACTGGGAGAGGGAAAAGAGAGCTTGGGGGGCAGGCACTTCCTGGCCTGCGAAGCCTCGGCGAAGCACGGCTGCCTGCCAGACTCGGCCACTCCCGGGCCTGAAGGCCCGGGCTAAGATGAAGAAAAGGCCCGACGGGCCTTCTCACGGACTCAGCCCAGCCGCTTGCCTTGAGCGAAGTCGAATGGGTTTAGGGCCGGGCAAACTGCGTTCCCCCGGCCGCGTCCCGCACCTGGCGGTTCGGGCCGCGGCCGGGGGAACGGGGGAGGGGGCAATCGGCTACTGTTTGTCCTGTTTGAGTTGGTCGATAGCATCCATCATAGGTTTGATATGATTTAGCAGCTTCTCGCGTTGCTCGGGCGTCATCCGGATTGCACGGTTTCCTGAACCAGGCTCCCAAGGCCGCATGTATTTCTGCCAAACTTGGTGTGTTGGCGACTCCGGGTTCAGTGGGGGATATGAACCAAAATCATATGCTCTTTCTTCCTTCTGCTGATCCGCAAGGGCATCCCAGTCATCTGCGATCGCGCGGAGGTCTCTCTTGAGCTCGTCTCCATGGATGAACGTTTGATCGTCTCGCATGAGGTGCTTGGAGAACTCTGACTGAAAGGCATCTCTCGAAGAGAAAACCATGCAAAACGGAAGATAGTACAAGTAGAACAGGTCGACGTAGTTCGTCCGCTTTGGGGTTATCAAGTCGCAGCCAAGAGCGCCGGTGAATAGCATCAATGTTCGAGCGCAGTAGTGGGCGTAGGGTGAGAATTGTTTGACTGAGGGTAATCCTCTGTCGTGCCATTTCTGAAACACGGAGTTTCGCGTTTCTTGGTTTGCTCGAACTAGCATCAAAGCGGTCTCGATGAGTCCCATTTCAAGTGAGGGGTCCTTCTCCTCCAGTCTGATGTCGAACAACTGCCCAAGCTGTCGAAGCGACATGAAGTCTTTGACCTTCAAGAGACTGGGGACGAATCTGTTCCTGAGCCCCTCTAGATCAAGTCCCCTTGTCAAGTCGCGCCAGTTTTCGGCCGTTGTGTGTTCGTCTTGTGTGAAGTCACTATTACTCCACCTTCGAATGTCTTTCCAAAGTGGATCCTCATCTATGAAGATCCCCCAAGTGCCGTCCTTCGCCTTCACTCTGCGCGCGTTTCCCACCAGAGGTCTGCCATCCATCAGTACAGCCTGACCGAGTAGGTTGTGTTCGCATGCGAGTCTGTGGTCGATGTTGATTGGCGACTGGCATTCGAGGAGCTTCTTCGAGAGCATGACGACCTGGCCTTTGGAGAGGCTCGTATCACCGGCCACCCTCTTACTCAGATCCGCAGCGATTTCGATAATCAAAATTGGGGGGATTACTAAGGAGTAATGCTTGGCAAGAAAGCCAATCTCGTCCCTAGAGAGGGCCTGAAAGGACGACTTGTCCAAGAGGATCATCGGTCCCATTTCAAATATTGTATCGCAAAGTTTCTGGAATCGTGTCTCGCTTCAGACAGAGGAGAATCTGAATAATTGGAATGACTCGTTGCTGCGCTGGCATGGTAGGATGTTGCACCCATGCTCGACTTCCAAGCCCTCTCGGATGAACTGGCTGCGTTGCGCGAGGCCGTGACGGCCTTGCGCGACCGTCTTTGACCTGCCCACCCGCCGCGCCCGCCTCGCCGACCTCGAACGCCTGACCTCCGCCCCCGACTTCTGGAGCGACGCCGCCCGCGCCCGCACGGTCTCCGCCGAATTCGTCCGCCTGCGCGATGACCTGCAACAGTGGGACGCCCTGCAGCGCCGCCTCGACGACGCCACCGTCCTGCTCGACCTCGCCCGCGATGCCGGCGACGCCGCCACCGGTGCCGAGGTACAGGCCGAACTGGCCCGCCTGCGCGAGCAGATCGAGCAGGCCGAAGTGGAACTGCTCCTCGGCGGCCAGTATGACCACAACGACGCCATCCTCTCCATCAACGCCGGCGCCGGCGGGACCGAGGCCTGCGACTGGGCGCAGATGCTGCTGCGGATGTACCTGCGCTGGGCGGAAGCGCACGAGATGCAGACCGATGTCCTCGACCAGACGCCGGGCGACAGCGCCGGGCTCCGCAATGTCACCGTCGAGGTGCACGGCCAACGCGCGTACGGATTGCTGAAGGGCGAGCAGGGGGTGCACCGGCTGGTGCGCATCTCGCCTTACGACTCGGCGAAGCGGCGGCACACTTCGTTCGCGTCGGTGGATGTCGTGCCCGACATCGGCGGCGATGGCGACGGGAAACTCGTCATCCCGCCCGACGACATCCGGATGGACGCCTACCGCGCCAGCGGGGCGGGCGGACAGAATGTGCAGAAGGTGTCGTCGGCGGTGCGGCTCACACATATCCCGACGGGCATCACCGCCAGTTGCCAGAACGAGCGCTCGCAGCACCGCAACAAGGACCTGGCGATGAAGGTGCTGGTCGCCCGGGTGATGATGCACCAGCAGCGGGCGCAAGCGGAAAAACTGGCGGCGCTGCGCGGCGGCGAACCGACCGACATCGCCTGGGGGCACCAAATCCGCTCGTATATCGTCCAACCTTATACAATGGTGAAGGACCATCGCACCGGCCTGGAGGTCGGCGATGTGCAGTCCGTGCTCGACGGGCGCATCGATGCGTTCCTGCGGGCGACTTTGCTGCACAAGTTGGGCGATGGGAAGGATGGAAAAGATGGCGCGTAGTGCGTGGTGCGTAGTGCGTAGGGGACTGCTGGTGGCGGCGGCGGTGATGATGATTGCCGCGGCGCCGGCGGCTGCGCCCGACGACCCGCAATTGGGCGAGAGCGCGCTCGGCAATCTGGTCGCCGATGCGGTGCGCCGCGCCGGCGGCGCCGACATCGCGCTGGTGACGGCAGTGTCGCTGAACGATAACGCCGCGACGCCCGCCGCCAACCCCGACAGCGCTCGCGCCGCGCTGCGCTATCCGGGCGACCTGGTGGTGGTCGTCGAACTGACCGGCGCCCAAGTCCGCGACGCGCTGGAGTTCGGCCTTTCGCAACTGCCGCGTCCGCACAAGGGACTGCTGCAAGTGTCGGGCATCGCGGTCGTGTATGACTCGACCAAGCCCGTCAATCAGCGCGTGGCGTCGGTGACGGTGGGACGCGCCCCGCTCGCCGCCGAGCAAAAGTACCAAGTGGGGATGCCGAGCAGTCTGGCGCGCGGGGCGCTCGGCTATTTCCGCATTTGGAGCCAGCCCGCGGCGCGCGACACGGGGCTGGTGATGTCCGACGCGCTGCTCGCGCATCTCAAGGCGGGCGGCGTGGCGCGGCGCGACGGCCGGTTGCGCGACACCGCATCGCCCGGCTAGCATCGGGGCGTGCCCCTCGTCGTCTTCCACACCAACGACTTTCACGACCGCCTGACCCCCGAGAAGGCGCGGCGCATCAAGCAGCAACGCGAGGCGGTGCCGCACAGTTTGCTGGTCGACGCCGGCGACGCCATCGGCGCCGGCAACCTCACCTCCCGCCTGCGCGAGCCGTGCCTCGACCTGATGAACTCGCTGCACTACACGGCGATGGTGATGGGCAACCGGGAATCGCATCCGACGCACCGCGTCCTCGCCACGAAACTGCGCGGGGCGAAATTCCCGATCCTTGCCTCGAATCTGATGACCAAGCGCGGCAAGGCGCCGGCGTTCGTGCGTGATTCACTGACGATTTCGGCGAACGGCGTCTCGGTCGGACTGCTCGGCTTGGCGCCGGAGGTGACGAAGCCCGACTCGTGGTGGGCGCGCTTCACCGACTTCGTGTTCGATGACCCGGTCAAGACCGCGACGGGGCTGGTGAAGAAACTGCGTGCCCAGTGCGCGGTCGTCATTTGCCTGTCGCATCTCGGACTGGCGAAGGACCGCGAACTCGCCGAGCGCGTGCCGGGCATCGACCTCATCGTCGGCGGGCATAGCCATGTCGAACTGAAAGAGCCGGAGCGCGTCGGGCACACCGCTATCGTGAGCACCGGCGCGTATGCGCGCTGGCTGGGCAAGGTCGAGGTGGATGTGCGTGACGGAAAGGTCGGAGCGATCCGTGGGGAACTCCTCGCGCTCTGAACCGCGCTGGGTGGTCGCTGCCCTGCTGCTGTGGGCTGCCGGCATCTGTGTGTTGCACTTCATTATGACGCCCGGCTGGCTGGCGGTGTGGTCGGGGCTGGCGCAACTCGTGTCCGGCCAGAGCGGGGGCTCCTGATGCCGCTGCTGGCGGTGCCGTGGCTCGCCGGCACTCTGCTCATTGCGTTCGGGCTCGGCGCCGCCGTGATGACGCCGCGCGGCTGTCGGGCGCGCACGGTAGTCGAAGAATGGCCGATCACCATTGCGGTCGGGCTTGGCGTCATCGCCTACGCGGTGCTGGCGCTGGGGATGTTCGGCCTGCTCACGACGCCCGCGTTGCTCGGCTTGCTCGGCGTCCTTGCGCTGCTGGCGGCGGTGTCCATCTACCGACTGCGCGGCGACATCCGGGCGTGGTGGCGCGAGATGCCGCGCTCGAAAGCCGGCCCGCCGCTGCTGTTCACCGTGCTGTTGTTGTCGTTCGCGCTGCTGACGCTGCTCGGCGCGCTGGCGCCGAAGGGCTCGAACGACTGGGATGCGTTGAGTTATCACCTCGCGGTGCCGCAACTGTACCTCGACGCCCACCGCATCATCCCGCTGCCGTGGATGAGCCACTCGTATTTCCCGTTCACCACCGAAATGCTCTTCACGCTCGGCCTGGGCGTGCAGGGGCAGGCGCTGGCGTCGGCGTTCCACTGGGCATTCGGCTGGCTGCTGATCGCGGGCCTGCTCTCGGTCACGGGGCGTGTGGCGCCCGCGCGCGCCGGCATCTTCGCCGTGCTGTCGCTGCTGTCGGCGCCGCTGTTCTGGTGGGAAATGACCACCGCGAACAACGACCTGTCGCTCGCCGCGTTCGTGTTCTTTGCGGGGTGGGCGGCGTGGCGCTGGAAGGAAGGCGAGCGCGGCTGGCTGGCGGTCGCCGCGCTGCTGGCCGGGTTCGCCGCGGGCACGAAACTCTTGGGGCTGGTTGCCGTCGTCTTCATCGCCGCCGCGGCGCTGTGGTGGCTGCGCGCGAAACTGCTGACTGGCGTCCGCGTGGCGGCAGGCGTCGCGGTGCTGGCGCTTGTGGTGGCATCACCCTGGTACATCAAGACCTACGCCTGGACGGGCAACCCGGTGTATCCGTTCTTCTACAGCGTCTTCGGCGGCAGAAACTGGGATGCGACGCTGGCGGCGTCGTATGCCGAGTCGCAGGCGCAGTTCGGCCTCTTCGAGGGCGACAAGCCCGGCGACCAGCGGCGCATCGAGCGGCTGGCGCTGCTCCCGCTCAATATCACGCTGGCGCCGCACCGATTCTTCGATCACCCGGAACGCCCGCTCGGGTATGTGGGCTTCGGCCCGCTGTTTCTGGCGCTGCTGCCGGCGCTGTTCTTGTGGCGGCGGCAGCCGTCGGCATCACGCGTGCTGTTGCTGATGGGGCTGGTCATCACAGTGGCGTGGGCAGTGACGGTGCAGCACCTGCGCTATCTCCTGCACGCGCTGCCGCTGCTGGCGCCCGGCGTCGGCATTGCGGCGGAGGCGCTGGCGCAGGCGAGGCGGCTGGCGCGCGGGGCGGTGAGTGTCATCGTCGGCGGCGCGGCGGGGCTGTCGTTTCTGCTGTTGTTTCTGCTCTCGCTCCAGCACATCACGGTCGCCGTCGGCTTGCAGGGGCAGGAGAACTATCTGCGGGCCAACCTCGACGAATACCGGGCGATCGAGTGGATCAACCAGAACCTGCCCGCTGACGCCACGGTCATCACGCTCGGTGAGCCGCGCGGTTTCTACTTGCACCGCAACTATCTGTGGGCGGACCCGGGACATTCCGCCATCATTGATTACACGCGCATCACAGACGAAGGCGAGTTGGTGCGCAGGTGGCTAATCACGCTCGGCGCAACGCATGCGCTCATCGCACCGCAAGTGCTCGATGCCGCGGCGAAAGGTGTGCATGGCTTCCCCGAGTTGTTGGGGCGAGCGATCGAGGGCGGCTGGTTGGTGCAAATCAACCGCTCGAAGAACGGCTGGACGGTCTGGATGCTGCGTGATGCCGGCTCGGGGCAAGCGCGCGCGTACTAAGGTCGCGCCCGCGCAGCAGTTTGCGCTGGCGGCGATTCTGGCGGTCCAGTTCGGGCTGGCAGTGGCGCTCGGATGGGTGTTGCCGCTGCCGCCGCCCGACCAGGCGCCCGACGAGACTGCGCACCGCATCTACATTCAGCACCTCGTGGATGAACACGCGCTGCCCGTCTTCGACGCCGCCCGCGGCCGCGACAACCCCGAATACGAATTCCACCAGCCGCCGCTCTACTACGCGCTCGCCGCGCCGGTGTACGCTGCGGCGGGCGGCGGCGACCGCGGCACGCGCGCGGTGCGCTTGCTGTCGGCGCTCATTGGCCTCATCACGACCCTCGCCGCGTTCGGGATCGCCCGGACGCTGTGGCCGGAGCCGCCGCATCTGGCGCTCGGCGCCGCGGCGGTGACGGCGTTTTGGCCAATGCACCTCTACACGAACGCCTCGATCAACAACGACGGCCTCGCCGTCGCCCTGTGGGCGACGGCGCTGTGGCTGCTGGCGCGGTACCTGCGGGCACCGTCGCTCCGCGGGGCGGCGCTCGCCGGGGTGGTGACGGGCCTGGCGCTGCTCACCAAGACCAGCACGCTGATTCTCGTCCCACTCGGCCTGATCGCCATCACGCTCGCTTGGTCGCGGGAGAAATCGGTGCCGTGGCGCCACCTGTTCGGCGATGGCGGCGCCTTCCTCGGTGCGGCGGCCGTCATTGGCGGCTGGTGGCTGGTGCGCAATCAGATGCTCTACGGCGACGCGCTGGCCTATGGCGTCTTCAAGACCGCCTTCGGCTGGCAATCGCCGCAGCGCTGGTTCACCGCCCGCGGCTTCAGCGAGGTGACGCACTGGGGCGCGGTCGCGGTCCTGACGCATCAGAGTTTCTGGGGGGCGTTCGGCCTCGGCGCGCAAGGAGTCCCGGCTGAGACTTTCCCGAAGTGGCTCTACAACGCGTTGAGTCTGTTGGCAGCGCCGTCACTCGTCGGGGCTTGGCTGGCGGTGCGGGCGCGCGAAGTCGTCGCACGGCGCATCGGGTTGGTGCTGGTGGCGGGGTGGGCGTTCGTGTTCGTCGCGTTCCTGCGGTTCAACATCGACCTGTTCCAACCGCAGGGTCGCTACCTGCTGCCGCTGGTGCCGATTCTCGCCGTGCTATTGAGTCGCGGGTGGTGTACGGTTGGACGGGGCCGCGCCTGGGCGCTGCTCCCCGGCGGGGTCTTGCTGGCCTGCGCGGTCTACGCGCTGTTCTTGGTCGAGCGACTATGAGGCGCCGCGTCGCGGCCGTCGTGGCTTAGGGCTTTGCGCCCTTCCTGAATCAGACGGCGGACGCGCTCGCCGCCTTTGCGGCCGATCTCTTCGTAAAAGGAGAGTCCGTGCTCGTGGCGCACGGCTTCGCCGCCCTTCTTGCCGATGCGCGTGTAGAAATCGGGACCATGACGACGCTTGGTCTGCTGTCCGCCCTTGCGTCCGATACTGGCGTAGAACTCGCTGCCGTGCCGCCGCTTGGTGGTCTCCCCACCTTTCTGCCCGGCCTGGCGCACGGTGAGTTCCTTCTCTTCAGCCATCTCCGAACTTCCTCCCAGCGGGAATGTCCCTCTGTTCGGCTCACGCCGGACTTCCCCTTTTCTGTGTCAGCAGGCCCAATCCGGGGTGCCCAGCAGGCAAGCGCCGCCTCGTAAACCAGCCAAGCGAATTATATCCCTCAACCGGGAGTGCCTACTCGCTCTCTGGGGAAGCGGTCGCAGGCCAGTGCGACGAGTTGACGCTCCCCAAGCCGCCCGTAGAATGGGCGGGCGTGGCAGGGTAGCTCAGCGGTAGAGCAGCGGCTTCATAAGCCGTAGGTCGCGGGTCCGAATCCCGCCCCTGCCACCAGGGAGTAGAATCGTCCGTCGGGCGTCGTACGATGCAAGTCGGGAAGAGCGGGCGACTGCAAGTCGCTCCCAATCCTTTCCGACGTACGACTTACGACGTGCGACTTACGATGTGGTCGCGTAGGGGCGTAGCCGAGCGGGCGGGAGCGTCCCGGCACTTCGTGCCGGGAAGGTCGCAGGTCCTGCGACCCTTGGCACTGCCGCCGCGCTCTTCTGGAAGTAGTAGACTAGGACAGCAGGGAAGTAGCGAGTGCCGCGTGTACCGCCTCCCGGCCTTCCTGCCTCCCTGTGTTCCTGCTGTTGCGTAGGGGCGTAGCTCAGCTGGCTAGAGCGCCGGTCTCCAAAACCGGAGGTCGCAGGTTCGAGCCCTGTCGCCCCTGCCATTCACACTCGGTCCTAGGGAAGCGGGAAGGCGGGGAGGCAGGAACGGCCGCGTGCCGGGACCGAAGCGATTGACGCAGTCCGCAATTTCCTACACGCTACACGCTACGCGCAACACGCTTACGATGGGCGGGTAGCTCAGTCGGTAGAGGTGAGAGGCGAGGCGAACCTACCTCGCGACGATGATGGGCGGGTAGCTCAGTCGGTAGAGCACCGGACTGAAAATCCGGGTGTCGGCAGTTCAATTCTGCCCCCGCCCACCAGAACTACCAGGGGAACAGGGGAACGGGGGAACCGGGGCGCCGAGTGGCGGCAGTTTCCCTCAATGCTTCGGGACAGGCAGTTCTGCCCCCGCCCACCATTGAACAGGGGAGCCGGGAACAGGGGAACAGGGGAACCGGGTGGCGCCAGCCGCGGGACGCCGCTGCGCGAGGTTGGGATGCTGGCGACCAAGCGCGCCGCCGCGGTGCGGCGCGCGGCGCAGGGACAATGGCCGACTATGCGGCGGCTACCAGTTGCGCTTGGCGACGACCGTGGGTCGCTGCGACGCCATCACGCCCGCGGGCACGGCCTCGTCGCCGGTCGGTTGCGGAAAGTGCGGCCACTTCAACGGGTCGTAACGGGCGCAGGGTGTAATTGCCTGGTAGGGAACGCCGGGCCGGCCGCCGATGCGGTCAAACAGGACGCAAGTGGGACGGCCGATCTCTTGCTCCGACAGGCCGCAGCGGAAGCGCCACAAAGTCGGGTCCATCGGCAGCGCGCCCCAGTCGGCCAAGTGCCGGCAATAGAGGCACGGCGGAATCTGGTCGGTCCAAATCCGGTGCTCGGCCATCGCAAACCTCCCTTCATGCAGCACTTCAACGGACACAAAGTATTATACCAGACTAATCGGTCTGATATTAGGGTCAAGCGGAATTCGCCGGGCGCGGTGGAATCCTCCCCCAGCCATTCCAGGCGAGCGCCGGCACACTTCGGGAGGGTTCGCATGTTCAAGGAATTCAAGGAGTTCACGCTGCGGGGCAATATGGTGGATATGGCGGTCGGCCTGATGATGGGCGCCGCCTTCGGCGGGCTGGTGCAGTCGCTGATCAAGGACCTGGTGATGCCGCTGGTCGGGCTGGCGCTGGGCGGGGCGGATTTCGGCAACCGCTACGCGGTGCTGCACGAGGGCACGCCGGCGGGCCCGTATGCGACGCTGGCGGCGGCGCAAGCGGGGGGCGCGGTGACAATGAATTACGGCATCTTTCTGAACACGGTGCTGAATCTGCTGACGATTTCGTTCGCGCTGTTTATCGTCGTGCGGGCGATCAACCGCCTGCACCGCGCGGCGGCGCCGACGACGCGGGCGTGCCCACAGTGTCTGTCCACGATTCCGGTGGCGGCGAAGCGGTGTCCGTTCTGCACGGAGGCAGTGACCGCGTAGCGAGAGATTGCGTTGAAGCGGAAGTGGCCCTCACCCGGCCTTCAACTGCGCTCGGGGCATCCTACTTCGCTCGGCGCGCCGCGCCGAGCTTCGTAGGACAAGCCCTCTCCCGTTTGGGAGAGGGACTTCGCATCTGCCCAGCCGCGACGTTCGTTAGTTGCTCATCCCCGACTCCAGGATGGCGTTGAACAGGAAGCGGAAGGTGCCGTGGGGCTGGCCGCGGTGCTGGACGCGGAAGCCGAGCAGGACGAGGCGCCCTTTCCCGTACTGCACTTCGGCGACGGCGCTCTTGCCCTTGATCAGGTCGTCGCCGCGGATCCAGCCGGAGAGCAGCAGCACGGTGTCCGAGTAGTCGGCGACGGAGACGGTCGGATAGCGTGCGGCCTTCGCTTTCGCTTCCTCGGCGGGCATCCCCGTGTACGCCTGCGGGCCGATCTCGAACGCGCAGGAGGCGGTGAAATAGGCGGCGGCGTCCGCAGGCAGGCCGTAGCCGAGCGGGTGGCCGGTCTTCACCTTGATGCGCAGGATGGAGCCGGGGCAGAAGAACTTGTCGCTGGCGACGCCGCTCAACACATCGCGCACCGGCACGCCGAACTGCTCGGTGGCGAGCGCGGTCGCCGAGTCCATTAGGACGAGCGTGCCGCCCTGCTCGGCGAACTCCTGCAAACGGAGGACGCCGTCGGGGCCGATGCCACCGGCGTACGGCGGGGGCACGCTGGTGGCGGCGTGGCCGTCGAGGATGGAGCCGAGCGAGGCGTCGGGGAAGATGAGGCAATCGAATCGCTTGCGCAAGTCGCCGGCGCGGAGTTCGGCGTTATGCACGACGGTGTAGGGGATTTCGTGCTGCTCGAGGACGAAGCGCGTCCAGCCGGCGTCCATATTGGCGACCCAGGACTCGTAGAGGCCGACGCGGGGGAGGGAGAGAGACTGTACTGGACCGCCCTGGCCGAGCCCGCCAGTCCGAGCTGGGAGTTCCACGGGGATGAGTTTTGCCGGCAGGCGCGCACTGATGGCGCGGGCGTACGCTGCGAGTTCGGCAGCAGTGCGACGACCGGGCGTGATGGTCATCGCTCCTGGCGCAGCCGGGATGTCAGGGACATATGGGGCGAATGGGCGTACCTCAAATCCCTCTTTCAAGAAACTCAACAGCGCGGTGACATCAGCGTTGCGTGTGTTCGGGCAGACGACCGCCGCGGCGCTCGCGGCGGCGAAGGACTCCCGCGGGTCGGCGATGGCGGTCAGGCGCTCGAGGTCGGCGGTGAAGGGCGAGACGACCGCGACGGTGCGGACGCCCATCTGCAGCGGCAGCGTCCAGCCGGCGACATCGTAGGGCGGCTCGGGCGGCCCGCCGGGATAGAGCGTGCGGCTGGGGTACTCTTGGCGCTCCATCAGGTCTTTCAGGTGCGCCCGGAACGGCTGCGCGCAAAGCAGCACCGCGGTGCCGGCGGGGTACGAGACACCGTCGGCGGTGAAGGCGGCGCGGGCGCGGTGCACTTCGAGGCCGGTCATCTCGAGGATGCGCAGCATCTGCGCGGCGACGCCCGGGTCGCGCTGGTCGGGCGGGACGAGGTAGGCAAAGGGCGGCTCGGTCTTGCCCTTTTCGACGGCCTCCTTGCCGAGCGCCAGCTGGTTCTTGAGGAAAGTCGTGTGATAGCGGGCGGCGAGACTGAACAGCGCGAAGGCGGCGGTCTCCTCGTAGTCCACGATGTCGCGCACGCGCCACCAGCCGCCTGGCCAGGGGTCTGGGAAGTTCACGCGGGGCCCGTAAGCGTCGAGGCCGCGCGGATAGCCGCGCAGGTCACTGAAGCGCTGGAAGATGGGCGAGGCGAGATTGGCGGACGCCGCCTCGGTCAGGACGCCGATGGAATTGAGCCGCGCCGCGGTCGTCAGCAGCGCGCCTTGCCACCAGACATCATAGATGGCCTCGTAGATGACGCCGGTCTTCCCCTCTTGCGCCAGCGCGCTCGCCATGTGGCCGCCGATGAGGAAGAGCGACTGGTCGATGAGCGGGTGCACATTCGGGTTGATCGGGTCATAGAACGGCGGCACGAACAGGCGGGCGCCGAGATTTCCCATCTGGTGCACATCGTAGACGACGCTCGGGAACCACTCCTTGAAGAGGAACTGCGTGACGAGTTGCGTCTCGCGCTGCGTGAGCAT
>CAYNSX010000052.1:0-11410 GCA_964400165.1 uncultured bacterium
AGCAGAAAGTGGTGCGCGAGTATGTGTTGAGCGACCCGAACGCCGGGGCGTTCCTCGAGAAGGTGAAGGACCTGCTCCGCTTCACGCTGCCGCTGCACCGCCGCGAGGGCAAGTCCTATGTCACGATCGCGGTCGGCTGCACCGGTGGGCGGCACCGCTCGCTGACGATTGCGGGAGAACTGCAGAAGTTCCTGTCGGACTTGGACTACCCGGTCGTCGTCGACCACCGCGACGCCGAGCGCGAGGGCGCCGCGCAGGGGTAGTGGCGGTGCCGCTACTGCGGCCGCGGCCCGCCTTGCAGTTGCCCGCCGCGCTGCCGGTTCGGGTCGATGGTCATCGTCCGTCCGTTCGGCGTGATGAGGAGGAACGGCCCCTGGTTCCATGGCACCCCGCCCAATCGCCAGTCGCCACTGAAGGCGTCATAGCCCTCGAGTTCCTGGATGCCGTCGGCAGTGATGACGAGCATCGTTCCCCCGCTGCCCATCAACTGCTGTTCGAGTTGCGCCAGTTCGGTGCGGGCGCGCTGTTGTTCGTCGCGCGACAGCAAGTTGGGCGTGCGCAGGGCGGTGCGGAGCAGGGTCGCCCGGTCGCGTCGCGCGAGTTCGCGGTCCTGGGGCAAGTTGCTTTGCGCCAGGAGCGCGTCAATCCGGCTGCGCTGGGTCAATTGGTCGCGCGTCATCGGCTGCACGATGTCGCCGGCCGCGACAGCGGTCACCATCTCGAAACTGCCGGACAGCGCGCCGACTTCGCGGCGCAGCCGCCCCCAGTTGTAGAGCGCGGGCAACAGCAGCGCCGGCACGCCGTCGAGCACCGGCCGCGCGAATTGCGGCCGCTGCACGCCCTGCGTCAGCGCGCTCGCGGCGGCGCCTTTGTCGGAGAGCGCGGTGCGGCGCACTTGCTCGAAATCCCATGCCGCGTTCGCCGGCGCGCCGCTGCGCGCCCATTGCAGAAACTTGGCGCTCTGGGCATCGTCGAAGCCCAGCCAGAGCAGCGACGCCGCATAAGCGCCGGTCTTGGCGTCCTCCGTCACCACGGTGCGATAGAGCGACGCTGCGCCGAGAACGGGGTTGGCGATCAGCGCCGCCGCGTCGGTGTCCTTCTGCTCGAACGAAGTCAGCGAATGTTGGAATCCCTGGCGGGCGTCGAGGATGCGGTCGTCGCGCTGCGCCTGCTGCTCGCGCATCCGCTCTTCGCCCATCTGCAGGAATTGGTCCATTTGCTCCTGCGTGATGCGCCCCTGCGACTGGCGGCGGAACTCGCCGAGGCGGTTCGCCAGTTGGTCGGGCAGCATCCGCTGCAGCGCGTCGAGCGTCTGCGGCAGGTTGCCCTTCAGACTCTGCGCCCAATTCGGGTCGGAGGTCATCAGCCAGGGGAAGGGCTGCTCAAACGGCGCGCGCACGGTACGCACCGACCCGTCGGTGGCGGCGAGCAGCGCCAGCATGTGCGCGGCGTTCAGTTTCGCCAGCGGCTGCGCCGCGGGGTCCGCGGCCAGCAGGCCGGCGAGGAGGTCGCGCAGCCGCTCGGTGTTACGGCCCGACACCCACTCCTTCGCAAACTGCGCCCAGGCTTTCGCCAGGACGGCCTCGCCGTAGCCCTCGGTCGCGGCCTGGTCGAAGAGCGCCAGGGCTTTGTCGAGTTCCCCGTCGCGCGCGGTCAGGTCCGGCGCCAGCGCGGTCGTCGCGCCCGTCACTTTTTCGGCCAGCGACGCCGCAACCGCGGCGCGCACTTTCTCAAACTGCTCGGGCTGCTGCTTGGCGGCGCGGTCTACGCTCTCGATGGCGGCCTGATACTGACGCACTTGCTGCTCGCCCGCCATCACCGTCTTGTCACCGGTCAGCGCGGTGCCGAAGTGCGCGACGCCGAGCAGGAAGTGCGCCTCCGGCGTCACTTCACTCGCGGGCAGCGCCTCTAGCAGCGCCAGCGCCTTGTCAAAGTCGCCGGTGCGGCACGCGGCGCGGGCGCGGTCGAGCGTGGTGGTCGGGAGTTCGATGTCCCCCGACGGCGCCCCGAACACCGGCGCGGCCATGAGCATGAGGGCGAACGGGAACAGGATGCGACGCATGAGCGGACTCCTCCGGACGGTTAGACGGTCACGCCGTCCCAAATGCTTCATATGCGCAGGATAACAGTGGCCGTCAGGGTCCCGATGCCGTCGGGTCGCCGATGGCTCCGACAAACAGGAGCACGCTGGTCCGCCGGTCGCGGATGGCGCAGAAGAACGGGCGCGTGACTTCCATGTATCCACCGGTCCCGGTCGTATTCATGGCGTGCGAGGTCGCAACCGCCGCTTCGGCGCCCTCCTCATTGACTTCCAGGAAGGTCCCGTGCCGAACTTCCCCGATCCAGGTCGGGCCTGCGATGTTCCCTGACAGCATTGAACCGAAGTCGGCCTGTTGAGTGAGCGGCAGCCCCATGCCGAGCGCGTTCAGCGCGTCATTGAGCCTCGCATTGAATTCGATGGCGAACCGCGGCAAGCGGATGTTCACTTCCGTCGGGTTCAAGTTTTTCTGCCATTGGCGCCAGTTCTCCGGCGTCAGGGTCTTGAGAAAGTCCGTCAGCGACGAGCGCTCATCCGGCAGAAACACGAGGAAATCGAACCGCTCGCCCTCGAACGGCAGGGCAATCGCCTGCACCTCGCGGCCGGCGAAGTAGGCGAACTGCCCCTTCTGCGTCATGAGTTTCACCGCCCGTTTCGTCCCGTCGGCAGTCGTGAAAGCGCCGTCCTCGGTCTCGTTCGCCTTGAAGCGATACTGCCACGGCGCTTTGAAATACACCGCGCCAAGCAGGAACAGCGAGGCCTCCGGTTTGAACGGCCCGCGCACGATCCCGCGGATGCGCTCGTGCGTCGCCTGGCTGACCCAGGCGTTCATCCGGCCGGCCGCCTGGGGGCTGCGCAGGTCGAGCGACTGCACTTCGGCGTGATACGACTTCGTGTTGCGTTCGAGGAAGTCGGCCTGGAGTTCCAGGCCCTGGTTGACCCACAACACGTTGGCGATGTCCAGTTGCACCGCCGCGCCCGGCGTCGACAGTGAGTTGCGCAGCGCCCGCAGCGCCCCGTTGATGTCGTCCAGCGAGTTGCTGTCGAGTTGCAGCGTCTCGACGATGGCGCTGTAAGTCGGGCCGTTCGCCCCGTTGGCCGTCATCGCCATTCCGAGGCCGAGACTCGCCGGCGAAAGCAGCACATTCGGCCCGTGTGGCTCCTTCCAGACTTCATTCAGCAGCGCGAAGCCGAACGGCGTCAGCCCCTGCGCCACCCACGGCGGAACCGGCGGCAGCGGTGGCTGCGGCACCGCCGGCGCTGTCGTCTTGGTCGAGCAACCGTGCAGCGTGCATGCCAGAACCAAGGCGGATGCCAAGGCAACTCGCCGGCAACGGCGCATCGCTTGCCCCCTCTCCTCGCTCGTTCTGACGCCCGTCAGCGACACATTGTTCGGCACCTTCACTCCACTGCCACTCGCGGCAGCGCCCGGTCAATGCGGCAGAGAATCTCGTACGGCATCGTCTCCGCCCAGTCTGCCAGCTCCCAGGCCGCGATGCGGTCGCCGCCCTGCGCGCCGAGCAGCACCGCCTCGTCGCCGACGCGCACCGGCCCGCAGTCCGTCGCATCCACCATCAGCACATCCATGCACACCTTTCCCGTGATCGGCGCCCGCCGGCCGTTCAGCAGCGCCGCGCCGCGGTTGGCGCACGCCCGGGGGTAGCCATCCTTGTAGCCGACGGCGAGTGTGGCCAGCGTCGTCGGTCGCTTCGCCCGCCAGGTGGCGCCGTAACTCACCGCCGCGCCGGCGGGGATTTGCTTCACGAACACCACCCGCGCCTTCCAAGTCAGCGCCGGCTCCAAGGGCACCGGCCCGCTCCCGGCGCGCAGCGGCGAAATGCCGTAGAGCGCCAGCCCCGGGCGCACGGCATCGTAGGCCGCTTCCGGAAACGAGATGATGCCCACGCTATTGCACAGGTGCGCCACCGGCGGGCGCAGCCCCGCCGCAGCGAGCGCCGTCAGCGCGCCGTCGAAGCGCCGCATTTGTTCGCGCGTCGGGGCCGGGTCCGGCTCATCGGCGCAGGCGAACTGCGAGAAGATGCCGCGCAGTTCCAATTCCGGGTGTCGCGCCACCGCCTGCGCCAGCGGCAGCGCGTCCTCGGCCTGCACGCCGAGGCGGTTCATTCCGGTGTCAATCTTGAGGTGCACTGGGACCCGTCGTTTCAACTCGCGCGCCACAAGGGCCAATGCCTCCACAATCTCTGGTGACGGGACCGCAATTTCCATGCCGCTGGTCACGAGAACCGGCACTTCCGCTAGCAGTGGCGCACCAAGATAGAGGACTGATGCTGTGATGCCGGCTTTGTGCAGTTCAGCGGCCTCGGCGGCGTTGTGCACGGCGAGCGCTTCGCTGCCCGCGTCGAGAAACGCCCGCGCCGCCAGCGCCGCGCCGTGCGCGTAGCCGTTCGCCTTCACCACCGCGTAGCAATGCACCCCGCCGGCGCGCGCCTTCAACGCTCGCAGGTTGGCTTGCAGGGCGGCGGGGCGGATTTCACACCAGGTGGCGCGTAGGGCAGGCACGCCGCCATTGTACGGGCGCAGCCGGCGCATCGCAGCGGAGCAAGGAAGCGCGCCCCAGCGTGTCGAAACACCGGCAGGGAGGGCACCGCGTGCCTGCGACCGTCGTTGTCGGCGCCCAGTGGGGCGATGAGGGCAAAGGCCGTGTCGTCGACCTGCTGGCGGAACACGCGGACCTGGTCGTGCGCTTCCAGGGCGGCAACAACGCCGGCCACACGGTCCTCGCCAACGGGCGCACTTACCACTTCCATCTCCTCCCCTGCGGCCTGCTGCGCGGCATCGTCTCCGTCATCGGCAACGGCGTCGTCGTCGACCCCGCAACGCTCCTCGAAGAGGTGGACGCGCTCGAACAGCAGGGCCACCCGGTGGACGGCAAGTTGCTCTTGAGCGAAAACGCGCACCTCATCATGCCGTATCACCCGCTTCTCGACCGCCTCTTTGAAGAGGCGATGGGCCCCGAGGCCATCGGCACCACGCTGCGCGGCATCGGCCCCGCCTATGCCGACAAATACGCCCGCCTCGGCATCCGCGTCGCCGACCTGCTCAACGACGGCGTCTTCCGCCGCCGGGTCGAATTGAATGTCCGCCTCAAGAACGGAATGCTGGAGAATGTCTTCCACCAGCCGCCCCTCGACGCCGATGCGATCTGCGCGCAATACCTCGCCTACCGCGAGCGCTTGCGTCCCTGGGTGACCGACACTTCACTCTTCGTCGAACAACAGCTGCGCGCCGGCAAGCGCGTGCTCTTCGAGGGCGCCAACGGCTGCATGCTCGATGTCGATTTCGGCACCTATCCCTACACCACATCGAGCAACACCATCGCCGGGGCGGTCCTGACGGGCGCCGGCGTCAGCGGGTGCGGCTTCGAGCGGTTTTTGGGCGTGGTGAAGGCCTACACGACACGGGTGGGGCAGGGGCCGTTCCCGACCGAGGCGCCCGACGACATCGCCGCCCGCATCCGTGAGCGCGGCCACGAGTACGGCACCACTACCGGCCGCCCGCGGCGCTGCGGGTGGTTCGATGCGGCCGTCGTCCGCAAAGCGGCGCGGCTCAACCAACTCACCGCGCTCGCCGTGACGCACCTGGATGTCCTCGACGACTTCGCCACCATCCAGGTCGGCACCGGCTACCGCGCCGGCAGCGAGACGCTCACTGAAATGCCCAATGCGCTCTATCGCCTCGACGGCGCCGCGCCGATCTATGAGGAACTGCCCGGCTGGCAGGCGGACACGACCGGCGCCCGCGCCTGGCGCGATCTGCCGCCGAATGCCCAGCGCTACATCGAGCGCATCGAAGCGCTCACCGGCGTCGGTGTCGAACTCATCACCGTCGGGGCCAGCCGCGAGCAATGCCTGTCTCGCGGCGGTTGAAGCCCGGTTCCCGCGCCCACGCCGCGGAGATTGGACGCCGCCTGGAGGGGGAATTCGGGCGGCCGGTCAATGGCCGCGCCCGCAAGCGCCTCCCGCCGCTCGACGAATTGATCCTGACCATCCTGTCGCAGAGCACGAATGACGGGAACCGCGATGTCGCTTATGCGCGCCTGCGCGCGCGCTTCCCCCGCTGGGAGCAAGTCCTCGATGCCGACCTGCGCGCCATTCAGGCCGCCATCCGCCCCGCCGGCCTGCACCGGCAGAAGGCCCCGCGCATCCGGCGCATTCTCCGGCGTCTGCGCGATGAACGCGGCGCGCTCTCGCTCGCCTTCCTGAAGCGGATGCCGGTGCCCGACGCCATCGACTGGCTCACGCGCTTTGATGGCGTCGGCCCGAAGACGGCAGCGTGCGTCCTCCTGTTCTCGCTCGACCGCCCCGCCTTCCCGGTGGACACCCATGTCGAGCGCCTCGGCGCCCGGCTCGGCTTCTTTCGGAAGGGCGCTTCGTCGAAAGAGATGCACCGCGTAATGGCCGCGCGCTTCGAGCCCGCCGACTATTTCGCCGCGCACATCAATTTCATCCGCCACGGCCGGGCCGTCTGCCGCCCGCGGCCGCGCTGCGCCGAGTGCGTCCTCGGTGACCTGTGCCCGTCGCGGCGGAAGTTTGCGCCCGCTTCGGCAGCCGGGAAGCGCGCCTGATGCCCCGCTTCGGCGCACACGCCAGCAGTGCCGGCCGGCTCGTAGACTGCGCCCAGCACGCCCACGAGTCGGGCTATGAGTGCGTGCAACTCTTCTCGCGCAACCCGCGCGCCTTCCGCAGCGCGCCGCGCTCCGACGAGGAATACGCCGAGTTCCGGTCGGCGCTGCGGCGGTTCAAAATCCGCCCTGCCGTCGGCCACACCAATTACCTGATGAACCTCGCCAGCCCGCGACGCGATCTCTACGACCTCTCGGTCCGAATTCTCGTCGAAGACCTGGAGCGCTGCGCCAAATTCGGCGCCCAGTTCCTCGTCACGCACACCGGCAAGCATATGGAGGACGGCCCGGAGAAGGGCATCGCCCGCATCGCCCGCGGCGTCACCCGGGCACTCCAGCAGGCGTCCGGCGAGGTCGTCCTGCTCCTCGAAAACACCGCCGGGGCGGGGACCGAACTCGGCGCTACCTGGGAAGAACTCGGCGCCATGCTCAACGGCATCGACAGCGACCACATCGGCATTTGTATGGACACTTGTCACGCCCACCAGTCGCTCTACCCGCTCGACACCGCCACCGGCGTGCGCGAGGCCATCGCCGAATTTCACCGCATCATCGGACTGCACTACCTGCGGCTCATTCATGCCAACGACTCGAAGCCGCCCAGGGGGCAGCACCTCGACCGTCACGAACACATCGGCCAGGGGACCATCGGCCTCGAGGGCTTTCGGGCGCTCGTCAACCACACGCACCTGCGCAAACTGCCCTTCATCCTCGAAACGCCGAAAGACAGCCCCGAAGCGGACCCGCGCAACCTCGCCATCCTGCGCGGCTTGGTCGCCGTCTAGGGCGCGGCGGTGACGAGTTCGACGGTCGTCGTGCCGCCGTTGATGTCGGTCAGTAGTTTCGCCAGCGCCTCACACGCGGACTGCACGACCGCGGACGCCACCCCCGGCGGGCCGTAGCACACCGACAGGATGTCAGTTGCGATGGAAGTGATCTTCGTCGCGTCCGAATCGAGGATCGGCCCGCCGACTATCTTGGCGGCATCGGCCAGGACCGGGCGCCCCTCCGCCTTGGTCGGCACGCCGCCGATGCCCGAATACTCCTCGCCTGGCCGCCCGACCCGAAACACCAGGTCGCCCTCCAACCGCGCCTGGTCGTAAGTGCCGAACGGCAGCCTGAATTTCAGCGAGCAGTAGTTGTTGGCGTCCACGATGGTGTCGAGCCGATACAGCCCCCGCTGCTGCGCCACTCGGCGCAGCAGCGCCTCGTTCGAGGGCCGGTGTTTGGTCGGGTCGATGCCGGCGGCGCGCAGCAATTGCCGGGTGGCCGCAATCTCCGGCAAGGCGGCGATGTCGCCGACGGCGAACTCTTTCTCCAGGTCGCGGCAGAGGCCGTTGACCAGGCCATCGAGCCGCGGGTCGCTGGGGCGTGAGTGCAGTCCCGTCCCGCGCACGACGCCCAGCGTGATGCCGGGCGCCCGCGCCGCCAGGTCGCGATCGATGGTGAGGCGCACGCCCACCGATTCGGCGGCGCGCACGACCGCCCTGCCGCACGGGGCGCAGCAGAGAGAGAGGAGCAGGTGATGGCGAAGACTCCCGGGCAACCGGACGACGAATTTCCGGTGGTGTACAGCAACTTTGTCGAAATTCGGCATGCGACGGTGGAGTTTCTGATCGACTTCAAGCGCATCGGCCCCGAGACCCCCGACGGCCGCAAGGCGCCGCCGGTGGTGCGGCTGGTGCTGCACCCGGTGGTGGCCAAGTCTTTCCAGCAGGCGCTGGCGGAGAATGTCCGCAAGTACGAAGACAACTTCGGCCCGATTCCGCAGCCGCCGGCGGGCAGCAGTTCCGTGCCCATTCATTGAATCGCAAGGAATCACTTGACTTGAGCGGCAGCCCCGCCTACCATTCGCCGGAGCGCGGAGCCGGACCGGCCGGGGCGGTGGCGGCGCCGGCGGCCCGCGGAGCGCACGATGATTCTGCCGATTGGCGAAGTGGCCCGTACGCCGGGCGCCGAGCTGGTTGTCGAATTCTCGGAACCGCTCCCCGCGAGTGACGGCTTCGACCCCATTGGTGAGGCGCACGGCCGGCTGGTGGCAACCAATTCGGGGGAAGTCCTGTCGCTGCGCGGGGCCGTGCACGCGCGGGTGCGGCTGGAGTGCGCCCGCTGCCTCGAGCCGTTCGAGTACAATGTAGACGCACAGATGGAGGAGGTAGGGGAGATTACCACCGCCGGGTTGGTGCGCAACCTGCCCGACGCCTGGCCCGACACGACCGTGATTGACGAAACGACGCAGACCGTGAATGTCTCCGAACTGGAACGACAGTCGATCGTCGCGGTGCTCCCGCTGCGGGAGTTCTGCCGTCCCGACTGCCGGGGGCTGTGCCCGCATTGCGGCGCCAACCGCAACCTGGCGCCCTGCGCCTGCGTCGCTCCGCGCCGCGAAACGCCGCTGACGCAGCTCAACGACCTCCTGACGCGGCGCCACTCCGACTTCGACAAGCGAGCGTAATCCATGGCCAATCCGAAACGAAAGTTTTCCAAGGCGCGCACGCGGCGGCATCGCGCGGTGTGGGCGCACCTCACCGCGCCGGCGCTGGGCCGCTGCCCGCACTGCCACGCCTGGCGCCCGCCGCATGCGATGTGCCCGGCGTGCGGGTTTTACGGCGGGCGGGTGGTTCGCAGCGTCAAGAAGGACTCGGCGTCCACCGAGTGATCGGCCGCGGCGCGTGACGACGCTTCACAAACTGCCGGTCGCAGTGGATGCCATGGGCGGTGACCGCGCCCCGGCCGTCGTGGTCGAGGGCGCCCTGCAGGCCGCGCAGCGCGGCATCCCCACGCTCCTCGTCGGCGACCAGGCCCAGATCGAGCCGCTGCTTGCGATGCCGGGCGTGCCGTCGAAACTGGTGCAGATCGTGCACACGCCCGATCACATCAGCATGGACGAGTCCCCCGGCCTGGCCCTGCGCAAGAAACCCAAGGCCTCCATCCTCGTGGCGACGCACTTGGTCAAAGATGGGAAAGCCGCCGCGGTCGTCAGCGCCGGCAACTCCGGCGCCGCGATGGGCGCCGCCATCATCATCCTGGAGACTGCCGGTGTGGCGCGCCCGGCGATCGCCAGCGTGATGCCCACCAAGCGCGGGAAGATGGTCCTGCTCGATGTGGGCGCCAATGTGGACTGCACTACCGAACTGCTCGTGTCCTTCGCCTGGATGGGCGCTGCCTATGCCCACCGGGGCTTGGGAATTGCCAACCCGCGCGTTGCCGTCTTGAGCATCGGCACCGAAGTGGGGAAGGGGAACAAACTCACCAAAGAAGTCGCAGAAGCGCTCGGCAAGACTTCACTCAATTTCGTCGGCAGCGTCGAAGGAACCGGCATCTTTGACGGCAACGCCGATGTCGTCGTCTGCGACGGGTTTGTCGGGAATGTCGTGCTGAAGGTCAGCGAGGGAGTGTGGGAATGGGTGTCGGGTGTCGTGCATCAACTCTTGGCGCGTGACGGCGAACTGACGCCGGAGTCGAAGGCGCAAATCCGGCGTCTGCTCGGCGCCGGCGATTATGAAGAGTACGGCGGGGCGCTCCTGCTCGGCGTGAACGGCGTCGCCGTCATCGCCCACGGGCGCTCCGGCCCGCAAGCCATCGCCCAGGCCATTGCGCTTGCCGCCACCGCCGCCGAGTCCGCGGTCGTCGAGGAAATCGCCGACCACTTCCGCGCTGCGGCCTCCTAACCGGATGGGGAACGGGCGATCCGCCGGCATCGCCGGCACCGGCATGTATGTCCCGCCCAAGGTGCTCACCAATCACGACCTCGCGAAGATGGTGGACACCAGCGACGAGTGGATTCGCACCCGCTCCGGCATCGTCGAGCGGCACATTATGGCCGACGACCAAGTGACCAGCGACATGGCGTTCGAGGCGTCGAAGCGGGCGCTCGAAGCGGCGGCGGTCTCGCCCGCCGACCTGGACTTGATCATCATCGGCACGCTGACCGCCGACCAGCCGATGCCCTCGTGCGCCTGCGAAGTGCAGCGCAAACTCGGCGCCAACCGCGCCGGCGCCACCGACCTTTCTGCCGCCTGCACCGGTTTCATTTATGCGCTGACGCTCGGCGCCGGCGTCATCTGTTCCGGCGCCGCCGAGACGGTGCTCGTCGTCGGCGCCGAAGGCCTCTCGCGCGTCACCGACTGGACCGACCGCGGCACCTGCGTGCTACTGGCGGACGGCGCCGGCGCCGCCGTGCTCAAGCCGGTCGCCGACGGGCGCGGTGTGCGCTCCACCTACCTGCGCGCCGACGGGAATATGCGCGAAGTGCTCTACATCGAGGGCGGCGGTTCGAAGCACCCCTCGTCGGAGGAGACGGTGCGGAAGCGGATGCACTACATTCGCATGGCCGGGCCCGATGTCTTCAAATGGGCGGTCAAAACGATGGAAGAGGCGAGTCTCGAAGCGCTACGCCGCGCCGGCCTGACGCTTGCCGATGTCGATCTCGTCATCCCCCATCAAGCGAACATCCGCATCATCGAAGCCGCCGCGCAGCGACTCGGCATTTCGCGGGACAAGTTTGTCGTCAACATCGACCGCTACGGCAACACTTCGACGGCATCCATTCCGATGGCGCTCGATGAAGCCGTGCGCGGCGGGCGGGTCGGCGAAGGCGACACGCTGCTGCTGGTCGGGTTCGGGGGCGGCGTCACATGGGGCGCCGCGGTCATCGTCTGGTGATGAGCGGCACCGCGCCGATCGCGTTGTTGTTCCCGGGACAGGGCTCGCAGGCGGTGGGGATGGGC
>CAYNSX010000053.1:0-10933 GCA_964400165.1 uncultured bacterium
GTCACCGGCGTCGGCCGGCGAGGGAGGAGCGCACGTGGTGGTCGCACTGGCGGCCGGCTGGGCAGTCGCCGGCCCGCTGCCGCTCTCCTGGCGCGTCGCGGTCACTGTGGAGCGTGTCTCCACGCCGTCATCGCCGCTGATCGGGGAGAGTGAATCGCAGTCCGAAGTGCGCGGGATGACCAACATTGCCAGAGCGGGCCCTCGATTTCGGGTCCGGTCCGATCAACCGTCGCGCGAAGTTGTCCTTCGGGTGCGCCCGCGGTTCGGGCGGATTCTCCCCGCCTATGACTCGCTCGATGTGGTCTGGGAGCAACTCGACGGCACGCCGGTGCTCATGCGGGTAAACGGTTCCGTGGTGGGCGAGCGCCGCATCGATCAGGGAGACATTTCCGAATCGCTGCTGTACCGCATGCAGTCACGCATCGGCAGCGCCTGGCAGAGACTGCGCCAAGTGGCGTGGCCGGTGAAAACGGGCGAAGACTTCCCGGGGCGGTTCCGCGCCAGTGAGATTGTTATCGTGCACCGGCTGCAAGTGCAGCCCGGCTTTCAGGATGCGCGCGTGCGCGTGCGCTTCGTCGGAAACGCCCGGACCGGACCGGTGCCGTCCACGCCAGCCGTGCCACCGTTGGAGTCGTCGGGGGATCGCCTCATTGCCGAGGCCTGGTCGCCGCCCTTCCGCCTCATCGAGCGCGCTCCGCCGCCTGCCAAGCCACAGCCGACACTGCCGGCTGGTTCCGTTTTGCCGCCGGACGAACCGGCGCCCGCGCCGCCCAAGTAACGCGCGTCCGCGTCAGGCGGACAAGGCGAGCGTCGCTTCGACCAGCGTGCGCGTCGGAACGCCGGTCGGCCCCTTCGCCAGCCAGGGCTTGGCGTCGTCGGACCACGCCGTCGGGGCGATGTCGAGATGCGCCCAGCGGGCGTCGCCGACGAATTCTTCGAGGAACTTGGCCGCCGTGATGGCGCCGCCCTCGCGCCCGCCGATGTTCTTCACATCGGCGATGTCGCTCTTCAGCAACTCGCGGTACTCGCGGAACATCGGCAACTGCCACATCGGCTCGCCGGTGCGGACGCCCGCCGCCAGTACCGCGTCCACGACCGCCTGATCGTTGCCCAGCACGCCGGTGGAGACCGGGCCGAGCGCCACCGCGCAGGCGCCGGTCAGCGTGGCGGCGTCGAGCAGGATGTCGCAGCCCTCCTGCGCCGCGTACGCGAGCGCGTCGGCGAGAATCAGGCGCCCCTCCGCGTCAGTGTTGAGAATCTCTATCGTCTTGCCGTTCAGCGCGGTGACGACATCGCCCGGGCGCGTCGCGGTGCCCGACGGCAAGTTTTCGGTCAGCGGCATCACGGCGAGGACGCGCACCGGCGCTTTCAGTGCCGCCAGCAGTTGCATCGCGCCCAGCACTCCCGCCGCGCCCGACATATCGTATTTCATCTGCATCATCCCCTCGCCGGTCTTCAGCGACAGGCCGCCGGAGTCGAAGGTGACGCCCTTGCCGATCAGGCCGATGCGCGGGCCGGTCTTCGCGCCGTTCCACTGCATCACGACCACCTGCGCCGGTTCCTGGCTGCCTTGCGCCACGGCTTGCAGGGCGCCCATCTTCAACTGGGCAATCTCAGCCGGGCCCAGGACTTTCGTTTCAATGCCGGACTCTTTCCCGACCGCGCGGGCGCGCTCGGCGAACAGGGTCGGCGTCAGGCGGTTGGGCGGCTCATTCTGCAGCGTGCGCGCCAGATTGGTGGCACGGGCCGCGGCTTCGCCGGCCGCCGCCGCCGGAGTGAAGAGCGCCGCCTTCTTCGCATCGTGCTCGACGAGGACGCATTCCGTCAGGGCGCTCGGCTCCCGGTCGCTGGTCTTGTACAAATCGGTCTCATAGACGCCGAGCAATGTCCCCTCGACCGTTGCGCGCGCTGCGTCGGCGGGATCGAGCCCGCCGATGCCGGCGCCGTGGACGATGGTCGCCATCGTCTTCACGCCCCGCTTGGCCAGCGCCCGCGCCGCGGCGCCGGCGGCCTGGCGCACGCGGGTGAGCGTGAAATCGCCCGCCTGGCCCAGCCCGACGACGGCCACACGCTTCGCTTTGACGCCGCTCGCCGGGTGCAGGACGGTCACTTCTGCGTGCTTGCCCTTGATCTCGCCGTCGGCGATCAGGCGGCTGATGAGTCCGTCCAGCGCCTGGTTGACGGCGCCGGTGGCGCCGCCGGGTTCGGTCACACCCTCGAAAAGATTGACAACCAGCGCGTCGGCGGCGATGTCCGTGATGGAACCGTGGTGTACGCGGATGTGCATGGCGGAGTCCTCCCTGTCAGGGTCTGCGGTGCGGCGCGGACATCAATCAGCGACGGCGCGCGGTCAGCGACCGCGGCGCCTGCCCGAGGTCTGCTGCTGCTCACGCACCTTCCGCCGCTTGGCGGCGCGGCTGCGGCGTCGAGCCAATTCCCGGTCTCTCTCGCGGCGCGCCATACCGGGGGTTACTTCTTCTCCTCGCCCTCGGTGGGCTTCTCGGCAGCACCCTCGGCGGCGGCCTCGCCCTCAACGGGCACCACGACCTCGGCGACCGGCGCCACTTCCTCGGCCTTCGGCGTGCTCATCACCGCGACGGCTTCGTCGGCCGGCGTGCGCACAGTGACGCCTGCCGGCGCCTGCAGGTCGGAGACGCGGAGCGCGTGCCCGATTTCGAGGCCGGAGATGTCCAGCGTCAGCTCATCGGGAATGTCGGTCGGCAGCGCTTCAATCTCCACTTGCGCCAGCGGTTGCGACAAGATCCCGCCCAAGCGCGTCGAGGGCGATTCGCCGACCAGCCGCACTTGCACGACGGTTACCACCTTCTCGGTCAGCGAAATGACTTGCAGATCGATGTTCAGCACGCGGTCGGAGACCGGGTGCATCTGCACTTCTTTGAGCAGCACCGGCACCGGCCCGGCGCCGTCGAGCGTCAGGTCGAGCAAGTGGGTCCCGTGATGGCCGATGAGGACGGGCCGCAGCGCCGCCGACTGGAACTTGACGGCCTGCGGCTCGCGCCCGCGTCCATAGAGGATGCCCGGCACCCACCCGGCGGCGCGTAATTTGCGACACGCGCTCGTCCCCAGTTCGGGGGCGGGGCGGGGCTGGGCGGCAAGACGGATACGCTGGTCGGCCATGGGGGTTCCGGCTGGCTATTATACCGAAGGAATGTCCGGCGGCAAGCGGCGGGGGTCAGTGCCGGTCTGCGAACCAGTAGCGGTGGAACAATGACGACACCGACTGGTCGGCGTGTACCCGCTTGATGGCCTCGGCCAGCAGCGGCGCCACCGACACCACCTTGAACTTGGGCGTCAGCAGGGACTCGGGCAGCGGAATGGAGTCCGAGACCACGACTTCCTTGATGGGCGACGCATCGAACCGCGCGATGGCGTCGTGCGAGAGCAGCGGGTGCGTGGCGCAGGCATAGACCTCGGTGGCGCCGCGGGCCAGCGCCACTTCGGCGGCGCTAATCAGCGTCCCGCCGGTGTCAATGATGTCGTCGATGATGACGGCCCGCTTGCCTTCCAGGTCACCGATCAGTTCGAAGACTTCACTGCGGTTGGGTTCCGGCCGGCGCTTCACGGTGATTGCCAGACTGGAGCCGAGCCGCTCGCCGAAGGCGAGCGCCTGGCCGACGGCCCCGACATCGGGACTGATGACGACGCTGTGCGCGTTGCCCAGGCCGTGGGCGAGCAGGTAGTCGGCGAGCAGCGGGCCGGCGGTCAGGTGGTCGACCGGAATGTTGAAGAATCCCTGGATGGATTGCACATGCAAGTCGAGCGCGAGGACACGCTGGCAGCCGGCGACTTGCAACAAGTCGGCCACCAGGCGCGCGGTGATGGGTTCACGCGGGCGGATTTTCTTCTCTTGGCGCGAATAGCCGTAGTAGGGGATGACGGCCGTCACGCGCCGCGGCGATGCCCGCTTCAGCGTGTCGAGGATGATGAGCAGGTCCATCAAGTGGTCGTTGACGGGCGGACTGGTGGGCTGGATGACGAAGACATCGGCGCCGCGCACGCTCTCGAGGATGTTGACCTTCGTCTCGCCGTCCGCGAACCGCGCCAGTTCGATGGCGGTCAGCGACACGCCGAGTTCCTCGGCGATGGCCGCGGAGAGCGCCGGGTTGGCGCTGCCCGAGATGATCCGCAGATCATCGGTGTGCGGTGTGATGTCCAGACGCTCCAGGAAGCCGAGTTCGCTCGTCTGACTCATCGGCGGATCTCCACGGGTCTGGGCGGCGGCGAGCCGGCGCCCGCACTCCTCCCTTAGCCATCCTCCGCAAGAGTCCTTTCCACGGATGTGGATGCCGCCATCGGTGGCTGGCTGCCGGGCCAGGACTCGAACCTGGAATCACGGATCCAAAGTCCGTTGTGTTGCCGATTACACCACCCGGCACCGCGGCGATTGTAGCATCGGCCCGCGACGCCCGGTGTCAGGTAGAATGACGCTCCGCACTGCGCGGCGAGGACGATGGGCAACGGATTCCGCATCGGGCGGCTCCTGGGCATCGAGATCCGGCTGGACTACAGCTGGTTTCTCATCTTTGCGTTCGTGTGGTATGGGTTCACCTCGGGCTGGCTGGCGCCGGCGCTGCCCAGTAATACTCCCCAGACGCACCTCTGGTCGCTCGGTGCGCTGACCACGGTGTTCTTCTTTGTCAGTCTGCTGCTGCACGAACTGGCGCACGCCACCGTCGCCCGGATGTACGGCATTCCGATTGTGGACATCACGCTTTTCATCTTCGGCGGCGTCGCCCGCCTCGGCGAGGAACCCCGGACGCCGGCGACCGAATTTGTGATGACGGCCGTCGGGCCCATCACGAGCTATGTGCTGGCGGGACTGTTTGGCGGCGTGTGGGCGCTGATGATTTTCCTGTCGCACGCCGCGCCGGGCCATGTGGTGTTCGCGTATGTGCAGGCGCCGGCGATGTGCCTCTTCTACATGAATGCCTTAGCCGCCACTTTCAACCTCGTGCCGGGCTTTCCGCTGGACGGCGGGCGGCTGTTGCGCGCGGCCATCTGGCATTTCAGCGGCAACATCCGCATGGCAACCCGCGTGGCGGCCTCCGCGGGCCAGGTCGTCGGTGTCCTCATCGCCGGGACGGGGGTGGTTCTGCTGATCACTTTCGGCGGCGCGTTCCTTCCGAATGCCGTGCTCTTCGGCGTGATGGGCTACTTCATCTTTCACCTCGCCCGCAGCAGTTATCAGCAGGTGCTGCTGCGCGAGTCGCTGCGCGGCATTGCGGTGCGCGATGTGATGAACCCCGAAGTAGTGGTCATCCCGGCGGACATCACGGTCGCCGAAGCGGTCGACCAGTATTTCCTGCGGTTCCGGCTCCCGAGTTTCCCGGTGCGCAGCGAGGGCGGTCCGTGGCGCGAACTGACCTCCGAATCGGTGCGCAGTCTGCCGCGGCGACAGTGGCCGTTTACGCAGGTGGCGGCGCTCGCCCACCCGCTGCGCGAGGACGAATTGCTGTCGCCGGCCACCGATGCCTGGGACGCCGTGCTGCGCATGGCGACCCGCGACCGACCGCGGCTGCTGGTAGTCGACGACGGGCAGGTGGTCGGCATCGTCTCCCGCGGCAGCATTTTTCAGTTGTGGGAGACGCGCGCGCGGTTGGGCTTGTGAGTGCGAATGGGGGGCACGACCTCACCCCTGGCCCCTCGACTGCGCTCGGGGTGAACCCCTCTCCGTCTCACGGATAGGGGTGGCGACTTGTCCTTCGTAGCACGCAGTGCGAAGGAGGAAGCCGGGGTGAGGACGAATTGTGTGAGCCGGCGCGCAAACAAAGGCGCCCCGATTTCAGCCGGGGCGCAAGATCGCAAAAAGAAAGTCAGTGGTCAGTTGTTAGTCTTCATTCACCATTCATCATTCACCGCTTTTCGGCGCCGACTCCAGCATCTGCAATGCCTTGGTGCGCACGCGCATCAGCCCCCAGGTATCGATCAAGTCCTTGAGCGGACCCGACAGCACCGCGGGCCCGCCGGCCGGCAGTTGTCCCTGGTTGCGCAGCAACACCAGCCGGTCGCGCACGCTGCGCCAGACGGGATTGTCCATCACCCGAGGCACCGGGTTCGGGCCGAGGTTTTGTGCCGAGGCGAAGGCGGGATGGAAGGTCCGGTTCACCAGGATTTCGAGAACATACTGACGCAAGTTGCCCGCGGCAGCGGCCACAAACTCGCCGGTCGCCACCTGGCGGATGGCGCACACGAGACCTTCGGTGGCGCCGGCAAACGGCGCCGCATCCTCATTGGCGTATTCGTTCTTCTCCGTCAGCGGCAGGCGGACGGCGTCGCCCACGGACACGATCTGTGCGGTCTTTCTCGCCACGGGTCCCTCCCGGGTGGGTGCGATACTGCTCGATGACCGCGCGCGCCACGGTGTCCATCGGAGTGTTCGTGTCGCGGCTGCGCCGTTGGAGCAGCAGATAGGCCGCCTCTTCGTGCAGGCCTTCGTGTGCAGTCAGGAGGCCCTTCGCGCGTTCGACGACTTTCCGTGATTCTAGCGCATCCTGCAAGGTGGCCAGCCGGCCCCGCAGCGCCATCTGGTCGCGAGCCCGCGCCCAGGCCAGTCGCACCGCGGTAGCCAAGGCGTCCGCCGCTACCGGCTTCACCAGATAGGCGAAGCCGCCGCACTCTTCGGCGCGGCGTTGCAGGTCCTCGTCGGCGTACGCCGTGACGATGACCGACGGCGCGCCCGACTCGTCCCACAGTTCCTGGACGAGGTCGAGCCCGCTGCCGTCGGGCAGTTTGATGTCCGCGACGACCACTTCGGGCGTCTGCTGGCGTGCCGATGCGCGCGTCGGCCAGCGAGCGCGCCTCGCATGAGATCACCCATCCGGCGCCTTCCAGCGCCGTCCGAATGGCGAGGGCCGTGGCGGGGTCGTCTTCGACGACGAGGATGCGCATGTCAGGCGCCGTTCGATGGAGCAGGACGGGGCAACTCCGTCCAGACTTCCACCCCGCTCCCGCGGGCCGGCCGCCACTGCGGGTCCCGGCCAAAGTGTTCCCGCGCCAGCCGGCGCACGAGTTGCACGCCGAACCCGCCGTCCGTGTCCGGGCAGAAGCCCTCGGGGAGGCCGCGGCCGTTGTCAGTCACCGTCAGCGTGATGTGCGCTCCGTCCGCCTCCAGGGCGACGACAATTTCGGTGGCTTCGCTGTGCTGCACGGCGTTCAGCACCAACTCGTGGGCGATCAACGCCAGCGGCTGCGCATGCTGCGGTGCAATCGGAACCGGATGCTGCGGCAGGTGGAGGCGCACCGGCATCGGGTCAGCCAGCACACGCCAGGTCTGATCGGCGAGCGTCTGCAGGAGCCGCCCGGCATCCGGCGCCTGCGGCGTGCAATACAACACTTCGTGGGCCGCGGCTAACGCCTGCAGGAACGATTGCATACGGTGCGGGTCGGCATGGGTGCGTTCCACGAGGGCCGCAAACAACTGCAATTCGTTCTTGAACTCATGGTGAACAGCGGCGGAGTTGGACAGGACAGCAGAGGCGCCGTCGCGGCGGCGGGCTTGGGTCAAGACTTGCAACAGGTCAGGAGTATCGCGGAACCCTGGACTCGTCTCTGGTTCGGACACCTTGCCCCCTCCTTCTGCCCGGCGTCGCGACCAGGGCTAAGAAACTGCTTGAGTATCCATTTTAGCGCGTTTGTATGGCCATTTCAACAATTCTGACAAACCGTGCCGCCTCCAGACTGGCGCCTCCCACCAAGGCCCCGTCAATCTCCGGATAGGCGAAAAAGCCGTCCGCGTTGTCGGGGGTCACGCTCCCCCCGTAGAGGATCCGGGCCGCAATGCCCGCATCCGGGCCGTAAATCTCGTTCAGGGTCATGCGGATGAGGCCGGCGATGCGGTTGGCCTCGGCGGGGTCGCAGTGCTCGCCGGTGCCGATCGCCCAGACCGGTTCGTACGTGATGGTCAGGCGGACGGCCTCGTCAGACGCCACTTCTTGCACGGCGGCCTCGACCTGCTTGCGCACGACGGAGTCGGTGCGCCCGTCCTCGCGCTCCGCCAGCGTTTCGCCGGCACAGACGATGGGGTGCAGCCCGTGCCGCAGCGCGGCGCGCAGTTTACGGTTGACGGCGGCGTTGGTGTCGTTGAAGTGGGCGAGCAAGTCGGTGTCGAGGTTGCTGGCGCCGAAGCGCCCGCGCCGCTCCGAGTGGCCGACGATGACGAACGCACACCCGACCGCCGCCAGCATCAGCGCCGAGACCTGGCCGGTGTAGGCGCCGCTGTCCTCCCAGAAGCAGTCCTGCGCGCCGAGGTGAATGGGCGACCCGCGCAGCGCGTCGCCGACCGCAGCCAGCGCCGGGAACGGCGGGCACAGCACCACTTCGACGCCGGTTGTGCCGCCGAGGCCGGCGCGCACGGCGCCGGCGAGCGCCGCCGCCTCGGGGGCCGTCGTGTGACATTTCCAGTTGCCGGCGACGAGCGGCGTGCGGAGCGCCACGGTCAGGCGGGTCGCGACCAGCGGTAGGCGGAAGTGGGTTCGCCGACCGCCAGATAGGAACTCGTGGCGAAAACGCCCTGCACTCCGCGCAGTTTCTCCATCATCGCCCGGTCAATCGCGGTCTTCGACGCGCCGTAGAGCCAGCACAGGACGCGGTTGTCGCCGACCGGCCGGGCTTCGACGACTTCGCCGATGGCGTGCAACTGCTGCAGGACGGAGGCGCGCTGCAGACTGTCCACCGTCATTTCAACGAAGGCCTCGGTCGGCGCGGTGCCCTTGCCGCCCGCCGCCGGGCGCTGAAAGCCGGCGCCGTCCTCGGCGACCTCCACCAGCGCGAAGTTGACCTGCGGCCACAAGGCCACCTGGCCGGCGATTTCCTGGGCGCGGCCCTCGTCGACCTCGCGCAGAATGGCGACGACATCGTATTGCCCGTAGAGGATGGCCGTCTCGCGCACCTCGGCGAACTCGCGCAGCGACGCGCTCAACTTCAGCAAGTCGGGCGACGCGGAGGTGATGAGCAGGAAAGCGGTGCCGAGGGTGTTCTGCGCGCGGGCCATTACGCGGACCTCACACGACCAGCAATTCGCGCGGCGCGTCGGTCAGGATCTCAACACCGCGGTCGGTGGTCAGGATGTCGTCTTCGATCCGCACGCCGCCGACGCCGGGCACATACAGTCCCGGCTCGATCGTGCTGACGCACTGCGGCTCCAACAGGAACGGGCAGCGGCCGAGCAGCCCGAGGCCGTGGCCGACGCCGTGCACCATCGGGCCGTAGCCGCCCTCGGCGAAGATGCGCGAGCAGGCGGCGTTGATGTCCTCCTTCGCGGCGCGCTGCTCGCACAGTCGGAAGGCCTCTTGCTGCGCGCGGTGCACCAGGTCATGCAGCGCGCGCTGCGCGTCGGTGGCGTCGCCGAAAACGAAGGTGCGGGTGATGTCCGAGCCGCAGCCCTCGATGAGCGCGCCGAAGTCGGCCATCACGAAATCGCCGCGGCGCAGGCGGCGGTGGCCGGTCGGCGCGTGTGGGAGCGCGCAGTTCGGCCCGAACGCGACAATGCTGCCGAAAGCGGTGCCCTCGCTGCCGTGCGCAATCATCCGGGCGTTGATCTCGCCCGCCAGGTCCAATTCCGTCATTCCCTCGTGCAGCAGCGGCGGCACTTCCTGCACCACCTGCGAGGCGATGTCGCAGGCGGCGCGCAGGCGCTCGACTTCGGCCTCGTCCTTGTAGGTAGCGACGCGCTGGAAGTCGTCGGTGCGGTCAACAAGCGTGCGGCCCCAGAGCGACTCATCGAGAAACGCCTTGGCGCGCACCGACAGGTGCTCACCCCAATAGCCCACTCGCACGCCCTTCGGAATCACATACGCGAGATGTTCGGCGAGGCGCGCCGCCTCGTGGCGGTGGCCATATTCGATGACCGGAAACCCGGTCCCGCGTGCCGACTCGGTCTGCAACGCCGCGGCGATGATCGTGAGGCCGCCATCCGCCTGCAACACGCCGATGCCCTCGCCGCCGCCGGTGAAGAAGCGCAGCGCCGTCGCGTGCCCGAGCGTCAGCGCGTAGTCGGCGCCGCCCGATTCGAAGAGGCGGCGCACCCGGGCCGCGTAATCGGGCGCGGTGCGGTGCGCAGCTTCGAGCGCGACGCTCATCGGGCGGCCGCCGCCGGTTCGGCGTCGCGCAGGACGGCGACGCCGGGCAGCACTTTGCCGGAAAGCATTTCCAGCGTCGCCCCGCCGCCGGTCGAGACATGCGTGACGCGGTCGGCGTAGCCGAGTTGCTCGACCGCTGCCGCCGAATCGCCGCCGCCGACGATGGTGATGCCGTGGCAGGCGGCCAGCGCCTTGGCCATCGCCAGGGTCCCCTCGGCCAGCGCCGGGATTTCGAACACGCCCATCGGGCCGTTCCAAATCACCTGGCTGGCGCCGCTAATGTAGGTCTCAAAGAACTCGCGGGTCGCCCTGCCGATGTCGGCGCCCATCCAGCCGGGCGGGATCTCGGAGACGGGGACGATGCGGCGCTCGGCGTCCGCGCGCAGATCGGTGGTGACGACGACATCCACGGGCAGTTCGAGCGGGCGGCCCGACTCGGCGGCGAGTTCGAGCAGCCGGGCGCAGTAGTCAACATTCTTCTCATCCAACAGCGACTTGCCGACTTCCATTCCCTTCGCCTTCAGGAAGGTGTAGGCCATTCCGCCGCCGACCAGGATGGCATCGCAGCGCGGCAGCAGGTGCTCGATGAGCGGCAGCTTGTCCGCGATTTTGGCGCCGCCGAGCAGCACGACGAACGGCTGCTGCGGGTTCTCGATCGCCTCGGAGAGGATGCGCACTTCTCTCTCGAGCAGGAAGCCCGCCACCGCCGGCAAGTGCGCCGCGACCCCCGTGACAGAAGCGTGCGCCCGGTGCGCCGAGCCGAAGGCATCGTCCACATAAATGTCGGCCAGCGCGGCGAGTTGCGCCGCGAAGGCGGGGTCGTTGGCAGTCTCTTC
>CAYNSX010000054.1:0-10780 GCA_964400165.1 uncultured bacterium
ACGGCTCGCGCACCTGAAACATCGGCCGCAGGATGTCCGGCTGCGCGATGGCGTAGCCGACGCGCAGCCCGGCGAGCGCATACACTTTCGAAAAGGTGCGCAGAATCATCACCGGCGCGCCCACCTGCCAGAGCGCCAGCGTGTCGGGATAGTCGTCGTGTTGCGCCGCGTATTCGTAATAGGCCTCGTCCATGACCACCAGCACATGCGGCGGCACCCGTGCCAGGAAGCGCGCCAGCGCGTCGTGCGTCACCATCGAACCGTGCGGATTGTCGGGGTTAGCGATGAACACCAGTTTCGTGCGGTCGGTGATGGCCTCGGCCATCGCGTCGAGGTCGTGCGTGCAGTCGGCGGTCAGCGGGATTTTCACCGGCGTCGCGCCCATCAGCACCGTGCTGAACTCGTACACGATGAAGGACGGCGCGCCCATTACGCACTCGTCGCCGGGTTGCAGATAGGCCACCGCCAGTTGCCGCATCACGCCGGTCGAGCCGCGGTCGACGAACAGCGCTTCGCGCTCAACTCCGAGGTGCTCCGCCAACCCCGTCACCAGGTCGTGACACTCGTTATCGGGATAGAGCCGCACCTCGTGCGCGGCGAGTTCGATCGCCTCGAGCGCCCGCGGCGACGGCCCCAGCGGGTTCTCGTTCGACGCCAGTTTGATGCTGTCGGTGATGCCCAGTTCCCGTTCGAGCTCGTCGAGCGGCTTGCCCGGCCGATAGGGCCGCAGCCGGCTCACTGCCGCGCGCGCGGCGAACGCGGGCGGGACGCGCGTCGACGACGGCTGCGGGTCTGGGGTCACGCGCCTTCTCCTCACTCGAACTGCGCCGGCGGGCGTCTACTCGGCCGCCCGTGCCTCCACCGGCGCCCAGTATGGGCAAACCGGGCGATACTCGCAAGAGTCGCACTGGCGACCCGGCCGCGGCGGAAACAACTCCGCGTCGATGCCGCCTACCGTTCGACGAATAGTATTCGCCGCGCGCTCGAGATCGTCGGCACTGATGTCCACACGCAGGCCGAGGTCGTGTTGCAGCGCATATAACTGCGCTCTTGCCGCGCAGCCCGGATACAGCCCTTGCGCGGCCAGCGCGTAAATCGCGAATTGCAGGTCGCCTTTCAAGTCGGCCGCGCTGGGCAGATACTTGCCGGTCTTGTAGTCCACCAGTTCGATCTTGTCATCCGGCAGTCGGTCGATGCGGTCAATGAACCCCACGACTTCAATGGCCCCGTCCAGCACGAAGGTGAACCATTGCTCCACCGCCAGCACCGCCCGCCCGCGCCACTGTTCCATCCGCGCGTAATAACTCTCCAGCATCGCCCGGCCCGCGTCGCGCCGCACCTCATACTCGCCGCGGTCGGCGGCGAGCCGCTCCCACTGCGTGTCGAATTCGTGCACGACTGCGTCGAGCATCGGCACCGCGGCATTGCGCGGGTCGTGGAGGAGTTTCAGCGCCGCGTGCACGGCGCTCCCCAAGTGCATCACGATCGGCTTCACGACGGGGATTTGATCGCGGTACTGCAAGCGATACTTCAGCGGGCAGCGCTGGTAGGTGTTGACTTTCGAGTAACTAACCTTCAGTGGTTTGCCCCTCATCGGCGGCGGGCGCCTCCGCAACCGGTTCGAGCAGGAACACTTGCCGCGCCGGGTCGAGGTAGCGCAGGTACTCGCTCCAATTCGTGTCGCCGCCCTTCTCGCGGATGGCGATGAAGGTGGCGGTCTTGGCGTCCAGGTTCTCGGCGTAGTGGAGCGCCACCGCTTCCGGTGTCATCGGCGGCACCGGCGAACCGAAAATCAACTGCCCGTGATGCCCGAGCAGGATGTGCTCGATGTGCAGCGCCAGGTCGGGCGGGAATCCCTCGATGGCTGCGATGGCGTCGCGCACCATCGTGTAGCCGATGGTCAGGTGTCCGATGAGGCGGCCCTCGTCCGTGTGGTCGAGCATCCGCTCGTAAGCATACTCGCGGGTCTTGCCGATGTCGTGCAGGATGGCGCAAGTGATGAGCAGGTCGCGGTGCAGCGTCGGATAGAGCGTGCACAGATGGTCGCAGATGCGCGCCACATTCAGCGAGTGCTCGATCAACCCGCCGAGATACGGCTGGTGCACGCGCAGCGCCGCCGGCGCCGCCTCAAAGGCGGCACGCAGCGACTCGTCGGTGTGCAGCATCGCGTCGAGCAGCGCGCGGAGCGGCGCTTGCGTCACCGATTCGATGAGCGCGTCGAGGTCGCGGGCGAGTTCGGCGCGGTCCTTCGGCGTGACCGGCAGGAACTCGTCGGGCGCGCGGTCGCTGTCGGGCAATTGCACAAATGACTCCGGCAACACCTTCAATTGCGGCTGCCCCTGGTAGTGCTCCACGATGCCGGTGAACGCCACCGCATCGCCCTCCTTGAAGCGCTCGCTCACCGCCTCGGCGTCGTCCCAGATGCGCGCCGTCACTTCGCCGGTGCGGTCGCGCAGGATGAGATCCAGGTACGGCTTGCCCTGCCGCGTCGTCTTCACGGCCTTGCGCGCCACCTGGACGCTGCCCTCCACCGAAGTGCCGGCGGGCAGGCGGCGAATTTCGTCGACCGACTGCTTGTCCATCCCACGACTCCTTCAGCGCCGGCGCTGCTCGCCGGGGCTCTCCTCTAATACACTTTCCGAATCTCGACGCCCGTGTAGTACTTCTGCAAGATCGCCTGGTATCCCCACCCGTCGAGCGCCAGCCCCACCGCCCCCATCTGGCACATCCCGACGCCGTGCCCCCACCCGCCGCCCCAAAAGATGACCACCACCGGCCGCCCGCTGTGCGGATAGGCCTCGAAGACGAACGCCGAACTGCGCAGCCCGAGCGCTGTGCGGATGGCCGATTCGGTCTCCAGGGTGGCGTCGCGCCGACTGCCGTGCGCTATCAGTTTGCCGATGCGGCCCGAGCGCCCGCGCTTGATGACCTCGAAGCCCTGGAAGTCCCCGTCCAGGCCCCAGGCGCCGAGCGCCGTCTCCAGCGCCGCCCGCTCCCGCACTTCCACCCAGCGAAACACCTCATAGCGCCCCAGCCGCGGCTGCAGGCAGTGCACGCGCGGTGTCCCGCGCAGCCACGCCGCCAGCCCGTCCTCGCCTTGCGGCGGCGCGACGGCGAGCGAGTCCGCCGGCTCATAATCGGGGACGCTGCGAAGGTACGGGACCGGTTCGCCGCCGTAGACTGCTTCGATGTCTTCAGTGATGCCGCCGCAAGTGCTCGAATAGAACGCCATCGCCGGCCCGTCGCCATACCACACCACCTCGCCCGCCGTCGCGGTCACCGCCTCCGTCGTCGCCGGGCGCTCCGCTGCCATGCCGCCGTAGACCTGGCAGTGCTCCGTTGCGCAGATGTCGAAGCCGTCGGCGCGGTGTCGGGCGCGGTTGCGGATCGCGTAAGTGCGTGCCGCGACGGCCTGCGCCTTGAGCGCCTCGGCGGGATAAGTGGGGCTCATCTCGCGACCGACGACGCCAAGCAGGTAATCCTCGATGCCCACCACATCCACCAGCGACAACTGGTGCGCGGCATCGATCACCACCTCGAAAGTCCCGCGGTACGCCCGGTGCGCGCAGCCGGTGTCCGGTGGCACATATTCCAGGGGCGCGGTCGTTGGCGTGACCGTCACCGCGGTGTCCAGCGCCGCGCGGCGCGCGCCATCGGGGAAAGCGATGCCGATGCGCCGCCGCCCGCCGGCGGCGAAAGTCACCGTGGCGCCGCCGGCAATGGTCACTGCTTCAGTGCCCCAGCGCACCGTGTACTCGGCGGCGCTGCTCACTGTCACTTCCTCGGCGCGCTGGGCGATCCCGACGCGCAGCGGCGGGGGCGCTGGGGCCGGCGTCTCTTCGGCGCCGGCCACCGTCACACACAAGAGGAAGGCCAGGGCGGCGAGACGCGCCGCCGTGAGCAATTACTTGCCTCCGCCCGCGCCCGTCGCGCCGCCGCTGATGCCCGGGCCGCTCTTCGCGGTCCCGCCGCCGGGGATGACCTTCATCGACTTGATCTTCTCACCTTGCTTCACCTTGTTCACGACCTCCATCCCCTCGACGACCTGACCGAAGACGGCGAACGGCCCGGAGCCCTGTCGCTCCGTATCAAGAAACGGCGTCGCGTCCATCGTGATGTAGAACTGACTGCCGCTGACTTGCCCCGGCGACTGCGCCATCGCCAGGCGCCCCGGACGGTCGTGCTTCAGCGGACCGGTCTCCATCGGCAGCTTGTATTCCTTGCCGCCCGAACCCGACGCGGTCGGGTCGCCGGACTGGATGACGAACCCGGCCACGACGCGGTGCCAAGTCAGCCCGTTGAAGTACTTCTCGTTGACCAGTTTGATGAAGTTGTCGGCATGCGACTTCACTGCGTGCGGGTAGACATCCAGCACGATGCGCCCGGACGCGGTCAGAATTTCCACTCGCACAGCATCAGCCATCGGGTCTCCCATCGCTCCGGTTGCAGTCGTTCCAGTGCCGGTCGTCGCCCCGGGGGTCGTCGCCGGTTGGTTTGAGGCCGCCCCGGTCGGCTCCGGCGTATTCGAAGTCGTGTTGTTCACCGTCGCATTCTGACAGCCGGGCAACAGCGCCAGGCCGGCGGCCAGCGCCAGCCCGACGGCACTCCATTTCCGCACATCACGCATGGACTTGCCTCCTGTGTATTGCCACCGGGAACCCCTCCCGCCGCCGCGGCGTTGGCCGCGGTGGGAGGCGCCTTCTCACTGTCCCCTCACTGACCGCCCCTGTGAGAGCGCCTCCTTACTCTTTTCCAGCCGGCGCGCCCGCGGCTTCCTGGACCAGCAACTTCCGGTCATACGCCCGCACGAACGGCCAATAGATTATCGCGGCCACTGCAAGATTGACCCCTTGCAGTGCCAAAGCCCGCCAATCGCCCCCCGTTGTCAGGTAGCCGCCGATTGGCGCCGGCAGCGTCCAGAGAATGTCGAGGTGCGGCTTCACCACCCAGTCGAGATGGAACGCCGTCCATGCAATCGTCCCGCACGCCAGCGGCGCCAGCAGGAACGGGACCGCCAGCAGCGGGTTCATCACCACCGGCACGCCGAAGAGGATCGGCTCGTTGATGTTGAACAGCGCCGGCAGGAAGCCGAGCCGCCCGACGCTCCGCAGCATCGCCGACTTGCAAAACAGCAGATGTCCGGCGAGCGTCAGCGCCGTCCCCGACCCGCCCATCCACACAAACCAGATGTAGAACTCACGCGGCGCCAGGTTGGGGATGGGCAGCTTCGCCATCAGCGCCTGCTGATTCTCGGCCAGGAATTGCAGCCACACCGGCTTTAGCACGCCGAGCAGCGCCACGGCATGGACCCCGAACAGCCAAATCGTCGAATCGATCGTAATAATGCCGAGGACGCCCGGCAGACTGTTGCCCGCGACGCGGATCGGCGACAGCACGAACTCCACGCCGCGCAGCAAGTCGAGCTGCAGCGCGTGCCGAAAAACCCATACCACCAGAAACAACACCAGCGCCGGCACCACCGACGCGAACGACCGGTAGATGATTTCGGGCACGCCCGCCGGCATTCTGATGTGCCACCGGCGCGTGATGAAGAATCGCTGCACTTCCGCGGTGAAGAGACCGACCAGAATGGCAAGAAACAACCCGCCCGCGCCGAGGCCCGCCGTCGCCAGCGCCCATTCCGACTGGCCGTCGGTCACCAGCACCGCCCGCACCGGCGGCCGCGTCGCCAGCAGAAACGCAATCACTGACATCATGCCCGCCGACAGCGCGTCCTGTTCGTAACGCTTCGCCAGCGCGTAGGCCACAGTAAAACTCGCCGGCACCGCGATGACGCCGACGGTGAGCAGGTTCATCATCAGGATGCGCGGCTTCCAGTCCGCCATCGCCGCGTCGTACCACTCCTTCCACGACCGAAGCAGCGGGGGGTCATAGAGGAGCAGCGCCAGACTGCCGATGAGCACCAGCGGCAGCACCGCCACCACCCCATCGCGCACCGACATCAAGTGCCGCTGGTTGGTGAGCCAGGTGGCGATCCGGCCGAGTGTCCCTTCGGTGACGCCCTTGGCGCGGTCCATCGCCTCTGCCTTCACAGGTCGATGCCCTTGCGAATGCCCATCCCCTGTTCCATCGGGTGCTTGACCGGGATGGTCTGCGTGATGAGGTCGGCGTGCGCGGCGATGACATCGGGCAGTTCGTGACCCGTGACAATGAGTTCGACTTGCGGCGGGCGCTCCTGGATGATGGCAAGCAGCTCTTCAGCGGTGAAGATGCCCAGCCAGGCGAGGTCGAGGAATTCGTCGAGGATGACGACCTCCCAGCCCTCGCGGAAGGCCTGCCGCGCCCGGGCGATACCCGCCTCGGCGGCGGCGCGATCGTCGGCGTCGAGCGGCATCTCCCACCACTTCTCGAACCCGCGCTGCTTGGCGACGGCCATCCGGTCGCGGCCATACTGGGCGAGGAACAGCCGGTCGCCGAAGACGCCGGCGTTCAGTTGCTCGCCGCTCTGTCCGGGCGGCTTGAGGAACTGCAGAAAGCAGACGCGCAGCCCGCGCCCCATCGCCCGCCAGGCCTGGCCGAGGGCCGCGGTCGTCTTGCCCTTCCCGTAGCCGTAATAGACCTGGACGATGCCGTGGCGCGGCTCGATCACGCGCCCCTTATACCACGCGTCCCGTGGCGTTCAACTCGTCTCCTGCCTCAGACGGTGCGCGGGCTGCCTTCGTGGATCGCGTGCTCGCGCCTTCGGCGAGTGTGACGCAACAAGAGCGCGACAATTGCAAGTGAGCCCAGGCTCGCCAGACCTATACAGTATGCAAGGGAGATCGAGACCCCTCCGCGCCTCAATGGGGACTCTCCAAAATCCATTTCAAGAGAAAACACATCCCCTGTTTTTGCATCCAGCCCCACCCGGGCGAAACCAGCCCCGAAGTTATCTTTGTTCTCTTCCCGTCGCAAAGTAACAACCCACGCGCCAGAACCAGGCTTTCCCCCTGGAATGGATTCAATTGCAGCACTTGCCACTTTGAAGGGCTCTGCCGACTTTCCTGTGGACGCGAGGACGCCTTGTGCAATTGCGCGTGCTTGAGATTCATCTATGCGTTTGCTCACTGGCACTTCGCGTGCATGTTCCGCGAGCGACTCAGAATAGTAGCCCACCACTTCCCCCAACGCGAGCCAGTCCTCCGGACGGATGACCACCCTGACGACCACTTCGTCTTCATTTTCGAAATGAACTCGCCAACATTCCTGACAGTGTGCTGAACCAGGCGTCACGATGGGATTGTCACCAAATTCAGCTCGGCCATGCCGTGTGAGGAAGGACCTGGCAGTTTCGACCGCGATGTCGCTCGGAGGCGGGACCACTATACCTGGTCGATCATTGCTTCCCCGAGGGCCTGGAGGAAGTGCCGCTAAGGGAGAAGGAGGGGATGAGACTCGAAGTGCTTGGTCTCCGCCCAAGACCTCCCCTGTTGCAGCATCCACGAAAACAATCTGTTCCACCATATCGATTACCCACGCCAGTCGTGACGAACTGACATCAGCAGTCGCGCCCCACATGTCATTCGGCGTCACAATCCTGAGATTCGAAACTGCGTTCGCGGGCGTCATCCCTAACCCCGCCTGCACTGTCTGCTGGGCGATTTTCTCCGCATCGCTCTGCACAACCATGACTTGGAGTGAGACTGGTATCGCAGTATCAATTCGCAGATTGAACGCGAACGGCACTCCGGAATCTGCTTCCACAAAGACTCTGGCAAAATCGGAGTGGAAGGGAATCCCTCTGTAGCGGCGCTCCCACTCTATGTCCCAGTATCCAACATTTGGTTCCTGCCCTGGGGGAGAATCAAACCTGCATCCTCTGACAATAAACTCTTCCGGCGTGCCTCCAGAAGCTGTCAGAACCTCTAATGCAGTCTCGAGCGCCTCGGCACCTGTGATGCGAACCTTCGCGGGGACAGTGAGGGCAGTCTGTTGCCACCGCGGAGAGATATACCTCATTATTCGTCCGTCTGTGGGCCGAACCTGCACTTCTTCGCCGGACTCGAAGCTCACTTCCAAGCAATCCGCGCACTTCCTCCTGGGGCCAGCCGGAACGGGCTGGACAGAATTCCGCATATCTGTGGGTGAGACTTGGATTGCCAAAAGGAAATCAAGAGCACGCTGTCTCGCGATGTCAGCAGGATCCGGCGCAGCCCCGAGCGAAAGCATGATCCCGAACGGAAGAAACAGGCGATGCCACGTACAGGACTTAAGTCGAATCATCACGGTGATACTCCCCCATAACACTTATTCGGGCCTGATCCGAGATACACCGACACGAGTTGGAATTGATAGGCGCCATAGTAGTAGGGAGTCTGAGACTGTGGAATCTCAAGCTTCGCGTCATTGAATGCCCCAAACAGAGACCAACCTGATCCAAGTCGATCCCACAGCGTCGTAGAGAATGGTGCCGAAGAAACCGCATACATTAGCCCAATCCAACCAACGAACGCCCTATCAGCCGGCTGCGCTCCAGCTTGAGAACCGACTTGAAATGCGACTGCGAGTGCGTCAGACTCGGCCGTATGGCACCCGTCGATGAACGCAAAGTTGTAAGGAGGAATGCCTGGATACACGTTTTCCTTCAGCGCAACCCTTGAAGAGATATCGCTGCTCCAAATTATCTGTCCCGGGCACGGGTTTAGACCACCTGGGCAGAATGAGTCCGAAAAGATGCCAACATTGGCGTGTGTGCGGATGTAGAAAACTGTATTAGCCTGGATATTGTCCAAGATTTGTTGGCGGTTGTAGTAGAGCAAGAGGTTGGTCGAGTGTTTCGCAGAGTCAAGAATCCCTTTCGCGTGATAGATTGGTTCTTCAGTCCCGAAGTACCAATTCCCGGCAGCGAACGCCTTGTTGTAGACGGTGGTGAATTGCCCTTCATCCAAACCCACGACATTTCCCTGACAGGGAACGCCGTCGGCGTACACATACACATCCGTCCCATCAGCAAAGTAGTTCGAGGCAAACCCCATCCCTCTCCACAAGGTGCCCTGGTACCCGATGTTGCAGCTATAGGGCCGTGCGCATGTGAAGGGACCGACATGAATCGCGATGCTGGACAGCCCGCTGTTCACATTCGAATGTGCCTCTGCCCATGCATCGGTGCCGCTGGAATAGTAACTGGTTGTCGACCAGATGCTGACCTCATTTATCCCAGCCGCCGGTCGCAGCGAAGTGCCGAGGAGGACGAAAATCGGAAATCCTAGGCGAAATGCTCTGAGCAGCTGACTCCGGAGGCGGCCGCGTCGCTCATCATCGATTCCCCCCCGACCGTCATTGTTCTCTTGCGCTGCCAACTGATCGCCTTGTGTCATTCCGGACACCCTCCCGGCCCGCTCATTGTCTCCCTTGGGAACAGGACAGTCAAGAGAACGCTTGTCGATTCCGACTCTGGTAAACGCTTCCCCAGGCATGCCAGACTGTGTCGGCGTTACAATAGCAGACTATGTCTCGCCGCTTTCAGATCGGAGCCGGGCTCGTCGCGCTCGCTGCGGGGATGGTGTGGCTCGCCTGGGCGCTGTGGCCGCGGCCGAGCGCCGAAGACCAAATCAAGCGGGTCTTCGCCACCGTCGCCGACGCGCTGGCGGACGGGCGCTTCCGGCCGATCGCCGACGCCATCGACGATGCCTACAGCGACTCCATCGGCGACACCAAGCGCGACATCCTCGACCTGCTCCGCGCGCTGACGCCGCTCAACCCCGAGGCCTATCACATCGAATACGATTCGATCCGCGTCATCTTCAGCGATGACGAGACCGCCCGCGCCGACATCGCCGCCAAACTCGTCATCAAGACCCGCAAGACCGACGCCACCATCCAGTCCATCCCCGGCACCGTCACCGTCCACCTGCATTTCTCGCGCGGGCGCTGGCGCATCATCCGAGCCGAGGGCTGGCAAACCGTCGCCGAGCGCGCCGGCGCCGGCCGCTTCGGCCCGAACTGACCCCGATGGACCACGAACTCCACGACGAAGATGTGCTCCGCATCCAGGAACTCGAAGACCGGCAACGGCAACTCGAGTCCGACCGCGATTTGCGCGACCAGGAGGACGCCCTCGCCGCCGAAACCGCCTACCTCTCGATGCGCCTCGGCGATCGTTTCGCCCGGGCGGGCAACCTGCGCCGCGCTATCGCGCAGTACAAGCGCGCCGTGCAGATGGACGGCAAGACCGCGCTCTATCGCACGCGTCTCGGCGACGCGTACTTGGCGAGTGAACAAATCGACGCCGCGCTCAAGCATTACGAAGTGGCCGCCCGCACCGACCCGACCTTCGCCGAGCCGCACGCGTCGCTCGGCGACCTCTACCGCTCCGTCGGACGATTGAGCCAGGCCGTCGAGGCCTATGGCAACGCCGTGCTGCTGGCGCCGCACCGCGCGTATTACCAATACCTGCTCGGCCATGCCTGCCGGCTGAACGGGCAGTTCGGCGATGCCGACCGGCATGTGCGCCGCGCCGTCGAACTCGCGCCCGACGACGCGTTCTATCACTTCCGCCTCTCCGAACTGATGCTGCTCGACGGTCAGCTCGAGGATGCGCGCACCGAAATGGAGCAGGCCGTCGGCCTTGCCGGTTACGATGACTTCTACCGCGTCCGCCTCGCCGGCCTCTATATGGCGAGCGCGCAACCCGAAGCCGCCGTCGCGCAGCTGCGCGAGGCGCTCGAACTCCGCCCCGGCAACCGCATCTATCTGGCGCTGCTCGCCGCTGTGCTCGAGCGCCTTGGCCAGGGCCGCGCCGCCGACCAGTGCCGCCGCTGGGCGGGCACGCTCAACGAAT
>CAYNSX010000055.1:0-9745 GCA_964400165.1 uncultured bacterium
AGGCGCGCCTGCGCGCCCGCGCCGCCGCGAGGTTGAGTTCGAGCACCATCCGCTCCGAGTACTCCGGCAACTGGATGGCCTGCGCGCCGGTTTCGAGCAGCGCGCGTTCCGGCACCAGGCCGATCAACTCGCTGTTCTCCACTGCGACGCCGCGCTCGGCGGCGCGGCGCTGCACTTCGCTGAAGACCCGCCAGATCGAGGTGCGGTCGGTGTCGAGCAGGTTGCACGACACCTGCACCAGGCCACGGTCAGGGAAGTCCACGCCCATCGCCTGCACGGCGGGCAGGCCGCCGTCGCGCTCGCGGATCGCCTTCGCAATTTCTTTGGCGAGCGCCAGGTCGGTCGAGCGCAGGTAGATGTTGTAGGCGATGAGCGGCTTGCGAGCGCCGACGGCGGTGATGCCGGCGGTCGGGTGGACCGCCGCGTCGCCGAAGTCGGGCAGGCGGGCGGGGTTGGTCGCAATCTCGTCACGGATGCCTTCGAACTGGCCTTTGCGGAGGTCGGGGAGGCGGCGGCGCTCGGAGCGCTGGGCGACTTCGGCGTAGAGATAGACCGGCAAGCGCAATTCGTCCCACAGCCGCTGCCCGAGCATCTTGGCCATCTCGACGCACTCGGCCATCGTGATGTCACGAATAGGGACGAAGGGAATGACATCGACGGCGCCCATCCGCGGATGGCCGCCTTCGTGCGTGTTGAGGTCAATGCGTTCGACGGCGATGCGCGCCGCCTGGAAAGCGGCTTCGGTGACCTGCGCCGGCGGGCCAGCGAAGGTGAGCACGGAGCGGTTATGCACCGTGTCCGCCTCGCGGTCGAGCAGGAACACCTCCCCTACCCCTTCAACCGCCGCACACAGCGCATCGACGACTTCCGTGCGCCGCCCCTCGGAGAAATTCGGGACGCACTCGACAATCGGGTCGGCACCGCTCATCCGGTTCCGCCCTCGCCCGCCGCGGTCAGGCGGCCGTCGGCGACGACCACGCGGCCGTCCTTCACGACATGGCGCACCAGATTGGCGCCGTAGTGATACGGGAGGTAGTCCACCGACGGCGCATCGAATGCGACCAGGTCGGCGCGCTTCCCGGCGGCGAGCGAGCCGATGTCATCGGAGCGCCCGACGGCGCGGGCGGCGTGGCGCGTCGCGCCGAGCAGCGCCTCGGCGGGCGTCATGCGCATCAGGATACAGGCGAGTGACATCACGAGCGGCAGGGATTCGTTCATCGAGGTGCCCGGGTTGCAGTCGGTGCCGAGCGCCACGGGCAGGCCGGCGGCGAGCATCCCGCGCGCGTCGGCAAATTTCGGGAGGCGCAGCGTGAACGGCGTGCCCGGACACAGCAAGGGCGTGACACCGGCGGCGCACAGCGCGGCGAAATCGGCGGCGTTCGATTGGATGAGGTGGTCCGCAGAGACGGCGTGCAGTTCGGCAGCGAGCGCGGCGCCGCCGGTGCGGGCGAATTCGTCAGCATGAATCTTCGGGCACAGCCCGGCGGCGGCGCCCGCTTCGAGGACGCGGCGGGATTGCTCGGGCGTGAAGACCCCCTCTTCGCAAAACACATCGCAGAATTTCGCGAGCCGCGCCCGCGCCACCGCGGGCGTCATCTCTTCGACGACGAGGTCCACATAGCCGTCGGGGTTGCTGCGGAACTCGGGCGGCACTTCGTGCGCGCCCAGAAAGGTGGGGACCAAGTCGACGGCCTGCGAGACATCGAGCGCGGCGATGGCTTCGAGCATCTTCAGTTCGTCGGCGGTGGTGAGACCGTAGCCGCTCTTCGCCTCCGCGGTGGTCGTGCCATGCAGCAGCATCCGGCGCAGGCGCGGCAGCGCGGCGGACACTAACTGTTCGCGGTCGGCAGCGCGCACGCGGGCGACTGTGCTCAAGATGCCGCCGCCGGCGGCGGCGATGTCTTGGTAACTGGCGCCTTGCAGGCGCTGCACGAATTCGTGCTCGCGGCTGCCGGCGAAGAGGAGGTGCGTGTGCGCATCGACGAGGCCCGGCGTGACGACATGGCCAGTAGCATCCACGAACGCGTCGGGCGTCGCGGAGAGGGCGGCGGTCACTTCGGCAGTCGTGCCGACGGCGACGATGCGCCCCTCGTGCGCCGCGACCGCGCCATCGGCGATGGCGCCGAGCGGGTCGCCGTTACGCGGCTCGCAAGTGACGAGCGGGGAGGCGTGGACGAGCAGGAAATCAGCGCGCAACGCGCTCAAGTGCCGGTCGATCCCGTGGGCGGCACGAGCGGCGTGCGGATGCCCGCCCGGCGGGCGGTGTCGAGCGCCAGGTCGTAGCCGGCGTCGGCGTGGCGGGCGACTCCCAGGCCGGGGTCGACCGTCAGGACGCGCTCGAGGCGGCGGCCGCCGTCGGCGGTGCCGTCGGCGACGCACACCATTCCGGCGTGCAGCGACAGCCCGATGCCGACGCCGCCGCCGTGATGAACGGAGACCCAGGAGGCGCCGCACGACGCATTCAGCAGCGCATTGAGGATGGGCCAATCGGCGATGGCGTCGCTGCCGTCGCGCATGCCCTCGGTCTCGCGATAGGGCGAGGCGACGGAGCCGCTGTCGAGGTGGTCGCGGCCGATGACGATGGGCGCTTCGAGTTCGCCGCGCTTGACCATTTCGTTCATCCGCAGGCCGAACTGTGCGCGTTCGCCGTAGCCGAGCCAGCAGATGCGCGCCGGGAGTCCCTGGAACGGCACTCGCTGTTGCGCGAGTGGAATCCAGCGGGCGAGCACTTCGTCGTCGGGGAACTCTTCGAGGACGGCGCGGTCGGTGGCGTGAATGTCGGCCGGATTTCCGGACAGCGCCACCCAGCGGAACGGCCCCTTGCCGCGGCAGAACATCGGGCGGATGAAGAGCGGCACGAACCCCTCGAAGGCGAAGGCGTCTTTGGCGCCGCCCTCTTGCGCCTGGCCGCGGAGGTTGTTGCCGTATTCGAAGACGATGGCGCCCGCCCGCTGCATCGCCACCATCGCCTCGACCTGCTGCGCCATCGAGGCGCGGGCGCGGCGCACATACTCGTCCGGCTGCGCGCGGCGGAGCGCCGCGGCCCCGTCGAGCGTGAGGCCGGCCGGGATGTAACCCTCGAGCGGGTCGTGGGCGGAAGTCTGATCGGTGACGATGTCCGGCGTGACGCCGCGGCGGGCGAGTTCGGCGTGCGTGTCGGCGGCGTTAGCGCAGAGGGCGATGGAGCGCGGCTGGCACGCCTTGACCGCTTCGTCCACCCAGCGCAGCGCGGTGTCGAGGTCGGGCGCCAGGACATCGCAATAGCCGATGTCGAGGCGGCGCTGGATGCGGGCCGGGTCCACTTCGACAATCAGCCCCACCCCGCCGTTCATCGTGATGGCGAGCGGCTGGGCGCCGCCCATCCCGCCCAGGCCGGCGGTGAGCACGAAGCGGCCGGCGAGCGTGTTGCCGAAGTGCTGACGGGTGCACTCGGCCAGTGTCTCGAAAGTGCCCTGCACGATGCCCTGGCTGCCGATGTAAATCCACGAGCCGGCGGTCATCTGGCCGAACATCGTCAGCCCCATGCCTTCGAGGCGCCAAAACTCTTCCCAGGTCGCCCATTTCGGGACGAGGAGACTGTTGGCGATGAGCACCCGCGGCGCGTCGGAGTGGGTCGGAAAGACGGCGACGGGCTTGCCGGATTGGACGACAAGCGTTTCGTCGTCAGACAGGCCGCGCAGGGTCTCGACGATGGCGTGATAGCAGACCCAATTGCGGGCGGCGCGGCCGGTGCCGCCGTAGACGATGAGTTGGTCGGGCTTCTCGGCGACCTCGGGGTCGAGGTTGTTCATCAACATCCGCAGCGCCGCCTCCTGCCGCCAGCCCTTGCAGGAGAGCGTTGTTCCGCGCGGCGCGCGGACGCCGCCGGTGGGAGGGCCATCGCGGAGGTCGATCGTGCGGCTCATTGCTGGCCTAGTTTAGCGCTCCGACGATGGCTTCGACCGCGGCGACGAGGCGGCGCTGCCATGCGGCGTCGTTAAGGGCTTCCATGTCGGGCGCGGGCGAGCGGTCGGCGGTCTGCGGCGGCACGATTTCGCGCACGGCGGCGTGGGCGGCGCGGGTGGCGGGCGCCGACGGGCCGCCGGCGAAATCCAGTGCCGCGGCGGCGCAGAGCAGCTCGATGGCGGCGACCTGCGCGGCGAGGACGCCCAGTTCGCGCACGCGCCGCGCCGCGATCGGGCCCATGCTGTTGTAGTCTTCTTCGTCGCCGGAGGTTGGGAGCGAAGAGACGGAGGCCGGGTGGCAGAGCGAGGCGCTCTCGGCGGCGAGCGCGGCGGCGGTGTACTGCGTCACCATCAGGCCGGACTGCACGCCCGGCTGCGGCGACAGGAAGGCGGGCAGGCCGCCGTGCCCGCCCGCCAGCAGGCGGGCGATGCGGCGCTCGGCGAAGCCGGTGATGGTGTGGACAGCGGGGAGCAGACCGTCGCAAAGCAGCGCCAGCGGCTGGCCGTGGAAGTTGGCGCCCGAGAGGATGGCGTCGTCCTCGGGGAAGATGAGCGGGTTATCGGTGACGCTGCGGAATTCGCGTTCGAGGACAGTGACGGCGTGCGTGAGCGCGTCGTGGACGGGACCGAGCACTTGCGGGATGGCGCGCAGGGTGTAGGGGTCTTGGACGCGGGCGCCGTTGCGCGCGAGCAACTGTGAGCCGTCAATCAGGCGGCGAATGTTGTCGGCGACATTCCACTGGCCGGGGTGCGGGCGCAGGCCGTGGATGCGATGGTCGAAGGCCTCGGGGCGGCCGCCGAGCGCTTCGACGCTCATCGCCGCCGCGATCTGGGCGACGCGCAGAGCCCTCCACGCGTCGTCCACGGCCAGCGCGGCGACCGCGGCCATCTGCGCGGTGCCGTTGATGAGGGCAAGGCCTTCTTTGGCTTTAAGCGTGAGCGGCGCAATTTCGGCCGCCGACAGCGCCGCGCGGGCGTTCTCAAAGACTTTTAGTTCAGCCGCGGAAGCCACTCCCCCGAAGGCCTCGCCGCCTTCGCCAATCAAGAAGAGCGCCAAATGCGAGAGCGGCGCCAAATCCCCGCTGGCACCGACAGACCCTTGCGAGGGGATGGCCGGGGTGATGTCTGCGTTGAGCAAGGTGACCAGACTCTCCACGACAGCCGGGCGCACGCCGGAGTGTCCTCGTGCCAATTCATTCGCCTTCAGCACCATCATCGCCCGGGCCTCATTGAACCCCATGACGCCGAGCCCCGCGGCATGGCTGCGAATCAGGTTGCGCTGGTGCTCTGCGGCCTGCGCGGGCGAGACGGCGATGCTGTTGAGCTTGCCGAAACCGGTGGTGACGCCGTAAATGCGGTCGCCGCGGGCGATGGCACGCTCGAGCGCGGCGCGACCGGCGAGCATCCGCTCCCGCGCGGACTCCGGCAGTTCGACGGGGGCGTATTCCCGCGCGATGCGCACCAGCAGCGGCAGCGTCAGCCCTTCGCCGGTGAGCGGGATGGGGGCGGGTTGCGCGGGCGTGGCGCTGGTTTCACAGGGGCGCGGCACACCGTCGGATTCCCGATGGCGCCGCCCGAATCCTGTTGAAAGGAAAACGCAGGCAGATGCGGTACACTCTGCGCATGACCTTCGCCCCCCAGCAGCACCCGGAACTGAAGTCCTACCGCGACGAGTTCCCCATCCTCTCCCGTCAGTTGTATTTCAACTCGTGCTCGATGGGCGCGCTGTCGACGCGCACGCTGGCGGCCTTGAGCGAGTACACCGACCTGTGGAATACGCAGGGCGCCGCCGCCTGGTACGAACTTTGGATGGGCAAGATCGAAGAGTTGCGCGCCGGCTACGCGCGGCTGATCGGGGCGAAGACGACCGAGATCGGGCTGGCGCACTCGGTGTCGGCGGGGCTCTCGGTGCTGACCAGTTGCGTCGATTTCAGCAAGCGCCCGAAAGTCGTTTACTCCAACCTGGACTTCCCGACGCTGGGCTATCAATTGCTGGCGAAGCAGCGGACGGGGGTGCAGCCGGTGATGCTGCCGTCGCCGGACGGGGTGCGGCTGCCGCTCGAGGACTTCGAGCGCGCCATTGACGACCGCACCGCGCTGGTGTGCACCTCACGGGTGTACTTCACTTCGGGCTACATCCAGGAAGTGCAGGCGCTGGCGGAACTGGCGCACCGGAAGGGCGCGCTGCTGCTCGTCGACGACTATCAGGCGACGGGGCAGGTGCCGCTCGACGCGCACGCCGCCAACATCGACTTCCTCACTTCCGGTTCACTGAAGTGGCTGCTCGGCGGCGTCGGGATTGGGTTTGTGTACGCACGCGAAGATTTGTTGTCAAACCTCAACCCGACGGTCTCCGGCTGGTTTGCCCACGCCCGACAATTCGATTTCGACATTACCGAATTGGATTTCGCCCCGGACGCCCGGCGGCTGCAGTTGGGCACGCCCGCCATTCCCTCCGTCTACACAGCGCTGGCGGGACTGTCGATCATTCACGAAATCGGCGTGCGGCGCATCCGAGAGCGGCTGATGTATCTCGTCGCCGACCTCGTCGACCGCCTGACGGCGGCGGGATTCCGGCTGCGCATCGCCGACGACCCGCAGCGCCGGGCCGCGATCGTGATGGTCGAAAACGACGACCCGGCGCCTATCGTCGAGGCGCTGGCAGGCCGCGAGATTACGGTGGACTGGCGGCCGGGCGCGGTGCGCTTGAGCCCGCACTTTTACAACACAGTGGACGAGAACAAACGCGTCGTCGAGATGCTGCAGAAGTCGAATTCCGGCGTCCCGGCCTAGGGCGCGGCAGCCGGCGCCGCGCAGGCGGCGAGCGCCTCGCCGGTCGCCTGGCGTCGAATCTTCACAATCTCCGCCATCACCGAGAGCGCAATCTCTTCAGGTGTCTGTGCCCCGAGGTCGAGCCCGGCGGGTGAGTGCACCCGCGCCATGTCCTCCGCGCTGACTCCCTGTTCCCGCAGCGTGTCGAGCACGAGTTGCGCCCGTTTGCGGCTGGCGACCAGCGCCACATAGGGCGCGCCGGCCTCGAGCGCGCGGCGGCAGCCGAGGTCATCGGCCTTGTGTTGCGTGGCGACGACAACAAAACTGTTCGGGCCGGCGCCCATCTCGGTCAGGTCGGGGTCGTGCGTGACGAGGCGGGCGTTCGGAAACGCCTCGGCGGTCGCGCCGGCGTCGTCCACCGTGACCGCAAAGCCGAGCAGGTTCCCGAGTGTACAGAGCGCCTCCACGACGCGGCTGTGGCCGAGCAGTATGAGCGCGGGCTTGACCACGAACGGCTCGATGTACACCTCCATCGTGCCGCCGCAGGGCATCCCGACGCCAAGCACTTCGTCGGTCATGTCAATCTCGATGATGCGCGTCTGGCCGTCGTTGAGCGCGCGCAGCGACTCGTCGCGCACCGCCGACTCGGCGCAGCCGCCGCCCACCCAGCCGAGGACATTGCGGCCGTCCTGGTCGAGGAGCGCCTTGGAACCGGGCTTGGCGGAACTGGAGCCGTTGGTGCGCACGACCGTGGCGAGGACGCACGGCTCGCCGCGCTCGAGGTATTCGTTCAGCAGGGCAAAGATGTTGTCGGGCATTTCGGCGCTCCCAGTGGCAGGGCTACCCGATTTTACCCGATGACGGCGCCGCGCACCGCCCGGATGGGCGGCAGGCCGGTGGCGACCGTCTGCCAATGGTCGCCTTCGTCGTTGCTGGCGTACAGGTTGCCTTCTTTCGTGCCGAAATAGACGCCGCAGGGCGTCGCGGTGTCCGCCGACAGGCATTCGCGGTACATGCGGTGGTCGCCGTCCTGCGGCAGGCCGTCGCTCTGTGCCGTCCAGGTTTTGCCGGCGTCGCGGCTGCGGAAGACGCGCAGCGCGCCGAGGATGTGGGGCGTGTCGGGGATGGCGGGGATGACGAAAACGGTGTCGCGCTCGTTCGGGTGCGCGACGAGCGGAAAGCCGCCCACCCAGGGCAGGCCCTCACTGATTTCCGTCCACTGCGCGCCGCGGTCCTCGCTGCGGAAGACGCCGTAGTGATTCTTCTGATAGATGCGACCGCACTTGCAGAGCGGCGCCGAGAGTTTGTGGATGCAGTAGCGGGCGCTGACCTGCTGTTTCTGTGCGTCCGTCGGGTTGTCCGGCAGGTCGAGCATCCCGCTCATCGAGAGCGACCAGGACTTGCCGCCGTCGATGGTGGCGCGCACGCCGGCGGCGGAGATGCCGACGAGTGTGCGCTGCGGGTCTTGCGCATCGCACACAATGCTGTGCAGGCACAGGCCGCCGAAGCCGCCTTCCCACTTTTCGGACTGGCGCAACTGCGCGAGCGGCTCGTTTTCCTTCCAGGTGCGGCCGCCATCGTCGCTGCGGAAGAGGCCGGCGGGTTCGCAGCCCGCATACACCACACCCGGTGCAGAGTCCGGCGCCGGTTGCAGCGTCCAGACGCGCGCTGCGCTCAAGCCGACGCTGCTCGGCTCCCAGGAGTTGGCGTTGTTGCTGCGAAAGACGCCGTTCTCGGAGCCGGCAAAGAAGGCGCCGCCGTTGCGGGTGTCAATCGCCAGCGCGCTGACATCCTGCCCCGTCAAGACCCGCGCCCGCGGCATCCACGAGGCGCGGGTGTTGTCGCTCAAGAAGACATGCAGTCCGTCTCTCGTCCCGGCCAGCAGGAACGCGCCCATCACGCCGCCTCCGCGCAGCGGACGCTCATGATGGCGGGCAGGCCGCCGGCGATGGTCTGCCACTTGGTGCCGTCGCTGGTGCTGGCGTACACGCTGCCGGCCTTGGTCCCGAAGTAAATGCCGCTCGGCTTCAGGCCGTCGGTGGTCATGGCGTCGCGGTAGATGTGGTGCTCGCCGGTGTCGGGCAGGCCGTCGGCGAACGCCGTCCAGGTCCGGCCGGCATCGTCACTGCGGTACACACACAGTGCGTCGTTGATGCGCGGCGTGTTGAAGCCCTCCTTGCCGTGCTGCGCGGGGATGATGTAGACGCGGTCGGCGAGGTGCGCGTCGGCGACAAGCGGAAAGCCGCCGCGCCAGGGCAGGCCGGCGCTGATGTCCACCCACTGCGCGCCGCCGTCGTCGGTACGATAGGTGCCACAGTGGTTCTTTTGGTAGATGCGGTTGCCGTTGCCGCGCGGCGCCGAGAGGTGGTGGATACAGCCGTGAATCCAGTCGTGCATCTCGGGCTTCTCTTCGGGGCCGCGGTCGGGGCAGTCGCCGGTCATTCCGTTCGTCACGGCGCGCCAGGTCTTGCCGCCGTCGCTGGTGTGCCGCACACCGCCGACCGAGACGCTGCACCACATCCGCTTCGGTTCTGACTCGTCGAGAATGATGCTGTTCAGGCAGAGCCCGCCGCCGCCAGGCGGCCACTTCTCTTGGATGCGCTGGGCGGCGAGCGCCTCGTTCTCCATCCAGGTGGCGCCGCCGTCGGGGCTGTAGAAAACACTCGCGGGCTCGGTGCCGGCGTAAATGGCGCTCTTCCGGTGCGTCGGCGCCGGCTCGATAGTCCAGACCTTCACGATGCTCAACGGTTGCGGCTTTGACCAGGTGGCGCCGAGGTCGGAGCTCGCGTAGATGCCCGCCTTGCGCGGCGATGGCGGGAACGAGGGCGCCGGAATGTCGGAGCCGGCAAGGAGCGTGACGCCATTGCGGTTGTTGACCGCTACCGCGCCGACCGATTGCCCTTTGAGGAACGGGCCGGTCTGCGTCCATGTAGTGCGCCCGGCGTCGCTCTTGAGCAGATAGACACCGCCCTTAGTGCCGAGAATCATCAGCGCCATGTCATCGCCTCCTCAAATGCCGAATGGGTTGA
>CAYNSX010000056.1:0-9381 GCA_964400165.1 uncultured bacterium
GCTGGTCGGTGAGCAGCGGCGGCGTGCGCTCCAGCACCTTCATCGTGGGATCGGCGTACAGGAATGTCCGGTAGGCGGCGTCCGCCTGCTTGTTGTCCTGCCGCCCGAAAAGCTGCACTTCACCGATGCGGAACCAGGCCTCGGCGCCAAACGGCCCCGCGGTCGCCAGCTTGTAAGCGTCCACCGCCGCCTCGGGGAACCCCAGGCGCTCCTTCCCCAGTCCGACAGCGAAAGTGTGCTTCGCGGCGTCGGCCTTGTTGCCGGCTGCTGTTGCGGCGTCCGCCTCGGCCTGCCGGGCCGCCACCCAGTCCTTCAGTTCTCCTTCGCCGGTGATTTGCTCCAGGCCGCGGGTTTGCGCATCGCCGACGATGAGCGCACGCAAGTCCGCCAGCCCTTCGTCGGTCAGCTTTGGCGCGCCTCCGCCGCAGCCGCTCAACATCAGTGTGGATGCCACCAGTGTCGCGATGAGCATCGGGCGGCCCAACGCCGGGCGGCTCACCGGCACCAGGTCCAGGCCGCCGGGATGCCACGGGTGGCAGCGCAGCAGCCGGCGCAGCGCCAGCCACAGGCCGGGCAAGGCGCCGTGCCGCTCCACTGCTTGCGCCGCATAGGCGGAGCAAGTCGGGTGGAACCGGCAGCGGGGCGCCATTCGGGGAGAAACCAGCAATCGATAGCCGCGGAGCGCGGCTAGAGTGAGGTGCGTCAGCAACTCGCCATCCCGCCCATCACGCCGACAATACCTGTGCCTTCCTGACTAACTCTTCACACGCGCGCCGCAGCGCGGCGAACTGCGCGGTCCCGGCCGCGGGCTGCAAGATCGCGACGACCGTCCACGGCGCCGTCACCGGCGCCAGCAGCGTCCGCAACGCTTCGCGCACCCGCCGCCGCGCCCGATTCCGCACCACCGACTCGCCAACCGCCTTGCTCGCGACGATGCCGATCTGCGGGCGCCCGCGGGCATCCGGTGGCGGTGGCACACAGCGCAAGGCCAGCAGCGGATGCGCCACCCGGGTTCCCCGCGCCAAAACCGTCGGATAATGGATCCGCCGCCGGGAGGGGCTCACCCGTGTGCGCCGCGTCAGACCGTCAGGCGCTTGCGTCCCTTCGCCCGGCGCCGTTTGAGCACAATGCGGCCGCCGGGCGTGCTCATCCGGGAGCGAAACCCGTGAACGCGCTTGCGTTGCAGATTGCGTGGTCGATAGGTTCGTTTCGGCATCGGCGGACAGGTGTCCGACACATTATAACAAGTCAGTGAAGTCAGCGCGGGCGGGGAGGAGCCCGGCGCTTGATTGCTTTGCGGCCTGGCAACACGCAAATTGAATGATTTCCACAGTTGTGGAGACTCCTGTGGACAGCCGACGCGAGCGCCTTTGGCGCGCCGTTCCGCCGTTTTCGCCGCATGCCCCGCACGCGCGCTGCCTGCGCGATGCACAGCAGTCCTGCGCGCGTGGTGCTCTGCAACGGTGCGCGGCGCTTTCCACACTTGGCGCGCCGCGCGCGCGCGGCGCGTGTAGGAGACTCGCGTCCGGCCTGGAATCACGAGTCACGCCCTAGGGAGGGGGCGCCACCTACGCGGGGTGGTCGAGGCAGCGGGGCTGATGCGCGGCGCGTCATCATGATTCGTCATTGCTCTGGTTGGAGCAGGCGCCATCGGCACCGGGCAGTCCGTGGGGGACCGTGCGTCCGCGGGCCGCAGTTTGATCGTGGAGAGATGGCATGGCGGAAGCCCAACCTGCAGCTGAAGTCGAGGTCTGGAACCAGATTCTCGATCAACTACAACCGAAGGTCAGCCGGCCGCTCTTCGACGCCTGGCTGAAACAGATCCGTCCGATTGCGGTGCAGACCGACCGCGTGCAATTGGGGGTGCCGAGCGACTTCGCCAAATCGTGGCTCGAGCGCCGCGCCGGCAAATTGATTCAGGGCACCGCGCGCCAAGTGCTCGGCCGACCCGTGGAAATCGAATTTTTGGTCAGCGCGTCGTCGGGCAGCGCGGGCAGCGCGCCCTCCCTCTCACCGGGGACCATCCCCGGCGACCTTGACACGCTGCACTCGACGCCGCTCAACGAGCGGCACTCGTTCGAGACCTTCGTCGTCGGCAAGAGCAACCAGTTTGCGCACGCTGCCGCCGTCTCGGTGGCTCGCAACCCGGGGACGATGTACAACCCGCTCTTCATCTACGGCGGCGTCGGGCTGGGCAAGACACACTTGATGCAGGCCATCGGCCACTACCTGCTCAAACAGCGCACCACGCCGCTGCGCGTCGCCTATGTCTCGGGCGACACCTTCACCTACCATGTGGTCTCCTCCATCCGCGAGGACAAGTTTGCCGCCTTCCGCCGCCAGTATCGCAATGTCGATGTCTGGCTGGTGGACGACATTCAGTTCATCGCCGCCCGGGAGCGCACCGAGGAAGAATTCTTCCAGACCTTCAACGCCCTGCACGAGACGAACAAGCAGATCATCATTTCGAGCGACCACCCGCCGCGCGAATTGCAGATCCTCAACCCGCGGCTGCGCTCGCGCTTCGAATGGGGCCTGATCGCCGACATCAAGCCGCCCGATGTCGAGACCCGCATCGCCATCCTGGAACGGATGGCGCAACGCGAGAATGTCAAAATCGACCCGGAGATCGTCCGCTACATCGCGCAGACGGTCGTCAATAACATCCGCGTCCTCGAGGGGGCGTTGCGCAAGGTCATCTTCGCCGCCTCGCTGATCAAAGCGCCGCTGACGCTCGATTTTGCGATGGAGCAGTTGCGCGATCACTCGCTCGGCTACGCCCAGCGGCCGATCAGCATCCGCCGCATTCAGGACGCCGTCTCGACCCATTTCCACATCTCGCTCGAGGACCTCGTCTCGCCCCGGCGCACCCGGGAACTGGTGATGGCCCGCCAGATTGCGATGTTCCTGGCCCGCGAGCATGTCAAGGCGTCGTTCCCCGAAATCGCCAAGAAGTTTGGCGGACGCGACCACTCGACGGTCATCCACGCCTGCACCAAAATTCGGAACGCCATCGAGGACAGCGCCGAGCTGCGCGCCACCGTCGAAGAGCTGGGACGGCAGGTGCTGGCGTATGCGTAAGGGGCTGTTGACGGCGCGTGGACAGCGTGCGCGGCTGGCGCATCTCTGCGCTGGCCACACCCTCTCCACGCGCCGCCCACATGCGCGCGCGGTGCTTCGCTCCGCATCGCGCAAGGCAATCCCCTGTTCCCACACCCCTTATTATCATCAGAGTCTCTTCAATCTAGTGAAGAGTCTTACTGATAACCGCTGTGAGTCCGGCAATCGCCGCTGGGAGGCCGCACCCGCATGAAACTGGAATGCCCGACCAAGGTCTTGCACGAAGCGCTCAACACCGTCGGCCGGATGGTGACCGGCCGCAGCACCCTGCAAATCTTGAGCAATGTGCTCATCGAAGCCAAGCCGGACGGCCTGCGACTCTCGGCGACCGATCTCGAAGTGGCGATGGAGTGCACGCTGGCAATCCCACCGTCCGAGGCCGGGTCGGTGACGGTGCCGGCGCGGACCTTGAGCGATGTCGTCGGCAGTCTGCCCGCCGAATCGCTCACCATCGAGACCGTGAATGGCCATCTACGCATGGCGTCGGGCAGCTCGGAATACTTGCTGAACAGTCTGCCCGCAGACGAATTCCCCGGCCTGCCGCAAGTGACGCCGATTGCAGAGTTGCAATTGAGCCAGGGCGCTTTGAGGCGGGCAATTCGCAAGACGGTGTTCGCCACCTCCGACGACGAGACGCGCGCCATCCTGACCGGCGCGCTGCTCTTGAGCGACGGCAAGTCGCTGAAACTGGTCGGCACCGACACGCACCGCCTGGCGGTGAAGGGCATCGCGCTTGAGGACACCAAGGCGGCGAAGAAATTTGAGGTGATCGTGCCCTCGCGGGCGCTGCGGGAATTGAGCCGGGTCCTGGCGGACGATGACGACGCCACCGTCATGGTGCGCGTCGGCGAGGCGCAGGTGATGTTCTCCTTCGCCGGGCTGGTGCTGGTCTCGCGGCTGATTGACGGGCAGTTCCCGAGTTATGAGCGCGTCATCCCCAAGCATGCCGAGAACGGCCTGACGCTCAACCGTGAGGCGTTCATCACCGCCCTGAAGCGGGCGGCGCTGGTGGCGCGCCCCGAAGCGAACCGCGTCGTCTTCCATGTCGCCGACACGACGCTCTCGATGTCGGCGGAGAGCGCGGAACTCGGCCAGGGCCACGAAGAGATGACTGCCGAAGTCGAAGGCGAGCCGACCGACATCGCCTTCAACGCCAAGTATTTGATTGACGGGCTGGACGCCATCGACGGCGAGACGGTGCGCCTCGGCCTGACCGGCCAATTGAGCCCGGCGGTGTTGAGCAGCCCGACCGAGCCCGACTATCAGTATGTGGTGATGCCGATGCAGCTGGCGTAGCGCCTCGCGCGCACGCCACGCTCGCTCGGAGGCGGACGGACGGCGGGAACGGACGATGCAGGTGACCTCATTGGCCCTGCGCGATTTTCGGAATTATGCGCAGGCACGGCTGGTGTGTCCGGCCGGCGTCACGCTCCTGCTCGGCGAGAACGCCCAGGGCAAGTCCAACCTGATCGAGGCGCTGCGGCTGCTGTCGACGGGCCGCTCGCTGCGCGCGGCCAGTGACGCCGAATTGATCCGCACCGATGCCGAGAGCGCGTTCCTGTCGTCGGAGTGGCTGACCGGCGACGGGCGGACGGTGGAAGTGGAACTCGGCATCGCCGCCCGCGAGCGGCGCTATCGCGTAAACGGCGTCGTCAAAGCGCGTATGGCCGACTGGGTAGGGCGCGTCTTCACCGTGCTGTTTTCGGGCGACGACCTCCGCATCATCCAAGACCCGCCGGGCGCGCGGCGCGACTTCCTCGACACCGAACTGACCGCGTTGAGCCGCAGCTATGCAGTCAACCAGCACCACTATCGCCGCGCCGTCGAGCAGCGCAACCGGCTGCTGCGCAGCGCCCGCGCCGGCTTCGGCGCCGAAGACTTGAGCGCCTGGGACGAGCAGGTGGCGCAGTACGGCGGCCCGCTGATGCACGCCCGGAGTGAGTTCGTGCAGCGCCTCAATGCCGCCGCGCCGAACCAATTCGAGCGGTTGACGGGCGCGCCGCTGCGGCTGCTGATCGAGTATGCGCCCGCGCTCGGTGATGATCCGCTGCCCGGCACTGCGGCGGGGGTGACGGACCGCCTGCGGGCGCTGCTGCCCGAAGTGCTGCCCGATCAGATTGCCCGCGCCGCGACGCTCGCCGGCCCGCACCGCGACGACCTGCGCTTCCTGCTCGACGGGCGCGACCTGCGCGCCTTCGGCTCCCGCGGCGAGCAGCGGGCGGCGCTGGTGGCGCTGCGCGTCAATCTGGCCGCCGTCGTCGCCGGCGTCGCCGGCGAGACGCCGGTGCTGTTGCTCGATGATGTGTTTTCCGAACTCGATGCCGACCGCCGCGAGGCGCTCGGCCTCGCGTTGCAGGACGCGGAGCAGGTCATCGTCACTGCCACCGATGAGGCGACCGTCCCCGCCGCGCTGCTCGGCGCCGCGGCGCGGGTGCGGGTGCGCGGCGGCATGCTGGAACCGCTGGGGGCGGCGGTATGACCGTCCGCCTTGGCGCCGCCATCCGCTCGCTGCTCAAGAAGCGCGGCCTGGGCAAGCAGATCGAGGCGCACCGGGCGCTGGCGGTGTGGGCGGAGGTGGTGGGGCCCGAGATGGCGGCGCGGGCGCAGCCGACGCGCGTCCATGAGGGCGTCCTCTATGTCTCCGCCCGCGACCCGGCCTGGGCGCAGACATTCGACCTGATGCGCGTCGAACTCCTCGAGCGCCTCAATGCCCGCCTGGGCGGGCGCATCATCACTGAACTACGCTTCAGCAGCGTGAGCGACCGCGCGCACCGCGGCCCCGCTGTGGGGGCCGTTCCTGCCTCCCTGCCTCCCCGCCTTCCTGATTCCCTTCCCCGCGATGTCGCCGCCGCCGACCGCTTGAGCGCCGCCGTGGCCGACCCGGCGCTGCGCGACGCGATGCGCCGGGCGCTCGAGACGCTGCTGCGCGTCCGCCGGGCGCGCGAACAGCGCGGCTACGCCAAGTGCCAACGCTGCGGAATGGTGCATGAGGCCAGAACCGCCTGCCCGAAGGATTTGTGACCAGGGAGGCAGGCAGGCGGGAATTCAGTTCCTACGACCCTACTTTCCGACGACCCAACGACCGACGACCTTCAGTCGCCATGGCGGACGTTGGGAAGCAGGGTCGTTGGTTCGTAGGACGTCGGGGGACTGCAGCGATTGCCTCCCCGCCTCCCTGGTTCCTATCAGTAGCGGTACACTGACAACACAGAATCTCTCGGAGGCATTCTCAATGGCTGCGGGTGAGGGCTGGGCTGGCCCGCTCGAACAACTCGATGAATACCGCTGGCGCATCCCCCGTTCGTACAAACCGGCGATGCGCACGGACGGCATCGTCTACGCCAGCAAGGCGATGCTGCCCGCCATCAAAGGCGACAAGTCCCTCGAACAGGTCGCTAATGTCGCCTGCTTGCCCGGCATCGTCGGCCCCTCGATTGCGATGCCCGACATTCACTTCGGCTACGGCTTCCCCATCGGCGGCGTCTGCGCCACCGACCCCGACACCGGCGTCATTTCGCCCGGCGGCGTCGGCTACGACATCAACTGCGGCGTACGGATGCTGCGCACCGACCTCGATGAGCCGCAAGTGCAGGAGCGGCTGAAAGAACTCGTCCATCAACTCTTCCGCGATGTGCCGTCGGGCGTCGGTTCCGAGGGCCGGATGACGGTGAGCGAGAAGGAGTTCCCCGCCGTCCTCACTGGCGGCGCCCGCTGGGCGGTCGAGCACGGCTACGGCTGGCCGGAGGACCTGGAGGCGATCGAGGACGGCGGCGTCATCGCCGACGCCAAGCCCGGCGCGGTCTCGGCGCGGGCCATCGCCCGCGGCCGGCCGCAGATGGGCACGCTCGGCTCGGGCAATCACTTTCTCGAAGTGCAGGCCGTAGACGAAATCTACGAACCGGAGACCGCCCGCGCCTTCGGCCTGACCCACACCGGCCAGGTGACGGTGATGATTCACTGCGGCTCGCGCGGGTTCGGACACCAGGTCTGCGACGACGCGCTCGGCGTGATGCGCCACGCCATCCCGAAGTACCAAATCGACCTGCCCGACCAACAACTCGCTTGTTGCCCCATCCAGTCGCCGGAGGGGCAGGAGTACATCGGCGCGATGCGCGCCGCCGCCAACTTCGCCTTCGCCAACCGCCAGGTCATCAGTCATTGGGTGCGCGAGGCGATTGCCAAGGTGTTTTCCCAAGACGCCCGGGCGCTCGGCATTGGCCTCATCTACGATGTCTGCCACAACATCGCCAAGTTCGAGCGCTACCGGGTGAATGGGCGCGAGCAAATGCTGTGCGTGCACCGCAAGGGCTCGACGCGCTCGCTGCCGCCGGGCGATGAGCGGGTGCCGGCGCACTACCGCGCGGCCGGCCAGCCGGTGCTGATTCCCGGCGATATGGGGCGGAAGTCGTTCCTGCTTGTCGGGCTGCCGGGCGCGGTGGAGAACACCTTCGGGTCCACCTGTCACGGCGCCGGGCGGACGATGTCGCGCGCCGGCGCCATCCGCCTGGCGCAGTCGAAGAACCGCCACATCGACCAGGAACTGGCGGCACGCGGCATCATCGTGCGGGCGCAGAACAAGCGGCTGCTCGCCGAAGAGATGTCCGAGGCCTACAAGGATGTCGCCGAAGTCGTCGAGGTGTGCGAAGGCGCGGGCATCAGCAAGCGCGTCGCCCGCCTGCGGCCGCTGGGAGTGGTGAAGGGGTAAGAAACCGAGGGGGATTTCCGAAGAACGGTTGCTGCCACGCCTCGACCTTTGCCGCCCCAGGTGTGAGGATGCGCATTTCCGCCTTCAAGCCGCGCCCAGAGAGCCTGGAGCAGCAATCAACAGGAGAATTACATGAGCTTCTGCTAGAATAAACCATCCAAGAGGACTAGATTACAGGCATCCATTGACGTACGGAATCGGAATGACTTGGACTGCCTGCGATTTACTCCATTACCCATATAGCAAAAACGGCACTATCGTCGTTTGGCGAGTAGATATCTACGACAGACTTAGGATGCCGAACCCAGCAATCCCCAGCAGGGATTGTGCGTTGACGGAATCCGTGGCTTCCTCTACACTGGGGCATCTCAGATCACGGAGGAAGCTGATGGCGAGCAAGATCACGGAGGGGAAGGCCCCGCGGCCCCCCTACATCTCGTTCTCGACTTTTAAGACGTTCACGAAAAAGATGCACGAGACCGTCCTGCCAAACCGAGTGGACACCTCGATTCTGCCAAGCTTTTCGAACAGCGTCGCAAAGCAGGTGGTTACGGCGCTGAAGTGGCTCGGCCTGATCGAGGGCGACGGAACGCCGCAGCCCGAACTCCGGGCGCTAGTCGAGTACTACGGAACGGACAAGTGGGCTGACGCGCTTAGGGATGTTCTTCAAAAGGCTTACTCGGAAATCCTCGGAGGTCTCGACCTCAGCAGGGCGTCGCCACGAGAACTTGACGAACGACTGAGCAGACCTGGCGTGGGACTGTCGGGTGACGTCTTGGAGAAGTGTAAACGCTTCCTGATAGACGGGATGGTCGAATCGGGCCAAGAAGTGTCTGTGCACATCCTGAACCGCAGTCGCAGAAAAGGAGGAGAACAGAAGGCGCGAAAGGCTTCGGCTGCACCGCGCCAGCGTGTCAACAAACTGCAGGTGTCTCGCCCTCCTGCAGCAGCCGGTTCGGGCGAACCAGCGCGCGATGAACCGCCGGCTGAGACTCTCAGACTGCCGTTTCCCATTCGAGGAAAGGGAACGGCAATCCTTTGGCTTCCAAATGACTTTGGCGCCGCCGACTTGCCTGCGCTTAAGACAATGCTCGACGCCTACTTTGGAACAGCGGGTCCTAAATGACGCGAGAAAAGGAGTGGGGGCCGTTCTCTCTTGCCAGTGATCGCGGCCCCCTTCGCCCCGGTAGATCAATGGACAGATCGCCCGCCCGCTAAGCGGGAGGTTGCCGGTTCAAGCCCGGCCCGGGGCACCAAATCCTATCGGGGGGGTGCTTGGCGTCGCGACGTCGAGCACCCCTTCTCACGATTGGACTTCCGAACCATAAAATTGGGATCTCTGCCACGGAATCTTACCACACTGGTCTGCCCCACTTTCTGCGCATCCTATTAGGTCAACAACCCTGGTTCAGCATTCTCACGGACTTAGTTTTGTGCAGGACTTTCCTCCCCAACCCCTAACCTTCGCGCGAGGAGGTTTGGGGACATGAATGAGTTTCGGATTACGATGCCCAACACGCCGGGCAATCTGGCGCGGGTGGTGAAGGGGCTGGCCG
>CAYNSX010000057.1:0-6923 GCA_964400165.1 uncultured bacterium
CCTGGGTCAGCCCGACCGCCCCCATCGTGATCATCCAGACCGGCGGCGCCATATTCGTCGTCTGGCGGATGAAGACGACATAGCCGACCACCGACCCGGCGACAAAGAGAAAAACCCCCGCCAGCCGCAGCCAAATCACTCGGCCCGCCGGACGCCACTCAATGCGGCTCGCAGTTCCGCCAGCAGCGTCTCCGGCTTCACCCGGTGGCTGCCGGCGAAGAACTCCAGCGTCACCCCGGCGGGGATCGGCCCGCCGGAGCCGCGCAGCCAGTACTTTTCCAGGATGGGCCGGGCCTCCGGATACTGGCGGAGCAACTCCTCCACCAGCATCCCGTCGCGGATGTCTCCGGCAGCGTGCGCGGCGGTCGTCATCGCGTTCAGGATAGCAGGAAGCGTGTAGACTGATGCAGCGATTGCGCAGTTGAGGAGGGCGGCATGGGTCTCGCGTGGTTCGCGCTGACCGCCGGGGCGGCGGGCATTCTGTGCGGCGCGGGGGTGTTGTTGCTGGCAAGCGGCCGGCCGGCAGAGCGCACTCCCGACACGGTAGAATTCGGCAACGCCTTGCGGCGCTGGGCGCTCTTCGGCGCCGCGGTCATCCTCATCGGCGCCGCGCTGGCGTGGTTCATTCCGAAGAGTCCGTTCTCACACACCTGGATTTACGGCTGGCTGATCGGCGGTCTCGCCAGCGCCGGCGCGTTCTGGCTCCTGACGCACACCGTGCAACTCGCCCGCGCGCCGTCCCCGTCTTCCGCCACGCAATTGCTCGCGCCGACGATGGTCGGCGCCGTCCTCGGCGGCCTCGCGGTCACCACCATCGCCGTGCTCGTCCTGTTGTTCCCGACCGGCGCGCCGGAGGCCGCGTTCGGCCTGGCGCTCGGCTGCGCCGCGTTCGGACTCGCCACGCTCGCCGGCCACTCGCGCAGCGGCGCGCTGCAATGGGAATTCACCGGCGTCTATTTGCTGCTCGTCATCGGCCTCGCCCTCGGGACCGTCATCAGCGCCGCGCACTTCTCCAATCTCTCCGCCAGTTGGCAGGCGCTGCCCGCGGCGGTCGCTGGCGTCGCCGTGCTGGCCGCGCTGGTCAGCGGCATCGCCACGATGCGCATGGAACGCCTCCCCGCCGCGCGCCTTGTCGCCAGCGCCGCCGCCACCGCGCTCCTCTCCGCCGGGCTGACCTTGCTGCTCTTCCGTCAGGGCGGCGAGGCGCTGCCGGCGTTCATCGCCTTCGGTGTCGGCGCCGGCGTCGGCGTGCTGATGGTGTGGGCGCGGGTGTCGCAGATGTCGGGCGCGGGCAACGCGCTGTTCGGGCTCGCCGCCATCGTGGCGCTGCTCATCGGGTTCCGCCTGCTCGCCGGGTACGGCGTCGCGCTGACCGGCATCGGCCTGTGGACGGCGCTGCTCCCCGTCGTCGGCGTCCTGCTCGAACGCCGCGGTAACACCGCCGCGCCGGGCGCGTATGCGCTCCTCCTCGCGCTCGGCATCGTCACCGGTTTCCTCGTCCTGCGCCTGCTCCTCGCCCGCCTCGGCGGGCGCCTGCCCGGACTCGAACTTGGTTATCACTACGAATTCACCGGCCTGCTCGTCGGTGCGCTGCTGCCGGTGACGGTTGGCCGCGCGCTGTACGGTCAGCGCAGCGTCCTCGGCGCGCGCCTGGCGTGGGCGCTCACGCTCGGCATCGTCCTGGCGCCGCCGTCGCTGATGATTCTGTGGGGCACGCGGGCGGGCGTCGGTCTGGCCGCGGGGCTGGTGGTCGGCATCGCCACCCTCATCGCCGCGCTGCCGGAAGACGAGGGTGTGCAGACCGTGCCGCTCGTCTTCACCGCCGTCGTCACGGGCCTCGTCGCGCTGACTTTGAGCGACCTGCTGCAACCGCTGTATGACCTGCCCCGCCTGTCCAAGATTTACCTCGCCGTCGCGCTGGGACTGTCGTTCGTCATCTGGCTGGCCCTGCTCACCTCGCGCCGCCGCGCGCCCGAAGTGTTCTGATGGAGCGCCTGCGCCCCGCTCCGGCCATTCCGCTGCTGGGCCTCGCCGTCTGGCTGGTGGGCGGCGTCGCACTGCTCGCCGCGCTGGAGACGCCCTCCGGCAGCGTCACCGCCACCGTCGTCTCCCGCGAGACCGGCCGCGCCATCCCCGAAGCGCGCCTCGTCCTGCGTCCCCTCCCGCCGCTTGACGGCGAACCGCGCAACCTGCGCAGCGACGCCAACGGGCAGATTGCGCTCGACCGCCTGCCCGCCGGCGACTACGAAGTCTCCGGCTCCGCCACCATCCACACCCTGGCGTCCGCGCGCCTCGCTGTGCGCGAAGGCGAGCGCCTCACCGTCACCCTCGAAATGGAGCCGCGCGACCCGTTCTTCGAACTGAATGTCCATCAGAACATCTTCGCGCTGACCGAGCCGGTGCAAGTCGTCGCGCACGGCTATGTCCGCAGCAACGACCTCGAACTCACCGTCTTCCGCATGCCCATTGAGCGCGGTCTGCCGCCGCGCCTGCCGTGGGGCGACGCCTTCCCCTGGGGTGACCAGCCCCGGCAGGGCCCAGCAGGCCAGGAGTGGTACACCCTCGAGAGCGAACGCTCCGAGAAACTGCCCATCACCGAGAAGGACGCCGAGGGCGTCTTCACCCAGCGCCTCACCGTCTCCGGCCTGCCCGCCGGCCTCTATGTCGGCGAGGTCACCACCGAGGGCATTCAACAGCGATTTTGGTTCGTGGTGACCGAGATTGCGCTGATCGCCAAGCGCTGGCCCGGCGGCGTCTTCGCCTCGGTCAGCGACTTTCGCACCGGCGGCCCGCGCGCCGGCGTGCCGCTGGTCTTCTATTCAAACGGCCGGCGCGTCAACGAGCAGCGCACCGACGCGAACGGGATGTTCCGCAGCGACACGCTCCGCCTTCCCAATGAGACCACCATCGTCGCCCGCGACGGTGACTCGCTCGCCTTCACGGAAGTGTCGTTCTGGAGCGAGAGCGAGCAGCCCGGCAACGCGCTTGCCGCGCACTTCTACACCGACCGCCCCATCTTCCGCCCGGGCGACACTGTGCATTACAAAGCCATCTTCCGCACGCGCACGCCCGATGACGCCTATCAGGTGCCTGACGCCAAGGCTGTGTCCGTGGAAATCCGCGATCCCCGCGACACGCTGATGCAGAACACCACCCTGCAGACCAATGCCTTCGGCTCCATCGAGGGCAGTCTCACCCTTCCCGGCGCCGCGATGCCGGGCGAATACGGCGTCACGCTCCGCCTCGGCGCCGGCAAGGCCTATGACAGTTTCGCCGTCGCCGCCTACCGCAAGCCGGAGTTCACCGCCGTCGTGCAGGCCGGGCAGCCGCGCTATGTCGCCGGTGATGTCATCCGCGCCCCGCTGACCGCCACCTATTATTTCGGCGCGCCGGTGGCAAACGCCGAAGTGGAGTACACGGTCACCCGCACCGACATTTGGGGCGGCTTCGAAGACGAGGGCGAGTGGCAGGGGTACGGCGACGAATGGGAGGGCGATTACGGCGGCTACGGCGAGCCGGTCTTCACCGGCCATGTCACCACCGATGCCGCCGGCCGCGCTGTCCTCACCGTGCCGACCGAGAAGACCACCACCGGCGAATCCGATTCGCACTATCAGATCAACGCCTTCGTCACCGACACCAGCGACCGCTCGGTCTCCGGGCAGACCACCGTGCTGGTCACCCGCGGCGAGTTCAATGTGCTGCTCTCGCTCGACCGCTACGCCGCCTGGCCGAACGAGAAGGTGCCGGTGCTCCTCCGCGTGCAGGACTACGACAAGCAGCCAAAGGCCGGCGTCGCGCTGCGCCTGGAACTCGAGCGGCAGGAATGGGATGGGCGCAGCAACCGGGAAGTCAATGAAATCGTCGCCCGCCCGACGGCGACGACAGACGCCCAGGGCCGCGCCCAAGTGGACATCACGCCGCCGCGCGCCGGTTATTACCGCATCCGCGCTACCGCCACCGACACCCGCGGCAATCACATCGGCGCGTCGCAATGGCTGTGGGTGACCACCGAGACCTACGCCGACCTCGGCTTCCGGTACCCGTCGCTCGAAGTCATCGCCGACCGCAAGGAGTACGCCCCCGGCGACACGGCACGCCTCGTCATCAACTGCGCCAACCCGGGCACGGTGGCGCTCCTCGCCATCGAAGGCGACCGGCTCTATGAGGCGCGGCGGCTGGTGCTCAAGGGCAAGACCACGGTCGTCGAAGTGCCGCTCACCAGCGAGTACATCCCGAATGTCTTCGCCAATGTGCGCTTGCTCGGCGCCGGCAAAGACGAGAACGCCACTGTGCGCCTGCCCGTCTCGCCGAAGGAGAAGACGCTCACCATCGCCGTCACGCCCGACAAGAAGGAGTACCTGCCGGGCGACACCGCCACCGTCGCCGTGCAAGTGACTGACGCCGCCGGCCAACCTGCACAGGCGGAGGTGTCGGTCGGCGTCGTCGACGAAGCCATCTACGCCATCCGCGAAGAGCCGCCGCCCGACATCGTCGCCGCCTTCTATCCGGTGCGCACGCCGGAAGTCCGCACCGTCACCTCGTATCCACGCGTCTACCTCGACGCCGGCGACAAAGGCGGCGAGCAGGAAGTGGCGCTGCGCCGGCGCTTCGAGGACACGGCCTTCTGGCGCGCCGTTGTCGTCACCGACGCCACCGGCCGCGCCACCGTGTCGTTCCCGATGCCCGACAACCTGACGACCTGGCGGGTCACCGCCGTCGGCCAGACGCGTGCCACGCTCGTCGGCTCCGCCCGCGCCGACAGCCGCACGACGAAGCCGCTGCTGGTTCGCCTGATCACGCCGCGCTTCTCGACCGCCGGCGACCGCTTCACCGTCGCCACCATCGTGCACAACGACACCGCCGCCGAGAAGCGCGTCGAGGTGCGCCTGACCGCGCAGGGCGCGACCCTCGCCGACGCCACGCCGCAGACCGTCACTGTCAAGGCCGGCGGCGCCGAGCGCCTCGACTGGGCCGTCGACACCGCCGCGGTCGGCACCGCCACTTTCCAAGCCACCGCCCGCGAACCCGGCGGCCTCAACGACGGCATCGAACTGAAGATGCCCGTGCAGAGTCGCGGCTTTCAATACGCCGAGCACCGCAGCGGCCCGCTCACTGGAACTATCACCGAGACCTTCCTCGGCAACACCCGCGCCGACCCGGACACGCAAGCGCTCGAAGTGCGACTGGCGCCGTCGCTGCTGACGATGTTCATCGGCAGTCTCGAATCGCTGGCGCAGTTCCCGTGGGGCTGCATCGAGCAGATTATGAGCGGCCTTATGCCCGACCTCGCCGTGCAGCGCCTGCTCGCAGAGCAGAGCAGCGCCAGCCCCTGGCTGCAAGAACGCCTGCCCGAGATGGTGCGCGACGGACTGGCGAAGATTTACGCCCGGCAGAATAACAATGGCTCCTGGGGCTGGGGCCGCTATGACGACGGCGACCCGTGGATGACCGCCTATGTCGTCCTTGGCCTCGTCGAGGCGCGCGACCTGGGCTACGAAATCAACCCGCATGTCCTCGAATCCGCGGTGCGCACCCTGCGCGAGTTCCTCGCCGGCAACCGGTTCGAGTCCGGCGCCTCCGGCGAGACGCGGGCGCTGATTGTGTTCGCCTTGGCGAAAGCCAATCTGCCGGCGGGACCCGCGTCGGATGAGGAAGACGCCGCGAAGAGCACCCGCGATTTCATCGCCGCCTGGGTGAACGACGCCTTCAAGCGGCGCCACGATCTGCCGCCCACCGTGCGGGCGCTGCTCACGCTGACGCTCGATGCGCTCGGCCGCACGAACGATGTCCGGGCGATGGCGCCGCTGCTCTGGGACGGCCTCACCGAAACGCGCACCTTCGCCAACTGGGACGCCAGCGGCTACTACCGCGATGCCGAGACCACCGCCTGGGGCCTGCGCGCCGCCGTGGTCGCGGCGCCGGACGACCCGCGCATAGCAAAAGTGGTCAATTGGTTCGTCGTCCAGCGCGCCGGCGGGATGTGGTTCTCGACGCGTGCGACCTCGCTGGCGCTGCTCGCCCTCGCCGATTATGTCCGCCACACCGGCGAGCTGCGTCCCGACCTGACCATCCAAGTGCGCGTCAACGGTGCCCTCGTTAAAAACATTCACTTCGGCCCCACCGACATCGGCCAGCCCGAGCCGGTCTTCTCCATCTCCGCCGGACAACTCGATCCGGCGCGCAGCGTCGTCGAAATCACCGCGACCGGCGCCGGGCGCGCCTACTACAACCTCACCTGGTCGCAGATGGTCGGCGGCGGGAGCCGCGAAGTGCTCATCACCGGCGCCGGCCTGACCGTCCGCCGCGAATACCGACCGTTGCGCCCGCGCGTCGACCCCGAGACCGGCCGCACCCGCCTCGAACCGGCGGCGCCGGCGACGCGCTTCAGCGTCGGCGACTTCGTGAGCGTCCGCCTCATCATCGAGGCGCGGGAGTCGTTCGACTTCCTGCTGCTCGAAGACTTACTGCCCGCCGGCTTCGAAGTCACCGAGCGCGGCGACCTGCCCACTTGGGAGTGGAGCGACTGGTGGGCCGATGTCACCTACCGCGATGACCGCGTCGGCTTCTATCTGACGCACCTCGCCGCCGGCACCCACGAATTGAGTTACCTGGTGCGCGTCGAAACGCCCGGCGTCCTGCAGGCCCGCGCGCCCGAGGCCTGGGCGATGTACGACCCCGCGGTGCGCGCCCGCGGGCGCCGCACCGAACTGACGGTGCAGCCGTGACCCAGCACGGCCGCTGGGGCCAGGTGCTCCTTGCCCTCGGCTGCCTGGCGAGCGTCGATCTGGTCGTCGTACTCGGCGTCAGCCAGCGTCCGGCGCTGTACGAAATCGGCGCCTACACGACGAGCTTCCAGGGCCGTGACGCCGAGCAGCGCGCCAATGCGCAACGCGCCGCCGAAGCGCTCGACGGCCTCGTCC
>CAYNSX010000058.1:0-3951 GCA_964400165.1 uncultured bacterium
TCACCCGGCGGATGCAGACGGTGCTGTCGCTGACGCCGATCATCACGCCGGTCTCGCCGAAGACGCTGGAGCGCACGCAGGCGAAGGCGAAGCGGGTGATTGATAAGCGGGAAAATTCCGGCTAGCGGTTACTGCGGCGGCGGGGTGGGGGTGGGCGCTGGTTCGGCGGGCGGGGCGTCCACATCGTCGAGGCCGAGGTATTGGCGCTCGGCGCGGATGAAGTGCACCCACACGGCGATGAACATCTGCGCGTCGGCGCGGGCCTCGGCGGAGAAGACGGTGCTGGGGAGTCTGTCGGCGGCAGTGCGGGCGATGGTGATGTCGCTGCGGGCGAATTCGAGCGCCTTCTCGACGCCGGGCAGGTCATTGCGCCGCGCCGCCGCGGCGGCGTCACGCAGGCGGCCGGCCCCGCGCTGTAAATTGCCCTCCGAGGTGAGCGCGGCGATGCTCAACACGCGCAGCGCCATCCGGGCGCGTTGCCTGGGCAGCGCTTTCAGCGCTTCGAGCGCAATCGCCGCGTCCGCGTATTCGGTCAGGCCGGTGAATTCGGCGACGCGGGCGAGCGGCTGCTTGAAGCGCGTGTCGAAGTCCCGATTGAGCAGGATGTCGGCGCCCTTGTTCTGGTCCCAACTGCGTGGGTCGAGCAATGTGGAGAAGGCGTCGTAGAGCCCGGCGCGGTCGGTGCGCAGCGCCGCGATCTGTTCGGGCGTCAGGTTCTTCGGGACGGGCTGGCGGCGCAGGCGGGTGACGCGGATGCGGTAGCGCTTCGGCGACTGCCCGCCCTCGTTGTTGACGAAAACGAGGATGGCCGAGAACTCGTTCGGCGTCAGCCGCACTTCAATGCGCCGTTGCGGGAGCGGCGTGCCGGCGGAAATCTGGCCCATATCTACCGGCTCGCGCACCACCCAGCCGGGCGGCCAGCGGCTGTCGGCGGGCTGATTTTCGGACTTGGCGGCGCGGAAGACCTGCACGATGAGCGGCTCGTTGGCGTCGCGGCCCTCGGCGATGACCTCGAGCGTGAGGTTGAGCAGCGCGCCCTCGAGGCCGGGCGCGCCGGAGAAGTCGAGCAGATGCACGCGCTGGCTGGAGAGGCCCGTCGAGCGGAACGGGTTCTGGTTAGCGCCGGCGGCGACGCGGCCCTCGATGGTGCGGTCGATTTCGCGCTGCATCCCCATCGTGCCGCCGAGCTGAATGATTTCGTAGGGGAAGCGGTCGGCCGCGGATGTCGCGTTGAGGAGCAGGCCCGTCAGGGCGGCGAGGACGAGAATGCGCGGCAGGAACCGGGGAGGCAGGGAGGCGGGGAGGCAGTCAGAGCGGAAGTTCCTGCCTTCCCGCCTCCCCGCCTCCCTGGTCTCTATGTTCTTCCTAATGCGGCCGGGTTCCGGGTTCCGATGCGGCCTGCGCAGCCGCCACACGCGCTTCAGCATACTTGCATGATACTCGCGCCCGCTCGCGCACCTCGCCGGTGCTGCTGTCGAACTCTCGGCGTGCGGTTTCGAGGGTCTGGGCGGCTTCGGCGGCGTCAATGTCGTCCCCACGCTCAATAGACTCGGCGAGCACCACCGCGCGGTTCTCCCGGAAATACAGAAAGCCGCCGGTGGTGGCGAAGACGGCCCGCGGGCCGTCGGCGGGCTGCGCTTCGAGGCGGCCGACGCCGAGCGCCACCAGCAGCGGGGCGTGGTGGGCGAGGACGCCGAGGTAGCCGGTCTCGCCGGGGGCGAGCAGCGCCTCGGCGGGGCCGGTGAAGACCCGCGCTTCGGGGGTCAGGATTTCGAGGTCGAAAGTAGCCAGGGCGCCCTCCTAACCCTGCGCCTTCATCTTGGCGCCTTCTTCGGCGACTTCCTCAATGGCGCCCATCATATAGAAGGCGCGCTCGGGCAGCGTGTCGTGCTTGCCGTCGAGGATTTCCTTGAACGAGCGGACAGTGTCGGCGATCTTCACATAGCGGCCCGGGCGGCCGGTGAACTGCTCGGCGACGAAGTTGGGCTGCGACAGGAAGCGCTCGATGCGGCGGGCGCGGTCAACGACGGTGCGGTCTTCGTCGGAGAGTTCCTCGATGCCGAGGATGGCGATGATGTCCTGCAATTCCTGGTAACGCTGGAGGATCTGCTGGACGCCGCGGGCGACCTGATAGTGCTCCTCGCCGACGACGCGCGGGTCGAGGATGCGTGAAGTGGAAGCGAGAGGGTCGACGGCGGGATAGATGCCGCGTTCGACGATGCGGCGGGAGAGTACGGTGACAGCGTCGAGGTGCGACATTACCGCGGCGGGCGCCGGGTCGGTGATGTCGTCGGCAGGGACATAGATGGCCTGCAGCGAGGTGATGGAGCCGCGTTTTGTGGAAGTGATGCGCTCTTCGATTTCGCCGAGTTCGCTGCCGAGCGTCGGCTGATAGCCGACGGCGGACGGCATCCGCCCGAGCAGTGCCGACACTTCCGCGCCGGCCTGCACGAATCGGAACATATTGTCGATGAAGAGCAGCACATCCTGGCCCTTCTCGTCGCGGAAGTATTCCGCGAGCGCCAAGCCGGCGAGGCCGACACGCAGTCGCGCGCCGGGCGGCTCGTTCATCTGACCGAAGACGAGGCCGGTGCGGCTGCGCACGCCGGCGCGCTCGAGCGAGAGCCAGAGGTCGTTGCCCTCACGGGTGCGTTCGCCGACGCCGGCGAACACGGAACTGCCGCCGTGCTCGTAGCCGACATTGCGGATGAGTTCCTGCAGCAAGACCGTCTTGCCCGTGCCGGCGCCGCCGAAGAGGCCGACCTTGCCGCCCTTGGGGTAGGGGCAGAGGAGGTCGACCACCTTGAGGCCGGTCTCGAAGAGTTCGGTGGTGACCGCCTGGTCCTCAAACGGAATCGACTCGCGGTGCAGCGGATAGCGGCCCGCCGCTTCGACCGGCCCGAAACCGTCAATCGGCTCGCCCATCACATTGAACATGCGGCCGAGCGTCTTCTCGCCGACGGGCATCGTCATCGGGCCGCCGGTGTCGAGCGCGGCCAACCCGCGGCGCAGGCCCTCGGTGGTCGCCATCGCCACGGTGCGGACGATGTCGTTGCCGATGTGCTGCGCCACCTCGCAGACGAGGGTGCGGTTGTGGTGCGGGTCGGTGATCTGGACGGCGTTGTAAATCTCGGGCAGTTCTTCCGGCGGGAAGCGGATGTCCACGACGGGGCCGATGATTTGCGTGACGGTTCCTGTGGCCATTGGGGCTCCTTAGCGCACCGCTTCGGCGGCGCCGACGATATCGAGCAGTTCTTTCGTGATGGCGGCCTGGCGCGACTTGTTGTAAGCGAGTTGCAATTCGGTGAGCAGTTCAGCGGCGTTGTCGGTCGCCTGCGACATCGCGGTGACGCGCGCCGCGTGTTCGCTGGCGATGGATTCCCAGGCGGTGCGGTAGAGCGCGGCGCTCAAGTAGCGCGGGCCGAGCAGCCGCAGGAATTCCGCCGGCTCCGGCTCCATAATCCAGTCGCCGGGGCGCGGGTCGGCTTCCATCGGCAGCAGGGTGGTGGTGCGCAGTTCCTGCCGAGAGGAGGAGCGGAAGTAAGTGTAAACGAGGTCGACCTTGTCCCACTCGCCGCTCTCGAAGCCACGCTGGAGCGCGCTGGCCAGCGGGCGGAAGTCGCTGGCCAGCGGTTCCGCGGGGACGGGCGAAAGCTCGAACAGCGGCTCGACGCGCCGGCGGCGGAAGAAGCGCACCGCTTTGCGCCCGACCGAGGCGACGCGCCAATCGGGCGCTTCGTCGAGGATGCGGTTGGTGATGCGGAAGACATTGGCGTTGTAACTGCCGCATAGCCCCTTGTCCGCGGTGAAGACGACGAGCGCCAGCCGTTGCACCGGGCGCTTCCGGAAGAGCGGCGAATCACCGGCGCCCGCGGCGGCGGCGGAGACCATCGCCCGCAGGCGCTCCTCGTAATCGCGGATGATGCCCAGCCGCCCCTCCGCCTTGCGCAA